>NZ_VTXE01000045.1 GCF_013114595.1 Vibrio sp. 99-8-1 | reverse complement strand
CGTCAGATAATCTTGAAAGGGAATGCCATTCCTTCAATTATCTTTCTTGAACTGAACTTGTTGATGTTGCTCTGAATCCTGCATCTTGAGGTCACTTGAGTATAGCAGGTACGAGATAGCTGAATAATACAATTAAGGCCTGACAAGATCAGGCCTTAATTTTGGGGCTTAGTTAAGTCGTTTTACTGAAACAACGTCTTTAATCTGCTCTAGCCTTGATATTATTCGGCTTAACAATTCGATATTTTTCACTTCTATATCAAAATCCATAATGGATAGCTGACGCTTATAATCATTACGGCTTTTCATTGTGGTGACTTTCAGTTTTTCATTCGCCAACAGAGTAGTGATATCCTTTAACAGTCCACTTCTCTCCATCGCTTCAACCCGCAGAGTCAAAATATAACTACCAACGAAGTCATTTCCCCACACGGTATCAATGATCCGCTCAGGCGCATGTAGACGTAGTTCAAGTAGCTGTTCACAATCGCCTCTATGAACGGATATTCCTCGACCTTGAGTGATATAACCGGCAATAGTGTCTCCCGGTATAGGCTGACAACATCGAGCTAGGTGTGTCATCAGGTTATCCACCCCTTCAACCACAACCGCATCTTTATGTGGTCGATTGTGTGTCGTTCTTTTGCTCTCTTGTAATTTTTCTAACGCTTGCTGGTCTTCTTCTTCAGCCGTAGGCTTGTTAACCAACGCATTGATATGATTGATAATTTGATTTATTCGCAAATCACCACTGCCAATGCCAGCATAAAGTTCATCAGGCGTATTCACATTAAAACGTTTTAACGCGTATTCATTAGCGTCTTTTAACGTAGCTCCAATTTTCGTTAATTCGTTTTCTAAGATCTCTTTACCCGCTTCTAGATTTTTCTCTCGGCTCTGCTTTCTAAACCAAGCATTAATCTTGGCTCTAGCTCGACCAGAATGTACAAACCCTAAGCTAGGGTTCAACCAATCACGAGATGGGTTTGGTTCTTTCTGTGTAATGATTTCAACTTGATCCCCCATCTCCAACTGGTGAGTGAAAGGGACAATACGCCCTGCTACTTTGGTGCCAATACAGCGGTGACCCACTTCAGAGTGAATATGGTAGGCAAAGTCCAGTGGTGTGGCACCCATAGGTAGATCAACCACATCACCTCTTGGCGTAAATGCGTAAACACGATCATCAAACACCTGACTTCTTAACTCATCCAACATCTCGCCGGAGTCAGACATCTCTTCTTGCCAATCAAGTAATTTACGCAACCAAGTGATTTTCTCATCATAACCACTGCGTCCGGAGGAAGCGCCTTCTTTGTACTTCCAGTGCGCGGCAACACCAAGTTCAGAATCTTCATGCATCTGCTTGGTTCGAATTTGAATTTCGATAGTCTTCCCTTCCGGCCCAAGAATTACCGTATGAATAGATTGATATCCATTAGGTTTAGGGTTGGCTACGTAATCATCAAATTCGCTTGGTAAGTGCTTATATTTGGTATGAACAATACCTAGTGTGGCATAGCAGTCTTGCAGTTTATCGGCAATAATTCGCACCGCTCGAACGTCGAACAGTTCATCGAATGCCAAGTTCTTCTTCTGCATTTTTCGCCAAATGCTATAGATATGCTTAGGTCTGCCACTCACTTCAGCGTTAATATTCAATGCCTCTATTTCAGACATTAAGTCGCTAACAAAATTATCGATATACTGTTCGCGAACAATTCTTCGCTCGGAGATCTGTTTAGCGATCTGCTTGTAGGTATCAGAGTGTTGATATCGGAATGCATAATCTTCAATTTCCCATTTCAACTGCCCAATACCTAAACGGTTGGCTAACGGTGCGTAAATATTGGCGCACTCTTTTGCGACTGATTGACGAATCTCATCCGGTTGATCTTTGACTTCGCGCAAATTACATATACGTTCGGCCAGCTTAATGATAACGCAACGAAAATCATCCACCATGGCAAGAAGCATACGGCGGACGTTGTCCACTTGCCCTGATGCTGCTGAGCCATCTAATGTCACATTAAGTTGACCAATGGCGGCCATCTCTTCTACGCCATCAATCAGCTTTATAATCTCTTTTCCGTACTTTTCTTCCAGTAATTCGGGTTCAAAAAATCCACTGGAAACCACCGGAAATAATTGAGCTGAAATCAAGGTGGCTCGATCCATTGACAGAGTGATCAAAATCTCAATCATCTCCCTGCCACGCCATAACAATAGCTCTGCTTGCTCTTTACCTTGCAACATTTCTTCACATTGCTGATAAACGCTAATGAGCTTATTACTGGTTTTTGTATCTTGACCTAAACTGGAGACCCAAGTTTCAAGTTCAAACTGTTCGTCTGTTAAGTGCGCACTGCGTACCGCGACCATTATATTTCCTAGCGTAATGTTTAGAGAGAACTTATCTCTCAATATTATTTTTCAAATAGTGCCATTGATTCTAAGTGGCTGGTATGTGGAAACATATCCAGCATAACCAGCTTTTTCAGTGTAAAACCTTGATCAAACAAACTCTGACAATCTCTGGCAAGAGTAGCAGGATTACATGAAACGTAAACCACACTCTGCACATCAATATGAGATATTTGCTTTACTACGCCACCCGCACCGGCACGAGCAGGGTCAAGTATGATCTTATCAAATTTTTCATTTAACCATGGCTGTTCAATCAACTCTTCTTCCAAGTTAGCCTGATAAAAACGTACATTCTCAAGACCATTGCTCTTGGCATTATTTGTGGCTTGATCAACCATCTCCTGAACACCTTCTACACCCACCACCTGATAGGCCAATTTAGCAATAGGCAGACTAAAATTGCCTAAGCCACAAAATAGATCCAATACTCGATCCGTTTTTTCTATCGCTAACCACTCAATGGCAAGTGCAACCATCTTGCTGTTTACTGCCTGATTCACCTGTATAAAGTTTGTCGGTTCAAAAGGGATAGTTACGCCGACTTCAGAATAAGCAGGTTCAGCACCATACAAATGCTGCACATTGTCTTTATCTAATTGCAGATATAATGAGACATCATGTTGTTTAGAAAATTCCAGCAGTTTCTCTTTATCTTGCGGTTTTAACTCGCTCATTGCTCTCAATAATAGTACTGGCCTATCATCTCCCAAAGCGAGTTCAACGTGTCCTAGTTGGCTTTTATTCGCAAAAGTTGACAGCATCTTTTTTAAATCAGGAAGCAGAATATTCAATTTACTGTCTAATACAGGACAATGGCAAATATCGACAATGGTTTTGCTCTGCTTCATCCTAAAGCCAAACTCCAATGCAGAGCTTTTTTTATTTACTTTCAGGCTTATTCGAGCACGTCTTCTATAGCCTTTTACATTCCCTACCACAGGTGAAGAGAGTTCCACACCTCCGCCTGATGTTTTTTTAATTAGCTGCTCTAACGATTGCTGCTTATACTTAAGCTGCTCAGCATGCTCAAGGTGCTGTAAATTGCATCCACCACACTGTTGATAATAGTCGCAAAATGGCTCTACTCTCTCTTCACTTAGCGTCAACGTTTTTATCAGCTTCGCTCTTGAGTATTTACTTTTGTTTTCGGTTAGCTGAACCAAAGACTCTTCACCCGGTAAAGCACCTTCAATAAAAACAGGCTTGTTATTGAGAAACGCGATGCCGGCACCATGGTGATCGATTCGCTCAATGTTCACCTGTTGGTGCTTAGTATCAAGTTGGGTTTTCTTTTTTGGTTGATAAAAACGCGCCATAATATTTGCCTGACTTAATGGTTTTTCCCGTAGCATCACTATTCTTGCTTAGGAAGATTGTCGAAATGTACTGGTTTGATTACTATTTTCCCATATCCAGAACGTATTGTAATTAGAGAAACATGACAAGATATGGCTTACGTGCCCGCGTTGTAACATTAACTCTTGCGCCAACATTAATTATTGGCCTGTTATTGAGTGCATTTTTTACTTCAAATCGTTATAACGATCTGGAATTGCAGCTTGTTAATTCAGGCACCAGTATTTTAGAACCCTTAGCCATTGCTAGCGAATATGGCATGACGGAAAAAAGTCATGAGTCCGTGCGGCGAATTATAAGTTATGCGCATAGAAAAAACTCAAAAATTGTTAGAAGTATTGCCGTCTTTGATGCCAACAATCAGTTATTTGTAACGTCCAACTTCCATCCTAACTTTGAAGAGCTTACTTTTCCTGAAAATAAGCCTATACCACTGCTAACCGATATCGAGCTTCTCGACTCACGACTCATACTGCGTGCTCCTATCCTAGCTGAGGGACAATTTTCTCGCCAAGATGGTGATAGTAACCATATAAATCAACCATTAGGCTATGTTGCGATGGAGTTGGACATGTCTCCGCTACGCTTGCAACAGTATCAAGAGATATTCTCTGCATTAGTGGTGCTTATTATCGGCTTAGGGATGTCGGTTGTGTTCGCCTATCGTCTTATGCGAGATGTCACTCAACCGATTACTCACATGCAAAATACCGTTGACCGAATTCGCCGTGGGCATCTGGACTCTCGTATTGAGGGTAAAATGCATGGCGAGCTTGATTCTCTCAAGAACGGCATCAATGCCATGGCTAAATCTCTTTCGGAATACCACGTCGAGATGCAACACAGTATTGACCAAGCCACATCTGACTTACGAGAAACGTTAGAACAGCTAGAAATACAGAACGTTGAACTAGACATAGCCAAGAAACGTGCTCAAGAAGCCGCGCGAGTAAAATCTGAGTTTTTGGCCAATATGTCCCATGAGTTAAGAACTCCGTTAAATGGCGTGATCGGTTTTACCCGACAAATGCTTAAAACCAGTTTAACCAGCAGCCAGACAGACTACTTACAAACGATTGAACGTTCTGCAAATAACCTGCTCAATATCATCAATGACATTTTGGACTTCTCCAAGCTAGAAGCGGGTAAATTGCTGCTGGAAAACATTCCATTTGAATTCCAAGAAAGCCTAGAAGAAGTCGTTAGCCTACAGGCTACATCGGCTCATGAAAAAGGGTTAGAGATTACACTTAAAGTGGATCCAAAAATACCACCGGGCTTAATTGGTGATCCGCTGCGTATCCAACAGGTGCTCACCAACTTAGTCGGCAACTCCATTAAGTTTACCGAACGAGGCAATATTGATATAAGCGTCGAACTTCGCTCTAAAAAAGATGATTTAGTTGAGTTGCAGTTTATGGTTCGTGATACCGGCATTGGTATTTCTGAACGCCAACAAGCGCAGTTATTCCAAGCATTTAGCCAAGCAGACGCCAGTATTTCTCGTCGTTATGGCGGAACAGGCTTAGGCTTGGTCATCACTCAAAAACTGGTTGGTCAAATGGGCGGGGAAATTAGCTTAACCAGTCGTCTTCACCAAGGCTCTACATTCTGGTTTACCTTACAACTGTCAGCAACGGATCTTCCTCTGCTTCATCAGGTTGAGAGCCAGTACTTACAAAACCGCAAAGTACTGTTAATTGAGCCTAATATGCAGGCGGCTTCCGTTATTCAACAGCAGTTGGGGCAAGAAGGTCTGCAGGTGACCTATCAAACTAGCGTGCCTGACGAATTTGATATGCAAGACTGCGTATTACTGAACTTGTCACCGAAAAAGCCTAGCGATGAAGCAGAAGTTGAACAGTGGATAGAAATGACCCAGCGCTACTCTCAGCAAGTGATCGTTGCAACTCCAAGCACTGAGCTGGCATTAGCAGAGAAGCTAACGGCGACTTATCATATTCAGTGCATGACAAAACCACTCTCTCGACGAAAACTGTTAACCGCATTAGCAAAACACCAGCAAGTAACCGAACCGGTCGCGATTGCCCCAATGGAGGTCTCGTCAGTTGAAGAGAGACTCCCACTAACGGTCATGGCTGTAGATGACAACCCTGCTAACTTAAAATTGATTACCGCTCTACTTTCAGAAAGAGTTGAACATGTTATTTCTTGTTCAAGTGGACATAAGGCAGTCGCTGCGGCCAGCAAGCAGAAGTTCGACATTGTCTTTATGGACATTCAAATGCCTCATATGGATGGTGTTACCGCGGGTAAGAAAATCCGTGAAATCACCATAAATAGAGAAACCCCTGTTATTGCCGTCACCGCTCACGCAATGAGTGGAGAGCGTGATAGATTGTTAAACGCAGGGATGGATGATTATCTAACTAAACCGATTGAAGAACACATACTTCAGCAGGTATTGGTTCACTGGAACCCTAACACGAGTGAACAGCAAGTAGATAAAATAGACCTTCCTGCTGAAGTAGAGCCAGTAGAAAACGAGACGGTAAATCCAGATATCATTGTCGATTGGCAAGCCGCTCTCAAACAAGCCGCTAATAAAGAAGATCTCGCTAAAGAGATGCTGTCGATGCTAATTGAGTTCATAGGTGAAGTTGGCGACGTCGTCGATAAAGCGCTAGAAGATGAAAATTACTCTAGTGAAGAGCTCACTCACTTTATTCACAAACTACATGGCAGTTGTTCATACAGCGGAGTACCAAAGCTAAAAACGGTATGCGCACAAATTGAACGCTCATTGCGCTCTGGCAGTACTATTTCAGAAATTGAGCCAGAACTGTTTGAACTTCAAGATGAGATGGAGAAAGTACTGGCGACAGCAGAACTATATTTGACGAAATCAGATGAGAACTGAGGTTATTTCTCCATCACCACAGTGGCAACAGCATAATGGCGCTCATCGGATATTGATAACAAGATATTACTCACTTGGTACTGTTCTGCAATGTGCTGAGCGCGATTTTTCAATTGTAGAATAGGTTTACCATTGTCATCATTGCTGATAACAAAGTCATGAAAAGTAACGCCATGAGCAATGCCCGTTCCTAACGCTTTCGATGCCGCTTCTTTGGCGGCAAATCGTTTTGCTAGAAAACGTCCTTTTTGCTTAAGAGACAAAAATGTTTGGTACTCAGACTCTGCCAAGATTCGCATAGCAAATGCATCACCAGAACGGTTCAACGCCTTTTCTATTCGCTCTATTTCCGCGATGTCTGTTCCTAAACCGATAATGGCCATAATTAATCTTTAAAGTTGATAATGTTTAGGGCCAATGACCATGACAATCATTAGCCCCCATATACTCAAATAACTTCAAGGTGTTTAAGTATAGTTACTATTTTCGCGCTTCAACCATGATCGCTTTCATGTCAGCAACGGCTTTGCCCAGCCCATCAAATACTGCACGGCCAATAATAGAGTGACCAATATTAAGCTCATATATCTCTGGTAACGCGGCAATAGGCCCCACATTGTGATACGTCAAACCGTGTCCGGCATTAACCGTAATACCTAAATCGCTGGCATAACTGGCTGCAGCAGCTATTTTTTTCAGTTCATTTTGCTGATCTAACTCTGTTTTAGCATCGGCATAATGACCTGTATGTAACTCAATAAAAGGAGCGCCACACTCTTTTGCTGCGTCTATTTGCTCACGATCCGCATCAATAAACAGTGAAACCTTAATACCCGCTTCGGTCAGCTTTTGAGTTGCTGCTTTTACTTTTTCTAGCTGACCTTTAGCATCAAGGCCACCTTCCGTTGTTAACTCTTCGCGTTTTTCCGGTACCAAACAAACAAATTCAGGTTCGGTCTGAATAGCAATATCAACCATTTCATCTGTTACTGCCATTTCTAAGTTCATGCGAGTTTGAATGGTTTCTTTCAGTATTTTCACATCGCGATCTAAAATGTGTCTGCGATCTTCTCGAAGATGAACCGTAATGCCATCTGCACCGGCCCTTTCTGCCATTTCTGCAGCGTGGACAGGATCTGGATATTTTGTGCCTCGGGCATTACGAAGGGTTGCTATATGGTCAATATTGACCCCAAGAAGGATAACACTCATTATTTAATTCTCCGTACTCTGGGAAGAACGTACTCGATTAGTAAATAGTTCCCGACTTTTTAATGGTTTGCCGCCAAGATAAGGCTTTAATGCTATGCGTGTAAAGCGTTTTGCCGCTTTTAACTGCTCTTTAGTGAGGAAGCGCCGTTCTGCGATAGCGATCAGTTCATTTCCAAAAAAGGTTAAGTTGTCTTTTCTTATACTGGCAATAAAACCTTTCTGCTCGCGATAACGATAGGTCATAGTCTCGTCAACAGGCTCACCTGTTCCTGCGCAGTGTAAAAAATCTACTCCGTACCCCAATGCCGACAATAGCGCCAGTTCGAACCGACGCAAAGCAGGTTCCGGGTTTTCAGACTGTGCAAGTTCCGTTAATACCTGAAGATAATCGTGAAAAAGAGCTGGATAAGGGGTTTCATTTTCAATGACTCGACCAAGGAGTTCATTAACGTACATTGCTGAATAGAGATGAATACCTGATAAAGGTAAACCTAAACTGATGGGCTCAGCCTGTCGCAATGTTTTCATTCCACCGCTTCCAGACCACTTCATAAGCAATGGAGTGAAAGGTTGAAGTGCGCCTTTAAGGTTAGAACGTTTGCTACGAGCGCCTTTAGACATTAGTGACAGGCGGCCATACTCTTCACTAAACACGTCAAGTATTAAGCTAGATTCACTGTAAGGACGGCGATGAAGAACAAAACATCGCTGTAAACTACTGTTGTCTCCTACCATACTATCACTCTCTTGGTCTGTTCATCGCATTTAGCTAGAGCGCCAACAAAATCGCCTGCAATTGCAGGCGATTTTTAAACTTATCGTGGTTTATACGTCATCCATATAACCAAGTGACCGCAATGCACGTTCATCATCAGCCCAACCCGACTTCACTTTCACCCAAGTCTCAAGGTAGACTTTTCGTTCAAACAACGCTTCCATATCTAAACGAGCTTCACGGCCGATGGTTTTAATTTTATCACCACCTTTACCGATCACCATTTTCTTCTGTCCGGAACGCTCAACAAGGATCAACGCATTAATATGAAAACCATCCGTATCTGGGTTGTAATCGAAACGTTCTATTTCAACGGTAACTGAGTACGGCAGTTCATCACCAGTAAAACGCATCAGCTTCTCACGAACAATTTCGGATGCCATAAAACGTTGCGAACGATCCGTTACATATTCTTCAGGAAAATGATGCTCAGCCTGTGGTAAATGTTCTCTTACATGCTTACGAATAACATCGGTATTCTTGCCCTGTTTAGCTGAAATTGGCACAACATCGACAAAATCCATTTTTTTAGACAACGACTGCATATGAAGCATCACTTCATTGCGATCTTTGACATTGTCGACTTTGTTTACACACAACACCACAGGGAAATTAGACTTAGCCAACTTGGTTAACACCATCTCGTCATCGTTTGTCCAATGCGTTCCATCAACAAGGAACAACACCAGATTTACGTCACTAAGTGAACTGTTTGCTGCACGGTTCATCAAGCGGTTAATGGCTCTCTTCTCTTCAATATGAAGCCCCGGAGTATCCACATATATAGCCTGATAATCACCCTCGGTCTCGACCCCCATAATACGGTGTCTGGTGGTTTGAGGTTTACGAGAAGTAATGGATATCTTCTGTCCTAAGATGTGATTTAGCAGAGTCGACTTACCTACATTTGGTCGTCCAACAATGGCAATGAAACCACAATGTTGGTTTTCAGAAGAAGGGGTCTGCTCGCTCGTTGAAGCAAAGTAGGCGTCTAAATCAAATTCGTTGTTGTCATCAGCCATTGTTCAATTTCTCCAGCGCTAATTCTGCGGCAGCTTGTTCAGCTTTGCGACGGCTTGTTCCTTTTCCTATTACAGGCTTCGCCATGCCTGAAATACCACAAGAAACCGTAAACTCTTGATTATGAGCTTCACCTTTAATATTAGACACTGTGTAAACAGGTAGCGGCTTTTTTCGACCTTGCAAAAATTCTTGTAATCTTGTTTTAGGATCTTTCTGTGAAACACCCGGCTCTATTGCGTCTAAACGAGTTTTATACCAGCTCAGTATAATTCTACGCACAACTTCAATATCACTATCTAGATAGATAGCACCGATAATAGCTTCAACAGCATCAGCTAGAATTGAGTCACGACGATACCCGCCACTTTTCAACTCACCTGGACCTAATTTTAAGTAATCTCCCAGAACAAACTCACGACCGAGCTCTGCTAGCGTATGCCCACGAACTAACGTTGCTCGCATACGGCTCATATCTCCCTCATTAATCTTAGGGAAACGATGATACAAATCATCTGCAATGACAAAACTTAAAATTGAATCGCCCAGAAACTCAAGACGTTCATTATGCTTTCCATTGGCGCTACGATGAGTAAGCGCCAAATGAATATGCTCGCTATCTTCAAACTGATAACCGAGCATTTTTTCTAATTTAGATATAGGAGGATTCATGTTCTCTCAATTAATCTATACCACCGATGCGACTAAATCGAACATCGGTAGGAATCCAAGAAGGCAGTACACTGTCTGCACCACGTTCAAACTCAAAGCTGGTCCATATTGCAACCGCTTTGCCAACTAAGTTTGCTTCTGGAACAAAGCCCCAGTAGCGACTATCTGCACTGTTGTCACGGTTATCCCCCATCACAAAGTACTCACCTTTTGGTACCACCCACTCATTCACGCCATTTCTCGGCTGATAAGCCGCGACATTGTCCTGACGTAACGGGTTAACCAAAATCTGATGTTCCGTTTGGCCCAGCTTTTCATTTAGCTGAATCAATGGAATGTTTTGCTGATAATGCTCACTTTCAACCACATTAGACAGCGGCACTTTCTTACAAGTTTGCTCGCCCTTAGGTTGAATACATAACTCTTTCTTTTGATAACGTACTGTATCGCCGGGCATTCCCACTACACGTTTTATGTAGTCGATATTAGGCTGAGGTGGAAACTTAAACACCACAATATCACCGCGCTCTGGCTTGCCCGTTTCGATTAACTGAGTGCGAAAAACAGGATCTTTAATGCCATAAGCGTACTTTTCCACCAGTATAAAATCACCAATCAATAGGGTTGGCATCATAGAGCCTGATGGAATCTGGAAAGGTTCATAAATAAAGGAACGTAGTATTAATACAAAAGCGATAACTGGGAAGATGGAAACACTATTTTCAATCCACCAAGGCTGTACAGCGGCTTTTCTAGCAATGTCGCTACTTAATTCATTTGTTTGAGCAATAATATCGTCTACTTTCTGTTGACGTTTTTTACCCCAAACCAGTTTCTCTAGTGTCCATACAACACCCGTTACTAAAGTAACTAAAACCAAGATGAGCGAGAATGTATTAGCCATTATTCTTCCTTTAGTTTCTACTTCTATGCATATTGTCAGCAGACAATGTAAATACGTTCATATATATTAAAAAAGAAAGGGCATAAATACCCTTTCTTTTATTTAACTCTAGCTGCGAAAGAGATTAATCTTTGCCTATATGAAGAATGGCTAAGAACGCTTCCTGAGGCAATTCTACGTTTCCGATTTGCTTCATTCTTTTCTTACCTTCTTTCTGTTTCTTCAGCAGTTTTTTCTTACGGCTGATATCACCACCATAACATTTAGCAATAACGTTTTTACGCAACTGCTTCACAGTGGAGCGGGCAATAATGTGGTTACCAATCGCCGCTTGAATGGCAATATCAAACATCTGCCTTGGTATAAACTCTTTCATCTTCTCAACCAGTAGACGGCCTCGAGACTGAGATTGGTCTTTATGGGTAATAAGCGCCAGAGCATCTACCTTGTCACCATTAAGAAGAACATCAACACGTACCATGTCAGACATTTCAAAACGCTGGAAATTATAGTCTAACGAGGCGTAACCACGAGAGGTGGATTTCAAACGGTCAAAGAAATCCATCACAACTTCTGCCATCGGAATATCATAAGTCACCGCGACTTGGTTGCCGTGATACACCATATCAACCTGAATGCCACGTTTTTCAACACACAAGGTAATAACATTACCAAGGTAGTCCGCAGGTACAAGAATATTACAACGTGAAATAGGCTCACGAATTTCCGCTAGATCATTCACGGCAGGCAATTTCGCCGGGCTGTCTACATACAGTAAGGTACCGTCTGTTTTTTCAACTTCATAAACTACCGTTGGGGCAGTCGTGATCAAGTCGAGATCATATTCACGCTCTAAACGCTCTTGGATGATCTCCATGTGAAGCATACCAAGGAAACCACAGCGGAAACCGAAACCAAGTGCTGATGAGTTCTCTGGTTCATAAAACAATGAAGCGTCATTTAGGCTTAACTTACCAAGCGCATCACGGAAGTTTTCATAATCATCAGAAGAGACAGGGAATAGGCCTGCATAGACTTGTGGTTTTACTTTCTTAAAACCAGGCAATGCTTTATCGCATCCGTTCTTAGCCAGCGTTAATGTATCACCGACTGGCGCACCTAAAATATCTTTAATGCCACAAACAACCCAACCAACTTCACCTGTACTTAGTTGCGTTGTATCCAACTGCTTCGGTGTAAAGATACCTAAACGGTCAACACCCCAAATTTGGTCTGTGCTCATCACTTTTATCTTGTCGTTTTTCTTAAGAACACCATTCTTAATACGAACAAGAGAAACCACACCTAAGTAGTTATCAAACCATGAGTCGATAATCAATGCTTGCAGCGGTGCCTCAGGATCACCTTCTGGAGCAGGAATCGATGTAACAATATTTTCCAGTACGGCATCTACACCAAGGCCTGTTTTTGCAGAGCACTGGGTAGCTTCCATGGCATCGATGCCAACAATATCTTCGATCTCTTCTGAAACACGCTCAGGATCCGCAGCGGGAAGGTCTATCTTGTTCAGAATAGGAACAACTTCCAGGTCCATTTCGATCGCGGTATAACAGTTTGCTAGGGTTTGAGCTTCTACCCCTTGACCTGCGTCGACCACCAAAAGCGCACCTTCACAAGCCGCTAAAGAACGTGATACTTCATAAGAAAAATCAACGTGCCCCGGAGTATCGATAAAATTCAGTTGATAAGTTTCGCCATCTTTTGCTGTGTAGTCGAGCGTCACACTTTGAGCTTTGATTGTAATGCCTCGCTCACGTTCAATATCCATTGAATCGAGAACCTGTGAGTCCATCTCACGTTCACTCAATCCTCCGCATACTTGAATTAGGCGGTCTGATAATGTCGACTTACCGTGGTCGATATGGGCGATAATCGAAAAGTTACGAATGTGCTTCATAGGTTGGTATGACTATACTCTTGCAAAATAAATAGAAAAAATACGCATCTTTTGATGGTATTTCGATCAAGTGGCGCGATTCTACCGAATTTCCGGCGCTGTCGCTATCTTGATTTACATATGATGTTCAATTGGGCGTTATTTTTATTACATCACCCATAACTCGAATTAGGGTAACAGACTGTTCTGACTGGGATTGTTGTTTCTTCGCTAACCATTTTGCTAGCCAAACTCCTGCAAACATAAACATAACGGAGATAGCAATTACAACGCCCTCTCCGCTACCAATCTGTGTCGCTAACCACTGTCCAATCATTGCGCCAATAAAAAGCAACAGCAAAGGGACAATATAAACAATAGAAGCAAATTGAATCAGCTGTTTTTCAGGCAAACCGACTTCAACCGTTTGTCCCACTGAGACTTCCATACTCGTTTCCAATTGCCACTGATGACTTTTATTTCCAACTGCCTTAGAAATAATACCCGTCCCGCAAGTTTGCTGCGAAGAGCAGTGTCGGCAACTGGTCTGTTGCTCACAGCTAATCGCCACATTGTACTTCCCGTCGATGACGTCAACATGTTGAACAGTGGCGAGAGCGGTTATCATGGCTTAACGGCTTCTGTTGCAGGGGCTGCTTCCTTGTTATCAACAGCCTTACTGTTGAACACAATCGATTTAGCAATTTTAATTGCCGTCGGTGGCGGAATATCGCCCACGACTGTGATCTCTTTATCTCCATTTATCACCGTTTGCAAGGTTCTTCGTCCTTGTCTAACAATTTGATTTTTTAGGGATAAAGCATCGGTATCAGAAACATAAACCGAGAAACTAAATAGACCATCGCTATACATTTGACTCTCCACCACTTTTTCCGTCATTGCTACTTTATAGCGATTTAGTGGATGTGGTTCAAAACCAGAAGGCGTCCAGTTTAAACTCCAAGAAGAATCATTCGATGGCTGTTTTGGTAAAGTAAGCACATCAGGTAACGTTACCTCATCAAGAGCCGCTAGCATTGTTGCAATTTGATCAGACACTCGATAGGAAATAGCCCGAAATTGCTCCAAAACTTCGCCATCACGATCCAACAGATCGGCACGCAATGGCAATTTCGATTTCTCATCAACCCAAAGTAGATACGAATACCGCTGACCATCTTTAGGGACAATTCTAACGACTTGAGTTGGCGATCCCGCTTCTCGTGCTCGTCCCATAGAAATAAAATCATAGTATTGGCTTAGCTGAGTAATGTCGCTTTCTAGCATTGGCATCATTGGCCCAACTAAATGCCCTGACTTAATCGAAAAAGGATCCGCTCCGGGTTCAATATAGCTGACTTCTTCGCCTCGACGAATCGTTTCACGAATAGGGCCACTCAGATAAACCAAGTGAGCATAATGATTATTGTCTATGCTTGCGTGACGATACAAAAGTGGTTCGATACTGCTTTTTCTTATCAGAATATACGAGAGTTCATAATTTAAGTGCTGACTTGCGTGGTTCATTTGATGCAACAAAGCCTCAGCAGAGTTTTCCTCTGCTGAGGCTTGAGGTTGTATCAAACTGAACAGTACCAGCGCACTGAACAGAAATTTTTTCATTCAACTACCGGTTGTTTTTCTAAATCACTACCAACAGCAGTATCTGCTGATAAGCGAAGTTGTAATTCATAATCTTGTAGCATGGCGCGAATTTGGCGACGTTGCTGTTCTTTTTGCGTATCAGACAAAGCATTGGTTGCTGCTACAGACTCTCTTGTCAGTGAAACAGGCTCGACACTACCCGCTAGAGGTACTGTTTGTAATACTGGTACTTGAGCAACTGGACTTGATACGTCACTGTTTCCACCGTACTGCTGAACACCAAATATAACCGCCATTGATACACAGGCAGCAAGACCAACCTGACCTAATTGGGTAAACCAACTTGGTAGGTATCGCTTCGCCTCTGCTGGCATCGGTTGTGGTTCCATTAATGGTACAGTTTTATTGCTGTGCGCAGGTTCTGCCTCTAACGCAGCGAACACACTTTCAGCAACATTCCAATTTGCAGTTTTAGGTGCTTCACCTTTTACAATATCACCAATAAGATGGTAATTTTGCCACGTTTCTTGACTCTCGAGATCCTGTTCTAACTCTACTATTAAAGCGTCATCAACAGACTCTCCATCCATAAGAGCAGAAAGAAGTTCTTTGTCAGCCATTTTTTTCACCATAGTTAATGTCTGCTATCTAGCGTTGCAAAAGCGGTTGAATTTTTTTCTCTACCGCTTCCCTTGCACGGAAAATGCGTGATCGCACAGTCCCTACAGGACAATCCATTACCTCAGCAATCTCTTCATAACTTAAACCATCTAGTTCTCGAAGAGTTACTGCCGTCTTTAAATCTTCAGGAAGTGCTTCAATTGCACTGAAAACTACTTGTTTCAACTCGTTGGACAACGTTAAGTTCTCAGGGTTCGAAATTTCTTTCAATGCACTACCCGTTTCGTAATATTCAGCTTCTTCTGCATCAACATCACTCGCAGGAGGTCTTCTTCCTTGAGCAACAATGTGATTCTTCGCTGTATTTACCGCAATTCTGTATAACCAAGTATAGAACGCACTTTCACCTCTAAAGTTAGGGATAGCGCGATACGCTTTAATAAACGCTTCTTGGGCTACATCTTGTACATCACCCGAATTACCAATATATCGAGAAATAAGGTTACAAACTTTATTTTGGTACTTAATCACCAAAAGATTAAATGCTTGCTTATCTCCACTTTGAACTCGCTCAATGAGTACTTGATCGGTCAACTGCTCGTTCATTCGAGCACTTACTCCTATTGTTATTGCTCATAACTTCTCAGATATGGGCTTTAATTATGCATAATGTAGTGTTGACACCACCACTTACATGAGCACTATTGTGACTCTGTGATAATTGGAAAGTTCAATACTATCTACTTTTTTTATCATTTTAATTTAAAGTGTGATGGATTAGTCGTTTTTTCTGCCAGATTAAGAGAAATACTGGGGATACATGATGTGAAAAGCAAGCCATTTTCTTAGATATCAATTCAAAGAAATTTGCTGCCATGTCATTTTACCGACATAATTCACACGTTTGGTAAGATATTTTTGAAGCGCAATTTGGATTGCACTCGTTTAGATTGGGAATTTGACTGTTTTATGAATACGAACCGAGAACATCAATGTGATGTATTAGTTATAGGTAGCGGCGCTGCTGGTCTGTCACTTGCACTGCGAGTGGCTAAAAAAGGCAAAGTCATAGTATTAAGCAAGGGGCCTCGCAGTGAAGGCGCGACCTATTATGCTCAAGGCGGTATAGCCGCAGTATTTGATGAATCGGATAGTATTGAATCTCATATACAAGACACTCAAATTGCCGGTGCCGGGCTTTGTGAAGAAGAAGCGGTAGAGTTTATCGCCAAGAATGCAAAAAAATGTGTTCAGTGGTTAATAGATGGTGGTGTTCCTTTTGATAGGGAAGACGACGACTCAGACGATGACCCAAAATATCACCTAACCCGTGAAGGCGGCCATAGCCATAGACGTATATTGCACGCAGCCGACGCGACAGGGATGGCAATGCAAACCTCGCTGCAGGACAATGTTCATAACCATCCAAATATTACAATCCTGGAAAGACATAATGCTCTCGACTTGATCTGCGAAGATAAGATTGGCGGGAATCAAGATAAAGTGGTTGGTGCTTATATTTGGAATCGCCAACAAGAGCATGTTGAAACCGTTAGAGCCAAATTTGTAGTACTTGCAACGGGTGGAGCATCTAAAGTGTATCAATACACCTCCAACCCTGACGTTTCATCTGGTGACGGTATCGCCATGGCGTGGCGAGCAGGTTGCCGCGTAGCCAACTTAGAGTTTAATCAGTTTCATCCTACCTGCCTGTTTCACCCAGAAGCACGTAACTTCCTGCTTACCGAAGCACTAAGAGGTGAAGGCGCCTATTTACGTCGACCAGATGGCTCACGTTTTATGCCCGACTTTGACGAAAGACATGAGTTAGCTCCTCGTGATGTGGTTGCCCGTGCGATCGACTTTGAAATGAAGCGTCTAGGAGCAGACTGCATGTTTTTAGATATCAGCCATAAACCCGCTGACTTTATAGAGAAACATTTCCCGACTATCTATCTTAGATTAAAAGATCTGGGCATAGATATGACTAGCGAACCTATTCCTATTGTTCCAGCAGCGCACTACACCTGTGGTGGCGTTATCGTAGACAAACATGGGCAGACGGATCTGAAACAATTATATGCCATTGGTGAAGTGAGCTATACCGGGCTTCATGGTGCCAATCGTATGGCATCTAATTCACTGTTAGAGTGTGTCGTATATGCATGGTCAGCAGCCAAAAGTATCCTTCGCTCACTTGATGAAGCCACTCTTCCTCCATCTCTTCCCGCTTGGGATGAGAGTCAGGTCTGTAACTCCGATGAAGAGGTCATAATCCAGCATAACTGGCACGAGTTACGCTTATTTATGTGGGATTACATGGGCATAGTCCGAACGGATAAGCGCCTAGAGAGGGCGATGCGAAGAATACATATGTTGCAGCAAGAGACACATGAATATTATAGCAATTTCCGCGTTTCAAATAACTTGTTAGAAATGAGGAATTTATTGCAAGTAGCTGAACTCATGGTGCTGTGTGCAATGCAGAGGAAAGAAAGTCGAGGGTTACATTATACCTTAGACTATCCAGATCTAGATGAGAATAGTGTTCCTACTATTTTGGAACCGGCCAAATATCAGCAGATGAAATCATAATTACAGCTATTCGGCGCTATAACATCATTTTAGAGTGGCAATGTATTGTCACTCTTTTTTTCTCTTTCTATATGATCAATAAGAATATTTAACTGCCGATATTCATCATCACTACAACTATCGCTCCAAACCATGACTTCACGCCCTGTCTCAGTTTTTATTACTGTCACAAAAGGCTTATACAGCCGATTACAGTATTTAACCCTCTCTTCTACTTCTTGAAAGTAAATCACACCTTCAGTGGTCATCGTAACAGAGACGGTCGTACGATAGTGGCTAAAGAGAATGTTTTCTAATAGGTAAGCAATGATACAAACAGAGATAACAAGAGGCACAGCAGTCGCCAAAACAGCCCAACAGATCAGCACAAAAACAAATATGCGAACAATTTGAGCCATTTTTGATGGCGTAGTCGAAAACCTAACGGACTTTACTAAGGTTGTGGGCAACGATTTTATCTACCATCTCGGCTAAATTACTCTCTTTACTACGACCATGCTGCATTACCCACATAAACAGATCGGGATCATCACACTCTAAAAGTGCCACAAAATCCTGTTGTTCCATTTCTGTTAAGTCATCAAAACACTCTTCAAAAAACGGCATTATCACCACATCTAGTTCCAGCATTCCTCTTCGACATGCCCATTTGATTCGGGCTTTATCTTCTTTTGAATACATTTAGTTACTCCTTCATTTATTCTAGGCAAAGTGTACCAACTCCATCAGTTTGCAACCACTCGATAAATTTCGGTAGCATCACGAAAAAGAGATTAAACTCGCTTAAACCGCCAATAATCTTTAACCACAATAAAAGCAGTAACATTATTTCATGGATATACCGCCTATCAATGATTAAGATAGGTAACTAAGTAACCTCAAGATACTTCTTTCAGCAATTGCAGATTAAGTATGATTTTAATAATAAGCCAAGGTAATCATTATGAAATGGCAGAATAATCTTCCTTCTTACTCGCTCAACAAAGGGGATGATATCTCCACATTTATCATCTCTCACTTATCTTCCTGGAAGGCAATTGACGTTACAGGTGAGGACAAAAAGTCGTATTTACAAGGTCAGCTTACTTGTGATGTCGTGTCACTTAGTGAGACGGAAACAACTCTGGGGGCTCACTGCGATGCCAAAGGAAAAGTATGGAGTATTTTCCGTCTATTCCACCACCAAAATGGTTACGCTCTGTTTCAACACGCATCCGCTATTGAAAACGCCCTGAAAGAGATAAAAAAATACTCGGTTTTTTCTAAAGTCGACATTTCTATAGCGAAAGATATCGCGCTAGGTGTTGTTGGCCAACAAGCTGAGCAGCTGATCGATTCACTCTCTACTGATACTGGTGATGTAAGAGCAATATCTGGTGGAACAGCCGTTAAGGTTGATGAGCGTCGTTGGCTTGTTCTTTTAGACAGTGAATCTGCATCAAAATTTGTGGAGAATCAAGTCGAAGCAGGCCTCTATCATGAAGATATATGGGATAAGTATGATATCGAATCGGCCATCCCTCGTATCACAACAGATAATCAAAATGAACACATTCCACAAGCGTTCAACCTACAAGGCTTATTTGGCATAAATTTTTCTAAAGGCTGCTATACAGGACAAGAAACCGTTGCCCGCGCAAAGTATAGAGGAACAAATAAACGAAGCATGTTCATTGTAGAAGGTACAGTCGACGGTTCTATACCATCTGACACCACATTAGAAAGAAGCGTTGGCGAGAATTGGCGAACCGTGGGTAAGCTCATCACTCACTACTCCGTTTCAGCAGAGAAATGTATCGGGTTAATTGTGATGCCTAATAATCTCGACATTGATACCAAGTTACGATTAGCAGAACAACCTAACTCTGTCTGGAAAATTCGTCCACTACCCTATTCATTAGATGAATAACATAAGCTTTCAAACTGCCATTACTCAGTACTTAGAAAAGCAGCAGGTCAAATTTCGTCTGCTGCTTCATACCGTACCTACCACCAACATAGAAGAGACCGCGAAAGAACGAAATATCGAACCAAGAGTCATGGTCAAATCTATTCTATTGCGAGATATGGGGGACAACTATGTTCTTGCTTGCGTTCCCGGAGACCACTCTGTTGATCCTAAAAAAGTACGAGCATTATTGGGGTTAAGACGAATGACCTGTGTCTCGTATGATGATATTGAAGCGATCAGTGGATACAAGCCCGGAGCAGTGTCTCCACTGCTACTAAAAACACCGATGCCGATAGTTTTCGATCAACGGTTTCAATCCATAGCTGAAATCACTATTAGCAGCGGCAGCAACATGGCAGGAATAGCCATTCTCAACTCTGATCTGTTTTCCTTGTGCAACCCGACAAGCGTAAATGCCGATATCTGTCGATAACAACTGCCATATACGAACGTAAGTGCATGTATCAAAGTCTAGAAAAAACGACAACATTACATTAGTTACATAGATCTTGTTTCCAAAGAGAAAATCACAAAACTGAATTTAAAATCATAAAAAATAAATATATATTCAAGTGTTGTTTTTTAGGCTATGCTGATTCCAGTTAGAATCAGTCATTATTCACTCTCTTAAATCAAAGGGATGTGACATCAAAATATCAAACTTACTAACAATGTCTGTCAAATTTTTTGTTTGTGTAATGCATCTGTGACTATTCGCCCGCAAATTATTTGCGGGCATTTTTTTACATTTTATCTAAGTAAAATTTAAAAAAACGAAAAATAGGCTACTCTTTAACCAATAGATAGATAAACCGCATTTAATGCGTTAACTATGCGTAAGTAGTAATTATATTATTCATATAAGCAAAGTCTAATTATGAGGAGACGATCACGCAAAGTTGAATAAAATCCTTCTGATTTGATGAATTCAGCACAAATCACCAAGTTAGTAAGTTATAAAGCAGTATTTCTCCGTTTTAGTCACAAATCCGTCATAGTCTATCTCGTATAATCTATGGCGCTAGATAAAAACAAAGGAAGAACTATGCGAATGTTTAAGCGCTATACGCCTAGTATGATAGCTAAACACATAAGTAGGCTTTTTAAGGGAAGAATTTATATATACGGCGTAGGAAAATTTGAATTCGATAACGGCAAATTGATATTGCCAGAGAAAGCAGAGAAGCGACACTTCAAAGCGGTCAATGAAGTGAATCAGGAAATAATGAGGTTACGTTGTTGTTATGCTTAACTGCTATGTATGAATGACCATATTACATAATTATTTATTTACAAAAAGGTTGGCATAACGCCAACCTTTTTGTTTATCAGCCAAACATGATTTGTATCTAACGAACTCAGAACGAGCAATGGCAACTATAACTCTTTGCTCATATAGTTCTGCTTGGCAATATTTGGTAAGTTACCTTTAAGCCCCAATGCATGTTTCATAATCTCATCTTTTGCCCCTGGCAACTGGCTAGCCAATTTTACACCTAATCCTCTAAACAATTTCTTTGCAGGATTACCACCTTCAAATAGATCTTTAAAGCCTTGCATTGCTGCGATCATTTTCGCGGCTTCTGCTTTTCTCCACCGCTCATATGGTCGAAGGTTTCTTCTACTACCGATATCTTCTCCTGATAACCACAACTGTTTTATCTCTTGAGCTAAACTAGCTGCATCTAACAGGCCTAGATTGACACCCTGACCAGCAAGTGGATGTATGGTATGTGCCGCATCGCCCACCAGTGCTATCCGCTCCAATACAAAATCACGTGCATAACGCATTTTTAGAGGATAAGCCTCTCTTTTACCGAGCAGTGAACATAAGCCCAACTGCATATCAAACTCGGTACTTAAACGTTTATTGAACTCGTGCTCAGGCATCGCCAATAACTGTTCTACTCGGTTAGGATCGGTAGACCACACGATAGAACTCATATGCTCATCACTCATTGGTAAGAAAGCCAATGGTCCCATAGGAGTAAATGCCTGCCTTGCCACTTTTTGATGCTTTTCTGCCGTTTTAATGTTAGCAACCAACGCAGTATGACCGTAATCCCAATGAGTCAGAGGAATATCAGCTTGTTTTCGCACCCAAGAATTCGCCCCATCAGCCCCAACGACTAGCTTTGCCGTTAAAGACTGTTCATCCTCCAGTGTTAACCAAGCTTCACTCTCTCCCATCACTATTTTTTGGCATTTTGAAGGCATATATACCGTCACATTTGCTTGCTGCTTAACTTGCTCAAGCAGTGCCAGTTGAATCACTCTATTTTCAACAATATGGCCTAGATTAGGTTGTCCCATATGTGTTGCATCAAACTCGATACGAGCAAAACTATCCTGCTCCCACACTTCCATTGCAGTATACGGTGACGATCGCCGCTTCTCTATTCCTTGCCATGCTCCCACATTCGCCAATATTCGTTCACTTGCCCGGCTTAATGCGGATACACGCACATCTGGTAATGACGCTAGCTCTTGATCTGGAGCTGTCCCTTCTATTACCGCAATTCTTATATCTGTATCTCTTAATGCTGAAGCGAGAGTAAGTCCAACCATCCCACCACCAACAATTGCAATATCAACGCTTCGCATCATAATCTACCTTTTAACCAATCCCATTGTTCGCTTTAAAAGCGGCCCCTTTAGCAGAGGTATATTATCTATAGCCATTAACCCAGCATTACGTCCAATACGTAAAGGAAGCCACTGATTTGAAAACAGTCGTACCATACCGGACGTTAACGCGATCGTACTGTCTCTATCATTCACTCTACGTTGGTTAAATCGCGACAGTGATATAAATCCACCAACATCGTCTTCTACATTCAACTCTTCAACTAGGCTAGCTATATCTCGTATTCCAAGATTAAAACCTTGCCCTGCGATGGGGTGCAATAACTGACTGGCATTACCTACGCAGGCAAAACGGTGATGAACGATGGATTCTTTTCGCTTTAAAATCAGAGGATATGAGGCTCTTTCTCCAATTTGCTTAATTCTCCCCAATCGCCAGCCAAATTGCTGCTGCAGCTTATCTATACAACTTTTCTCATCGAGTGCTAGTAATGATGATGCTTGTGAAGGCGACATACACCAAACTAAAGACATTCGATCCCCAGACATAGGCAGAAGTGCAAGAGGGCCATTATTGGTAAAACGCTCAAATGCTTGTCCTTGATGAGGTTTTTCCGTTGTTATATTGGCAATCACTGCAATCTGTTCAAAGTCATATTCTGAATGCTCAATATTCAATAACTGACAACAGGTCGATTCTGCACCATCAGCAGCTACCAACAAACGACATGCCAGAGATTTACCAGATGATAACTCAATGACATTATTCTGCTCAGACTGTGTAATTGTCTTAACAGAGTCAGGGCAATAGAAATCAATACCGTCAAGCCGAGACAGTTTGTCGTGATACACGCTTCCGACATCGGCAAGTTCTACAACATAACCTAATGCGTCGACACCATACGAGTGATGGTCAATATCTGTCAGCCCCCACTGCCCTTGCTCAGAAACGTGGATACGCTTAATTTCGGTAGCCACTTGAGATATATCCGACCATAATCCAAAACGCTCTAGCAACTGCTGAGTTCCAATAGATAGCGCGATGGAACGAGCATCAAAACCAGGATGTTTTTGGTTATTTGCATCGAACGGCTCAATCACAGCAATGCGAATTGTTCCCTGACTTTTCTGCTGTAGAGCCAAAGCCAGAGTCGCTCCTGCCATAGCGCCACCAGCAATGGCTATATCGTATTCTTTCATCTCATCACTAAACTTAATGTATCGTTGGCGCACTTTTCTCTGAACTGACTTTTAAACCGTATTCAGCATGAACGGTGAGCACACATGCTTTTACGTGTTCAATCACCTGCTCAAGTAAGTCAGCCTGTTCCTGCATATCATCATCCTCGTCGATACCCAGTTTACTAATCTCTTCCAGATCTCCCAGTGCTTCTTTCACATCTTTTGGAGCATCTTTAAGAGTCAATCCCGCTAACCCAAGACCCGAGATAAAGTGATTCACCCATTCGCTTAAGCTATCAGCTTGTTCCTGTAAAGGCTCATTATCATCAGCCAGCAACATAGAAAGCTCAATTTCTGAACCGGTAAGCTCAGTCACTGCTGCCTTAAATATCTCAGTCCCCACCCGTAAAGCTTTATCCGGCCATCCCATTCCATCGTTGGTGTAATCAAAAATAAGAGCCTGCCAACTTTTATCAGTAATCGACAACCCACCACTTACCATTCCAATAAGTAATCCTTGTAGCTCAGCCGGGCGAACTGATAATCCAGCACTTTTTAGTTCAACAGCAACCACCGAATAGTCAGGCACTATTTTTTCACTCATAATCATTCTTCAAATTAATTGTTAATTGCAGCAATACTAGCATTTTCAGCCGCGAGCTAAAATGTTCAAACTCGATTAAAACTGATGAGCATTTACACAAAATAGATAATATTTGTTAATTTGCAGTTCTATTTTGCTGGCAAAACGGTGAAACACTTGAATCTTCCTAACGCTTTTTCTATAGTGCATTTTCAATGGCAAAACCGCCATTTAATATAGCGCGTAAAGAGTTCTGTCATTATGAGTAGCCAAGCGGTTGAAGTTGAAATTTTAGGTAAGTTAACCCGAGTAAATTGTCCTGTCGGTCAAGAAGCGTCATTGCGCCAAGCCGCAAAAGATCTCGATGAAAGATTGAAAGAGATGACGGAACGAACTAAAGTGTCAAATACTGAAAAGCTACTAACAATTGCAGCTTTAAATGTCTGTTATGAACTTCAGCAAATAAAAGAAGCTGAAAATTCAACTCAAGAACAGATAGAAAAACGAATAGAACAATTAACCGCATCACTGGACGATGCTTTAAATAACGTAAATTCAGACAGTTAACCATATGAATTTACCCGCACGGATGGCGTAAAAAGTTTTACCCTGGGGTGTTTGTCAGCAGAATTTACGTCCCTGAGCCGATAAGCAATACCAAAGGGTTAGTACTTGATAGCTATTGAGCAAGCTCGGCTCGTATCGAGAAGCCTACGGTTATCATTGCTGATCCGCCTTGAACCAGCTGGTTCAAGGGCCATTAATTCTCAACGGCACTCTGGGGTATCCTAATGCAAAATATCCGCACACATCTACGCAAGATCATGCGTCAAAAGCGTCAAGATTTATCCTCCACCGACCAAACTCTCGCAGCTAATCAAGCCTTACACCAAATCAAGCAATTTACTCCACTGCAGCAAGCCGATCAGATCGCAATTTATATCTCTACCAACGGTGAACTCAACACTCAACCCATAATTGAGCACTGTTGGGAAGAAGGTAAACATGTTTTTCTGCCAGTATTGCATCCATTTTCTAAAGGACAACTACTATTCTTAAACTATACCCCTGATACCCCTATGGTTGCTAACAAGTATGGAATTAAGGAGCCTTGCTTAGATGTTACTCAAGTTATCCCTATTTCTCAGCTTGATGTGATATTCACCCCTCTTGTCGCTTTTGACTCACAAGGACAAAGGTTAGGTATGGGCGGTGGCTATTATGATCGAAGTCTTGAGCCTTGGTATGCCAGTGGTAAAGGCGCACTGCCTGTCGGTCTGGCACACACATGCCAGCAAGTCGATCGCTTACCGGTTGAGCAGTGGGATATCCCCCTACCAAATATTATTACTCCAGATAGAATATGGCGTTGGGAAATTGAACATTAAACCGTTATAATTTCCGCCGTTTTATAATTCCCCCCTAATACTCTGGAGAAAATCATGACACAAGATGAAATGAAAAAGGAAGCTGGCTGGGCAGCACTAAAATATGTTGAAGCAGGCAGCATTGTAGGTGTCGGCACAGGATCGACAGTGAAACACTTCATCGATGCACTAGGTACTATGAAAGAAGAGATCAAAGGTGCGGTGTCAAGCTCAGTAGACTCTACAGAAAAGCTTAAAGCCCTTGGTATTGAAGTATTTGATTGCAACGAAGTTGATAAGCTAGACGTCTATGTCGATGGTGCTGATGAAATTAACCCAAATAAAGAGATGATCAAGGGTGGTGGCGCAGCGTTAACAAGAGAAAAAATCGTCGCTGCAATTTCTGAAAAATTCATTTGCATCGTTGATGGTTCTAAAGCTGTTGACGTGTTAGGCAAGTTTCCTTTGCCAGTAGAAGTCATTCCTATGGCCCGTTCATATGTAGGAAGAGAACTGGTTAAACTTGGTGGCGACCCTGCATATAGAGAGGGTGTAGTAACCGACAATGGCAATATCATTATTGATGTTCATGGTCTAGAAATTACTAATGCCAAAGAACTAGAAGATAAAATTACAAGCTTAGCGGGTGTCGTTACCGTGGGACTGTTTGCTCATCGCGGAGCTGATGTGGTGATTACCGGCTCTCCTGAAGGCGCAAAAATAGCAGAATAACCACCTATTTGTTCTATAAAAGTTGCAAAATATGTAATTTGATAACAAACGGCACTCTAAAGTGCCGTTTTTTTATCTCTTATGCCGTAATTTTCTTACCCAAAATGCATTTTTTTTGATAGTTTATTAAACAGAAATGTACAGCAAGTTGAAATAGTCCGTAAGGCTGACAAGGGTTTCACATACTTGCCACATGTCTGTACTGTAAAAAACATTCCATTTTAAGGACGCAAATAAATGGCCAAAGTATCACTGGAAAAAGACAAAATTAAAATTCTGCTTTTAGAGGGACTTCACCCTTCAACAGTCGAAGTTTTAGAAGCCGCTGGATATACCAATATCGAATACCACAAGGGTTCACTTTCTGAAGATGAACTTGTAAAAGCAGTAAAAGATGTGCACTTCATCGGTATTCGATCGAGATCCAACCTTTCCGAAAAAGTGTTTCAAGCTGCGAACAAACTAGCAGCAGTTGGTTGTTTTTGTATCGGTACAAATCAGGTTGACTTAACCGCAGCCTCTAAGCGCGGCATACCTGTCTTTAACGCTCCGTTTTCAAATACTCGTAGTGTCGCAGAGCTAGTTTTAGGACAGATATTGCTATTACTAAGGGGAATTCCTGAAAAAAATGCACTTGCCCATCGAGGCATCTGGAAAAAAAGTGCTGATGGCTCTTACGAAGCTCGCGGTAAACGTTTAGGTATTATTGGCTATGGTCATATTGGAACTCAGTTAGGTATTATCGCTGAAAACCTCGGAATGCGCGTGTATTTCTATGACATTGAAAATAAGCTCTCGTTAGGAAATGCCACTCAAGTACATACTCTTAGTGACTTACTAAACAAGTGTGATGTTATATCTCTTCATGTACCAGAAACCCCAGAAACAAAAGATATGATGGGTGAAGAAGAGTTCGCAATGATGAAACCGGGAGCTGTCTTTATCAATGCCGCGAGAGGCACAGTGGTGGATATTCCAGCCTTATGTCAATCTCTCGAGTCACGACACCTTGGAGGCGCAGCGGTGGATGTATTCCCTATCGAGCCGAAAACAAATGCCGATCCTTTTGAGTCGCCACTGATTAAATTTGACAATGTTATTCTTACTCCGCATGTGGGGGGGTCTACACAAGAAGCTCAAGAAAACATTGGGGTAGAAGTCGCGGGGAAACTGGCTAAATACTCAGACAATGGCTCAACTCTTTCTAGTGTTAACTTCCCTGAAGTGTCATTACCAACACATAAAGGAGCTTCTCGTCTTCTGCATATTCACGAGAACCGCCCCGGCATCCTGACTCAAATCAACACCATTTTTGCCGAAGATGGCATTAACATCGCGGGTCAGTATTTACAAACTAGCTCAGAAATTGGCTACGTGGTTATTGATGTAGAAGCAAGCCGTTCAGAAGAAGCGTTAGTTAAGCTTAAGAAGATTGACGGTACCATCCGCGCAAGATTACTGCATTAATTAAGAGCAAAAAACAACAAAGCCCTCAGAATTTGAGGGCTTTGTTTATATAAAAATTTTTCTATTCTTGATCTTTTTCTGCCTGCATATCTAGACAACGCTGAAGATCGTAGTTGTACTGACCGCCACCAGTTCCTTTGAAATTGATAGAAATAGTAAAACCGTCTTCTAAAATAGATAGCGCTTGGACACAAGAAAATTCATACGCCGAATTTAAAGTCACACCTTTAAGCCAACGATAACCATTTTGTACCCATTTGTTGTAGGTAAGAACACCTTCATCAGATACGCTCATGTCTCTGACATCTTTCATCTCTTCTTGGAGAGCTTTGATCGCTTCAGGACTCGCAGTAGGTTCACTAACTTGATAGCCCGCTGAACTACACCCTATCAAAATGACGAAAGTAAAAGCCATTATCATTATATTTTTCATTTTATTCTTCTATTTCACTGAGTTGGAGGGGAATAGTAATTTAAACCTATAACGAAAAACAATACCCACCTTCAATAAAACAGTGTATAAAATTAATATTTACAATATTATGGCGTTCAATCTAGTTAACTGTGCATTTCTGTTAAAACTATCAATATAACAAATAGTTACCATTAGCTCACTTATCAACGTTTCTCTTAGCTAAAAGAGAGCTATTTGGCCTCTTTGACTAATATCACTCATCTATAGCCCTTGCTGAACTACTTCAAACGGTAAGTAACATTCACACTATCTCGAATAATAATTGTCGCGTCTTGATAACTCGCAGCAACATCGGCTTGTGCTTCCATTGCCATTGATTTATACATAATAGGGCGACGCTCTGGCCCTTGGTTATAGGTGATTTTCCAAACGCCATCTAACTGTGAACTAAAACCTTCTGCTAATGATGATGCTTTATCATTAGCATCCTTAATCGCTTCTTTTCTCGCTAGCTGTTGGTAACTTTTTTTGTCTTTCACTTTCAACTGAATATTATCGACGCGATTGATACCATCACCAATGGCACCGTCTAGGTAAGCATTTAACTTTGTTAAATCATTTACGGTAACTGTAATGCTACGAGACGCTTTATAACCTACCAACTCAGAAGCTCCTGACTTAGGGTAGTGATATCTAGGGGATAAGTATAAGTTACTGCTATTAATATCCTGTTTCTGCACACCTTCCGCCATTAAACGTTGAATAAATGCAGTCACTACTTTATCCACTCGCTTTTTCGCTTGCTCTGCGGTAAGAGTCGACTCTTCAATTTGGACCGTGAATTCTGCCATGTCGGGTTGTGCTATCACCTCTCCATATCCTGTTGTTTCAATATGAGGAAAGCTTGGATTCGCTGCCATCACCTTTATACTCAATGTACAAAGAAAAACAGCAAGTAATATCATTATACGTTTCATTGAAATACCTTATTGGTTAACTCGGTCAAAGTCGCGCTACGATTTACGTAGTCAAATTCATTTCTCAGCATATATTGAGATACCTGTTTGAGCGTACTCACTAACTTCAGTCACTATACTAGCCAAATTCAAACTAGAAGGTACTCAATTCTATGATGTTTGACATAACTCTAACTTAACCTTGAGGCAAGTTCTTTTTTGCGAAGCAAATAATAGAACTGGAAAGTTCATCAATAACACCACTTTCCAACTGCCAGTGGTGCCAATATAGCTCATGTGGAATTGTATGCTGTGGAACGATATTAATGAGCTCGCCATTTTTTAGCTCATCAACAATTTGCGGCTTAGGTATCAAACAATATGCAACCCCCAAAGTTGCAAGCTTAACAAACGCTTCCGAACTCCTTACCGTATGCTTTACTACATGACTAACCGAAAGCCCAAAATGTTGCTGAATGAACATCTCATGCATTTGATCATATTGATTGAAGACAACGGCAGGGGCATGCATTAATGACTCTCTCGATACACCGTCAGGAAAGTAACGTTGGCAAAACTCAGGGCTTGCCACGCATAGATACTCCATTGTACCTAAATAATCCGCCGTACAACCTGTGATAGGTTTTGCTTCAATGCTTATTGCTCCGACAACTTCGCCACTACGTAGTTTTTCTAAAGTTCGTTTTTCGTCTTCAACAATGAGATTCAATTGAAGCTTTGATGAATGCAACAGATTGGCTAAGCTAGGTAATAACCAAGTCGCCAATGTATCGGCATTCGTTGCCACCGATACAGGTAGAGGCTTTTCACTCGCTTCAGGGGTCAGCTCTGGCAATAAATCTTGCTCAAGCAAACAGACTCGCCGGTACAAACCCAACAACTTCTTTCCTGCATCGGTTGCTCTAGGTGGTTGCTCTCGAATCAAAACTGGTTGTGCTAACCATTTCTCTAACTGTTTAATTCGCTGCGATACTGCTGATTGTGATATACAGAGCTCCTCTGCAGCCTTATCAAAACTTCGCTGCTCAATAATGGCATCTAATGCTTCAATCCAGCGATAATCTAGTCCTCTCATAACTTTCCTTAATCTTCTGCTCTGTCACTTTACATTATAAGCAAAACTTATTATCAATAAGAATTATTAGTTATAATTATTGATACTTTTTCAATACTCTATATCAATACGTTAATACAAAAGTAGACACTACATGAAGAAGGGAACACTGTGAGTTTTTGGATATTGCTACAAGGATTTGGTTTAAACGCTGGAATGATCATTCCCATAGGCGCACAAAATGCCTACGTATTAAATCAAGGCATCAATCGCCAACATCATATTACGACGGCAACCTTATGCAGTATTTTGGATATCATATTGGTCTCCGCGGGTATATTTGGTGGCGGAGCACTATTGTCACAAAATGAAACACTGCTCACCAGCGTGACTGTAGGAGGTATTCTATTCCTCACTTTTTATGGTTACCTTTCATTAAGAAACGCCTTTAATAGCCAATCTAACGAGAAAAAATCGTCCTCCGTGGCAAAGGGTCGAATCGCCGTTATTATGGGGGCATTGGCTGTAACCATACTCAATCCACAAGTCTATTTAGATACTGTAGTTATACTTGGCTCTATTGGTGGGCAATTTGAAGGAAACGATCGCATAGCGTTTGCAATTGGAACGGCGCTCTCTTCTCTGGTTTGGTTTTATGGGCTGTCGCTAGGAGCAGCAAAACTTGCTCCAACTCTTTCAAAGCCAAAAGTAAAAAAATCTATCGATTTTGTTGTCGCAATGATCATGTTTGTTGTTGCACTCTCTTTAACAAAGCTTCTTTGGGAACAATATTTTTAATGGAACGTTTAGACGAAATTTATCAATTCAACCTATCACTTTTTCAACGCAATAATATTGCCTATAAAGAGTGGCAACACGAACCTATCCGTGACTTTGCCACGGATGAAAGAGTCTCAAAAGAATTAGGAATGACAGGCACAATGAGTAAAAGTCTTTTTCTTAAAATTAAAGGTGGTGGTTTCGCATTGCTATTAACCGAAAAAGATAAACGCTTAGATAAAAAAGCCGTTAAAGATGCATTAGGAAAACGAGTATCTATCTGTACTCCAGAAGAGATGACAGCGGAAATAGGCTGTTTATCTGGGGCTGTATGTCCATTTGGTTTACCAGAAGAGATACCTATGATCATCGATCAAGAGATGATAGAAAAAGATGAGATTTTGTACACCCCGGCATACCCAGAAAAAACCTTTTCTTTCGCAGGTTCCGATCTACCAGCGCTCCTCAGTCAGCTTCCTAATACCATCCACATGATCTAAAAAAAGGGCCTTATGGCCCTTTTAACTCTATAGCATTTAATCAATAGCGATTAAGTGTATTCTAATCCGCTTTATTCAGGTGAACATCCATTTGTGGGAAAGGTATTTCAATTCCTTCTTTATCAAGCGCTTCTTTTATACCTTGTAGCGAATCAAAATAAACATTCCAGTAATCTGCGGTTTTACACCATGGACGCACAACAAAGTTAACCGAGGAGTCCGCCAGCGCCGACACACCAATTTGTATACCTGGCGACGTTAAAATTCGATCATCAGCCTCTAAAACACTCAATATGACTTGTTTGGTTTTTTGCAGGTCTGCATTATAAGAGACACCAATGACATGATCGATTCTTCGGGTATCATGACGAGAATAGTTGACAATAGCACCGCCAATAACTGAACCATTAGGTACGACAACCATTTTATTATCCGGTGTTGTTAGAATAGTTTGAAAGATCTGAATCGAATCTACAGAGCCCGCAACACCACCAATTTCAACATAATCACCCGTTTTGAACGGACGAAATGCCACAATCAATACGCCGGCGGCAAAGTTTGATAATGAGCCCTGAAGAGCTAAACCAATAGCTAAGCCTGCAGCACCGATAACCGCAACCACAGATGCAGTCTGTACACCGACTCGACCTAATGCGGCAATAAGAACGATAATAAACAGCAGATAGCGAACTAATGCATGAATAAAATCAACTACCGCTTTATCCATCTGTTTATTTTTAAGTACCTTAGCAACACTGTTGGCGATCGCTTTTACTACAATGTTACCAATGAAGAGTATCAGTATGGCCGAAATAATGTTTACACCATACTGAACCAGAAGATCAGAATTATTGCTTAACCAACGCTCTGCTAAAGAAAAGCTCTCCGCAACCTCTGTTACTACTATATTTTCATCTGCCATAATTCTACCTTTATTAGTTGTAAATCCTTTTTCACTAAATTAGCTAACTTCTACTGAAATAAGATAAACCAGTTAAAGCTATAAAATCCAGACTAATTACAGTAAACAGCAACATAATTTTTGATAAGACAAAAGTATCCACCGGCATAGCCGGTGGTTTTTCATATGCGCCTATAAGGCTCTCCTACTGGCTGCGCCCTAGCAGGCGCATAGTGATCTGACATTTGCATATGA
>NZ_VTXE01000044.1 GCF_013114595.1 Vibrio sp. 99-8-1 | reverse complement strand
GCTTCACGAGCAAATGCTTCTAGAGCTTTCTTATCCATGTTGCTTATCCTTAGCCATGACTGGCTTAATTATAAGCAGATACACAAATTAAATTACAGTCTCTATAGATGCCTTTAATCAGTTTGCTTACAGCGGCATTGCTGACCTTCCTCTGGATCTGGACTCCATGGCAAAAACAATCTGGCAATGTTGTTATACAGATTGTACTGCTCGTGATGCCGATTTTATGAACATGTTTATGATGAAGCCTGCGACCTCAGAGCAAGATGTTCGTCAGCAACTTGGCACTGTTGCTGACCAAGTTCAACAATACGCATTGGCGGAAACCACTCTGCAGATAAATGCTTTGATTCGGTTACCAAAAGTCTCTTCAAGTGAGTATCCACAGCTTTATCGCGGCGGGATGGCAATATCGGGTAACACATTAGATAATTTTGCACCTTCACTTGTTGAGTTTGCTGGGAATGCGGGGCCCACAAGTGAGCCTCTCATCTATCCATTTAAAGATGCGCTGGGAAATATGTTACAACCCGGCTCTATCATCACCTTGAAAACACCATGGAGCTTCTCAAATGATCTGGAAGGCGCCAAGGTGTGGCAACGAGGAGTGCTGGTAACCTGTAAACCACCTGAAGGATATGATGTGTGGCCGGGAGGGGCGGATATAACGGCATTTTCGTTGAACCCTGATACGTTCGAAGTCAACTTTCCACCAAACACCCGGTTAGAAATAGAGTCCTATGAGTGGATTACCATTCAGGGCAAACCGGTTTGTCATTTTATTATGAGGATGCTTGGCTATTTTGGCGGTAATTGATGAGATGTTCGCCTAGCTAAGCGGTCGCTGAGCGGTCATGGGTTTGGCCGCTGAGTGATTTAACTCATATTTAGTAGAGGTTAGGAGCGTTTTGATGCCCCTAACCGATTGGACTTGTTTATTTTATTGCCTTATATCTCGGGGGCTGTTTTTTCTTTGGTGCCCACTAAACAGTGTATACCTCGGCCATTAAAATAGTCGGCGATGTCATTAACTCGCTGTTGAAACTCCACCCTATCAAAGTTGAGATCTTTCATCGGGTAGGGCATAGCCAGCGATTGGTACTTCTCCTCACCAAGACGCATAAAGCTCAGCAGTTGTAAGGTTTTCACCTTTCCATCAAGTTCATCGAGAATAAAGTTTGCCGTTGCTTCCATATTGGCTGAGTTATCGTTGATCGATGGGATAACGGGAATTCTTAATATAAGCTCTTTGCCGGTAGCAGAAAGCTGTATTAGGTTTTGCAATATTTTGTGGTTATCTACCCCTGTGTGTAGTTTATGCTGTTCACTGTTCATGAGCTTTATGTCAGCAATAAATAGATCTGTATAAGGGAGTAGCTTATCGATTCGTTGCCAGTTGGAGTACAAGCTTGATTCTAGGCAAGTGTGAATACCTTCTTGTTTGCACGCTTTAAAAAGTGCTAAAACAAAGTCACTTTGAAGCAAGGGTTCGCCGCCGGACACGGTTACTCCTCCGCCCGATCGTTGGTAAAATCCTTTGTCTTTCAAAATGATCTTCATACATTCGTCCACTGACATAGATTGCCCCCACTGTTTAATGGCTTCAGAAGGGCATTCATCGGAACAGATGAGGCAATGTGTGCACGTATCTCGATCTATTTTTTGCAAACTGGAATCTGAGAAAATAAGCATAGTGTTATCGGGACAGACATCGATGCATGAGCCACATTTATCTGCGGTGATGCACTTGTTGTGATAGACACCAACCTCAATCTGCCTGTTAAAGCTTTCAGGGTTCCCGCACCAATCACACCGTAGTGGACAGCCTTTTAAGAAGAACTCAGTACGAATGCCGGGGCCATCATGTAAAGTGAATCGTTGAATATTTAGAACCGTTGCTTGGGCTGCCACGTTCAACCTCAATGTTGTAATGTTGAAGAATTGAGAAGAATCGGTGGGCAGAAATCTGCCCACCAGTACGGTTAAAACCTTAATTCCGTTCGTTGAATCAGGTCATCTTGCAATGGTTTACCTAGTTCAACAAAGTAAGCACTGTATCCCGCAACGCGCACCAGCATATCTTTGTACATGTCAGGGTTCTTTTGCGCAGCTTTCATTTTCTCTGAGCTCATAATATTGAACTGAACGTGCATACCTTGCTTAGCGATGTACTCATCGATAAAGCTGACTAAGATATCTCGTCCTTCAACACCAGAAACCGCATCTTCCGGGAACCTTAAGTTTAATAAGGTGCCGTTAGTGGCAAGGCTATGATCGACTTTGGTGACAGAGTTAATGATGGCGGTTGGGCCACAAATATCATGCGAGCCTCCAGCGGTATGAACCGGTCCCATATTGTCTGAAATGGGTTCTTGGTTTTTCCTGCCATCCAGTGAAGCGTTGGTATATAGCCCCATGCCTACATTGGCATTAACGGTATACACTCCGGGACTGAACTTACCGCCTCTAGGGTTTTTACGTCCCTTTATATGACGGCAGTAACACTCAAACATGAAGCTAAACAGTTGGTCTGCTTCATCAATGTCGTTACCGTAATGAGGGATTTTTGAACTGTTGACCAGTGCGTAGAGTTTATCGTTGTCTTCCCAGTTGTTTTTAACGGCGTCTAACAGCGCTTTGCCGCTATATTTTTTGTCATCAAACATCAACTTTTTGATGGTAGCTAATGAGTCAGCACACGTTGCTATCCCCGCGGCTTGAGGGGCGGTGCCGTTGTACTTGGCCCCTCCATACGTCATGTCTTTTCCTGACTCTATACAGCCTTCAAAAAATGCAGAGATGTAGGGCGTCGGTTTGATCATGCGATGAATTTTATCGGTAATATTTAAGCAGCTACACAATTGATCGCACCAGTAAGCAAACTGTTTATCAACGCTTTCTAACACCTCTTCAAAAGTGTTATAGGTTTCTAAACTACCCGTGTTCGGGCCTAACTGTTGGCCTGCATTGGGGCCGGCTAAGATCCGACCGCCATTGATGACCATTTCCATCATTTTTGCGGTATTTACGTAACCTGCATCAAGCCAGCCATGCTCTTTTCCCGGTATGGAGGGTTCAACGCAACCAACGACGGCATAATTTCTGGCTTCTTCTAGGGTGACTCCCTTTCCTTGCATTGCTTTAATAGCTGGTCCGTCATTAAACAATTTAGGGTGACCATAACCGGCGCGAATGCACTCAATGGTTTTAATTTTTAACTCATACGGGCTGTTTTCATGCAAGCGTAAACAGACCCAAGGGTTCATCATTCGAGTATGAACAGAGGCTTCTAACATCAGCATTGTAAGGTCATTGGTGGCGTCATTACCTTGTTCATCCACTCCACCAATAGTGAGGCTTTCGCCACCAAAACCACGGCCGTTACGAACCTTAACCGTGCCTTTGTCTTTCAGCTTTGTTGGGTTGTTCATTTTTACATACAGAACTTCAATAAGTTCTAGTAGAAAGGTTTTTGGGGTTGCGTGCTGTTTTATCTCTTGGTCATAAAACGGAAAGAGCCACTGATCCATTCGACCATAAGAGATAGAGTGACCGTTCCCCTCTATTTGAGTAAGAGTGATGGCAAAGTTAAACAACTGCAATGCCTGCCAAAAGCTCTGAGGTACACCACCTGCAATTTGCTGACAGTTGGCCGACATGGTGAGCAGCTCGTTCTTTCTATTGGCGTCTTTTTCATTTTCTGCCATCTCTTTGGCGAGTTGTGCATAGCGGGCAATATAGCTTTTCGCGGCTTGCAAGGTGATGATGGTGGCGTTGTAGTAGTCTCGTTTTTCACCAAAATCGGGATCTTGTTTCGATAACTTTGCGAGATGCTGCTGTGCTTGCTGTAATACACCGTCATAGCCAAGCGTCATTAGTTTGTTAAAGTCCATGGCAAAATGCCCAATACCAGCAAAATGGTAATTGTTGGTTTGGAACACTTTTTCACCCATATGCGAGCCTTTCTTTTGGTCGTCATCTAGGTGTGCAGTTATGAACTCGTTAGCGCTTTTGCCTTTCCAGTATTCACAAAGTTGAAGAATCTCTGCTCGTTCCTCTTCATTTCGAATGTAGAACTGATCATTAGATCGCTCTTCAAATGGCGAGTTGAGAATTTCGTCAATGATCCAATCCACTGAAAATTCAGGATAAATAGGAGAAGCCTTAGCGGGGGCTGCGATCTCCCCCAAAATAAGGTCGTTATCATAAATGTGTAGGGTGGTGTTGAGTAGAATGTTCTCAAATGCGTATGCGCACTGAAGAATGCGAGGTGTGGTTTCGTGATCTTTATAGGCTTGAGTGACTAAGCGTAATCTCTCCACATCAATATTATAAGGTCTATCTAGAAAAGCTTGGCGTAGCTTGTTGACTCTAGGGTAAGGGGACCAATCTTCGTGACCGACTTGATAACCCAAGCCGTAGACTTTATCAAACTTATCCACCCCACAAGCTAACGTATGACAGTCTGTTGTTTCAAACAAACTCTCGTTTTCTAGCTGGAAATTATCCATGGTTTACCTCTTAATTTTTAAAATAGAATTCTTTGCTAAATCAAATGGTTAAGGAGAGACTTTCGCTTCTGTCATATCCTCCGGAATGAATGCTGGCACTGAGACCTTAGAAGCGGGGGAGGAGCGGCGGTGTCTGCTGTTTTATTGTTATTTTGTTAGTAGTGTTGATTAACGTACTTTTTTCGACACCATTTGCTTAGTTGTGTTTTTGTACATAAAGCGACATATCGGACTTGGACGGCGAAAATTTAAATTTAAAGTCGGCCATTGTGAGTATTGGTGAGAACAGGAAATCTTCCAAGCGCTCTATATAACTTAAATCGGTGTTGTAAGCCTAAATTTATAGGGCTTAGTCTTCATGTTGTCATTATACGAACTCGCTAAATTACATCTGAGATTGCTGTCACAAAGTGAAATCAAATAAACAAAAATCAACATAATGTGACATGATTGGTGGTAATTTTGTTGATTAGGTTTATAGTATCGCTATATTTTTTAGGCTTAATAATGGATTTGTTTCATATCCATATTGGGTGATTTTAACCACAGAGCGAGATATCGCCTTTTTTAGGACGAAAGATGGACACCTCCATTATATTAGTGTCGATGATTATTGCATTGGCGGGATTCACCCAAGGCTTAACGGGGTTTGGCTCTGCATTAGTTTCGGTGCCGCTACTCTCACTTCTTGTTGGCGCTCAAACAGCGGTACCTATAGCGGGTATTTTTGGTTGGCTTGTTACGTTACCTATTGTGTGGAAAATGCGTCCTCATATTCAACATAAAACAGGGTTAATTCTGTTTGCAGGTTCTGTTCCCGCCTCTTTTGTAGGGGCTAAGCTTTTGGCCAGCCTACCTCCTCATTATATCTTGCTCACTATGGGATTGGTGTTGGTCGTTTCTAGCATACATTCGCTACGTTCTTCTAAGCCTTTGTTCCGCGAAACCTCTATTCCCGTCACGGTTGGTGCTGGGTTTACTTCCGGTATATTGGGAGCCAGTGTTGGTGAGTCGGGTCCTCCGGTGATTGCTTACACCTCGATGCAGCCGTGGAGTGCCGACCAAGTAAAATCAACATTGGCATTTTTCTTTATGTTGCAGATGATTGGCGCCAACATCAGTTTTTGGAATGAAGGGTTAATAACGGAGCAAGTAGTGTCACTGGTTATGTCTGCTATGCCTGCTTTTGTCATAGGTTTAGCGGGTGGAATGGTGGCGTATCACTTTATGCAGAAATATAAGATTGATTATCACCGTATTGTGCACTGCTTTTTGTTGGTAATGGGCTGTGCGTTAGTGATTAAAAATATTCATTTTTGAGTGTTTTGATCTTATATAAGAAATCTTGACATCAAATAAGACATCTTAAAACAAGATGTCTTATTTGTGCTTCATTGATATGGAATATTTCGTATTGCTTCTAGTTTAGTTACTGGGTGTCAATGGAAGAGATCAATTCAGGGGTATCACTCTCTTCCATCTCATTCACAGGGTTATTTAGGTAGTATCTCATTTCATCTTCGAATGATGGCCTACTCGGACCTACAGGAGATAATTTTCCCCAATAAACGATGAGGCCATTATTTTTTATCGCGATAAACCCACTATAAGCGGGGAAAATTTTCATAACGTTAGAACTTAGTTCCTGACTTACACTACTTGAATCTCCTCCATTATCACGATATCCCCAAGTAACCACACTGCCATCTTCTTTTATAGCCGCATAGGCTGTTTCGTTATGATAAACATGTTCAATACCGGATAAATCCACCTCTCCGGGCATGATTACAGTGCTGCTGCTAGACATTCCCCAAGTTACTGCGCTACCATCACTTTTTAATGCGGTGTAACCAAAAGTCTTACTGGCCGGATAAATGGCTACTACGTCGGAGCTTAAATCGACACTACTCGAATCTCCACCAAGACTACGTTTTCCCCAAGTGATAACGCTCCCTCCTTCTTGTAAAGCAGCGAAGGAGCTGGTATTTGTATAAACCTTGGTTATATTGGAAAGCTCTTCATCGGTGGGGATGGTATAACTTAAGTCAGTTGTAGGAAAACCCCAAGTAACAACCTCCCCTTCTTTTGTTAAAGCAGCAAATGCGTTATATCCACCAACTATGTCTACTACCCCCGATCTTAGTTTTTCATCCGCTGTGGGGTGACGAGGAAGATATTTAGACACACCGGATCCTAATCCGCGGATGCCTGACCAAGTGACAACGGCATTTTCTTCGTAATGCTCGTTCTTCTCTGTTATTACTGCAATATCAATGTTGTCACCGTTACCGATAGAAGTGTGAACACTTTTGGCTTTTACATTGTCCAAATCAATATTAAACGCTTTGTACTGTAAGCCAGAAGCCCATCCAAATTCATCTCGTGAGTTGCCTGTTCTTCCTTCTCCCCAAATAATCACTTTCCCGTCATCTTTTAACGCAACAAAAAAATCCCCATCGTAAATAGAAGTCGCTGTCGTTATACTAACCACACCGGACTTTAGCTCTTCAGCTACATCTTGGCTATTATATGTATTCTTCCCCCAAGTGACCGCACTGCCGTCCTCTTTTATCGCGACAAAAGCCTCATTTCCCCCATGTATTGAGACAACACCTGAAGCGAGTTTTTCCTTCAGCTCTTCAGTTTGAATTACTCCCCAAGTTTGAATTCCCCAAGTGACAACACTACCATCATCTTTTAGAGCCGCAAAAGAGCGTATTGTTGAGACAATGTCAGTTACACCTGAAGCTAGCTTGGTTTGAGTCAATTCGGGTTGTTGGCTGATACTTGCTTCACCCCAACTGATTACTTTCCCATTCGACATGAGAACCGCAGATACCATCTCATTTTCAAGGTAAGCATCCTTCAGTAATACATCGGGAAAGTAATACTTCACCAACGATCCATTAATTTGAGCATGCTGTGCAACCAGCTTAAGGTTCTTAGCGTAGTAGCGTTTGTCCCAGTTGAGATTGGCGGAAGGTTGAACAATATCGGGATTACTTGGGTTGTTGGATTCGTCATAAACACCGTCTTCGTTTACATCAATAATCCAACGATATTGAAAGTTTTGATCAATACAGCCCTCGCACTGAGCTTTTGCTTTTAGCGAGCCGGTGGCGTTTACACCATAAAAAGCCCCCTCTTTGGTTAAACTGGCATTGGAGATGTCTATAACCGGTAAAGAGTCTGTGTTTTCAGCACTTAAAAATCCACTTTTTCCGTTGCATCCAATGAGAAAGGCGGTAACAAAGAACAACAAAGGTAAATGGTTTATTTGAGTTTTCATAAGCGTTCGTCCTTAGCTGCATCATTTTGTGAATGATCTGATTCGCACTGCATGGTTAGCTCCACATCGACTCGTCGATATTGAATGTCTGGAATCATTGGATCTGTTTCATCGAAATGTTGATTGCCATACCACTGAATCTCTTCTGCAAATTCAGATGCAAAGCGTTCTCTTATGGATTGTGCTTTGTTTTCAGCACGGGTATGAGATAAGTCCAGATTGAACTGACGAGAGCCGGTATTGTCTGCAAACCCTTGATATTTCGCACTAGTGGGCAAACAGTTTGGGTAGCGTTCAAATAAACTTTCTAAACGATAATCCGTTGCGACTTGATCAGACGCGATATCGAAGTAGTGAGTGGTTTGAATAATGAGAGTCTCTTTATTCTCTTGAGCCATTATTGGTTCGGAAACGGAACTGGGATCTGGCTCTGAAGGAGATAAAGCGGTTGCTGGTACCGGATCGGATATGATGTCGGTCGCCGGGCGTAAGGTAACAGCATCTCCTTTTGTATTGGTTGCCCGCCAACTAAGACCTAGAGAAATAAGGTGCGAATCAGTGTGGTGGATTTTTTCTGTACCTAGACCATCAATAAACTGGTACTCGATTCGAGATTTCCAGTAATCATTTAATGTATGTTCATACCCCACACCAACCAGAGGGGCAACGCCAGTATCATAACTATTATTGTTTTTTCCGAGCCAAAAGGCGGGACCTGCTTTCACAAAAAACTCATCTTGATTGTTGGTTAGCCAGTTATATCGAACAGAGCTATCTGCTACGGTAAAGCCACCGCTTAGGCCACCTTTATCTCTCTCTTTTGTTTTACCCAATTGATATAAACTAAGCTCTGCTCCCCATCGTGGTGTGAGGCCTATTTGCGTATATATTCCAGCGGCCCACGAATCTGGAGAACTAAGTTGATTGTCATAGATGTGATAGCCCAGCTTAGCTCCAATTTCAGCGTCTTGAGCAGCATATAAAGGGAGAGAGTAGAGTGAGAATGACGATATTAAACACAGTGGTGATAGGTATATTTTATTTATCTTTATAGACACAAGTATAATACTCCTCTATTAATACAAATCAGTATTAAGTGAATTGTTATTTAATTAACTAATACTGATTTGATTGTTTTGTTTAATAGGTGGGGTAAATGATTTTATGAACGCCCCATAGGTGGAAACTTTCATATAGCTTGGTGTCTATCTCAATAGCATATTTAATAATTAAAAATACAATAATGAGAAAGAATAGATAACTATAGTTATGTAGTAACTTAGTTCTATGTTTTATAAGTTGTTTTTTATTTTATTTTATTTAGAGGGTTTTAATAATATGGATAAAGCTATATTGTATTCTTTAATTTTATAATTATGTTTATTAAGATAAATTAGTCATATCAATTGGTTTTTATTTTCTCTTTTGAGTTAAAAAGTACTCGTGTTCACTTTATTAGACTTTTTTCGAGCGGCAGTTGGTTGGCTGCTTAGTATTTCTTCGGTTTTGTTTGTAAATCTTTAATGCAATGTTATTTTTTGTGTTTAAATTACTTAAATATTATATGTGAACGAGGTTTTTAAGAAAATAAACAGAAAAATATAACAAAAGTGAGACAACTTGGTAAATATAATCATTGAAACATTGTAAATGCCCGTGTCTAATACGCCGTTTTGTAGAGAATGCATTAATTAGTGCATTGGTTTAGTGATCAAAAAGATGAGTAAATCAGAGTATTCAATGGAAATAAGTGAACAACTTCAGAGACACTTTTTTGAGTCCTTCCCTGGCTTTCTAAGTATTCGCGATGAACAGCATCGTTTCGTTTTTATTAATGAGAACTTTATGGAGTGGATAGCCGAGTATACGGATGCGAATCCTATGGGCAAAACCGCCCCTGAATTTGCCAAAGAGGTACCAGATAATGTCGCAGAGATGTTGAACTCTTGCCATGATGAAAGTTTACGTTTCTTATCTTTGGGTGAATGTTTACCTAAAATACTTAAATTTGCTGGTCACAAAGGTGATCAGTTTTTTGAGATCATTAAGTTTAAGCAACAGGTAGATGACGGGGAATTTATTTTTACCACAGGATTTGATGTCACTAAGCTTCATGTGAGTGCCAAATTGTACAAACAGAAGAGTTTGACCTGTGGCTTAACAGGGCTTCGAAACCAAAGAGCATTGGTTGAAAAGTTAGAAGGTAACCCTGAGTTTTCTGGTGTGGTGATTGCTATTGATCTGGATCGTTTTAAGCAAATTAACGATGAGAATGGCCACATAAAGGGAGATCGAGCTCTTAAGAGTTTTTCTCGTATCTTGGTCGACACATTCCGTAAACGTGATTTTATTGCACGAGTGGGAGGGGACGAGTTTTTGGTGATCTGTGAAGATCTTGTGTCGAAAACCAGTGTTATGCATAGAATTGGCTTGCTGGAAGATAAATTCACAGAAGTGTTTGGTGAGAAATACCCATATCTTAATTGGAGCTGGGGAAGCGTTGAACATACCGGTCATTTAAGAGAAGCCATAGATATGGCAGATAAGATTATGTATCAGCATAAACATAGTCGGCTCTGAAGGTGAGAAATAAACGTCTATCTGCCGCTAATTTGGACAGATATACTCAAGTGACCTCAGGCTGCAGGATTCAGAGCGGCATCAACAGGTTCAGTTCAAGAAAGACAATCGAATGAATGGTATTCCCTCTCATGGTTATCGTGTTGCTTTATAGCAAACCATTGTTATAACTAAGCTGTACATCTTTAAAATTCAGCAACCAATGAAAGACAGACAGAATCTGTTGCTATACTCGACCAGTGTTCGTAATTTTCCATTCGTTGAAGGAGCCGTCATTGGAAGCGTGTATATACAGACAATTTGGCAAAGAAGAGGTATTAGAGTGGGTTGAGGATTGGCCCGAACCGAGTTGCGGTCCCAATTCTTTGATCATAAAAGTTGCCGCCAGCAGCATCAATCCGAAAGATGCTTTATTACGTAAGGGAAAATTTAGTAAAACATTGGCGCGTGAACCGCTACCTAGAATAACGGGGATGGATCTATCTGGCACGGTTGTACAAGTGGGAGAGAATGTCACTCGCTTCAATATAGGCGACTCTGTCTACGGCATGACTAATCATTTTTCTGGTGGCGTGTTAAGTCGCTATACCGAACTTAAAGAAACAGAAGCTGCCTATGCTCCGGTAGCAATACCACTTGTAGAGGCTTCGTCTATTCCATTAGCAGGGCAAACCGCTCTACAAGCGCTTCGAGATGTCGCTAAAATAAGCTCTGGTAAAAAAGTGCTCATTACCGGAGCAAGCGGCGGTGTGGGTCACTTTGCTATTCAACTGGCAAAACATTTTGCAGCAGAAGTGCATGGACTGTGTAGTACTCGAAATATCGATTTTGTGTCGTCACTAGGGGCTGATAGCGTATATGACTATACCGTTAATCACCCCTCTAAAATCGATCAGCAGTATGATGTTATATTTGATGCCGCAGGTAGGTTTAAGGCCGGAGATTTTGCAAAGCAATTGCGCAAAGATGGTATCTTTATAACCACGCTTCCTTCCAATCAATCTCTTATTTATGAATTTCTTGCTCGGATGAAACTAAATAAAAAATCGCGACTTGTGGTTGTACGCTCTATATCTAGCGATCTGAATTATTTAGCAAGCTTAGTGGACAGTGGTGAGCTATACCCTCATATAGATAAAGTGTATGAGAAAGCTCAAGTAATAGCTGCGCATTCTCACATTCAAAGCGGTCATTCAAGAGGCAAAGTGGTTGTTTCTATCTAGCTCTATCAGATTAACATGACCTATATATTCAAGAGTAAAAAGAGTGACTTCAAAAGTACTAATAAAATCTTTAAACTGCACGGTTTTGTCGCTGACCGCAATAAGGTTTACATATGTCTATTGGTTTTGATTTTGGTACTGCAAACTGTTCGGTTGCGCGTTATTTTGACAATAAAATGCACTTGCTTCCGCTGTCTGGCGGTGATTTCTATGTCCCTTCTACCCTTAGCGCTCCAAGTGCAGAAGCGATCTCTGAGTATCTATTTCGAAGCTTGGGAATATCCCCTTTAGATGAGAATGGTGAAACTCTTCTTCGTAGAGCAATTAAAACCAACCGTGAAGAGGGGCTAAAGATACTCGCTGATGATGTTCACTTTGGTCAATCAGCCCTTGAGAATTATCTGGAAGACCCCAGGTTTGTCTACTTTGTTAAGTCACCAAAGTCGTTTCTCGGCACATTAGGCTTACGAGATATGCAAATCTCGTTCTTTGAAGATCTTGTTTGCGCCATGATGGCTAATATCAAGCAGAAAACAGAACATATCTTAGATGCACCTGCCACCGATGTCATGATTGGCAGACCAATAAACTACCATAGCCGAGGCGGAGAGAAATCTAACCAGCAGGCAATTAACATAATGACGAGAGCGGCTAAACGGGCAGGGTTTAAGCATGTTGAGTTTCAATATGAGCCTGTCGCGGCGGGTTTTGAATATGAGTCGACGCTGACATCAGACAAAATGGTTTTAGTCATCGATATTGGTGGTGGTACGTCGGACTGTTCTTTAATTCGTATGGGGCCGAGCTGGCGGAACAGAACGGAACGAGCAGACTCATTACTGGCTCACCGTGGACGATCTACCGGTGGCAACGACTTGGATATCGCCATCGCTTTTAAGAGGTTTATGCCGGAGTTTGGATTAGGAACTTTGCAATTATCAGGCTTACCTGTACCCATTCCTCCGTTTTGGAACTGTATCGCAATCAATGATGTTGTCGCGCAGAGAGATTTTTACAATCTTGATAATCTAAAGCAGATAAAAGAGTTACAGAAAAACGCGGTAAATGCAGAAAAGCTAGCTCGGTTAGCTTATGTTCACCAAGGTACGCTCGGCCATAGTATTGTTCAGCAAGCTGAAAAAACAAAGATTGCCTTGGGAAGTGAGATTAGCCATGAAGCAACATTAGATCTACTGAAAGAACAGATTAATGTTGGTGTGACACAGCAGCAGGTGGCCGAAGCAGTTGAAGCCCCTTTTAATAAAATACGAGCGCTTATTAATGATATTCAGCGACAAGCAGCCACAAAACCGGATGTTGTCTATCTAACCGGCGGCTCTGCTCGCTCACCAATGCTAAGACAATCAATTAAAGCAGTGTTTCCCGACATTCCAATCGTCAGTGGCGATTACTTTGGATCCGTTACCGCAGGCTTAGCGCGCTGGTCTGATTTATGTTTCCGTTGATTGAACGGGATTGATTGAACGGGGACACACACCAAATGAGATCAGATCGAAAGAGCAATTTTTACGAAATGGATGGTGTAGTGGACAAAGGCGAAGAGCTTCAGTAATCCAATTAACAAATTGGTTAGTTAATAGCGTGTAGAAAAGCCATTTAGAGACTAGACTTGAGTTAATACTACGTTTCTATTGAAGCTGATGACGAACATAAAAATAACGTTAACTCGGGCTGTATTGGTACTTTTTCTCTCATTTAGCTTACAAGCAAAGGAGGATATCTCCGTTACAGTTTATGGTGACGGTTATTACCCTCCTTTTTCATGGCAACAAGATGGTAGATTTGTTGGTATTTATCCCACCATTTTAAGAAACGCCTTTGATAGAATGGATGGCTATGACATAAAGATAGTGCCTGTCCCGTGGAAAAGAGGATTACACATTCTTAAGTATGGTAAGGCATTTGCACTATTTCCCCCTTATTATCATCCCAAAACAAGACCTTATATGTCGTACTCCGTTCCTATTTTGGAAGAAAAGACTCGATTAGTTTGTCATAAAGACTTTTTTGGCAAATCTAGAGAACGTTGGCCAGAAGACTTTTACGGCGCTTCAATTGGTAGAAGTTTAGGGTATTTAATTGGCGGCGAAAGTTTTCAGGAAGCTATTGAACAAAAGAAGATTAAGGTTATAGAGCTACAAGACAGTAATCACAACTTGATGTTGATGGTTGGCAATGGCCGTATTGATTGTTATGTAGATGAAGCTAGTGCTCTTGAGGTAGAACTGAACTATCTTAAAGCCTCTTTAGAATACAAGACGCTTGCTGAGAATATATTTATGGGACCAATTGTTAATCACCAAAGAGGGTACTTAGGGTTTACGAATGAAAACCTTGATATGTATCCATACAAAAATGATTTTGTTAATAAATTCAATCAAATAATACTAGATATGCAAAAGTCAGGGGATATTGAGCGTGTCATTAATGAAAGTTTAAAAGCTTATCAAGAAGATCTTAAGTGAAGAAAAGCAAGGAGAAGAGCAAGGATATACACCATAAGTATGAAATAAGTTTGATTTTGCCGAAATTAAAGATCAAGGACACACATCATAAGTATGAAATAAGTTTGATTTTGTCGAAATTGTCTATTGAGCGGCAGTTCAACTGATCAATCATTGATAGGTTAACGTCAATTAATGTTTATAGCGGATTTCACTTTGACAACTGCAAGAAGACAACTCATCTCCGTTGACGCTACCTCTTACTACCATTGCGTTTCTCGTTGCGTAAGACGCAGTTTTTTGTGTGGTGAAGATGAGTTAACCAACATCAGTTATGAACATCGCAGAGGCTGGATTGAGCAAAAAATTTATGCTCTTACCCAAGTCTACTGTATTGATGTTTGTGCCTACGCCATAATGAGCAATCACTATCATTTAGTTCTGCATATTAACAAAGATAAAGCCGTGACTCTGTCTCCGCATGAAGTGGTTGAACATTGGAGTCGTGAGCACAAATTGCCTGCTATTGTCCAGCGTTGGTTAAACAAACAGTTAACGAGTCAAGTAGAGGAAGTTAAATGCGCTGAACTTATTGAAGTGTGGAGGGAAAGACTGTGGAGTTTGAGCTGGTTTATGAAAGAGCTCAATTACGATATTGCGTGCCGAGCTAACCGAGAAGACAGTTGTACTGGACATTTTTGGGAAAGTCGATTTAAAAGCCAGGCGTTACTAGATGAAAAAGCGCTTGCGGCTGCGATGGTGTATGTTGACCTAAATCCTATTCGCGCAGGTGTCGCTAAAACACCCGAGACCTCAGAGTTTACCTCAATAAAAGCTAGAATTAATGCGCTTAATAACAACGTTTTTACTGCTCCTTGCTTGCATCCATTTGTGGGTAGTTCACCTAGAGAAGATGAAGAAGGTATTCCACTTAGGCTGATGGATTACATTGAACTAGTTGACTGGAGCGCTCGCATAATTCAAGAAGGGAAGGCCAGTTTAGATAAAAGCTTTCCTCCGATTTTGACACGTTTGAACTTCAGTCAAACACGCTGGATAACGATATGCTCAGCACTAGAAAAAACACGTTCATCTGCAATTGGGAGTTATATTTGCATTGAAAAAGCAAAGATCGCTTTGAACAAGAAAAAGATGCAAATCTATCAACTGGAATAAGTGAGAATATTCACATTCACCTTAATCTCAAAACACATTCCATTCCTTTTACTATAAAAGTGCTTTGGAGTGCACTGAAATTCCTGTTTATCTGCTACACCATATCAAGTTTCCTGACAAAACAACCGCCAATAACCAAATGATATAAGCCCAGTATATACAACGCGGTTGACACCAATGTCAGCACATTTCATATGCACTTACGTTTCTTGAAGTGTGTGTCCTCGAATGATTTCCTTACGTTTTTTTGAAGTGTGTGTCCTTGAACGATTGCTAAGGTGTATGATCTAAAAATCAGTGTAGTATTGGTTAACTCTTTGTTATATTAGGTTTTAATGCGTTTCATCGAATTGGAATATCAGTAGGTTTTATTATATTGATATGAGACCTGGAGAGGTTGCCATTGGAGCGTTTCTTACAGAATAAAATATTAGAACAATATGGCTTAGAGGAAATATGATGAAAAAAGTACTAATTGTTTTTGCTCTATTTATGAGTAGTGCAGCTTCATTTGCGGTGGAACTTGTTGAGTTTGAAGCACTAAATGGCAAGGTTGTTCTTCAAGTACCTAAGAAGTTTGCTCCGATGTCAACAGAGATGCTAAACCTTAAATTCCCTAGTAGTAGAAGACCGACAGAAGCTCTAAGCGACGAAACAGGTAGTGTATCTGTTGTGTTTAATCATACTGGTTCTGCTATGCGGCCATCAGATTTGAAAGCAGTTTATGAAGAAGTATCAAAGAGTTTCCACAATATATATCCGTCAGCTACATGGATTAGGGACGAAATTATCGAGCAAAACGGCCATGGCTTCATGGTTCTGGAGTTGGTTACTCCAGCTATAGACACAAAAATTCATAATATTATATATGGCACGTCTGTTAGTGGTCGATTTTTGATCGTTTCATTTAATACAACAGTCGAACTGTCTGATCCGTGGGTAAGTATTGGTAATAAAATTATGGCTTCTTTAAGAGTTGTAGACTAACAATTAATTTAGGAAAAATGTACAAGTCGATAGCTTGCCTGTTCGTTGGACAAATATTTAAGTGTGTGTCCTCTTTATGTCCTTTATGTCCTTTATGTCCTCTTTAAATTGTCAACGTTAATTATTAGACGGTTAGAGGAGATAATCATCTCTAACCGTCTAATAATTAGATAAAACGTCCATTACCTGAATTAAGAGAAGTAATGGACGTGAGTGGAGGTTACAGTCTTAAATAGGTGTATACCCATGTAACATGACGTCGTATACCGGACGTAGTAAGGTTTCTTCCATTCGCCAAGCCAATTCACTTTCGGCAAGAGGATCAACCACATGGAATGGTAGAGCCGTCATTGGTTGCATAGTGTAATCAAATTCCCAAAGCATAGCGTGGCCTACATCCAATATCATTGGGCATGATGTATAACCGCCCCATTTAGCACTTGGCTCTCGTCCCTCTAATATCGAACAAAGATTTTCTGTAACCACTGGGATTTGCGATTTTACTGAGGCCGCTGTTTTACCTATAGGCGTGCCAACACAATCTCCGATGCCAAACACATTACTGTAGCGCTTGTGTTGCAGAGTGTACTTATCCACTTCCATGTAGCCTTTGTATGACGAAGAGTCCGCTAATGCTGAGTCACGAACCACTTTTGGTGGTGTCATCGGTGGAACCACATGAATGAAATCCCAGTCGTGTGTTTTGTTTAAGCCATCTTTTGTCTTAAATGTTGCTGTTTTAGCACTGCTATCAACTGCGGTTAACACATGTTCATAGTTGGCTGAAATATCACGTTTTTTCCAAACTTCTTTTAGCTTTTGATCAAATGGTTTAACTGAGAATAGTTGCGCTTCAGAAGTAAAGTACTGGAAATTGAAGTTGGATCTGTTACCGGACTCTTGGGCAAAAAACTCCACTAAGTTTGTTGCTTTCATTGGTGCCCCTGCACACTTCATCGCACCTTGAGGCCGTGTAAATAGTGCATTACCGTTTGCTGAGTTTTCAACAAATTGCTGTGCTTGCTTAAAGCTTGCGATACCTGCTTCTGGACTATAGTAAATACTTGTTATGTTATTTCGTCCAATTTCATTGGTATCTAGGCCTTCAATAAGATCGTAGCGTAACTCCAACCCAGTTGAGACGATCAAATAGTCATATTGGATAGACTCACCGCTTTCGGTTTTTACCGTATTTGAGTCAGGAAGTAACTCAGATACTTTATCCTGTTTTAGAATGATATTTTCATCAATATATTTATCTATTGGGCTTACTACATCATTTTCAGTGGTATATGCACCTGCCAGTAAAAGAGTTTGACCCGGTTGATACCAATGAAATGATCTCGGCTCGATAACGGTGATTTTTGCACCGTCGAGGTATCGAGAGAGCATATTGGCAACACCAATACCTGCAGCTCCACCGCCAACGATGACAATATTAGCTTTGGTATCAACTTTATTAAGTTGATTGTAAGAGAGACCAATCGCTCCTAGTGCACCTATCCCAGCAGCAGATTTTAGTAATGTTCTTCTTGTTAACGTCATTTTCAAATTCCTTTTGAATCAACCATCCAATACATAGAAGAGGATGGCCAGGGCTCCATAAATAGTAAATCAATTGATATTTTTCTAAATAAGTATTTGCTAATAAAGTATAAGCTTTATTAATTCGATTTCATAATACTTTTTTGTTCTATCTAAATGAGTTGGTAGCTCTGTTTGTGCTTAACACTTTAAAATCCACACTCTGGACGTTAGCTGTGTTTTTCAGGTTTAAGTTGGATTTTTTGGCGAGAATACGAAAGTGAAAAGTTAAGTAGATACTTGGATGATCACGACCTAATGGCTTATAAAGCTGAAAAGAGGAATCGATTAGCGTTATCCGTTAACTTACTAACTCAGCATGTGAGAAATGAAGGTTGTTCTCTATAACAATTTGATTTAAATATATTTTAAAGTGCCTGTCCTTTTAAGTTCTTATCAAGTTCTCAGTTGAGGTATTTGGTGTGTGTCCTTTTAAGTTTTTTCAAGTTTCTTGATTTGATCTTGTTAAATGGTGAGCGAGGAGGAGGAAAAGTTGTTTCCGATAGACAATTTATAGCTTCTTTAACTATATGATTATCAATAGGATAGACTTAATATGTATTTGATTTAGTTTATGGTTCGGATAAACTCCCAGCATATAGTGTGGAAGCAAAACTTCTGTAAGAAACGCTCAACGAATTTGGATCAATAATGTCATATAAAGATATTGTGGTTTTTCCATGGAATCGCAACTTTGAAACCGGAATAGAAGCTATTGACGATCAGCATAAAGAGCTTGTTTCAATACTAAATCAACTCGCTAATACTCTTGTCTACGATAACCCGGTGGAAGTCTCTGCTGTATTCAAAAAACTAGCTGACTATGCGTCTTATCATTTTACTGAAGAAGAGAAGATCTGGAACGAATACTTCCCAGAAGACGCATGGATTAACTCTCACAGTTTAAGCCATTCATCATTTCTACCCAATGTTATGAAGATCAAAGAAGATGCTTCAGATAGGATATGGCAGGACATAACGGAAAGCATAATTCAGTTTCTAATACGATGGTTGGCATTCCACATATTAGATGACGATAAAAAAATGAGCTTTGTGGTACAAGGCGTTATGAGTGGTCAAAGCTTTTCAGAAGCTAAAAACTCCGCAGAAAAACAGATGAAAGGCTCTACCAGCATACTAATAGAGACAGTCCTCAGTATGTATGATGAGCTCTCTTCTCATGCGATTGAATTGATTCGTGAAAGGCATAAGCGCGTAAAAGTAGAAGAAGAGTTACGGACTTTAAATGACAAACTGGAGCAGATAGCGATTACTGATGAGTTGTCAGGATTATTTAATCGTCGATATTTTAATATGATGATTGATACCGAGATGCAACGAGCTATTCGGGATCAGCGGCTACTTAGCTTTATTGCTCTAGACTTAGACCACTTTAAATCTATAAACGATTCGCTGGGTCATTCGAAAGGTGATGAAGCTATTATGAAAGTTAGCGCCACAGTCTCAAGTCTTTGTAAGAGAGCGGGTGATTTTGTGTTTCGAATCGGAGGAGAGGAGTTTTTAGTGGTTGTATCTGGCTCTAGCACCCCAGAGGTATTCAAGCTAGCTGAACAAATCAGAGAAAGTATTGAGAAGATCACTATATCTCACACTGAAAAAGGTTTAACTCACCAGTTAACCACCTCTATTGGTGTATTTAGCCAAATTCCTCAGCTAGGTGATGACTACAGTGTTTACTTAAATAGCGTTGATGAGGCGCTTTATAAGGCGAAAAGCAGCGGAAGAAATATGGTCGTTTAAGCAAGTTAATACTTCACCTCATTAGCTTGTTTGCACCGCATTATTTCAATTCTAAACGTCCTAAACCTTTAAGGACACACACCAAAATTACACACCAAAATTAAAGGACACACACCAAAAAATATCTCTTATGTACAGCTCATTTAGCATTTGGATCACCATGATCTTTTGTCTAAATAAACTGCACAGAGAAAATTATCAACGAGTCGTGTTCTAATTTATTGTTTTGCCATACCCATCCGGTTTTCTATACTCAAATGGTTGATATAAAGGTATAACCAGAAACCAAGAGCAGCTTACTAACCGTTTAGTAACTGACGGTTTGATATACTAAGGTTTGTAACCTAGATAGTTTGAGATGGGACTCTATGCTTGTTTTATTGATTGAGGATGACAAAGTTCTGGCATCTGCTTTGAGTGATTACCTTATGCTCGATGGTATTGAGTGCGATTTTGCCTATAACGGTCTTACAGGCTATAACCTAGCGACAAAAAATAGCTATGACATCATAGTGCTGGATATAAAGCTCCCTAAGTTAAACGGGTTTTCTGTATGTCAAAAATTGAGAGAAAAAGCGATTGATACCCCTGTGTTAATGATGACAGCCAAGGACTCATTAGATGACAAACTTGAAGGCTTTCGAGTGGGGACAGATGACTATGTAACCAAGCCTTTTGCGATGGCTGAATTAAGTGCAAGGTTAAAGGCACTCGCAAGTAGAGGTATGAGCAAAACTTGCAAAGTGATTGATGTTGGTGACCTGAGAATAAACATTGAGTCGCACACGGCACATCGCAGTTCTATAGAACTCAACTTGTCCCCTCTTAGCTGGAAGTTGCTGCAAATCCTTGCAAAGCACAGCCCAAATATTGTGAGCAAAGAAACATTAGAGCAAGAGGTTTGGGGCGAAGAGATCAGCAATAATAACTTAAAAGTTCAGATCCATAAGTTAAGACAAACCATCGACAAACCGTTTTCCTCTTCGTTAATTCATAGTATCCCCAAAGTAGGCTTTGTCCTGAGAGAGCAACAAAATGCCTAGCCTTCGTAGGAGAATCGTTCTTTTCTTAGTTATCGCTCTCCTTGGGCTTGTGTTCTTTCTTTGTCTGCTAGGTATTCTGCTTCTAAAGACAAACGTACACACAGATACCAAAAACATGATGATTTATCATGGGTTATTTATAGAGGAGAATTCGGTAAATAAAGATCTGGCTGCCATTGCTGATGGGGGATTGATAGCCGCCTACCGAGATATAAACCAACTGCCGTCCTACATTCGTCAAGGATTCCAATGGAATACGATGGGTACTATGGCGTTGTACGAACAAGAGCTAACTAATTTAGAAAACGAACAAGTTTATGTTTACGCGTTGATTTATCGCTTAAAAGAGGCTCAAGGCTATTTGTATATTGTTTCTGAATATCGACAAGATGTAGAAGAAAAGATGCAATATGAACAGTCCCTCTGGTATGAGAGTTCAATGACCATGTTGGTTGCGGGTTCAGTACTCATTATCAGTTTTCTCTTTCTCTTCTTGCTGTTCTATTACATGTTATTGAGCCCGATTCGCGCCCTGTCTAACTGGCTATCTGAACCGTCACAAGATATCCCTTATCAACGAATTAAGTACCGGGAACTTGTTGCCATCGTGCAGAACTACAAACAGAGTCTGGAGAAGCAGAAAGAGTTAGTGGAAAAGGAGGAACTGTTTCTTAGTACCATGAGTCATGAGCTAAGAACGCCTATCGCCATTATCTCCTCCAGTGTGGAGCTACTGGAAAGGCTGGGTGTCAATAATAAGGTCGAGAAAATCAATCAAAGAATATCCTACGCCATTAAGAATATGGATTACCTCGCAAAGACACTACTGTGGTTGTCACGCAAGAACAACCAGCCTCTCAGTAATACTCAAATGGACTTATCTCGCCTTATACATAATGTGGTAACAGACAATGACTATCTGGTTGTGGGGAGGGATACCGCGCTATCGGTTAGGTGCAGTCTCGAACCTGAGTACGAAATTGTTGATAATTACGGTGCAGTCTATCTTGTGCTGGTGAATCTTATTCGCAACGCTCTGCAATACAGCGCTGATGGAGAGATAATCATTCGTTTACAAGATGGCATGGTAACCGTGGAAAATCCGTTTGAAAACGATGAGCAGACCAGTGATGAAGAGTCATACGGTTATGGCTTGTATCTGGTAAGAAAAATATGCACAGCCAGAGGGTTTACGTTCACTAACGAATACCAAAGCAAAAAAGTCGTTGCTAGTGTGTGCTTTAAGCCCCGGTAACCGATTGATAACTGCGCCTCATATACCATTACCTTTATTGCTTATCTAGCTCACAACAACGTGATTTATGTAATAAGGTATTTATGAAAACTCCCATTATAGTCACCAGCGCAGCTTTGGTCGCCACATTACTAACCAGTAGCGTCATTGCAGAAGAAAACCATTATGAGTACGTCGTTATTGGCGCGGGTGCAGCAGGCCTGTCTGCAGCCTACAGATTAGATGAATTAGATAGAGATTATATTGTTTTAGAGAAGGAAGAACGGGCTGGTGGAATTGCCGAGAATGGTGTCCATGGCCGTTTTCACTATGCTAAGGGAACAGAGTACCTAGGGGAGCCCGATGGGTACTTAGCGCGTGTGATTGACCAGTTAAACATTCCTGTTGTGGAGATCCCTTCTCCCATGGATGCCAGCTTCTATCAGGGCAAAATGTATGTTGGTGAAACCAAGTTGGCAGGTTTAACGGTTGAGCAATCAGGCGAGCAGGAGTTTCAGAACTTTATTGATCTATTAAACAGCGCAGAGGGGATGTCTTATAAGCAACTGAAAAAGCTTGATGGCATCACAGCGAAACAGTGGTTAGAAGAGAACCAAGTTCACCCGTTTATCCAGCAGAGATATGAAGTAATGGCTCGTGGCCTTTTTGGTGCTAACTTAACGGATATCTCGGCGTTAAGTTTTGTTCCCGAAGCCTATTTTGACTATGGTGACGCCAAGAAAGTATCAGAGCTGATGACGGCGGATGAACATTCCGAGTCTTGGACGGTACCAACAGGAATTGCGAGCATCGCAACAAGTGTGGCAACGTATCTTGATCAGCGCGTTCGCTACGGATCTGCTGTAAACAAGGTCACCAAGAGTGGCAATGGATACCAAGTAGATTTTGTTTCTGATGGCAAAAAGCGCTCGCTAATGGCGGATAAAGTTATTATCGCAACTCCAGCACCTGTTGCTTCGTACATTGCCAAAGCAGTATTAACTCAAGAGCAACGAAACATACTAGAGCAAGTCGAGTATGCTCAGTACGCCACGGTCGCGCTTTTTTCCAAAACGCCAATTTTTAATCACTCTTTTGATCTGGCTATTTTAGATGGTGATAAAGTCACAGACTTGTACGATGCAACCTGGGTGGAAAGACATTTCACCCCAGAACTTAAAAACGTAAAAGAGTACATTGCCAGTGCATATCTAGCCCCTAAAGGCATATCTGATAAAACACTGCTTCAAAACAGCGATGCAGAGATAATGAATATCGTTTTTGATGAGGTAAGCCGCATCGTACCTGATGTGAAAAACAGAGTTACAGGTTATGACATTAAGCGTTTTTACCATGCCTATCCTGTGTTTAACAAAGGGTATTTCACCCGTTTACATAAACTAAAATCAAGCTTAATCGGTGTCTACCTCGCCGGTGATTATATGGCTTACCCCACCTTTGATGCAGCATTTGAGTCCGGCTATCAAGCGGTACAACAAGCAGAAGAAGAGTAATTATTTCCATACTAATTTATCGAAATATTGTGAGGGTATATGCCAACGAGAAAACTAAGATTCGACACCTACGCTGAAAAGTACTTTGACAGCTGTGTAGAGCTAATTATGTCCACTTGGGACTTCCACTCAAATTTTGTGGATGTGCCTTGTGACAGAATCATCTACGAGTATTACTTGAAAACCTGTTTAAACTGGAATCAACATTTTGATCTCATCCTAGACAGCAAAGATCAGGTAAAAGGCCTGTTGTTTGGTAGTAAAGAAGAGATCTCCTATCTTGATGAACTTAAGTTCGCAAGAAGAGATATTCAAACGAACAAATGGAAGAACAAAAAAATTCAGCAAGGACATTTTGGCGATAAAGAGGTCGCCAAAAAAGAACTTAGCCGATTTACAATGAATGACGCCCTAGGAGAAGTAGACGCTTGCCTTTTTGGGGGGGAGATTAACCTGTTTATTGTCAGTCCGGAGCTGAGAGGTAAAAAGCTAGGAACAGAGCTTATGGATCGCTACATGGAATTCTGCAAACGTAATAATCTGAAGAGTATTTTTCTCTGGACAGACGAAGATTGCAATTACCGCTTCTACTCTCGTTATGGATTTTCACTGTATAAGCGTTTTAGTTCCTATACTCACTACAAGAAAAAAAGCCCGACAGAGAATGGGATGATCTTTTCATTTCAAATAAGTTAACTAATATAAGGTGACGGTGGGTAAGGAATAACGGGATAAGTAATAACGGGACACACACCACCCATTTCACGCATCTGAGTGGAAAAGCGACACCATTAAACAAGAGTTTACCCAGCTTTTTTCTATGTTGGAAAAGGCCATTTATAAACGCTAATAAATGGATTTTATTAAATTAGTTTACGTCATAAAGAGGAGGGCGTTATGAAGCGAACAGGGTTATTGAATGGGTTAATGACAAGCTTGATACTATTTGCGCCTATTGCATATTCCTCTCCTCAAGAAGAGATCGACCACCTGTTGTCCTTTGTTGAGTCGACAGAGTGTCAATACGAAAGAAATGGCACTTTGCATAATGGCGTTGAAGCAGCTGAACATATAAAAAAGAAAGCGGATTATTACGCGGACGACATTGAATCTGCGGAAGACTTCATCGCGTATTCCGCCACCAAAAGTATGTTGAGTGGGCATCACTACCAAGTACACTGCAATGGAGACTCGCCGATAAACAGTGAGCAGTGGCTGAAAAATGAGCTGATAAAGTTTCGGGCAAAGCAGTAATAGCAACGCGTTAATCAGTGATGCCATATAATGAACATCCACATAGAGAATCTTTAAGAGTGGTAAATGGCTTACAAAGAAGAGAGCTTTCAAATTTGAGATGTCATTGTTTAAATTTCACCGTATAAACAACTCGTAGAATATGATGAGATCACATTTTTATCATACATACAGAGAAGACAGTTTATGGCGTGGAGTATAGAAGGAACAACGCAGTACCTTTCAGAGTTTGGATTAAAACCGACACTTAGCAGAATTGGTACTCAAAAAGGAAAAGTATATTTAAGTAACATCTGTCAGGTAGACCCAAATAACATCAACAACGCTAATCAGTACGCTTATTACATCTACTGTCAAAATACGCAAGCAAAGGCTCTGTTGGTCACTACCTCCATTGTAGACAAAAAATACTTGGCAGAAGCCGAAACGACATTCACTAAGTTAATAAAAAGCCTTGTTAAACAGACAGCAAACGGCAAACTCAGTAAGAATTTTAGTTTAGAAAACGGCAGCTCTGAGCAGATAGATGACGTTGTTGTTCAGATAGAAAGAGATAGCGAACAACATAAAGGCTCTCTGCGAGGCATCTTTAGCTTGGCGAGTGATTCGCTAGACGCTAAACGATGGGTCAATATTATTAACGATGTTTCTGCTTAATTGAGAACGGCCAAATTGGGCGCTTTCTTGTTCTCATACATAGGGACAGTTGCCCAAATATCACATCAATGAACACTTTATACGTACAGCTCATTAAGCATTTGGATCATCATGATCTTTTTACCAAATGAACTGTACCCGTTGAACGTTTCTATCTTCTTGGCAACGGCACAAAACATAAAACCTTCAGATTATTTGTTGTAATTCAATGCGCTGCTGCTCTTTAACTGCAGTAACCAATATTGTTGATTAATGGTTTGCGTGCTGACTCTCTGGATTAATCGAAGGACAAAAGAGAGAAAAACCATTCATATGTGAAACAGATCATATTTACTTATTAGATCTCGTGATTAAATATTGCGTTGTTAGAAATGTTATAACATAACAATACAAAAAATTAAGGATACCAAGTTACTGCTGTAACTTACCCGTTATCCGCTAATAAAAAAATTAAGGAAAAGATATGAAGTTAAAAGCGATAGCAGCACTTTGCGCACTCTCTTTTGCAGGCAATGCACTTGCTGATGTAGTGGTAAAAGAAACCGACAAGTTTGCAGATGTTGCGAGCAAAATCAGTGAACTAACAGCGAAAGGTGAAAAGCCTTTAATTGTTATCGATATCGATAACACGCTTTTGACTTCAACATCTGACCTTGGTGGCGACATCTGGTATCAATGGCAACGTGGCAAACTGGATGTTAAGCCAGCAGCAGAAGATAAAGTTGACTGTTTGTTCCAGGACTCTATCGGCCTTTTGTATGAGCTAGTGCCTCAAAAACTGATTGAAGAGAATGCACCCGCTACAGTTAAATCGTGGCAGGACAATGATCTGACGGTATTTGCTCTGACATCTCGTTCTCCTAACTACCGTGCAGCAACCGAGCGTGAAATGATCCGCAACGGTTTCGACATGACAACCACTGCCCTTAAAGAGAAAGGCTCTGAAGAGCTTCCTGTTTATAAAGCTAAGCCGAAGAGAGACCTGACTTACATCAACGGTATCATGATGACTACGGGTATGAACAAAGGCACTATGCTTGATTTCGTACTGGACAAAACAGGCCAGAAGTTCGATAGCATCGTATTTATTGACGACAGCAAGAAAAACGTAGTTAACATGGAAAAAGCCTACAAAGACGACAAGTCTGTTGATATGACTATTTTCCACTACACAAAAGTTGAGCACGACCGTATTGCAGCGAACGGCGCAGTACTAACTCAAGCTCAAGCAGACAAAATGGCAAGCGACTGGAAAGAGCTGAACGTGACTCTAGACAAGATTGCGCCAGCGCGTATTGGTGATACTTGCTTAGGCCAGTAATCCTCTGCGAATAAGTTTTAAAGTTTGTTGCGTGGGTCTTTCATCTTGATCCGACCATGGTGCTGAGGGGCCCCACTGCTTGCGAGAAATTGCGTCAGATCCATGCAACTCCTTATCAAGGCGATATCAGAAATGGTATCGCCTTTTTCGTATTCGTGGGAGGACTATGAGGAAGTGACGACATAGGTTCCTTCACGTTTTCTCTTCTAAATTCTCCTCGGCCATTCGGCCCATTTAACCTTAAGTTTACTAAACCTTGTCTAGAATTAGTTATAGGGTTTATTTATTTAGGGACACATTAATGAAAATCGTGCCATCCCCTCATTTTCAATCGACATTTCTGTTACCTAAATATTGGCTTATTTGGTTGGGGTTTGGGGCGCTTGCTTTACTGGTTAACATATTGCCATTTTCTGTGATCAAGACATTGGGCTACAAATTGGGCTTGGTTTCAATGCGCATTTTCAAAAAACGTTTTGACATAGCGAAAGCAAACTTAACGCTATGCTTTCCCAACTACTCTGATGAAGAGTGTCTCTCCATGGCGAGAAAAAGCTTTGAATATGCAGGTATGGCAGTTTTTGAAATGGGAATGGCTTGGTTCTGGCCCCAATGGAGAATTAGAAAAATAAGTTCAGTGATTGGCAAAGAGAAACTGCTCGGTCGGCGAGAGCCTGATAGAGGAGTATTGGTGTTATGTAGCCATCACTATAACCTTGAAATGACAGCACAGATATTCAGCCAGTTCGTGAAAGGATATGGCGTGTACCGTCCTCACTCTAATCCCGTTTATGAGTTCATTCAGCATAGAGGCCGTACACGTAATGGTCATAAAATGATTGATCGCAAAGACATAAAATCGATGATTAAGGTGCTAAAGAAAGGGCATGAATTGTGGTACTTACCGGATCACGATTACGGTAACCGAAACTCGGTATTTGCCCCTTTTTTTGACGTAGAGAAGGCAGCAACCACAGCAGGTACAAGCATGCTCATCGATGCGTCTCATTGCGCGGTAATATCTGGTGTCACTGTACGAAAAGGCAACCAATACAAATTATATATTGGCGATGATTTAAGTGGTGAAATAGAAAGACGCAACCCCATTCAGGCCGCGACGACGGTTAATCATGAAATAGAAAAAATGATAATGCGAGATGTGCCAGCATGGATGTGGTTACACTTGCGCTTTAAAACCCGGCCTAAAAATGAAGAGAGTCTTTATGCATAACGCAGCTCAAACATGTTTGGGTTTATTGGTGCTGAAAACTTGAGGCGTCCGTCCTTTTAAACGGTCCGTTAGCTATATGGCTAATAAATTAGGACGAAATACTTATTAGGCTTGTGAGGTAAGCGGCAAAATAGCTCGAGAATGGAGAGATATACATTCTTTGTGTACAGCTCATTAAGCATTTGGATCATCATGATCCAATCCCTAAACAAGCTGTACAAGTTGATAATTTAAGCGGTTTAACAACCTTGCTGAGCTTGTTCCAACTGTTCTTTTTTGTAACTAGAAAGCAGAGTTAAAAGAAACAAGGCAACCTCAGTGTTGGTGGCGTGATCCTCTGTTGAGTTATCGGCAACGGCACAGAGAATAAAGTCTTCTACTTGTTGGTAAAAATCAGGTGAGTCGATATTTGGCATGATAGCCTCCGTACATATGGATGAAGAACACCAGAAAGGTTCCAATCTTTGGTGGTGAACTGAACAAGGTTGGAACTACCGCTATGTACGACACGGCCAGCCGAAGCTGCCTTGCCCAGCTCACCATAATTCAAAGAAATTGAGACTTCTTCACATTACAGATGTAACAAGGCTCCACGTAACTATTGGTTCATTACACGGCGTACATAAAAGCAGGGTTCCAATCCTGACACTGGATTTTGCCAGTGCTTCGCTAGAGTATAAAAATGAAGGGCAGGGCGCAATAAGAGTTTGATTTGTCGCTTTAAATTCTCTGTAGGGTAATCCAGAGGCTTAGGCTAGCCATAAATAGGCCAGCTACAAATTGATGCCCTGAATAACATTGCCGACGGTTCCCGCATTAATCACTTTGTATCCCTGTTTTTTCAACCATGTTGCAGCGGTGACTGAACGCATTCCCGATGCGCAATAAACAACGATTGTTTTTGAGTTCTCAAGTCCCTTAGTACTTCCTGAGATCAATGACTGTACTGGGATGTTCAGGCTTTCTGGGGCATTAAAACGTGCAAACTCAGCTTCACTTCTTACATCAACTAATTGGATCTCGTTGATATTAAGCTCTGAGAGCGTCGATATGGCTTGTTTGGCGCGATACTTTTTATAGACGATAAAAAAAGCAAGGATTATCAGGGGAATAAGTAATTGTTCGTTCATGGTCAGCCGTCATTTTTAAATTAAGTAAATACTATATTAGCTTAATCTAATCAATGTTTCTAGCCCTCATGGTTTTACTCAAGATCTAAATCTTCATTTTCGACGTTGATTGAATGGCAGTAGACCTAATATGTACAGCCTATGTAGCTTTAGGATCATCATGATCCAATCCCTAAACAAGCTGTACAAATGGACAAATTAAGTTGTTCAACAACCTTGCTGAGCTTGGTTTAACTGCTCTTTTTTGTAGCTAGAGAGCAGAGTTAACAAAAACAGAGCAATCTCGGTATTGGTCGCGTGATCCTCAGTTGAGTTATCGGCAACGGCACAGAGAATGAAGTCTTCTACTTGTTGGTAAAAATCAGGTTGGGTTTGATGGGTCATGATGACCTCCTGTGTAGTGTTTTTTCCATCACCACACTGAGGTTCGAATCAAAGGGTGGTGAACTGAACAAGGTTCGAACTACCGCTACACAGGAACGGCGCGCCTAAGCGCCCCTGTCCAGCCCACCATAAATTTTAGATGTGCTGAAGCCGCACATAGATTAACTATATGTGCCTGTGTATATAAACGGGGTTCGAATCCCGACACTGGATTTTGCCAGTGCTTCGCTAGAGTATAAAAATGAAGGGCAGGGCGCAATAAGAGTTTGATTTGTTTCTTTTTAAGGTGTGTGTCCCTTTAAGTTGGAATTAACGTAAATGCCCCTCCTTGCACAATACCTGAGAGTAGCAAAAGTAACAGGGCAAAAAAGATAAAATGATATGGCATGTCAGCGTAGGTAACGGTCATAAATGTTGTGACCGCAACGCCACAATAGGCTGAAAATACGAGGTATGAAGGACGGAAAAAGTATTGAGACAGAACGCCTGAAAGGAAAGTACCAGCAATGCTACAAAGTGGAAGAATAACAAATAACATATCTCGGATATCATGATCTTGTGACATTCTTGGAATGAAAGTCAGCAATGATACAAACATGCAGGTGTGGAATAAAAAAACAACACCGGGTAAGCATGTACGAGGGTTTAAGTAGACTTGAACTGTCTCTTTTAGAAGGTTTTTAACGTGTATAGAGCGGGTGATAGGCTGGCTGGGTTGTCCTTTGTTGGTGAAGATTAAAAAGTAGGCCAGTATTGGCACAGAGATAGCACCATGGATGAGGTACAAAGCGGACAAACCATAGTGATTTAAAATGGAATTGCCTAGCCAACCAGAAATTGCAAAAGCAACACCAAAAAATGTTCCCCAAATCCCCATGGCTAAGGAATGATGTTTTTTGGCTGCTCTACGTAACATTAAGGTCGGTGCAGCAACAATAATGCCTAAATGAGATACGCCTTCTAAGATTCGGCTTGCGAACAACAGAGAATAATTGGGTAGAAAAGATTGGAACATCGACAAAATCCCACCAATAGCCAAACAGCTGATCAATACCTTTCTATAGCCCAAACTGCCTGAGAGAACGCCAGCAATGACACCAAAGAAAATACCAACAAGACCAACTATAGATAGTAGAGCACCGATCTCAGCGCCATCTTTTTGATAAAACAGAAGCAAACTATCGTAAGAGATAGAGTATTTAGCAAATTGCATTGCAGCAAATATACCCGCGCACCAACACATAAAGATATCTATCCAAGAGGTGCTTTGCTTTGAAGGGTGTTGTACTGATGAATATGACATGACATTGGCCCTAGTATCTGATGTAAGCGACATTTGAGGCATTAATGAATCTAGAGAAAGAAGTGTATGCCCATAGTTGTGCGAAGGTGACTGTGCAGTTTATTGTCGCTTTGCACAATGGCATTGATATTGAAGAAAATCTTATAGATGCTAATTAACAAATGGAAGTCACTCAATAAACCTTATGTGTACAGCCCATTTAGCATTTGGATCATCATGATCCAATCCCTAAACAAGCTGTACAAATGGACAAATTAAGCGGTTCAACAACCTTACTGAGCTTGGTTTAACTGCTCTTTTTTGTAGCTAGAGAGCAGAGTTAAAAGAAATAGAGCAATCTCGGTATTGGTAGCATGATCCTCAGTTGAGTTATCGGCAACCGCACAGAGAATAAAGTCTTCTACTTGTTGGTAAAAATCGGGTTGGGTTTGACTGGTCATGATGACCTCCTACATTTGGCTTTTTTTATCACCATGCAAAGGTTCCAATCTTTGGGTGGTGAACTGAACAAGGTTGGAACTACCGCAACGTAGGAAACGGCCAGCATAAAGCTGCCTCGCTCAGCTCACCATAGATTTTGATTACTTTTTTTGTGCAAAAAACAGACAAATAAGCAATCTTTAGATGTGCCAAAGCTACGCATAAATAAACCAGCAACAAGCTGATATTTATACGCCTACATTTATGGGCAGGGTTCCAATCCTGACACTGAGTTTGTCAGTGCTTGGTTAGAGTATAAAAATGAGGGGAAGCGTGCAATAAGAGTTTGATTTGTTTCTTTTAAGGTGTGTGTCCCTTTAAGCTTTTGTATTGTGATAACGAGCTTGTGAGAGCCTTAAAAGGGGTTGCGATAGCAGGGCGTGAATTGATAACCCGAATCTACCAATGGCGCATTGAATCTCAAATGCGCCATGCTTTTTAACTTGGAGTTCTGTGAATAAGTGTATTTATATATGCAAAACATTGTTTAGGTACAAGTTTCATTTTGATAGGTATGGATAATAATCAGAGGATAGAGGTTTAATAAATTACATTTTGAATATGTTTCGGCTGTGAAAGGAAGTGGTGTAGATGGTAGTCAGTGTTGATGGAATTCAATTCCAAGATGGAGGAGACTTTGCGTGTTGTCACGTTTTCTATTTATCTGATGAACTAAAGGAGCTAATAAGGACTCACCTTGTTTCCATTTGTCATGGTTCTCAAGTTTCAGATTACTTGAATAGCCCACTATATAGCTATAAAACGACGATAAATTCTTTTCTAGCGCGATATGAAAAGAAATCAAACGACACTAAGAAAGGAATGATTGGTGAGTTTCTTTCTCATATCCTTATAACCAGTATGTTTAAAGAATACGAAATAACTTCTGCATATTTTAACCTTGAAGAGAAATCAATTAAGAAGGGCTTTGATTTACTTCTTTATAATACAGAGCAAAGAGCTATGTGGATAACAGAAGTAAAATCTGGAGAGTGCCATCAAGGGAAAACAAACGATCAAACAACTAGAGCTCTTTTGAATACGGCCAAGAATGATTTACATGTAAGACTTAATGCTCAGGAGGAACAATATTGGCTCAATGCTATTAATCATGTTAAAGCTGCTGTTCATGATGAAAAAGACTATCGCAAAGTATTATTAGATATTTTAGTTAATGATGCAGGGGGAAGTACTGTCAAAGGAACAGCTAAAAGCCAGAATAAAAATGTTTTTTTGGTGTCAAACCTTTTTGCTCCAATGTCGAGTCAAATATCTTGGAAGCCAGCTGAAGATCTAGCTGCGAATTTATCGGATAAATCCACCTTTGCTAATGTTATTACTTTTTCTATACAAAAAGAGACCTATCAAAAAGTAGTGGATTTTCTTCATGAAGAAATAGCGTAGGACACTTTAGATGCAAGAACTAACTTATAATCGACTAATTCACCATAGTTTTAGTAAAACTTATCAATCATTTAAAGAAACATACAACCAGTTGTTTGATACATCAGAAATTGAAGACCATCAAAGAGCTAAGATTCTTGCTATTGTAGTTTTGTTTTCAAATCAAAGTGATAAGTTACTGAATAAATTAGCTTATAGAATGGCACTGGCTTATGGGCTGAAGACTTTTGATTATAAGCCCTTATATGATATCGCGATCAACACTGGGCTAATACCAGTAGTAGCTTTGCTAAAGCAAGTTAATGCTTTTTCAGTTGATAACGGTATGCAAGATTCTTTTATAAGTAATTTAATGGACAGCTATGTAGACAATTTTAGAGTTCATAATATCGTACACACAGAGCAGCAAGTAGCACTCAATGGTTTCTTTAGTCAACATTCTCAAGACTCTGCGACAGTAGTTGCCCCTACATCCTATGGAAAATCAGAGTTGATAATGTCAGCAATAGAGTATGCTAAAAATAAGAACATTTGCGTTCTTGTTCCATCGAAATCTCTTTTAGCACAGACTAGAAAGCGGATTCTGGATGCAAAAATTGAATGGGTTTCTAGAATTATTTCCCACCCTGAGATGTGTAGTAACAGCGAAGAACCTTCTGTATACGTATTAACGCAAGAGCGATTAACTAGGTTATTAAATCAATATAAAACTTTGACTTTTGACATGGTAATTGTTGATGAAGCCCACAATATTTTGGATAAAGATGGTAGAAATGGACCCTGTAAATAATTCTGTGTAACTGCCATTGGTTACAAGTATTCAGTTAATCGGTCTTCGAACATAATCATAAAGCGGTTCAGCGCTTGCTTCCAGTTT
>NZ_VTXE01000043.1 GCF_013114595.1 Vibrio sp. 99-8-1 | reverse complement strand
CGGGGTTGGCTTCAGCCGCTGCGATAGCAGTACGAAGACCGGCGCCGCCAGCGCCGATGACCGCGATATCTGTGGTTATGGTTTTCACAGTTATCCTCCAGTGTGAGTGAGCAAAATAATGAGGGATGAACTTATGTGATTAAGCCCATCCCAACAGCAATTGCATTAGATCGTTATTATTAAATTAATTCCTTTAACTAGTTTACGGCACCAATGTCAGGAAAAAATTGATATTGATGGATTTTTGCCGTAGAAATGCTAGAGAGAAGTCAGGATTTACGTAATGTGTGACAAGTATCACTGAGCAACGTTTAACGATTTTAATTTTACATATCTACCAATAGTTTATAGCAATATGACAATACAAAACTGGCAACCTAGTGCAACAATTCAACAACTTAAAAACAGGGCTCAACTGCTTTCAGTTATTCGCCAATTCTTTCTAGAAAGAGAGGTGATGGAAGTCGAAACACCCGCGATAAGTCATGCAACAGTGACGGATGTTCACTTACATACTTTTAAGACTCATTTTGTTGGTCCCGGTTATTCAACTGGACAGTCACTGTTCTTAATGACTAGCCCTGAATTTCATATGAAGCGACTTCTTGCGGCGGGAAGTGGGTCTATTTATCAGATTGGTAAAGCGTTTCGCAATGAAGAAAATGGACGTTATCACAACCCTGAATTTTCGATGTTGGAGTGGTATCGGGTTGGTTTTGATCATCATGATTTAATGGATGAAATGGATGAGCTACTACAACGTGTTTTAGATAGTGGAAAAGCAGTAAGAATGACCTATCAACAAGCATTTTTAAGTGTACTAGAGGTTTGTCCTTTGGAAGCTTCAATGGAAGCTCTAAAAAAGGTGGCTAAAAATATTGGCTTAGAGGATATTGCTGCCGATGAACAAGATAGAGATACGTTATTACAACTACTTTTTAGTATTGGTGTTGAGCCTCATATCGGTCAGAAATCGCCAGCATTTGTGTATGACTTTCCTGCTTCCCAAGCTGCATTAGCAAAGATTAATAAGAGTGATCCACGAGTTGCGGATCGTTTTGAAGTCTATTTTAAAGGAATAGAGCTCGCAAATGGTTTCCATGAACTGGATGATGCGGATGAGCAGCTAGCAAGATTTGTAGAAGATAATCAGCAGCGACTGAAAATGGGGCTAGAAATGCAGCCTATTGATTACCATTTGATCGATGCGTTAAAAGCGGGGCTTCCTGCGTGTGCCGGAGTGGCATTGGGTATTGATCGATTAGTTATGTTAGCGTTGAAGTGCCAGCATATAGATGAAGTAACAGCGTTTTCTTTTCCAAGAGCATAGCCATTAAACCATCTAAATTTTCCTTTAAATTAAGGTCAGACCCAGCGCAATCTGACCTTTCTGTTTATCAATTTACAATGAGCCCAGTACCTATTACGGCGATCAATGCCCCCAGCCAAGCAAATTTGTTCGGTCTCTGTTTGATGTATATCCATAATATTGGCAGTACCATGATAGGTGTTGTTGAAGAGAGAAGCGCCACCATGCCAACATTACCATCTCTCAAAGCATAGAGTATCAATGTCATGCCTACCGCCATGGCAAGAAAACCATTTAGAGCTGTTATCAAAAAGATACGCAACGTGATGGGTTTTAGTGCTAGAGCTAACTTAGAGCCTGACAACCGGAAGGTGAGATGCGCGATAAAAGCGGTAATCATTCGGATAGCTGATGCAGCTATTGGATCCACCGCTGTTTGCATTACTGGTTTAGCGATAATGCCCCCTAAAGCTTGACAGAGTGCAGCAAGTAATCCTAATGCTACGGCAATCCAAATGTTTCCTTTAACCGCTTCCCAGTCGTGCTGTTGCTGTTTTTTCTTACCAAAGAAAATAGCGGTTAGTACGCCAGAAAAAACAAAAATGGCGCCAAGTAACTCTTTTCCCTGCATGGTCTCACTAAACAGGAAATAACCGATAATGGCGGAGAAAACAGCATGACAAGAGAAGAGGAGTCCGGCTTGTCGTGGGCCCATTCTGTTCATGCAGGCGAATAGAGCAGTATCACCTATAAATATGCCGATCAATCCTGACAACATCATGGGAGTAAGATGTTGGCTAGTGACGGTTAGCCAACCGCCACTAATTAGCGCCATAGCACTTAACATGACGGCTGTGCAGCCCATCCGCCATCGGCTATATGCAAATGAGCCGAGATGACGAGCAGGCGTGACAGATACTAAACTGGAAATTGCCCATAAAAACGCCGCTGCGAGAGCAAGCCACTCATAGCTCATAATGATAATTATTTTCAATTGATGGTGAATTCATGCTACCCGAATATCTTAATAACCGCGAGAGCAGAGTGAATTAAATTCATCAGAGAGGGATTAATGTTGCTGAGCGAACGTTGACTTATATGACAAAGTAAAGAAGCACCAATAACAGGTGCTTCTTAGATTAAGTTACTTGAACTGAAAAATCAGGTGATAACGAGTGCTGCGGCATAAACAATAAGAAGGCCTACAACACCAATGATGATCCCTGTTTTCGCCATATCTTTGCTTTCAATAAAGCCAGTAGAGTATGCCAATGAGTTAGGTGGTGTGGATACAGGAAGAATCATACCCAGTGACGCTGAGAATGCGACGACGACTAGTAGTCCTTGTAACCCTCCAATGCTCACTAAGCTTTCCATTGAGGCGCCAATGGCGGCGGCTATTGGCATTAACAAGTTAGCCGTTGCGGTGTTAGACATAAAGTTGGCCATAATCCAGCAGACCAAAGATAAGGTTATGACGACTGAGAATGGCGATAGAGATTCATAGTCAATAGCGTGTGCGAGTGCTTCAGCTAATCCCGTTTTGTCTAACCCTATCCCGATGGCAATACCACCAGCAACAAGCCAGAGTACATCCCAGTTGATCTGTTTCAACTCTTCTTTGCCCATAATGCCGGTAAGGGTAAACACCGCAAGTGGGATAATCGATACCACATAGGTGTTCATGCCGTGCAGCTTTGTTGTCATCCAAAGTAGAATGGTGCCTGCAAATGTGGCATAGACGACGATAGCTCGCCAACTCTTTTTAAATGAACCATCCAGTTTTAAAGTCATCTCCTCTTGGGAAGAGGGAAACAGTTTTTGTAGTAGGAACCATGCAAAAGTTAATTGCACAATCACAAATGGAAGTCCCATCATCATCCAAGAAAGAAAGTCGATGCTGTTTTCACCAGTGAGGTACTGTAAGGCAATGGCGTTTGGAGGTGTCCCTATCGGAGTTGCAATACCACCCGTGTTAGCAGCAATGGGCACACATAACACCAGAGCCTTAATACCCAAATCTCCTTTGGGTGCCGATGCTACGATTGGGCCTAGTAGAGCCAGCATCATAACCGTTGTCGCGGTATTAGACATAAACATAGAGAATACAGCGGTAATTAGCATTAAACCGAGCATGATAAATTTCGGTTTTTTACCAAAAGGTTTTAACAATACTCGTGCAAGGTTGTTATCTAATTCGTATTTTGAGGCTGCGATAGCGAGAGCAAATCCCCCCATGAATAGAATGATGATTGGTGATGAAAATGCACTGAAAATATCTTTATAATTCATCAATTCGCCAAGATCATGACCAAGAGGGGGCTCTCTGAATAGATGCAGCCCCTTATTTGAAATCATTATCAGTTCAAGGGCAATAATAAGAATTGAAGTTGCAAACACTGGGACAGGTTCCAATACCCATAGTAGCGCAGCTAACAAAAATATCGCTAAGAGGCGGTGCTGTATTAATGTGAGATCATCTATGGGGATGGAATCAATCGGTATCATCAAAACCAAAGACGGGATGGCAAAGCAAATAAAGAGTTTTATTAGCGTTGCCGGATTGATTTTTTTCTTCATCGTACGCGTAACCTCGTTATTGATACCGAAAGGCTTACCTTTGAATTTACATTTTTGACGTTAAAAAGAGTGTTTTCATTGGCCATCGGTCTAAAGTTTAAAATTGTCTGCAAACTAGCATAAAGTAAGCTAAACCTGCTTACTAAGATCCGCATAGAGTTTTGAAAATAAGAAGGAATTTTTTTTCAGCGATTTGTTATTGGTCAATAAATTGAGGCATTTAAAGCAAAAAAGTCATAAGCAATGTCAATTTTGCTTATGACTTAATATTGATGATTTTATTAATGAAGGATATCGATTATTTGATATTGGCGTAAGGAGTTCCTAATCGAGTGGTGACACCATTCTCCATACTGGAATCAAAATCAATGGCTTCTTTAGCAAATAGATTGATAACCGTTGAGCCCAGTTTAAAGCGGCCCATTTCTTCACCTTTATTTAGTGAAACAGCGTTGTGTCCTGATGCTGGATAGTCCCAGCTATATACACTGTTCCCTCTTGGTGGAGTGACTGTTCCTGCCCAAATAAGCTCTATGCTTCCTACAATGGTTGCACCAACAAGTATCTGAGCCATGGGGCCAAATTTGGTGTCAAAAATACAGACAACACGCTCGTTTCTGGCAAACAGGTTAGGAATGTTCTCGGCGGTAAGAGGATTTACTGAATAGAGATCTCCTGGTACGTATATCATCTTACGTAAGATACCATCACATGGCATATGAACACGGTGATAGTCACTAGGAGAGAGATAAAGCGTCGCAAAATCACCGCCTTCAAACTCTTTATACAAATCAGCATCACCACCTAATAATTCTTGTGCAGAATATTGGTGTCCTTTGGCTTGAACAAGCTGACCATCATCAATAGCACCGAATTGACTGACGCATGCATCCGCAGGGTGAGTGATCACATTGCTATCTTCCGTCAGGGGTCTCGCTCCCTCTTTTAGTTCTCTAACAAAAAAAGAGTTAAATGACGAGAAAAAAGCAGGATCTGAGTGGCGAGCTTCGTCCATATTAATCTTGTACTGCTTGATAAACAGTCGGATTATCATGGTAGTAAATTTCCCCAGCTCGGCTGCGGCTAATAAACCGACAAGTCGGGTAATGGCATGTTTTGGTGCCCAGACTTGGAACCAAATTTTAATTCGATCAGATAGTTTCATAATGATGTCATTTAGTGTCAGACAAGTGGCAAGATAGTACTTAATCTTACCAAGGTTGTCAGTATGTTAATTGTCTCTAGTAATTAAAGATCGGCTTTTTTGTTTCGAGAATATTGTCGATTGGCTTTGTTCTCTGTCATGCTATCGATAATTCGGTGATAACTCTGAAAGCGTATTGCAGATATCTTTCCTTCGTCAACGGCTTGGCGCAAAATACAGCCGGGATCATCGAGGTGCTTACAGTCTCGAAATTTGCATCCTCCTAGATGTGGACGAAACTCAACAAATGCCTCTGTCACTTCATCTTGGTTTAGGTGCCACAGACCAAACTCTCGTATTCCTGGAGAATCAATTAAATCACCGCCAGTAGAGAAGTGGTACAGTCGAGCTGCTGTTGTGGTGTGTTGGCCTAATCCTGAGTTTTCCGACACCGCACCTTCTTCAACGTTAACCTCTGGTAGCAATGCATTGACCAAACTAGACTTTCCTACGCCAGATTGCCCAACAAAAATATTAATCCTATCTTGTAATTCGCTTTCAAGCTGACTAATGCCTTCACCTGACTCTTTACTTACAAATAGAACTTTATAGCCAATTTTTTCGTAAATGGAGAGCTGTTCACGATACTCGGTTATTTGCTCAGAAGAGAGTAAATCAATTTTATTCAAAACAATAAGAGGAGCTATATGCAATGTTTCTGACGCAATGAGATAGCGATCGATAATATTGAGAGACAGTTCAGGCAATACAGAAGATACAATCACCATTTGGTCTACATTAGCAGCTACAGGCTTTAAACCATCGTAATAATCTGGCCTAGTTAAAATGGAGCTTCTCTCTTTTACCGCTTCAACGACACCTGAAATGCCAGCCATAGATTCAAGACCTGCCCGCCAAATTACATTGTCTCCAGAGACAAGACTTTCAATGCCTCTACGCAAGTTACAGCGATGGATCTCTTTTGTGACGGTATCTTCAATGTCAGCATGTTGACCGAAACGAGTAATGACTAGACCACTTTTTGTGTCGCCTAGCATCTCTTCGTTCCATTGAACATTATCGTCTTTCTTCAGACGCTTACTCTGATTGTTTCGAACGCGTCGAACTTGACCTTTTGTCAGCTTTTTCTTTTTTGCCACAGTATCTTGTTGCCTTATCGGGGGCTATTTTTACGTTGTTCAACAGTAACGAGAAACCTCGAAACGTTAACACAGCCTATGGTTGTTTCACCTTTGGACGAGTATCATACCTTTTTTATCGACAAAATAGGCAATTCATCAATGTCATTCAGTGATCAAAATTTAATTTGGGTAGATCTTGAGATGACGGGGTTAGACCCGGAACAGCACAAGATCATCGAAATCGCGACAATTGTGACAGACAGCGAATTAAATATATTAGCGGAAGGCCCCACCATTGCTGTTCATCAGTCAGAGCAAGAATTAGATAAAATGGATGAGTGGTGTACAACAACACATACAGGTAGTGGGCTGGTAGAGCGAGTTCGTGCAAGCAATATTGATGAGCAAGAAGCGATTAAGCAGACGATTACTTTCTTAGAGAAGTGGGTTCCTAAAGGAAAATCTCCTATTTGTGGTAATAGTATTGGGCAGGATAGACGCTTTTTATACAAGCATATGGCTGAACTAGAAGAGTATTTCCATTATCGGTATGTTGATGTAAGTACTTTAAAGGAACTAACTCGTCGTTGGAAACCAGAAGTATTGGATGGTTTTTCTAAAACGGGGAGCCATTTGGCACTAGATGATATTCGTGAATCTATTGCGGAACTGAAATATTATCGAGACAACATCTTCTCTATTTAGTCTCTGCTCCATACTCAGAGACATCAATATGAGGAGTTAGCGTGTTAATGCACTCCTCTGGGTGAGTTTATTGGTTCTTTTTTCAGCAAGTAGTAAAAAAAACTCACTTTTTTTGAAGAAGGACTTGCATCACAAAAAAATGCTCTTATAATTCGCAGCCCTGAACGACGAAAGACGATTCAGTTTGCGACACTAGCTCAGTTGGTAGAGCGCAACCTTGCCAAGGTTGAGGTCACGAGTTCGAACCTCGTGTGTCGCTCCAAATTTTATTTATAGCTCGTCGGGCTCATAACCCGAAGGTCGTCGGTTCAAATCCGGCCCCCGCAACCAATTTAAAGGTGTTGTGATTCGCTAGCTCGTCGGGCTCAGCTATTCATAGAACCTAGCGAAGGTCATCGGTTCAAGTCCAGCCTCTGCAATTAAGTTTAAAGGTGTTGTGATTTGCTAGCTCGTCGGGCTTAGCCATTCATAAAACCCAGCGAAGGTCATGGGTTTAAATCCAGCGTCGCAACCAATTTCTCTTTTGAGAAAATACTGCTCTTTATCTTGTTCCAAGTTTTACAAAATCTCACAAAAGCAATTTATCCTTTGCTGTTGGGTAATATACCCAGTTGTATCGCTCTTTTAATGCTGTGAAGCATTACATCAAACATCAAAATACTTAGTGTTTTATCAATAAAAATTTTCCACCGCTTTAGCTCAGCATTTTCGGTGGCTCTGTCCAGTTTTTAAAAAATAATTAACAGACTTATCCACATTACAAGTTCTGTGGATAACCTAGTGAATAAAATTATTTTCCCTACGATATTTCTTATTATTGCAAGATCATTACTATGAAAACAAAGGTCTAATTATCCAATCAATCAAACGTAACCTGTTGATATTTAAGAGTTGTAGTGGGTTTTCTCTTTGGTGGGGGATGATCTGAAAGGATCATTAACTGATTTTTCATTGATCTTTGTCATTTCTTACTAATGTGTTTAACTTTTTCTAAGTAAACGTTTTGCTATAAGGCTATATTTCTTTTCCACACCTCATTTTTGAGGGCAATGTCAAATAAATAGCTCATAAAATAGTCATTATTATTTATATAAAGAAATGATACCAATTGCATTAATTTATATTTGAGTACTTGAATGGGTATAAGCGGAAAATGGAAATAGGCACTAATCAATAAAGTGCCCATTTTAGGCATCACGTGGTAATCCTTTTTGTACGATACGGATTAATCGCTCTGTTTTTGTGTTTTTATACGGCAGTTGATTCGTTTGTTGTTCAATTGCCCAAGTAATATGTTCATCCAATATGGAGTTAATACCTAGTCTATTCTCGAGTGCGCTTACTATTTCTAATGAATAAGGAGCATTGCCTAATGCGACGGAGATATTTCTTAGCCACTGAATGTAACCAATGCGTCGTATTGCGGAACCTTCTAATCTTTTTAAAAACTCCTGCTCGCTCCATAAAAATAGCGTTAATAATTCATTAGATTGGAATTCTTTTTTTCTATAGAAATCGGGTTGTTCCGTTAGCTCAGAGAAGCGATTCCACGGGCAAACTAACTGACAGTCATCACAGCCGTATATCCTATTCCCTATCGCTTTTCGAAATTCAACTGGGATAGTACCGTCAAGCTCAATAGTTAAATATGAAATGCACCTTCTTGCATCGACAACTGCGTCATCAATAATCGCGTTCGTTGGACAGGAGGTTATACATGCTCGACATTTTCCGCACTCATTTGTTGCTGGTTTATCCACGGGCAGTGGTATATCAACAAGTAGTTCACCTAAGAAAAACCAGGAACCTGCATTCTCGTTAATAATAAGCGAGTGTTTACCAATCCAACCTAAACCGGCTTCTTGTGCTAAAGGTCGTTCTAAAATAGGGGCGGAATCAACGAAGGGTCTATAACCTAGTTCGTTGACTTGTTGCTCTATTTTTTGACCAAGCTTTTTAAGCTGATTTCTTAATAGTTTATGATAGTCGCGTCCAAGTGCGTAGCGGCTAATATATCCTTGATTAGTGTCCCTTAAATCAGAAGAAAACTGAGCTTCAGGTGGTAGATAATCCAGCCTTACACTGATAACTCGTAAGGTACCGGGCAGTAGTTCATCTGGTCGGGATCTCATCGTGCCGTGTCTGGCCATCCATTCCATTTCACCGTGGTAACCCGCATCTAACCAATCAAGCATCGCTTGTTCATACTTAGATAAATCTATATCACAGATACCAACCTGCTGAAAACCAAGTTCTTTTCCCCAGTTTTTGATATTGTCAGATAGTTCTTGATAGTCCATGATAATTAAAATTATTATAAATAATGACATCAATTTTAGCTGATTTATCTATATACTAAAACAACTCAATCGATGGATGTATCGCTGAGCAGAACAGGCTATTTAACTTGGCTGTTTGAAGAGAAGATTGCCATTGAGTTTCTCTGAAGTAGTAGTAAATTTGAAACTTATTCGCTAGGGTCTTGTCTCTCAATTTGAATAAGGTTTACTATTGCTGTTCTTTTGATTTTTGTAATCAGTGAAGATAGAAGATAAATAAGTACAATGAAGACAATAACAACGACTTTAAATGATGAACAGGCGACTATTCAATTAGGAACGTCTTTAGCCAGTTTATGCAGCCAACAAACAACTATATATTTACATGGTGATTTAGGTGCAGGCAAAACAACGTTTAGTCGAGGTTTTATTAGAGCGCTCGGTCATATAGGCAATGTTAAGAGTCCTACTTACACCCTGGTTGAACCCTACCAATTGGCTTCTTGGCAGGTATACCACTTTGATTTATATCGGCTGGCCGATCCAGAAGAGCTCGAGTTTATGGGGATAAGAGACTATTTTACCGATGATGCGATTTGCTTGGTTGAGTGGCCTGAGAAAGGTCAGGGTTTACTGCCTGAAGCCGATCTAGATATTGAGTTGCGTTATCATGGTGAGCAGAGAGTTGCTTATTTGGTGGCCAATAATGATTATGGTTTAAATTTGCTTAGTAGAATGGAGCTATCTTGATTTATAAGCAGTTTAGAATACTTTGCCTGATTTTATTCACAACATTGATTGCTGCGTTAACATCAAACGTTTCTGCAAATACGTTGGAAAGTCTACGAGTTTGGCCGTCGCCAGACGAAACTCGAGTGGTTATTGATCTAAAAACTGAAGTCGAGTATAGCTTTTTTACTTTATCCAGCCCCTATCGTTTAGTTGTCGATCTGAAAAAAACCAACATTGATACAAAATTGCCGATTACGGTTAAAAACAGCAAAATTCTAAGCAAAGTCCGTAAAAGCACCCCACCAGAGAAAGGTACTTATCGTCTAGTTTTTGAATTAAAACGAAAAGCAGCGGCCAATTTATTTAAATTAAAGCCAACACCTGGTGGAGAGTATGGTCACCGATTAGTGATTGATATTCCACACCAAGCATCAAGTAAAACGCCAACTAAAAGCAGTGCAACGGTTACTCAGCCAAAAGTAAGTAAAGATGCCTCTCAATTAGCAGGAACGGCAGATATTATCGTGGCGATAGATGCGGGGCATGGTGGTGAAGATCCCGGCTCTATCGGACCTACTCGAAAATATGAAAAGCATGCAACCCTAAGTATTTCGCAAAAGATTGCTCAGCAACTAAATAGCATTCCAGGTATCAAAGCGGTAATGACGCGAAAAGGTGACTACTTTGTTAACCTGAATAAACGTTCTTCTATTGCAAGAAAAAATAAAGCCCATCTGTTGATTTCTGTTCATGCAGATAGTTTTCGCTCTCCTAAACCTAGAGGGGGCTCCGTATTCGTATTGAATATGTCGCGTGCAAACTCAGAAATAGCTCGCTGGGTAGAAAAACAAGAACAGCAATCTGAGTTATTAGGTGGCGCAGGTGAAGTTCTGTCAAAAACGAATACCGATAAAAATGTCAGCCAAACTTTGTTAGATCTGCAATTCAGTCATTCTCAAAAAGAGGGCTTTAAGGTTGCGACTCATATCCTAAAGGAAATGGGGAAAGTGACACGTTTACATAAAAAAGATCCTGTCCACGCTAGTCTAGCCGTTTTAAAGTCACCAGATATCCCTTCTGTATTGGTTGAAACGGGTTTTATCTCTAATCCGACTGAGGAAAAGCTGCTTTTCCAGCGAACGCATCAAGATAAGTTGGCGACAGCTTTAACCAAAGCGATTGTTCAGTACTTTGAAACCACACCACCTGAAGGCACTCTGTTTGCACAACGGCGAAATGCGAAGAAGCATAAAGTCTCTAGAGGAGAGTCTTTATCTGTGATTTCAAAAAAATATGGTGTCACCACACAGGCATTAATGCGTGCTAATAATCTTAAAAGCAGCGGCTTAGCTATTGGTCAGGTACTGATCATTCCAGCCAATCGTTCACCTATTGTTGTTAAAAAACAAGCAAACCCAGTAGAAACAAAGGTGATTACCCACGTAGTTAAGTCTGGAGAGTATCTCGGTAAAATAGCGACCAAATACAAAGTCACAGTGGCTAGCATCAAAGCACAGAATAGGCTGAAAAAAGAGACCCTTTGGGTTGGACAAAAGCTGAAAATTACCGTCAAACTTAAAGATGTTCCTATTCGTAAACATAAAGTAAAACGCGGGGAATTCTTAAGTAAAATCGCTTCTCAATACGGTGTGACAGTTAATGGTATCCGTAGCGCGAATAAGCTGCGTTCCGATAAGCTAGCTGTTGGCCAAGTTCTGGTTATACCAAATAGATGACGATAAAAATACTGCCGGCGAGACTGGCGAACCAAATAGCAGCTGGAGAAGTGGTTGAGAGACCTGCTTCAGTGGTTAAAGAGTTGGTAGAAAATAGCTTAGACTCTGGTGCTACCCGTATCGATATTGATATCGAGAAGGGGGGCAGTAAGTTAATTCGTGTTCGCGATAATGGTAAAGGTATCCCTCAAGATGAGTTGACGCTTGCGCTGAGTCGTCATGCCACGTCAAAAATTCATACGCTGGATGATCTCGAAGCTATTGTTAGCTTGGGGTTTAGAGGTGAAGCATTAGCAAGTATCAGCTCTGTATCTAGGTTAACGCTGACTTCCCGTACTGCAACACAAGATCAGGCTTGGGCTGCGTATAGTGAAGGTCGCGAAATGGAAGTGCAGTTGAAACCTTCGGCACATCCTATTGGTACTTCTGTAGAAGTACTTGATCTGTTCTTCAATACCCCTGCCAGACGAAAGTTTCTTCGAACTGAGAAAACAGAGTTTACTCATATTGATGAGCTGTTAAAGCGTATTGCTCTCAGCCGATTTGATGTCACCATTAACTTACGACATAACGGTAAAGGAGTAAGACAGTACCGAAGTGCCAAGAATCAACTGCAGACTGAGAAAAGAATTGGCGCAGTTTGTGGCAGTAACTTTGTTAAAAACATGCTTAGTATCCAACTGGAACACAATGGAATGAAGTTGCATGGTTGGATTACTTCTCCTGATGGTGCTCGTCAACAAAATGATTTGCAGTACTGTTATGTGAATGGACGCATGATGAAAGATAAGCTTATAAACCATGCTATTCGCCAAAGTTATCAAACAAGTTTGATGTCAGATCAGTTTGCTGCGTATGTTCTGTTTATTGAGCTTGATCCACATCAGGTGGACGTTAATGTACATCCAGCAAAACATGAAGTACGTTTCCATCAAACTCGTCTGGTTCATGATTTTATCTATCAAGCGTTATCAGATGCTTTAGCGCAAAGCCATTACATTGATCAGCCGAAAACTACCCAATCAGCTTATGGAGTCGATAACGATTCGAATGTTGAGCAAAAGTCGGAAGTTGAAGAACCTGCTGTGGCGACATATAGAGAACAAGAGGTGATCAATAATATCCCCTCTTATCCTGGTAGAGCGGGTTATAAAGATAGTTTTGGGACTAAAGCGGTAAATGAAAACGAGCAAAAACAAGCCAACATCAACAATGGTGATGGTGCGATACCTAGAGCGTCATATTCAAAAAAAGAGCAGCGATCTAAAAGTAATGAATTAACGCCATCGCCAAGCCAAAAAGAATTAAAGGCATATAAAGAGCTGCTAACCACCCCAGAATTTGATGATGTTAAAATTAATCGTGAAGATAGACATCAACCAGAGCAGAGTAATCATCAATTAGACAAAATAGAAAAGCCAATCAGTAAAATAGGAAAGGCAATCTGTATAATTGAAAGTAAGTACTTACTTGTGCAAACTGATAATGATGCCGCATTATTGTCACTTGAAAAGGCAGAGTGGTATCGCGTATTAGGCCAGTTGCAAACAGACTCGCAAGCATTAACGGTGCAACCTTTGCTTGTCCCATTGTCAATTAAGGTGGGTAAAGAGTTAGTGGAAAAGGCGATGCAACGACAACCATTACTAGAGAAATTTGCGATTCAACTAAAAGAAAAGCAGATAGATAGCATAATGGTAATGGGCGTACCTCAACCATTACGTCAGCAAAACTTACAACACGTAATTCCTGAGTTGTTGCTGTTATTGGGTGACGCTAAAAGTGATATTAATGAGGCTTTTCTAGCGAACTGGTTAGCAACAGAAGTCACTAAGGTAAAATGTGACTATACTTTATCTGAAGGGATTCAAATAATTACTGAATTAGAACAGTTATGGCAGGGAGTTTTGCCATTATCTGACAAACAATTTGTTCAGGCTGTTAATTTTGACACAACTATTGCCAAGTTAAGCATTGGCTAAGCCAGAGAATGAAAAAAGAACTACCATTAGCATTATTTTTAATGGGGCCAACCGCCTCAGGAAAAACCGACTTAGCCATAAAATTAAGAAAACAGTTTCCGGTCGATATCATTAGTGTTGACTCAGCACTTATCTATAAAGGTATGGATATTGGTACCGCAAAACCAAGTGCTGAAGAGTTAGCTTTGGCTCCTCATCGGCTGATTGATATTTTAGATCCCATTGATGCGTATTCGGCTGCTGACTTTAGACGTGATGCATTGATCGAGATGAACGAGATTGTTAATGCAGGAAGAATTCCTCTGCTCGTTGGCGGAACGATGCTGTATTACAAAGCCCTACTTGAGGGCTTATCACCACTTCCAGCGGCTGATCCAGAGGTTCGTAAGCAGATAGAATTAGAAGCAGAAAAGGATGGTTGGAGCGCATTACATGCTCAATTAAGAGATCTTGATCCCGTCTCTGCACAAAGAATTCATCCGAATGATCCTCAAAGGTTATCAAGGGCATTGGAAGTTTATCGAATTTCAGGTAAAACATTAACTGAATTGACTCAAGTTAAAGGGGATGAACTGCCTTTTAACGTAAAGCAATTTGCAATAGCGCCTAAGGAAAGGGCAGAGCTGCATCGTCGAATTGAGCTTAGGTTTGATAAAATGATCGACGCCGGATTTGAACAAGAGATGAAATCACTCTATTCTCGTAAAGAGCTTCATCCGGATTTACCTTCTATTAGGTGTGTTGGTTATCGACAGATGTGGGATTATTTAGATGGGAATTGTGATTTAGAGGAAGCGAAATTTCGTGGAATCTGCGCGACCCGTCAATTGGCCAAGCGACAAATTACCTGGTTACGCAGTTGGGATAATTTAACTTGGTTAGATAGCGAGAACATTGAACAGTCGTATAAGATCATGTCAGAGGCAATAGCTTCAAACTGATTTTGCTGTGTATAATGTGATCGTTTTTGCGTGAAAGTCTTTCTCTTATGATCTATAGGTTATGGGAAAGGCTGATTTGATTCATTTAGCTCGAATGCAAAAGCAGAATAATAATATTGCCGAGCACCATAAGCTAAATAATTACAACAACAAACAAATAAGGAATATAAAATGGCTAAGGGGCAATCTTTACAAGACCCGTTCTTAAACGCGCTACGTCGCGAACGTGTGCCAGTTTCAATCTACCTAGTTAATGGTATTAAACTTCAAGGACAGATCGAGTCTTTTGATCAATTTGTGATTCTTTTGAAGAATACAGTAAATCAAATGGTGTATAAGCATGCGATTTCTACAGTAGTACCTGCACGTGCGGTAACACACCACAGCAACACAGAACGCCCTCATGGAGAGCGTCAACAAGAGAAATCTGAAGATTAATAGTTATAATTTAACACGAGGTTAGTTGCTTGTTTGACCGTTATGAAGCCGGTGAACAGGCTATTCTTGTTCATATAAATTTCACTCAGGATGGTGAGTGGGAAGATCTTAGCGAATGTGAAATGCTGGTATCTTCTGCTGGAGTCAATACGTTACAGGTAATCACCGGTAGCCGACAAGCTCCGCACTCCAAATACTATGTTGGAGAAGGGAAAGCCCAAGAAATAGCTCAAGCTGTTCAGTTGACTGGTGCTGAAATTGTGATTTTTAATCACGCCCTCTCTCCTGCTCAAGAGCGAAATCTTGAACTGTTGTGCAAATGTCGAGTAGTAGACCGTACTGGCCTAATATTGGATATTTTTGCTCAAAGAGCCCGAACCCACGAAGGTAAGTTGCAAGTTGAATTAGCTCAACTACGTCACCTTTCAACGAGACTTATTCGTGGTTGGACTCACCTTGAAAGACAAAAGGGTGGTATCGGTTTAAGAGGCCCTGGTGAAACACAGTTAGAAACCGATAGGCGTCTACTGCGTGACAGAATAAAAGCAATCTTACGTCGTTTGGCGAAAGTTGCTAAACAACGAGAACAAGGCCGACGAGCTCGTCATCGAGCTGAGATTCCGACAATCTCGTTGGTTGGTTATACCAATGCGGGGAAATCAACACTGTTTAATCGTATTACTGAGGCGGGTGTCTATGCTGCGGATCAACTGTTCGCAACACTGGATCCTACCTTAAGAAAGATCGAATTAGATGATGTTGGTGTGGCTATTTTAGCGGATACGGTTGGTTTTATCCGACATCTCCCCCATGATCTAGTTGCGGCCTTTAAAGCAACGCTGCAAGAAACACAAGAAGCGGACATCCTACTGCATGTTGTCGATGCCAGTGATGATCGTTTTCGAGAGAATATGAGTGCTGTTCATGAAGTACTAGAAGAGATTGAAGCAAATGAAATCCCTTCTTTGGTAGTGATGAACAAAATTGATAATCTTGAAGGACAACAACCTCGTATTGAACGAGATGAAGAGGGTTTACCTCAAACTGTCTGGGTTTCTGCAATGGAAGGTAATGGCATTGATTTATTGTTCCAAGCACTCACTGAGCGCTTGGCAAGCCAAATGGTTCAGTATCAGCTGCGAATTCCCCCCCAATATCAGGGTCGTTTTCGTAGTACATTCTTCAATATGAAAAGTATTCAAAAAGAAGAGTATGAATCAGATGGTAACTTATTGATCAATATCCGAATGCAACAAGTAGATTGGTCTAGACTTGAGAAAAGAGAAGGGGCAGTTTTAGGTGACTTTATCGTTCACCAAAGGACTGCTACAGTATAACGTCATATCAAATGATGGAGCTTTCTAATGGCGTGGAATGAGCCTGGTAACAATAACGGCGATAATAATGGCCGCGATAATGACCCTTGGGGTAATAAAGATCGTGGCAACCGGAATTCCGGTGGCCGAGATCAAGGACCGCCAGACTTGGACGAAGTGTTCAATAAACTAAGTCAAAAGCTGGGTGGAAAATTTGGTAAAAAAGGTGGAATACCTTCAGTAGGTGGCAGCGGCGGAGCGATGGGAATAGGTCTTATTGCCATCGTAGCAATTGCTATCTGGGTGTTCTCTGGTTTCTATACAATTGGTGAAGCAGAAAGAGGGGTAGTTTTACGCCTAGGAAAATACGATCATATCGTTGATCCTGGTTTGAACTGGCGTCCTCGCTTTATTGATGAAGTTACTCCGGTTAACGTTCAAGCCATCCGTGCATTACGTGCATCTGGTACCATGTTAACGAAAGACGAAAATGTAGTAACCGTTGAAATGGGGGTTCAGTACCGTGTGTCGGATCCTTATAAATATCTGTATAGAGTAACCAATGCTGACGATAGTTTGCGTCAAGCAACTGATTCTGCATTGCGTGCAGTGATTGGTGACTCATTGATGGACAGCATTTTGACCAGTGGTCGTCAACAAATTCGTCAAAGTACTCAAGAAACGTTGAACCGTATTATCGATAACTACGATATGGGTTTGATAGTTGTTGATGTGAACTTCCAGTCAGCACGTCCTCCTGAGCAAGTAAAAGATGCTTTCGATGATGCTATCGCAGCGCGAGAAGATGAAGAGCGTTTCATTCGTGAAGCGGAAGCGTATAAAAATGAGATCTTGCCGAAAGCGACTGGTCGAGCAGAACGTTTGAAGAAAGAAGCTCAAGGTTATACCGAACGTATTGTTAATGAAGCTTTTGGTCAGGTAGCTCAGTTTGAGAAATTACTACCAGAATACCAAGCGGCACCAAACGTTACCCGTGATCGTCTTTACTTAGACACAATGGAAGAAGTTTACACAGCTACATCTAAAGTGTTAATTGATTCTGAATCAAGTGGTAACCTGTTGTACTTACCTATTGATAAGTTAGGCCAATCTTCAAGTGAAACGTCGACAAAACGTAAAGCACAATCAACATCTGCTTATGATGATATTGAGCTTGAATCACAAAGATCTGACAATCAAAATCAGACATCATCCTCTAGTTCAACTAGCACACGTCAAGGGAGATACTAAGAATGCGTAAGTTAATGATCCCTGTTATTTTCGCTGCGCTAGCGATGCTGCTAATGTCTGTTTTTGTTATTCCAGAGGGTGAGCGCGGAATCGTTATTCGATTTGGCCGAGTCCTGAAAGACAATACAGAAATGTCTCGCATCTATGAGCCTGGTTTGCATTTTAAAATGCCACTCTTCGATCGAGTTAAAGAGCTGAACGCACTTATCCAAACAATGGATGGTAGAGCTGACCGTTTTGTGACCTCCGAGAAAAAAGATGTCATCATCGACTCCTACGTTAAGTGGCGAATCGAAGATTTTGGACAATTTTACTTGGCAACTGGCGGTGGTGATACACTAACTGCTCAGGCACTACTTGAAAGAAAAGTAACGGATATTCTTCGTGCAGAAATCGGTGCTAGAGAGATCAAGCAGATCGTATCTGGTCCTCGTTCCGGTGCTATTGTTCTTGCTGATGATGGTATATCTGAAGTCTCTAAAGAAGTATTAGAGATTGAAGGTGAGCGTGACGTTATCATGAGCGAAGTATTAAATGGTACTCGTGAAAGTGCGATGAACGACCTTGGTGTTGCGTTGGTTGACTTCAGAATGAAGAAAATCAACTTACCTGATGAAATCAGTGAATCAATCTATCGTCGTATGCGTGCAGAGCGTGAATCTGTTGCTCGTAAACACCGTTCTCAAGGTCGTGAGAAAGCGGAAGTTATCCGTGCTCAAGCTGAGCTTGAAGTTGCTACCGTACTTGCAGAAGCAGATAGAACGGCACGTGTGACTCGAGGTTCTGCGGATGCTAAAGCAGCAGCAATCTACGCAGATGCGTATAAGAAAGATGCTGAGTTCTTTAGTTTCTTACGTTCTCTTAGAGCATATGAGCGTTCATTTAGTAGTAAGAATGATATCTTAGTACTTGATCCTAAGAGCGAGTTCTTCAAATATATGAATGACGCTAAAGGTGTGATTGGTAAGTAATCTTTTTGTGATTACTAATAGTGATAAAAGGCTTCAGTGATGAAGCCTTTTTTATGTCTGCTGATTTATTATTGGCTTAACTTATAATGAGTTGAATTTATAGCACCATAAACGCAATCACAGCCCCAGAAACGACTAGGCAACCTCCAATTCGCCGTAATTGATTGTCTGGCTGCTTACTCATTTCAGCCACCATATTTCGCCATCCATTAGGTGCGATCAGTGGACCGAGACCTTCTGCAATCAATAAAAGACCAATCGCTAACCAGATTGAATTTGTCATGTTTATGTTACCTGCTTTTATGTGACATGAATCTGAAGGCAAACGAATGCCTTTTTTGGAAATATGCTTTATGTCACATTTATAATTAAATTAAGGAGTTACTACATTATGACATTCTATGGCAAAAAAATGACTGCAAGATATCAAGTTAGGTGCTAGAATCCATTTTTAACTAGCAGGCAGAACTGGAAAGATGGGAAATAACGTAGTCGTTCTAGGCACCCAATGGGGTGACGAAGGTAAAGGAAAAATTGTTGACCTACTAACGGAAGATGCAAAATATACCGTTCGCTATCAAGGCGGTCACAATGCAGGTCACACTCTAGTCATTGACGGTGAAAAAACCGTTCTCCACTTAATTCCATCAGGTATTCTTCGAGACAACGTAAAATGCGTGATTGGCAATGGTGTTGTGCTCTCTCCTGATGCACTACTCACAGAGATGAAACCTTTAGAAGAACGCGGTATTCCTGTTCGTGAGCGTCTTTTCATTTCTGAAGCATGCCCGTTAATTCTTCCTTATCATATTGCTCTTGATCAAGCTCGCGAAGCCGCTCGTGGTAAAAAAGCCATTGGTACAACTGGCCGAGGTATTGGTCCGGCTTATGAAGATAAAGTTGCTCGTCGTGGCCTTCGTGTCGGCGACCTTTTTGATAAAGAAGCATTTGCTGAAAAATTAAAAGAAGTCATGGATTTCCATAACTTCCAACTTAAACATTTTTATAAAGCAGAACCTGTTAGCTATGAAGATGTTTTAGAGCAAGCCATGGGTTATGCCGACCTACTGACTTCTATGGTTATCGACGTGACAGATGAGTTAGATAAAGCTCGTCAACGTGGTGATAAGATTATGTTCGAAGGTGCGCAAGGCACACTGTTAGACATTGACCACGGTACTTACCCATACGTAACCTCTTCAAATACGACTGCTGGTGGTGTTGCTGCGGGTTCTGGTTTTGGTCCTCGTCATATCGGCTATATTCTTGGAATTACTAAAGCTTATTGTACTCGTGTAGGGTCAGGGCCATTCCCGACAGAGCTTTACGATGGTATCGATAAGCAAGACCCTGTAGGTAAACATTTAGGTGATGTTGGCCAAGAGTTTGGCGCAACAACTGGTCGTTTACGCCGTACGGGTTGGTTTGATGCCGTTGCTATGCGTCGTGCTGTTCAGCTTAACTCGATTTCAGGCTTTTGCTTAACTAAGCTTGATGTATTAGATGGCCTAAAAGAACTGAAAATCTGTACTGGCTATGAGATGAAAGATGGCTCAGTGCTGGAAGTCTCTCCAATGGCTGCTGAAGCATTTGAAGAAGCAACACCTATCTACGAGACCGTCCCAGGTTGGTCTGAAAGTACATTTGGTGTTAAAAACCTTGATGAGTTACCACAAGCTGCTATCGATTACATTAAGCGTATTGAAGAGCTAACAGGTGTACCGATTGATATTATTTCTACTGGTCCAGATCGTAATGAGACGATTATAAAGGTTCATCCTTTTAACTCTTAAATCTGAGACTCTGTAATAAAAAAACCGACCTAATCAGGTCGGTTTTTTTATACTGTTAGCATAATAGACAATCGCTATTGTCATATACTCTTTTGAACGGTATGTTTTTAACTTAGCTCGGCAATATTCTGCCTTAGATATTAGTTTTTCGCTAAAGTCCGGTTAGTTATTGCCGATAACAGAGCACGGTATAAAGAAAGAGTGCAGGTATGAAGCTTAAGATCATAGCCGCTTCTTTATTATTGGCGTTGTCCCCGCTGTCGAAAGCAAAAGCTGAAACAGCAGAGATAGGGGCTCCTGTGCCGATATATACAGAAGCAGAGCTAATCAGATTAATCGATGACAATAAGCATCTAGAACGAGTTAAGGCAGATAAGTGTCAGCTGGTTGAGGATATTGTTGCGCGTGCGACACGTATAAGCCTGCCTGCGTATGAATTTCTTTATGGTGATATGCTCTCTTGGGGTGTGTGTGTTGAGCAGGACGTCGAGCTCGGTCTTTACTATATTGAAAATGCCGCACATCAAGGTCTTCCTTCTGCGCTTGAGAAGTTAGGGCGTTATTATTCTCGTGGTACTCTTGTTCAGCAAGACAAAGAGAGGGCGATTCCTTACCTTCGTGAAGCTGCGGCCATGGGGAATGTTAGAGCGCGTATTCAGCTTGCGGAGTTACTGCTAAGAGACTATGGCAGCCCCTTAGACTATGAAGATGCTTATCGTTGGCTGTATAACTCAGTGACATCAGATAAAAGAGAGCATAAAAGAATCGCTATGTTACGTACTGGGCTCGCCCAACGGATGCCTGAAAACATTATTGCGCGTGCGAAGCGGCGAGATGTTTTTTGGTAAGGTAACGTGCTAAGAAATTTTATGTAGAGCGCTCTGATATGATCAGGGCGTTTTTTATTCCCTCAAATGAATTTATTAATCATTTCGGTAGCTTAATCAGATTCTTCTCGATATATCGCGTATACTTACTACTATATTCCTTCCTAAAAGAGCAGGTTTGCTTATGTCGGACAAAACACCTATTGATCAATTTGCCGCTCGCGAAGCTAATAATTATGAAAACCCAATTCCAAGCAGAGAATTTATCTTAGAGTATCTTCAAGAAGCCAATGTACCAATGAACAGAAATGATCTGTTTGCTGTACTTGGATTGACCGGTGAAGACCAGTACGAAGGGTTGCGTCGACGCTTAAGAGCAATGGAAAGAGATGGACAGTTGGTTTTCACTCGCCGTCAATGTTATGCACTGCCTGATAAGCTCGAAATGATCAAAGGCAGTGTCATTGGTCATAAAGATGGTCACGGCTGGGTTAGACCGGAAGGAAGTGTTGGTAAAGACAACGACATATTACTGCCGCACCATCAAATGCGAACCATTATTCATGGTGATTTAGTTCTGGTTCAACCGACCGGAAAAGATAAACGTGGTAGGAAAGAAGGTCGTCTTGTTCGCGTTTTGGAAGAACGAAAAACCCAAATTGTGGGACGGTTCTTTTTAGATCAGGGTTACGCTTATGTTGTTCCTGATGACTCACGAATTAGCCAAGATATTTTGATCCCTGATGATGTTCGTCTAGGGGCGAGAATGGGTAATGTGGTGGTGATTGAGATTACCGATAGAGGAAGCCGAACTAGAGGTATGACTGGTCGAGTCGTTGAAGTGCTTGGGGAAAACTTGGCACCGGGCATGGAAACTCAAATTGCCATACGAACACATCAAATACCAAACGAATGGCCTGAAGAGGTCGACGCTCAGATTGCTAATTTGGGTGAAGAAGTACCAGAAGAAGCAAAAGCGGGTCGAGTTGATCTTCGTGACCTGCCTTTAGTGACCATCGACGGTGAAGATGCCCGAGACTTCGATGATGCGGTTTATTGTGAGAAAAAAGCGACTGGAGGATGGCGTCTTTGGGTTGCGATTGCTGATGTGAGTTACTATGTTAGACCCGATACTGCATTAGACAAAGAAGCGATTAATCGAGGAAACTCTGTCTATTTCCCATCTCAAGTCGTACCAATGCTGCCAGAAGTACTATCCAATGGCCTCTGTTCTTTGAATCCGCAAGTTGATCGTTTGTGTATGGTGTGTGAGATGACGGTCTCCGCTAGTGGCAAACTGTCGGGTTACAAGCATTATGAAGCGGTAATGAACTCTCACGCCCGTCTGACGTACACCAAAGTTGATGCAATGCTGAATGGAAATGAGGAGCTGATTGAGCGCTACTCCAATGTTGTTCCGCATATTCAAGAACTACACAACATGTACAAGGTTCTTAAAAAAGCGCGAGATAACCGCGGGGCAATCGAGTTTGAGACCGTCGAGACGAAGTTTATTTTTAATGCTGAGCGCAAGATAGACCGAATAGAACCTGTAATCCGAAATGATGCTCATAAGCTGATTGAGGAGTGCATGATATTAGCGAATATTGCTTCTGCATCATTGGTTGAAAAGCTTAAAGAGCCTGCACTTTTCCGTATACATGAGTCTCCAGGGGAGCAACGTTTAACAGGCTTTAAAGATTTCCTTAGTGAACTTGGTTTAACGCTGAATGGCGGGTTAGAGCCATCTCCGACTGATTATGCCGAATTAATGATTGCGATTAGTCAGCGTCCAGATAAAGAGCTGATCCAAACCATGCTTTTGCGTTCAATGAAGCAGGCGGTTTACAACCCAGACAATGCAGGACACTTTGGCTTAGCTTTAAAACGCTATGCACACTTTACTTCACCGATTCGTCGCTATCCGGATTTACTGTTGCACCGAGCCATTAAATATCTTATCGCCAAAATGGAAGGGAAGAACAAAGATCGCTGGACACCAACGGGTGGGTATCATTATTCGTTTGATGATATGGATGTATACGGTGAACAGTGCTCCATGACTGAGCGAAGAGCAGATGATGCTACCCGAGAAGTCTCTGACTGGCTTAAATGTGAATATATGCAAGATCATGTGGGTGAGCAGTTAGAAGGCGTGATTGCCAATGTGACAGGCTTTGGTTTCTTTGTACGCTTGTCTGAGCTGCATATCGACGGTTTGGTGCATATCTCCGCATTAGCCAATGACTACTATCAGTATGATGCGATAGGCCAACGATTAGTTGGTGAAGCTTCTGGACAGATTTATCGCCTAGGGGATTGCGTTACTGTAAAAGTATTGTCGGTTAATTTAGATGATCGACAAATTGACTTTGAATTAGTGGAAACAAGTCGTAAGCTACGCGGCAAAGGAAAGTCTGCCAAAAAAAGAGCAGCGAATGCAGACAAAAAATTTGCGTCGAAGAAAAAAGCAGAAGTGAAGTCTCGACGATCAGGCAAAGGTGCAAAACCTTTGGTTGAGCCAACTAAGCGTCCAGACGGTTCCAGTGATGAATCTGGTTCTAAAAAGCCTGCTAATAAAAAGAATAAAGCGGAAAAAGCACGCAAGAAAAAGTCCAGAGCAAATAAAAGTAAAGCTCGTGGAAAAAACAAAGCATCTAAATAGAGTTAAATAATGAGTAACGAATTTATATATGGAATACACGCGGTAAAAGCGGTATTAGAAAAAGATCCCGCTCGATTTATCGAAGCATTTGTGCTGAAAGGAAGGGAAGACGAACGTCTTATGCCTTTGCTTAAGCAACTGCAAAATTTTGGTGTTTCTATTCAGCAAGCAGGCCGAAAAGCTCTTGATGACAAAGCCAATGGCGCAAATCATCAAGGTATTATTGCCCGTGTGAAACCAGCCAAAGCTTTAAATGAGAATGATCTGGATGACATTATTGCACAGCATGATCAGCCACTGTTTTTAGTTTTGGATGGTGTTACCGATCCGCATAATTTAGGTGCTTGTCTAAGGAACGCAGATGCAGCAGGTGTCGCAGCCGTAATCGTACCTAAAGATAAGTCGGCTCCTTTAACCGCGACTGTAAGTAAGGTCGCTTGTGGTGCTGCTGAGACGGTACCTTTGGTTAGAGTGACTAACTTAGCGAGAACAATGCGTGCTATGCAGCAGCAAAATGTTTGGTTTGTTGGTACTGCGGGAGAAGCGACTCATGATATCTATCAATCTAAACTGACTGGGCCATTAGCCATCGTTATGGGTGCAGAAGGTGACGGTATGAGGCGATTAACTCGCGAAACATGTGATGACCTGATAAAAATACCAATGTCAGGTTCGGTGTCTAGCTTGAATGTGTCAGTCGCAAGTGGTGTCTGTTTATTTGAAGCGGTTCGCCAGCGATTAAAATAGCAACAAATATAGCGGTTCAAACATCCAGAGGTTATGCGGCTATAGATTCTGCTCCTCTGCAAGCTTAGTCGCTATCAAATTGTCAATGTAGAAAGGCCAGATTCTCACTGAATCTGGCCTTTCTAATAGCGATATACTGATTAGTTTAAATCATGGAATACAAGCCGGTTTAACGGCCTATTTTGTTGCGAATCGACATGCCTATCAGAGCATTATCTAGCCTTGATATGGGCGTATTTTTCTAGCGATATCTCATCGGTGGAATACCTTAGTGAAGCTCTAAACTCTGCCCCTTTAACTGACCTAAAAATATAACGTGGTGATTCGTTAAAAATACCTTGCTACTGACGTCTATTTTCTATACTATTTGCCGTCCTTAATTCTCGGTCATTTATCTTAGTTCCTTGCTTCCCCTGGACGACCGAGCCATTCGTGGAAGCTACTAATCCGTAAGGAGCAACCAATGCGTCATTACGAAATCGTATTCATGGTGCACCCTGATCAAAGCGAGCAAGTTGCTGGCATGATCGAGCGTTACACTGGTTCTATCACTGAAGCTGGCGGTACTGTACACCGTCTAGAAGACTGGGGCCGCCGTCAAATGGCTTACCCAATCAACAAGCTTCACAAAGCTCACTACGTTCTTATGAACGTTGAAGCTGATCAAGCTGTGATTGATGAGCTAGAAACTGCTTTCCGTTTTAACGATGCAGTTCTACGTAACATGATTATGCGTACTAAATCTGCTATCACTGAACAATCTATCATGCTTAAGCAAAAAGAAGAGCGTGCAGAGCGTGCTCCTCGTCGTGAAGAGCGTTCAGAAGCTAAGCCAGAAGCTAAGCCAGAAGCAGCTGAGTAATTTTGTAGACTGCAAAGTCTTTGAAATTTCTCAATCAACTTAACTCAAATTTAAGATTAGGAGATAGCCCATGGCTCGTTTCTTCCGTCGTCGTAAATTCTGCCGTTTTACAGCAGAAGGCGTACAAGAGATTGACTACAAAGATGTAGCAACTCTTAAAAACTACATCACTGAAGCTGGTAAAATTGTACCTAGCCGTATCACTGGTACGAGCGCTAAGTATCAGCGTCAGCTAGCACGCGCTATTAAGCGTTCTCGTTACCTAGCACTACTGCCTTACACTGATAAGCATCAGTAATCGCACGTTTTATTAAGAGAGAGGATTAAACAATGCAAGTTATTCTACTTGATAAAATCGGCAACCTAGGTGGCCTTGGCGATACTGTTAACGTTAAATCTGGTTACGCTCGTAACTTCCTTATTCCTCAGAATAAGGCAGTAATGGCAACTAAAGCTAACGTTGAAATGTTTGAAGCACGTCGTGCTGAACTTGAAGCTAAAGTTGCTGAGCAACTATCAGCTGCTCAAGCTCGTGCAGACAAAGTTGCAGCACTAGAAGCGGTTGTTATCGCATCTAAAGCTGGTGACGAAGGCAAACTATTCGGTTCTATCGGTACTCGTGACATCGCTGACGCAGTTTCTGCGGCAGGTGTTGAAGTAGCTAAGAGCGAAGTTCGTCTACCTGAAGGTGCTCTACGTAACACTGGTGAGTTTGACATTAGCATCCAACTTCATTCTGAAGTTTTTGCAACAGTTAAACTAGAAGTTGTTGCTGCTGAGTAATATTCGGTATCGATACGATATTAAAAACACCAGCCTTTGTGCTGGTGTTTTTTTTAGAATGAAAAGAGAAGATTGACCGATAAAACGCTATCGGATTTACTCAACCCATCAGGCACCTTGTCATGGTACTGACGTGATTGAGAAACTTTTAAAGCAATATCATCAGTAATATTGTTGGTAAAACTGATTTCTGAATCCGTTCTCATATTACTTTCCCCCGCAACCAATGTTACTTGGCCAGACAGAGATAGCGTATCTAACAGTTGCCAATCCAGCGCGACATTGCCTCTAAAAATAGGCTCTTGCACTATATCGGGAAAAATCAAATCGTCGTCGTCGAGTTCGTCTAAGTTCGGCTCTTGATAACGATAACCGGGGCCAAACTCGACTTCTAATTGCAGCTCGTCTGAGTGTGCAAATTGATAACCAAGTCCTCCTGACAGTGTGTAGTCTTTAAAGTAGGCACTGTGACGGGAGTCAATGCCTTGAAAACTACCATAAAGATACAGTTTGCTGCCGAGTTTATAGTCACTTTGTAGTTGATAAGAGGTCTGAAACTTATCTTCTTCGCCATCTTTATCCAATTTATACAGCTTAAATTCGCCAGAATGACGATGTTGCCCTGAAGTGTACTCAGCTTCTAAACGAGAGTTCAGAGACTGAGTATCTGAGTTGCCGGAGTGTGATTGATAACCAAATTCAACTTCAGTACTTAGTGGTGATGGCTGTTTTTCAGATGTTTCATCCACATCATCATTTGCATAAACAACGGAACTTGTTATTAGCCCAAGTAAGATTAGCGACCTAGTTGACACTCATTGCCCTTTTCATTTATCGGTTAATTTAATGAGTATAAGTTTTGTTAAATTATATTAGTCAGAACGATGTTAATTAACTGCTCGAACAGTTTAAAATATGACTTCAATTTTTAAGTAATATCGATTGACTATAGTGCGGCTAATGCCGCTATAATGTCCGGCTATAACGAGTAATAGAGTATAACCATGGCTGAAGTCCACAATAAAAACAGAACTGATTCTCAAGTTGAAGCGATCAAAGCGCCTCCTCACTCATTGGAAGCAGAGCAGTCAGTTATTGGTGGCTTATTATTGGATAATGAGCGTTGGGATACTGTTGCCGAAAAAGTAGTAGCGAAAGATTTTTATAGTCGTCCTCATCGATATATTTTTGAAGCTGTTAAATCAATTTTGGAGAATAGTGATCCGCTAGATTTGATCACTTTGTCAGAGTTTTTGGAGCAGAGAGAGCAACTTGATGATGTTGGTGGCTTTGCTTATCTGGCTGACTTAGCAAAAAATACGCCTACCGCGGCTAATATTAACGCTTATGCAGAAATTGTAGCGGAAAGAGCTTTAGTTCGTAACTTAATTGGTGTTGCCAATGAGATCGCGGATGCAGGTTATGATCCGCAAGGTCGAACATCAGAAGACCTGTTGGACTTGGCAGAGACAAAAGTATTTGCCATTGCGGAAGAGCGAACAAGTGAAAACGAAGGCCCGCAAAGCGTTGAATCTATATTAGAGAAAACCTTAGAGCGGATTGAAATACTCTATAAATCTCCTCAAGACGGAGTAACAGGTTTAGATACGGGTTTTACCGACTTAAATAAGAAGACAGCGGGTTTGCAAGGCTCGGATCTTATTATTGTTGCCGCTCGTCCATCCATGGGTAAAACCACATTTGCGATGAACTTGTGTGAAAATGCCGCAATGGCTCAAGATAAGCCTGTACTTATATTTTCATTAGAGATGCCATCAGAACAGCTGATGATGCGTATGTTGGCTTCTTTATCTCGAGTGGATCAAACTAAGATCCGGACGGGTCAGTTGGATGATGAAGACTGGGCGAGAATTTCTTCTACCATGGGAATTTTGATGGAGAAGAAAAACATGCTGATTGATGATAGCTCAGGTCTGACGCCGACGGAGTTACGCTCACGCGCTCGTCGCGTTGCTCGCGAGTATGGTGGCGTTAGCATGATTATGATCGATTACCTTCAATTAATGCGTGTGCCATCTTTAAGTGATAACCGTACATTGGAAATAGCGGAAATATCGCGCTCACTAAAAGCGTTGGCAAAAGAGCTGAATGTTCCAGTTGTTGCTCTTTCACAGCTTAACCGTTCTTTGGAGCAGCGAGCTGATAAGCGCCCAGTTAACTCCGATTTGCGTGAATCTGGATCGATAGAGCAGGATGCCGATTTGATTATGTTTATCTATCGAGATGAGGTTTATCACCCAGACAGCACATTAAAAGGTATTGCAGAAATTATTCTTGGTAAGCAACGTAACGGCCCCATTGGTTCGGTACGATTAACTTTCCAAGGGCAGTTTTCTCGTTTTGATAATTACGCTGGACCTGCGTTTGACGACGAATAAGGATATTGAATGAGCAACATTAAAGCGGCCACCGCTTGTATTAATCTGGATGCATTAAAATACAATTTTAATAAGATTGCAGAGCAGTCACCAGGCAGTAAAATTGTTGCCATCATTAAAGCCAATGCTTACGGGCATGGCATCCTAAATATTGCTAATAGCATTAAACAAGCCGATGCTTTTGGTGTTGCAAGAATTGAAGAAGCATTGCAGCTTAAATCTGCGGGAATCGTTAAGCCACTTCTATTGCTTGAAGGTTTCTATTTCCCAGAAGATCTCGATATCCTATCTGCAAATAATTTGCATACCGCTGTTCATAATATTGAGCAACTCGAAGCTCTTGAAAAGGCCAATATCGATACTCCCATAAAAGTATGGTTAAAAGTTGATACAGGAATGCATCGACTCGGCATACAGCCGGAAGAGTATGATGAGTACATTACGAGACTAAATCGTTGTAAGAACGTTCAACAGCCCGTCAATGTTATGAGCCACTTTGCCAGCGCAGATGATTTAGATAGTCCCGTGACTCAGCAACAAATAGAGCTATTTTTATCTATAACCAAGCATTGTGATGGTGAGCGCTCACTAGCAGCATCGGCTGGCATCCTATCATGGCCAGAAAGCCGACTGGAGTGGAACCGCCCCGGAATCATTTTATATGGTGTTTCTCCATTTAATGATAAGCCTGCTAAGACCTTAGGTTATAAACCTGTAATGACGTTAAAGTCGTGTTTGATTGCTGTACGAGTGGTTAAAGCAGGTGAAAAAGTCGGTTATGGTGGTGCGTGGACATGTGAGAAAGAGACAAAAGTCGGCGTTATTGCTGTTGGTTATGGAGATGGTTATCCTCGAACGGCCCCAAATGGTACTCCTGTTTTTGTTAATGGTCGTATTGTTCCTCTAGTTGGTCGTGTCTCTATGGATATGTTAACCGTGGATCTTGGTATTGACGCTAAGGATAAAGTGGGTGATGAAGCGATTATGTGGGGAGAGGAGTTACCAGCAGAAGATGTTTCTAATCATATAGGAACCATTGGTTATGAGTTGGTCACTAAATTAACCGACCGTGTAGAAATGATATACCTCTCTCACCAAGAGTAGCGAGTGTCTATTCCTCGCACTTATGGTGCACTCCTGTTTTCGTTATCAATGGTTAACAGCGATCTCTTATATGCAGATGGCTGGCCAAATTGGGTGCCTGAATCCGCTGTCGTTCCTTTCGCTTTTACTTCTGACAGCCTCGGAAACGCCATTGGAATAGCCGGTGTAGCCAAAGGGGTATTGCAGCCCCAAATGAGTGTGTTAGCCACTGGCTTTTATACCGACAAAAATTCGTTTATGACCTACGGCTCTGTAGCTAATTATCAAACAGATAATAACTGGTTACTTGGTTTCGAGTTATACCAAGGCAACTATGTTGATAGTAACTATTATCTTGGTGAGCAAGGAAGTAATGATTCCAATGTAGGTGATGTGACGGTCACAACTGGCAAAGAAGCCAAGTATCGTGCTTCTTTTCGGTATGTCTTTCCTTGGGGAGAAGGAGAAAAGCAAGGAACGCAAGCAGGTTACACCCCCAGTCGAGATATCTCAGGCAAAACCCCTTTTGAAAGTGGTGTTTCCTCTTTAAATATTCAGCCTTTCTTTTCTACCCGAAAATTGGATGTGACTTTTGAGGAGCCACAACAGACATGGGGCGTCGCCGTTCAATTTGATTGGGATAATAGGAATGATACAAGGAACCCCACTCAAGGATCTAAAACAAGCGTCAATATGACTTACTCACCTCAATATAGAGATGATGAGTCATGGGCGACGGTGTCTTTAGAAAACAGCCATTACTGGGATTTAGGCCCAATAAATGATCTGTTTAATAAACAGGTTTTTGCTTTAAGTTTATATACCGCGGATACACCAACATGGAATCAATGCTCGAGTGGCCATTGCAATCGTCCTTCAGAGTATGAAGGGATAAAGTTGGGAGGCTTGTATCGACTGAGGAGTTACACTTCTGGTCGCTTCCATGGTAGGAGTGCAGTAAGCTATAGCGCAGAGTATCGGGTAATGCCTGAGTGGCAACCACTTGGAGATTGGCCCATTTTCAACTTGTATCAAGTACCTTGGTGGCAATGGGTCGCGTTTGTTGATGTCGGTAGGGTAGCAGATGAGTATGACCTTAAAACACTTCATAGAGATATGAAATGGAGCGCCGGAGGAGCGATTCGTTTTCAAGTTGAAGGTATTGTTGTTCGCACAGAAATGGCCTGGGGAAGTGGAGAAAGTCTGTTTAGGGTGATGGTTAACCAACCATTTTAATCTGTTAGCTAATCAGTTAGTTTGAATTGAGTAGCAGTTGTGCCGCTACTCATCATTGCCGCTACTCGCCATTGATTGTCGCGATAATCTTTCTACTGCCGCCATTGTTCCTATGCTCACCGAGATAAATCCCTTGCCAAGTTCCTAATGCTAGTCGTCCATTACGAATTGGAATTGTCACACTTGCACCAAGTAAAGAGGTTTTTATGTGGGCTGGCATATCATCAGAACCTTCGTATGTATGACGATAATAGGGCATATTTTCTGGAACCATCTGATGAAAATGGTTTTCCATGTCTGTTCTAACTGTAGGATCCGCGTTTTCATTTAAAGTTAGGCTTGCAGATGTATGCTGCATAAACAGATGAACAATCCCCACTGATAATTGAGAAATCTCAGAAATATGTTGTTCAATTTCATCAGTTATAAGATGAAACCCTCGTTTTCTTGCTTTTAAGTTAAGCTCTTTTTGCTGCCACATATAGTTTCTTCTCTCAAAATAACTCTGTTGAGGTGTTCTTAGTACACTGTTTTTCGACTATGACAGAGATTAATCGGTAATCTGATATAACTCAATGATAGCATTGTCGAGTTACGTCATAATTCGAAGCTGAAAATAAATAACAACGCTTTGCTCAATGTTGAGTTAAAATAGATATTGAGTAAAACGGATATGATTTGCTTAATCGGGGTTCGATTTAACCGCATTTTTTGCTGTTAGTCGAATATAGCCAATTGTAACATCGGGATAATTACCATGTTGAAAAACATCAATCCAACGCAAACACAAGCATGGAAAGCTTTAACAGAGCATTTTGAATCTGCTCAAGATATGGACCTTAAGACGCTATTTGCAAAGGATGAAGCGCGTTTTGAAAACTTCTCTACTCAGTTTGGTTCAGACATTCTGGTTGACTACTCTAAAAACCTAGTCGATCAGGAGACAATGGATAAATTATTTGCTTTGGCAAATGAAACAGAATTGAAAGCCGCTATTGATGCTATGTTCTCAGGAGAGGCCATCAACCAAACTGAGGGTCGTGCTGTTCTTCATACTGCTCTTAGAAATCGTAGTAACACGCCAGTTATTGTTGATGGACAAGATGTTATGCCTGCTGTGAATGCAGTTCTTGAAAAAATCAAACTATTCACTGAGCGTGTAATTTCAGGTGACTGGAAAGGCTATACAGGAAAAGCGATTACCGATGTTGTTAATATTGGTATTGGTGGTTCAGATCTTGGCCCTTATATGGTGACAGAAGCTCTTGCACCTTATAAAAATCATTTGAATATGCATTTCGTATCAAACGTAGATGGCACTCATATCGTTGAGACGCTTAAAAAAGTAAACCCAGAAACAACGTTGTTTTTGATCGCGTCTAAAACATTTACTACTCAAGAAACCATGACCAATGCACATTCTGCTCGTGATTGGTTCTTAGCTGAAGCTGGTGATGAGGCGCACGTTGCAAAACACTTTGCTGCTTTATCAACAAATGCTAAGTCAGTTTCTGAGTTTGGCATTGATACAGACAATATGTTTGAGTTTTGGGACTGGGTTGGTGGTCGTTACTCTTTATGGTCTGCTATTGGTTTATCCATTGCTCTATGTGTTGGATACGATAACTATATTGAGTTACTGGATGGTGCTCATGAAATGGACAAGCATTTTTCTGAGACGGAATTAGAAAGTAATGTACCTGTGATTTTAGCGGTTATTGGCTTGTGGTATAACAACTTCCATGGTGCAGAATCGGAAGCTATTTTACCGTATGATCAGTATATGCACCGCTTTGCCGCGTATTTCCAGCAAGGTAATATGGAATCTAATGGTAAGTGCGTTGATAGAAACGGTGTTGAAGTTGATTATCAAACTGGCCCAATCATTTGGGGTGAGCCGGGAACAAATGGTCAACACGCGTTTTATCAGTTGATTCACCAAGGCACTAAACTGATCCCATGTGACTTTATTGCTCCTGCATTGAGTCATAATCCAGCAAGTGATCATCATCAAAAATTGATGTCTAACTTCTTTGCACAAACAGAAGCGTTGGCGTTTGGTAAAACCAAACAGCAAGTTGAAGCGGAATTTGCTGCTGCAGGTAAATCACTTGAAGAAGTAAAAGAGTTGGTTCCATTTAAGGTATTTGAAGGTAACCGCCCAACAAACTCTATTTTGGTTAAAAAGATTACTCCGCGAGTACTTGGTAACCTTGTTGCTATGTATGAACATAAGATCTTTGTTCAAGGTGTTATCTGGAATATCTTTAGCTTTGATCAGTGGGGAGTAGAACTGGGTAAACAGTTAGCTAACCAAATTTTGCCAGAGCTGACTGATGAGTCTCCGGTAGATTCACATGATAGCTCCACTAACGGCTTAATCAACGCTTTCAAGGTGTTTAAAGCGTAAGTTAGTAAGCTTGTAATAGAGAAAAAGCTGATGCAATGCATCAGCTTTTTTTATGACAAAACAGAAATGTAGAGTACTTGATACTTACTCAAAACAGATTTCGATAAATGCGTTACCCCATTCAGAAGTAAAAGGCATAATAATAATTGCCCCTTCGCATTTATGACGAATTGTATGTCCTTTTCCTGATACAACAATTGGCGTTGCCATATCGAACTCAAACCCACTATCGGAAAGGATACGTTTTGCGCCTCCTGTTACCATGTTGGTTATTTCGCCCACCATATCCGTCACTTCTTCATTAATACCGTTGGGTCTCTCACCTAGCATGTTTTGCATTATTTCTAATGCTAAGCCTTCATCAAAAGTTATCGACATCGATCCTTTTGATTGATCTCCAACCATACCAATGAGTCCAGAAACATCGCCTCGGGCAATTTCATCTTTTTTAACTCTTGGTTTCTGAGGCTTCAACTCTAAGGAAGCCATCGTTTTTAACACGTTCATTAATGAAGCTAAAAACGGATTTACAAATTCAGCGCGCATAACACTCTATCTTAATTATTCATGGGTTGATAAGCAGGACCGACAGGTACCGTGCGTTTCAATGACATGATCTGTTATATGAAAACCGTGCTGTTCAGCATTACTAGCCAGCAAAGCCATCAGGTTATCATCTTGTTGCTCTATTACGTTACCGCATTGGTCACAAATAAGTAGTTGAGAGTGATGCTTGTGCTGACCACATAGACGACAAGATATAAAACTATTATTAGATTCAACTTTATGTATAAAGCCTTGCTCTAACAAAAAGTCCAGAGCTCGATATATTGTAGGGGGTTTGGCCTGTGGTTCACTCTCTTTTAACTGCTCTAATAAATCGTAAGCGCTAGACGCACTTTTATTGCAGCATATAAGCTCAAATACTCGCTTACGTTGTGGAGTAAACCTCACACCTCGAGATTCACAAATTCCCGTGACATGTTCAAGTAGCGCTTGATCCAATTTGATCCCCTAAATACACGAACTATGTTAATAATACACTATTTATAGACAAACATTATAGTTCGTTATGAAATGTAACCCTAAGATAAAAGCCTATTGTGGATCAAGTAAATAGATCATTTTGCGTAATTTTAATTGAGAATATTTGCGCTTGTTGACAACTTTGCTATCTGAAAATGACAAGATCGATTACAATGCGCGCCAATCAGAAGCAAGCTTTTAGGCTTGATATTGGCAACCACAGGTTGCTTTTCATCGAATTTATCAAGGTTCTTTTCTATGCACCATTCATCTCGCTTTTCCATTGCACCCATGCTCGATTGGACAGATAGACATTGCCGCTATTTCCATCGTCTGTTAACACAGCAGTCTCTGTTATACACCGAGATGGTGACAACGGGTGCAATTATTCATGGTAAAGGCGATTTCTTGGCTTATAACCAAGAAGAACATCCCGTAGCGTTACAACTCGGTGGCTCAAATGCAAAAGATTTAGCTGTATGCGCTAAGTTGGCGCAAGATCGTGGTTATGATGAAATCAATTTAAACGTTGGGTGTCCTTCAGATCGAGTTCAAAATGGTCGTTTTGGCGCTTGTCTAATGGCGGAACCTGAATTGGTTGCTGACTGTATTAAAGCCATGAAGGATGTGGTGAGTATTCCCGTCACAGTAAAAACAAGAATTGGTATTGATGATCAAGATAGCTATCAATTCTTGACGGAGTTTATCTCAACTGTAAACGAGAAAGGGGGCTGTGATGACTTTATTATACATGCGCGAAAAGCATGGTTAAGTGGTCTTAGCCCAAAAGAAAATAGAGAAATCCCCCCTTTGGATTACTCAAGGGCTTATCAAGTTAAGAAAGATTTTCCTCATCTTAATATTGGCCTTAATGGTGGTATTAAAACATTAGAAGAGTCTCTAGAGCATTTAGAGTTTGTTGATGGGGTTATGGTTGGGCGTGAGGCGTACCAAAGTCCTTATCTATTGGCTCAGGTCGATCAGAAGATCTTTGGAGAAGATAAACAGATTAAGAAGCGTAGCCAAATCGTCGAAGAGATGTATCCATACATCGAGCAACAGTTATCAAATGGCAGCTATCTTGGCCATATCACTCGACATATGCTAGGTCTCTTTCAGAGTATGCCCGGTGCTCGTCAGTGGAGAAGGCATATTAGTGAGAATGCACATAAGCAAGGTGCGGGAATAGAAGTGGTAGAGCAAGCTTTAGCAAAAATCCCTAAAGAGCTAAATGTGTAAATTTAACCAATAAATAGGTTATTTTTACCAAGTTATCACAGCTATAAAGGTGGCTTTTTGTTTGGCTGGATCTTAACTTTATGATTTACATTGATTTTTAAAGTTGGCTTAATTCCTGCTCTATGAATAGAAAAGGAGAAATATTATGTTCGAGCTATTGTTCTTATTTGTATTCTTAGGGGTTCTGTTTTTCACTGGTGTAACAATGGTGACCATTTTTCTCGCAATAGGCATCTCTATATTTATGATGTTTCTGATGGGAATGTTAGGGTTTGCACTGAAGTTACTCCCTTGGTTGATAGTGATTGCACTTGGTGTATGGTTCTATAAAAACTATGTGATTACTGCTCGTTAAGAAAAGCGCAGCTTAAAAACAGAGTACAGCCACAGAATAAATCGACTTTATTGTTACTAAACGCCCTACTAGGGCGTTTTTTATAGCTATTATTTATAAGAACAAACAAAAGTTAGCAAATTGTTAACTATCAGCCATTCTTAATAGGGACAAAGCTAAAAATAGTGATGAATGAAATAGTAATAAAGCAAAGTGACAAGGAAAGGAGCAATGACGATTACAGAGTTAAAATTGCTATATCGAGAAAAGCAGTTAGTAGAAGCGATTATTGAGCCTTCGATTCAGGATGGAAGCTGGGTTGTTGAGTTTAGGCATGCAAGAGGAGGGTTTGTGTTGCTAACGGATTCTCACGGAGAAGAGTGTCAGTACTTAGATCTTGATTTAGCGTCAAAGTCTGCGATGGCTGTTGGCTTTAATCAAGTTCGTATTGAAGAGAAGTGATAGTGTTGCTATATCTCTAAAAGTTATAAAACATGAACTTCTATTCTTTCTTGTTATTAAAAGGAGTGGTTAATCTATAGTTACGCAATGAATAGGAATGTCGTGACTATGTTATTAAAGGAACTCTCTGCGCTATCTAGCCCATTAAATGATCAGCAAATTAATCAACTCCAGTCGGCTACGTCGGAATTATCACCTCAACAATTGGCTTGGGTTAGTGGTTATTTTTGGGGAATAAGTCAGCAAGCCGCGACCTCTCCAGTTGCTTCTCAACCTGCACTTTCTCAAGTTGCCACTCAAATATCGAGCCAGCTATCGATTATATTCGCTTCGCAAACAGGTAATGCGAAAGGGGTTGCGGAAGCTTTAATGCAAGATGCAGTGGCTCGTGGAATTACAGCGAACGTTTATGATGCAAGTGATTATAAAGGAAAGAACTTAGCAAAAGAGACTCACGTTATTATTGTGGCATCAACAAATGGAGAAGGAGAAGCTCCTGATAATGCCATTGAGTTGCATGAGTTTTTGCAGTCAAAGAAAGCACCTAAGTTAACGAACTTACAATATGGAGTCATTGGCTTAGGGGACTCCAGTTATGAGTTTTTCTGCCAAACCGGTAAAGATTTCGACAGCTATCTCTCCAAATTAGGTGCGACTTCGTTTATTGAACGTATTGATTGTGATGTTGATTATGAATCTTCAGTGTCAACGTGGCAGCAAAGTGCTCTTGAAAAGATAAAAGAAGCGTTTGAGGCATCGAACGATGCTGAAGTCGTGCCATTACCTATTGCGACAACGGATGTTTCTCACTATTCCAAAAGTACGCCTTTTTCCGCGAGCTTACTTACCAATCAAAAAATTACTGGTAGAGAATCAGATAAAGATATCCGTCATATTGAGATCGATCTTGAAGGCTCAGGAATAACATACGCTCCGGGAGATGCACTGGGCGTTTGGTATGAAAATAGTGCAGAACTTGCAGATAAAATACTTGAAGCGGTTGGTTTGTCTGGCGTAGAAAGTGTTGATGTCGATGGGGATTCATTGTCTATCCGAAGTGCACTAATCAGTAAGTTCGAAATTACCTCTAGTAACCCGCAGTTGATCACTAAATTTGCCGAACTGTCAGCTAGTAAAAAGTTACAAAAGCTGGTGGATGACAAAAATAAGTTACGAACTTTCGCTGCAAAAACTCAAATCATCGACGTACTAACTATAAAGAAAACAGTGTTAACGGCTGAGCAGTTGGTTGAACTATTGAGACGTTTAACCCCAAGGCTATATTCCATTTCATCGAGTCAACTAGAAGTAGAAGATGAAGTGCATCTTACTGTTGGTTTAGTTGCCTACGATAATAACGGAGAAACTCGTCAAGGGGGAGCGTCTAGCTACCTTGCTGAGAGACTGCAAGAAGACGATAAAGTAAAGGTTTTTGTAGAGCACAATAACAACTTCAAACTTCCAAGTGATGATGTTCCCATCATCATGATTGGTCCTGGAACAGGAATCGCTCCATTTAGAAGCTTTATTCAAGAGCGAGATAACAGAGAAGCATCAGGTAAAAATTGGCTAATCTTTGGCGAACGTACTTTTACGCAAGACTTCTTATACCAAGTGGAATGGCAAAAATATTTAAAAAGTGGCGTGCTGAATAAACTAGATGTTGCTTTTAGCCGTGATCAAAAAGACAAAATTTACGTACAAGACCGACTTTTAGAAAACGCACCACAAGTATGGAAGTGGATAGAGGAAGGCGCTTATATCTACGTGTGTGGTGACGCAAATCTAATGGCAAAGGATGTGCACAATACTCTTATCAACATTATTGAAACTGAAAGTCAGCTTAACAAAGAAGAAGCAGAGCAATTGCTAAATAATCTGCGTAAAGAAAAACGTTATCAAAGGGATGTCTACTAATGAGCAAGCAAAACCAAACCGACAAACAAACTGTATTGGGAGAGGTTTTAGGCCCTTTATCCGATAATGAGCGTCTTAAAAAGAGCAGTGACTTTTTGAGAGGAACAATTGAGAACGATCTACAAGACCAAATTACAGGTGGTTTTACCGCAGATAACTTTCAACTGATTCGTTTTCATGGAATGTATCAACAAGATGATAGAGATATTCGAGCTGAAAGACAGAAGCAAAAGCTGGAACCTCTACATAATGTAATGCTTAGAGCTCGCATGCCGGGAGGGATTATCACTCCTAAGCAGTGGTTAGCTATCGATAAGTTTGCTGATGAACACACGTCATATGGAAGTATTCGCTTAACTACGCGACAGACTTTTCAGTTTCATGGTGTATTAAAGCCAGATATTAAGCTTATGCACCAAACGCTAAATGATATTGGTATCGATTCAATAGCAACGGCTGGTGATGTAAACCGAAATGTTTTATGTACCAGCAACCCGATTGAGTCTGAGTTACATCAACAGGCTTACCAATGGGCGAAGAAAATTAGTGAACATCTACTGCCGAAGACGAAAGCGTACGCAGAGATCTGGCTGAATGGCGATAAAGTTGAAACAACAGATGAAGAGCCAATATTAGGCAGCAATTACTTACCACGTAAGTTCAAAACGACAGTGGTGGTTCCACCGGTTAATGATGTTGATGTGCATGCCAATGATCTTAACTTTGTGGCCATCGCTGAAAAAGGCGAACTTATTGGATTCAATGTATTGGTTGGTGGTGGACTGGCCATGACACATGGTGATGAAACTACTTATCCAAGAAAAGCCGACGATTTTGGTTTCATCCCGTTAGATAAGACACTCGATATAGCCGCTGCAGTCGTAGGCACGCAAAGAGATTGGGGAAACCGCTCGAATAGAAAGAACGCTAAAACCAAATACACATTAGATCGAGTTGGTATTGATGTATTTAAAGCAGAAGTCGAACGTAGAGCCGGTGTTTCATTTGCCGAAACTCGCCAATATTCATTTACTCACAGAGGAGACCGTATTGGTTGGGTTGATGGTATTGATGGTAAGCAACATTTAACGCTATTTATTGAGAATGGACGTTTACTTGATTTTGCTGATCGACCTTTAAAAACGGGGGTTGCTGAAATTGCCAAGATACATAAAGGCGATTTTAGAATGACAGCGAATCAGAACCTTATTATTGCCGGGGTAGCAAATGAAGATGCGGCGCAGATAGAGAAGATAGCAAAAGAACACGGTTTAATTGACGATGATACGTCTGAGCAGCGTAAAAACTCAATGGCGTGTGTTGCCTTTCCTACCTGTCCATTAGCGATGTCAGAAGCGGAGCGATTTTTACCTTCTTTCGTGACTGATGTAGAAGCCATTTTGGATAAACATGGTATAGCAAAAGATGACAGTATCATTTTGCGGGTAACGGGATGCCCCAATGGTTGTGGTCGAGCCATGCTGGCAGAGATTGGTTTAGTAGGAAAAGCCCCCGGTCGTTACAATTTACACCTTGGTGGGAATAAAGCCGGTACTCGGGTACCAAAAATGTATAAAGAGAACATTACCGATAAACAGATACTCGAAGAAATCGATCAGCTCGTCAGTGAATGGGCCAGCAATCGCCTAAAAGATGAAGCGTTTGGTGATTTTGTAATACGAACAGGAGTCATTGAGGAAGTTATTATCTCTAAGAGAGACTTTTATGCTTAATGCTTTGAAGAAAGTTTATCGGTTAGATGACTACCTTAAGCTAAATAAAGCGGCTCAAAGCTTACAGCTAGCAGAAATCAATGCTGAGCTGGAAAGTTTAACTGCTGAAGAACGGATTAAGTGGGCACTAGTTCATATAGAAGGAAATCATGTAGTTTCCTCTAGCTTTGGTATTCAAGCTGCCGTCATGCTTGGGCTATTGAAAAATGAATCACCGGATATTCCGGTGATACTAACGGACACAGGCTATTTATTTCCTGAAACATACCTGTTCATTGATGAGCTAACCGAGAAGTTGCAACTCAATATTAAAGTGTACCGTGCAGAAGATAGCCCCAACTGGCAAGAAGCACGTTACGGTAAGTTGTGGTTACAAGGCATTGACGGTATCAAGAAGTACAATTTGATTAATAAAGTTGAGCCTATGAGAAGAGCATTGCAAGAACTGTGTGCGACTACTTGGTTCTCGGGCTTAAGAAGAGGGCAGTCAGATACTCGTTCTCATTTACCAATACTTTCTGTGCAAAATGGTGTTTTTAAATTTCTACCTATTGTTGATTGGAATGATGAGGATATAGATACTTTCTTGTCTGAGAATCATTTGCCTTATCATCCTTTAAAAGAGAGTGGCTACCGTTCTTTAGGCGATACACATACAACAAGTAAGTGGAAAGAAGGGATGAGAGAAGATGAAACTCGTTTTTTTGGGCTAAAAAGAGAGTGTGGCTTACATGAAGATAATGAATTACAGAATGATGGGCTAGGAATATAAGCTCAATAAACAACCAGTATTGAATAAAACTGTGGATAAGTTGTGTTTTAAAACTGAGTAAAGTTATAGAAATAGCAGTTCTGATGGTTTTCTAATCATAAAGTGAGTTTTTTACAAAAAAGAGCAAAAAAAGGGTTGCCAATGTGAATTCGATCTCTATAATGCGCCCTCACTGACACGGCAGAGCCCACAAGGGTTAACTGGCAAAATCAGTCAGGCAGCAGCCTAGC
>NZ_VTXE01000042.1 GCF_013114595.1 Vibrio sp. 99-8-1 | reverse complement strand
TCAGTGGTAAAAATCATCGCATCTAGCTTCTGCTCGTGCATGATTTTTTGAGCTCTTTGTGTTCTGTTTTCAAATTCGGCTTGTTCAAAGCCTCTGTTTAGAAAGTCCATCGTATCCCCTTTTGCATCAATCTTATTGGATTACTAAATTACAACCAGAGTTAAATTAAGTTAACTATGGTTGATAATATTAATGATAAATCCTATAAAATATTGTGACGGAGCGCTTAAAGTTAACAATTGTGACTCGAAAATAGATATGAAACTCCATTTAACTAATTCACGCTGAGAACCATCTTTGTTATCTAAGCCTTGCCACCAAACAACAATGGCCATATAGGTTATAATTATTCATAGTGACTCAGCTATTGACTTAAAAAGAACACTATTCAATCAATACCAATAAGCCTCAGCTAAATAAAAGCCCAGAAAACGGTTACCATTAGTTAACTAAAGTAGACGAAACAATAGTTAACTAATATGAACTATTGTTTCATAGGTACATACACAGCACTCAACGTTTAAAACGCAAAAAAGGGTCATTATAAAATGACCCTTTTTCACTTATTGCTAATCAACTTTTGAGCGATTAAATTTAGTTTAGTCGCCGTTCGAAGTTAACCTTATTACTCTACCGTTACTGCTTTTGCTAGGTTACGAGGCTGGTCAACATCGGTGCCTTTAATTAGGGCAACGTGATAAGAGAGCAACTGCATTGGTACGGTATAGAAAATAGGTGCTGTGATCTCATTAACGTGAGGCATTTTAATTATCTTCATGTTTTCGTCGCCATCAAATCCGGCATCGGCATCGGCAAATACATAAAGTAAACCACCTCTGGCGCGTACTTCTTCAACATTTGATTTGAGTTTCTCAAGAAGATCATTACTTGGGGCGATAACCACAACAGGCATATCCGCATCAATCAAGGCTAGAGGCCCATGCTTTAACTCACCAGCAGCATACGCTTCAGCATGGATATAAGAGATCTCTTTTAGTTTAAGGGATGCTTCCATAGCAATTGGGTAAAACTCACCACGCCCTAAGAATAGCGTGTGCTGTTTGTCAGCAAAATCTTCTGCCAGCGCTTCGATCTCTTTATCAAAAGCTAGAGCACTTTCAATTTGTACTGGTAACTCATGAATCGCTTGAACTATTTCTTTCTCTTTCGCTGCATCTATATTGTTGTTCTGCTTACCTATCGCGGTAACCAGCATTAGCATAGCGGCAAGTTGCGTAGTGAAGGCTTTTGTTGAAGCAACGCCTATTTCTGTTCCTGCTCTGGTCATAAAGGCAAAGTCAGACTCACGAACAAGTGACGAACCTGAAACATTACAGATGGTCATTGCAGCCATGTAACCCTTCTCTTTTGCTAAACGAAGCGCAGCCAATGTATCAGCGGTTTCACCAGACTGAGAAAGCGTAATCAATAAGCTATTTGGTCGAGTAACAAATTTGCGGTAACGGAACTCAGAGGCTATTTCAACATCACAGCTCACTCCGGCTAGCCCTTCGAACCAGTATCTTGCGGCCATACCTGAGTTATAAGAGGTCCCACAAGCGATAATCTGTACATGCTCAACCTTGGTCAGAATGTCCAGCGCATTGACACCAATACTCTCAATAATAACGGATTCCTGTGTAATACGACCTTCCATCGTATTGATAAGCGCGGTTGGCTGCTCGAAAATCTCTTTCTGCATAAAGTGACGATATTGACCTTTATCACCGGCATCATGCTCAGCATTAGACTCAATAATTTCACGCTCAACGTCATTACCATTGATATCCATAACGGTCACAGTTCTACGCGTTATTTCTGCCACATCACCTTCTTCTAAGTAACTAAAGCGACGAGTCACGCTTAGCAAAGCAAGCTGATCGGATGCCAAAAAGTTTTCACCCACACCGTAACCGATAACGATCGGGCTACCAGAGCGAGCAACCACCAATTTTTCAGGATCTCTACGATCAAGAATAACCGTACCATAAGCACCATCTAACTGTGCTGCCGCTTTATGAAGCGCTTCTACTAAAGTTGCAGATGTACGACGTTCCCATTCAACTAAGTGAGCAATAACTTCTGTGTCTGTTTGAGATTCAAACTGGTAACCACGTTGCTTCAAAAGTGCGCGTAACTCTTCATGGTTCTCAATTATGCCGTTATGAACAACGGTAATATCGCCAGAGATATGAGGGTGAGCATTAACTTCGGATGGTTCTCCATGTGTTGCCCAACGTGTATGAGCGATCCCAGTACCACCAAGAACCTCTTGCTGATTCACGGCGTCAGCTAACTCTTGCACTTTTCCTAAGCGTCTTACACGAGTAAGGTTGTTGTCACCATCGACAACAGCGACACCCGCAGAGTCATATCCACGATATTCTAAACGGCGTAATCCCTCTACCAGAATTTCTGCTACATCACGTTGTGCTACTGCACCTACTATTCCACACATGTTTACACTCCAATTTCTAATTTTATTTACTCGATGCTAAATACACTATCTAGCATCGAGTGATTTGTTCTTTATAGGGTTCGAATAACTCGTACACCTTTGGATTCAATATTCAGTTTTTGCTGATCGGTTAGTTGAGCGTCACTGACTAATACATCTATGTGTTGCCATGAGAGTTCCAAATTGGGAATTTTTCGACCAATCTTCTCTGACTCAATCATAACAATCACTTCTCGCGACACTTCTGCCATCACTTTACTGAGTCCAAGCATTTCATTAAATGTAGTCGTCCCTCGCGTCAAATCAACACCGTCAGCCCCAATGAAGAGTTGGTCAAAGTCATAAGCACGTAATACTGACTCAGCAACTTGTCCCTGAAACGACTCTGAGCGAATGTCCCAGGTTCCTCCTGTCATTAACAGGGTCGGTTCATTTTCCAACTCACTTAACGCGTTAGCCACATGAAGCGAATTGGTCATAACGATCAACCCTTGTTTTTGATCCAGTTGTTGAATCAACGCACCCGTAGTACTGCCACTATCAATCACAATTCTGTTGTGATCTCGGATGAGCTGAGCAGCAGCAATCGCAATATTTATCTTTTGCTTTGAAACTTTCTCTGAAACTTCATCACTTACTACCTCTTTAGGCAACGCGATTGCCCCGCCATAGCGACGTAGCAGTAAACCATTGCTCTCTAATGAGGCTAAGTCTTTACGAATAGTGACTTCTGAAGTATCAAATTGGACAGATAGCTCTTCAACACTGACTTCACCTAGTTCATTAACCAGTTTATTAATCGTGTGGCGCCTAAGTTGAGTATTTCTTTTTGACATTAACTGAAACTTATAAATTACGAAACGAAACTATTATATTTCAATTGAAACTTTATTGTCTATTTATTTCGATGCAAAAATTAAAAATTTTAAGATGAAAATTTGTTCTAGAACAATTATCAACAGTGATCTTGATCAGATTATTTGTTAGAATTCGCGCCCTAAAGAAATTTTATTACACAAATTACCGTTATTTTTTTGCAACTTTTAGTCTATAGACTGACCAAGAATACAAAAAAATAGCAGTAGCAGTCGCTGCAACGAATCGTTTTGTAGCTTAACTGTTTAATAGATTTCAAGCTGGCTCTGGGCTCAAAGGCATAAGCTGTAAGAAAATAATCAAACAACACAAAATGTTGTCATTTTCTTTCTTATGTTGCTCAATGAACAGCAACACAAACTTAAAATGTAAATATACTTACCGGAGAGTATCTTCCATGAAAAAGACCAAAATCGTATGTACGATTGGCCCGAAAACTGAATCTGTAGAGAAGTTAACTGAACTAGTAGAAGCAGGCATGAACGTTATGCGCCTAAACTTCTCTCACGGCGATTTTGAAGAGCACGGCACTCGTATTGCTAACTTCCGTCAAGTAATGGAAGCAAAAGGCAAACAACTTGCGATTCTGCTTGATACTAAAGGCCCTGAAATTCGTACTATCAAACTAGAAAATGGCGATGACGTTGATCTAGTAGCAGGCCAAGACTTCACTTTCACTACTGACACATCTGTTGTTGGTAACAAAAACGTTGTTGCGGTAACTTACGCTGGCTTCGCTAAAGACCTAACTGTTGGTAACACCATTCTTGTTGATGACGGTCTAATCGAAATGGAAGTAACGGGTCTAACGGATACTGACGTTCAGTGTAAAGTACTTAACAACGGTGCTCTAGGCGAAAACAAAGGTGTTAACCTTCCAGGAGTTTCTGTTCAACTTCCTGCTCTTTCTGAGAAAGATAAAGCAGACCTTAAATTTGGTTGTGAGCAAGGTGTAGACTTTGTTGCTGCTTCATTTATCCGTAAAGCAGAAGATGTGAAAGAGATTCGCTCTCTACTTAATGCAAATGGCGGCGAAAGCATCCACATCATCTCTAAAATTGAAAACCAAGAAGGCGTTGATAACTTTGACGAAATCCTTGAGCTTTCTGACGGCATTATGGTTGCTCGTGGTGACCTAGGTGTTGAAATCCCAGCAGAAGAAGTAATCTTCGCTCAAAAAATGATGATTGAGAAATGTAACCGTGCTCGTAAGATGGTTATCACTGCAACTCAAATGCTTGATTCAATGATCAAAAACCCTCGCCCAACACGTGCAGAAGCGGGTGACGTTGCGAACGCAGTAATGGACGGAACAGATGCAGTAATGCTTTCTGGTGAAACAGCTAAAGGTAAATACCCTGTTGAAGCAGTAACTATTATGGCTCAAATCTGTAACCGTACAGATAAAGCACTTAAAGCTGAACTAGGTGATCGTCTAGATAGCCCACGTCTACGCATTACAGAAGCTGTATGTAAAGGCGCAGTAGACACTGCTGAAAAACTAGCTGCTCCACTTATCGTTGTCGCAACTGAAGGTGGTAAGTCTGCACGTTCAGTACGTAAATACTTCCCTACAGCAAACATTCTTGCTCTAACAACAAACAAGAAAACTGCGGCACAACTTGTACTAACGAAAGGTGTTCGTCCAGTGGTTGTTGATTCAGTAGACAGCACAGATGCTTTCTACGTAAATGGTAAAGAGCTTGCGCTAAACACAGGTCTTGGTAAGAAAGGCGACATCGTTATTATGGTATCTGGTGCACTTGTTGCTTCTGGTACAACTAACACAGCATCTGTACACGTATTATAATTTCTTAAATTATTCTCGCAGAATGTAAAAAGAGGGTTTTAAACCCTCTTTTTTTATGCCTATCGTTTAGTTCTCTACTCACTCGACTCAGTTTGTACTGAACAGAGTTTACCGCATAAGCATCTACTCTCTTTCTCTCCAGCCCCAAAATACTAGACTAAAGTCTTAACTCTAAAATAGACCTTTTTAGCTGATTTTAAATAGAAAAAATCGGGGAAAACCCCGATTTTTTTACCATCCAAAAAACTCTTTATGATGGGTATTTAATAGTAGCACCATTGGTAAGAAATAGATTGCACTAAGCTTGATACCAAGTACCACCAAGCCACCAATGGTAAGCCTCACTAGAGATTGCGTAAACATACTATGCCTCATAAACCCAGACTGTATGATTTCCTTAATAATGCACGGATAGCCGCGTTTCTTCCTAAATGAGTAAACTGGGATTGTTCATAAAACGTACAGTTTACCCATTTATAAGTTTAGCTCAAGTTTTTTATTAAATTATACTTTAGTCGAATATATACTCAGCTAATCTAAAGATGCTCATTTAGCGAAGTTTTGTTGGTGGCTAGCTTCAAAAATACTAACTCTCGTCACTATGACCAATGGAGGTTTGATTTCGTCCTAATGACTTAGAACGGTATAACGCAACATCCGCGGTTTTATAACACTGAGTCGCATTGGAGGTTAACAGGGTAATTCCGATACTAATGGTAGCGCTGTTGCGGCCGTCAGTTGCAACGGAAGTACGGATGCGGTTTAGTACCACCTCTGCTTCAGGCAACTCGGTATGAGGCATGATGATGGCAAACTCTTCGCCGCCAATACGAGCGATAAAGTCCGTTTGACGGGTATTTTGCTGTAATTGCATAGAGATTTGCCGAATCACTCGGTCACCTTCATCATGACCAAGTTCATCATTAATTTTTTTGAAGTGATCAATATCTAACAGCGCTAAGCAACCAATATGATTTTGTGGATAACGGAGCACCAACTGTGCTTCATTCTGTAACTCTGCCTCAAACTTACGACGGTTCCATAGTTGAGATAGCTCATCTTTCTCACTTAAATAACGCAAGCGCTCTTCCAGCTCTTTACGCTCAGAAATATCGACCAGAGATATGATGTAGTTAGTTACATTTTGTCTAGAATCTAGTACCGCCTGAATTCGAGTAATGGTAATTAATTCAGCACCAGATCGCCCAAGTATTTTTAGCTCCCCTTCCCAACTGTGATCAGCTTTCACACTATCCCAAATGGCTGACCAGCCAAAAGGAAAACGCATATCAAACAACATCTTTCGCAAATTACCATAACGAATCTGGCTGTCTCGATAGCCTGTGATTTTTTCAAATTCTCTATTTATTTTTAAAATTCGATACTGAGCATCGCAAACCATAACCGCAGACATTCCATTTAACGCTGCCATAGCGAGTTTGCTTTCAAGGTTTCGTTTTTGCGACAGGTAAACAATATAGGCCGCCGGAATACCCGCGAACATAATAACCAGCATAACCAAGCTAGCCATTTGAATGATGGCATAATACTCTTCTCTGACTTGCTCAAATAGCTGCTGCTGAGTGAACTCAATAATGATATAGAAGCTATTACCAGAGTGAATATTAACTTGCTCATATATGTAAATAGCCCCATCGTTTTCAAATACGCCGATTGGAGTGTTCTTCATTTCATGCCATAGTTTGGGGTGACTCAAACCGAGGTTGTATTGCTTTCGCTCTGGTATGGCAAAGCCAAATAATCGTTCAGGATCTGGGTGTACAACGTAGTCACCTTGCAGTGTCACCACCCTAGGTCGAAAACTGGCTTGAGGCGAAAAGTCCAATAAGGATGCTGATAACCAAAAATCAATACTTAAAATTAAATAACCTTGGCGCACGCCATCATGTTTATACGGTGTGATAATATGCTGAATAGGTACATAAGGATCGTCAGAATCCCCCAGCGCTTTTTCTAAACCAACCCCAAGCGTACCAACTTCACCATCTGCCAAGGTTTTAGCAAATTCAAAATAACGTTTAGTCTCAATATTTTTATAGTCAGAACGTGCAATTGCACCTTGTTCTAAATAGGAGTACTCAACTTTAATCTGTTCCTGCCCACGAGTATCAACATAACGAATCTGTTTAAAAAAGCTTTGATAGCCCGTTAATGTTGACCAAATCTCTTCTACTTGTTGTTTTTTCGCTGAATTTTCATTTGCAACAAACTGCATTAATGCCCGGTTTTGATTGAGTAACTCAATTGTAGAGGTGATTTGGGAATCAAATTGATAAAACTCTCGCGCAGTAAAAAGCAGCTGAAACTTGCTGGTTTCAATAACATTCTCTTTATTCTTGTTATATAAAGATTGATATTTAAGCGAGTAGCCGTACCCAACCGCTCCACTTAATAGCAGGCAGATAACAATGATTAGAAAAAACCAGCGCTTCTTTAACATTGTAACCTTATAAAATGTGAGGTTGGTTCAAAAAGAGCACGCATTGTACCAATAAATAGATCTATAAATAAACAAAAGCCCTCCACAGATTAGGAGGGCTTCATCAAAGTTTAAAAAAATAACTAATCACTATACTTTTAGCGCTCTCTCTCCTCGAGCAATGCCAACTACACCACTTCTCGCCACTTCAATCACTTCAGTCACATCTGAAACCGCAGTAATAAAAGCGTCTAATTTGTCACTGGTTCCCGCCAATTGAATAGTATACTGGGATGGCGTTACATCAACGATTTGCCCGCGGAAAATATCTGATGTTCGTTTTACTTCTGCTCTAGCAAAACCACTGGCTTTTACTTTAACCATCATCAATTCACGCTCGACATGGTCATGCTCGGTAACTTCTTGAACTTTAAGCACATCAATCAGCTTATGAAGTTGCTTCTCTATCTGCTCTAACACCATGACATCACTATCTGTAGTGATGTTTAAACGAGACAAGGTTTCATCATCGGTAGGCGAAACAGTGAGTGACTCAATGTTGTAACCACGTTGAGAAAATAGGCCAACAACACGAGAAAGAGAACCGGGCTGGTTTTCTAATAGTAAAGAAATGATATGTCTCATTATGTTCTCTCCGTTTTGCTAAGCCACATTTTATCCATCCCCTCACCTTTAATTTGCATAGGGTACACATGCTCTGTCTCATCGATACTGATATCAATAAATACCAGTTTGTCTTTCATATCCAATGCTCTCTTTAGCTCAGATTCAAGTTTGTCTGGAGAAGAGATTCGAATACCAACGTGACCATAAGCTTCTGCGATCGCAGCAAAATCAGGCACTGAGTCCATATAAGAATGCGAATGCCGGCCTTGATATATCATATCCTGCCACTGCTTAACCATACCTAGGAAACGGTTATTGAGGTTTATAATTTTCACTGGAATATCGTATTGCAGTGCTGTCGATAGCTCCTGAATATTCATCTGAATACTGCCATCACCGGTAACAATAACGACTTCCTCTTCCGGCATGGCAAATTTTATTCCCATACCCGCAGGCAAACCAAAGCCCATAGTTCCTAAGCCACCGGAGTTTATCCAGCGACGAGGTTTATCGAACGGGTAATAGAGTGCAGCAAACATCTGGTGCTGGCCAACATCAGAAGCAACATAAGCCTCTCCATCAGTTAACTTGTAAAGCGTTTCTATAACTTGCTGCGGTTTTATGCGATCACTGCTGGTATCGTATTTCAAACATTGACGATCTCGCCATTGTGAAATCTCATCCCACCAGCTATTTAATGCCGCCTCATCATTGCGGCTCTCTTGTTCGTTTAGAATCTTTAACATCGCATCCAGCACAACATCAGCAGAACCGACAATCGGCAGATCCGCTCGAATGGTTTTTGATATCGATGACGGATCAATATCAATATGCATTATCTTGGCGTTTGGACAGTATTTCTCAACATTATTGGTGGTACGGTCATCAAAACGTACTCCGACACCAAAGATTAAATCGGCGTTATGCATCGCCATATTCGCTTCATAGGAGCCATGCATACCCAGCATACCGAGAGAGTTTTTATGAGTTCCCGGAAACGCGCCTAACCCCATTAATGTGCTGATAACTGGCAAATTTAATGTTTCTGCCAATTGTAAAATTTGTTTATCACTTTCAGAAATAATCGCGCCACCACCAATGTAGAGAACGGGTTTTTTCGCTTCTAATAGGGTTTTTAGGCCTTTCTTGATCTGCCCTTTATGTCCACTAGTTGTTGGATTATAAGAACGCATCTTGATAGATTCAGGGTACTGATATGGGAACTTCAGCAGTGGATTCAGCATATCTTTTGGTAGATCAACGACCACAGGACCAGGACGCCCTGTCGAAGCAAGATAAAATGCTTTCTTAACAATTTCTGGGATAGTTTTTGGATCGGTAACGAGAAAGCTGTGTTTTACTACCGGGCGGGAAATACCCACCATATCGCACTCTTGAAAAGCATCATTTCCAATTAATGTACCCGGAACCTGACCTGACAACACCACCATAGGTGCTGAGTCCATATAGGCAGTCGCAATGCCTGTAATCGCATTAGTTGCACCGGGGCCAGAGGTAACTAAAACAACCCCTGTTTTTCCGGTTGCACGAGCATAACCATCAGCCATATGCACCGCTGCTTGTTCATGGCGAACCAGCACGTGTTCAATATCGCTTTTTTGGTGTAGTGCATCGTAAATATCGAGAACTGAGCCACCTGGGTAGCCAAAGATGTGATCAACGCCTTCGTCGATCAATGAGCGAACAACCATATCCGCACCGGACAACATTTCCATCGTTTTTTCTCCTTAATACGACATATTAAGAACGGCGGAACCTCAGTAGCCTGTATCTGAGTTTCTCCCAATTGTCGTATCACATAGCTAGGGCTTATTCGTAGCCTAAAATAGTAAAAGAGACATCTTTCATGTGTAACACAGAAACAGGAGATGAACACTTTTGCTATATCCATGAGTTATACAAGGCATACCCTTGTATATAAGCTCTAATTTCAAGCTTATTCGCCATTAAATCAAGGGCAAAACGAAAAAAACAACCATGTGCTATAGGTTAAATATGAAACAGTAATAAACTCTGAAACAAGCAACAATTTTAGAACATATCATCAACAAATCAGAATCTAACTACAAAAAAGCCCATCTGATCTCTATGACCAAATGGGCTTTTTTCACTATTTTACTGTCGATTACTTTTCGCTAGGCTTGTTGTCAGAGTACATCTCTTCAATTTGATCTTCATAACGTTCATCGATGACTTTGCGACGAAGCTTCTGAGTTGGCGTTAACTCACCTTTGTCCATAGAAAAGGCTTTCGGTAGAATGGTGATCTTTTTCACCTGCTCAAATTTTGCCAAATCTTTTTGCAATTCAGCTACGCGCTTTTCCAACATTTCAATCACATGGCTATGTTTTATCAACTCTAACCTGTCATGATATTTAATGTTTAGCTCTTTAGCGTACTCTTCTAATGATTCAAAACTCGGCACTATCAATGCTGATACAAATTTTCGAGTATCGGCAATCACCGCGATCTGCTCAATAAAGTGGTCTTTACCAATGGTGCCTTCAATATGTTGAGGAGCAATATATTTGCCTCCCGACGTTTTCATCAGCTCTTTAATTCTATCGGTAATATAGAGATTGCCTTCATCATCAAAATGTCCAGCATCTCCGGTCTTAAGAAAGCCAAGCTCATCAAAAGTCTTTTCGGTCTCTTCTGGCATTTTGTAATAACCACGCATCACCATAGGGCCACGCACGAGTATTTCGTTGTTCTCACCAATTTTCACTTCCGCATTGGGCATTAAGGAGCCAATAGAATCCGGTGAAAATCGATTGTCTTCCCAACAAGATACCGTCGCGGTGGTTTCTGTCATACCGTAACCAAGTTTTACATTGATACCGATAGCATGGAAAAAACGACCAATGGTTGGATCAAGTTTGGCGCCACCACAAGGCATAAAATTGATGCGTCCACCCAATAGCTCTCTCAACTTCGCCAGTACGAGTTTATCGGCAAGTTTATAGCATTTGGTTAGTAACAAAGAAGGCTCTCGCCCTTCTTGTTTACAAGCGGCTATTCGAGCCCCCATATTCACGGACCAAGTAAATACCAGTTTGCGATGAATTGGTGCTCGCGCTACTTTCTCATGTATTGCAGAAAATATTTTTTCATAAAAACGCGGAACAGCACTCATGACTGTTGGTTTGATTTCGCCCAATGCATCACGAACCTGCATTGTGTCTTGCAGATAACAGTTTGTCGCCCCTTTATAGAAAACATAAAAAGACCATGCTCGTTCAAACACATGTGATAAGGGTAGAAAACAGAGAGAGACATCATTTTCTGTTAACGCTAGATTACTGTCATGCCCTTTGCATTGAGCTGCCATATTACTGTAATCAAGCATGACACCTTTAGGCTGACCTGTGGTTCCTGAAGTATATATGAGCGTAAATAAGTCATCGAAATTGGCTTGATTTAATCGTTCTTCAAGTTCTGTATTGCCCTCAGGCTGAGCTTTGGCAATAAAATCACCCCAAGAAATCCCAGCGGGTTGATCTTGCAGATCGATGTCATCAGACATTGCCACGATCACTTCAAGCGTGTCGCACTGTTCAAAAATAGTGAGTGCGGCGTCGTACTGCTCTTGCTCACCCACAAACAGCACTTTTACATCCGCGTTTTGCAACACATATGCGGACTGGCTTGCCGTATTCGTTGCGTAAATAGGGACAGTAATTGCCCTAATTTGCAATGCTCCGAAATCAGCGATTGACCACTTTGGCATATTGTTGGCAAATATGCCTATTTTGTCTTGAGCTTTTAATCCTTGAGCCAGCAGTGCTAATGAGAGCGCATCAATTTCTTGACCAAACTGCTTCCAGCTAATGTCTTTCCATACACCAGCGACTTTATGACGAAGAGCAACTCGATCACCATGTTTAGCAACCTGCTCTTTAATACGTTTTACGATATGAAAATCTAAATTAGCCATCTCTTTACCTTAAGCTTACATATGTAAGCTGATTTGTGCGGACAATATACATTTCAAGGCAAAAAAGGCAACTTCGATAGCTGAAGTTATTTAGTTGATCACGGAATAATTCTCCACATTTTTGCTTTTCTGAAAAAACCAAAGCACTGAATGGAAATACCATTCAGTGCTTTATTTAGTTCAGTTTGTACTGTTAGATTTTATCTGCGCAGCTGTCGTTCTCTAGAAACAAGCTAAAAACTAGTCGTTTGCTATGACATCGCCACAGATCATCATTAACTGATCTCTCATCCAGATATGGCCACGATCTTTTTCACTTGATGCATGCCAACTAAGATAACCATTAATCTTATTGTTATTAATAGGAAGATCCAGCACCTTTAGTTGGTCACGATCGGTCAAGTTTTCCACTAACCAACGTGGTGCAACCGTAATGAGTTCTGATTGACTAACGACATAGAGGATATTGCTTAAGCTGGTCCCTTTGTACGCGGCTTGGCAATCTAGATCTCGATATGCTTGTTCAGAGTAACTACGCATACCATTCATCTTCGACAATTTTGCATGCTTTTCCGTTACCAACTCTTGTTCTGAGATGCTATCACCAATTCTTGGGTGAGTTTTGGCAGCGACGACCACAAGTTCATCAGTAAAGATCTCTGTGCTAGAAAAACCTGCTTCATCGAAGCATGTATAGTCAATGGCAAAATCCACTTCCTGAAAGCGCATTTTTTCTGACAATTGACTATCAAAATCCGCATCCATTTGTAACTGAATATTTGGCGCACTTTCTGCAACACCCGTTAATATCTTAGGTGCGAATCGAACATCACAAGGACTACAAACAGCAAGTTTAAAAGACCTTGTTGACGTTTCTGGGGTAAATATAGAGTCTGGTAATTCATTACGAACCAATTGCAACGCCTGACGTATTGGACCAAATAATAGGCGAGCTCTTTGCGTTGGTTGAATACCTCGGCCATAACGCATAAACAGGTCATCATTAAACATGACTTTAAGTCTAGCAACCGCATTACTTACAGCAGGTTGAGACATGCCAAGATTTTGCGCTGCTCTTGTTATATTCTGTTCCTGCATTACTGCGTCAAAAACTGTCAGTAAATTTAGATCTACTCCACGTAATGTCGACTCCATTCGATAACCTGTAGCAGCAGAACCAACTTCATTTTTATTCAACATTGATGTGCCTCATATCATTTTCGATAATTAGTTGTATTTAAGATTGAAAGTAACGTCATTGCGTTACCGAATAGAAACCAAGAAATCGGTGATTTTTAATAATTAAAATATACTTTTAGCATCCGAATGCCATTCACTATCCATCAATGAATGAGCACAAATCAATAACCTTTATAAATAATTAGTAAATTTTAGGTACTAACATAAAAAATAACTAGTAAACAAAAGGTTAAGAAAAATCTAAAAAGATATAAATTCAGATTATTTATAATGAACAATGAAAAATTCACCACCACTATATGTGACCTGCAAATCTGGCCTATAACAATACGAGGAAGTATTTATATTAAAAATATCATAGAAACATAAAGTTACAATTAACTGAAATAGCAACAAATCAATGGTGAGATCACTAGCAGAGTGATTGGCGTTTAGAAATTCACGAGATGAATAAAGGGCGCTTTTAAATACTTAAAATCAATATTTATCAGCGCTACTTATTTAATGCATCAATAAGGTACTGCTTAAACTGAGCACACCGCTCTGGCATAGGGTGTCTTGGTCGAAAGTACATATAGATATCAAAGTTTGCACATTGATAATCCGACATGACATTAATCAACTGTTTTTGCTGTAAATGATGATGTATAACGGAATGAGGTAGATAAGCAATCCCAGCCCCTTGCAGTGCCAAATCACATAGCATTTCACTATTGTCACACTCGAGAGCATCTTTAATTTCAACCACTGTGGCTATATTGTTGAGGCTAAATCCCCAGCGATTACCACCCAACAACGTTCTAGCGTATAAGCAGCGATGTTGCATAAGCTCTTCTGGATGCTGAGGAGGAGGCATTTTTTCCAGATAACGGGGAGAGGCACATAAATAGAGTGGCTCACTCAATAGCTTTCTACGTACTAACAACGAGTCTTGCGGCGTTTCTCCTATATATGTTGCTTCTGCACGAAATGCAAAATCAATGGTTAGTGGGTCAAAATCACCCGCTTCAATAAACACCTTAAAGTCGACTTTAGGATGTAACAACATGTATTCGGAAATTATTTTGCTGAGATACTGTCTTGCAAACAAAGGGGTTGAAGAGATTCGAATTTCACCTTGCTGAAGTTCAGCCAAATTCTGAACTTCTTCTATCGTGGCATTAATTTCAGGAAGTATATGAGAGAGGCGTTGATAAAGCAGTTGCCCTGCTTGCGTAGGGGTAAGTTGTCGTGTGCTTCTTTTTATTAACTCTATATTCAGCACCTCTTCCAACTCTTTCACCCAGCGACTGCCTGCCGCAGGAGAGATCCCTTGCTTACTCGCGGCTTCACGAAAAGAGCCTGCATCTAAAACTGCACAGAAAAACACCATCTTATCAATAATTGGCTGTCTACTGCTTAAGTAATGAAGACTCATCCTCTCTCAACCAGTCCTTTCTCTAACGCGATCATCACTAGCCCTGCTGTCGATGTAGCTCCTAACTTCTTTTTAATTCTTAGTCGATGAGTTTCCACGGTTCGAACACTAATGCACAAGGTTTCTGCTATCTCTTTGTTGCCCGCACCACTCACTATCGCTTGCAGTACATCTAACTCTCTTTTTGACAAAGTATTGTCTTTGGGCTCAGGCTTTTCATTAAATTGTTCTAATAATTTATCTGAGGCTTGAGGACTTAAATATGAGTGCCCCTGAGCCACCTGATTGATTGCGGTAACAAGATCATCAGAGCCGACATCTTTTAAGACATAGCCTTTTGCTCCCGCTTTAATCGATCTCACGACATACTCTTTGGTGTCATGCATAGAGAGCATGATGACAGCGACTGTAGATTGTTCTTTCTGTAGCTGCTCCAGTACCTCAATCCCATTAAGGTCTGGCATATTAATATCCAACAACAATACATCAGGAGCCAAATCACGAGTCGCTGTTAACGCCTCACTCCCAGTGCCAACACAACGAATGATGGTGAGGTTATCTTCTCTCTCTAATCGAGACTTTAACCCATCTTGCATCAATCGATGGTCGTCGGCCAATACCAGCTTAATCATATAAACTCCATTCGTAAGCTAACTCTTACTTCCGTTCCCTGAGCGGCATCACTGGTCACTTTAAAGTCACCACCAATGGCTTGAATTCGTTCTTTCATATTCTCTAGCCCCATATGTTCTAGCATAGGGTTATTGCTTTTCTTTTGTAACAGTTTTCCACGAGAAAAGCCTTTACCATCATCACTGATGGTAAGAAGAAGGTATTTACCCTCTTTCTGTAACACAATATCTACACCTTGCGCCTCAGCATGTTTTTCTACATTATGCAGCGACTCTTGCACCACGCGGTAGAGAGTCGTCTCTACATCAGGAAGCAAAGAGAGATCATCAATATCATGTTCAAAAATCAGTTCTAGTTCGGTTCTATCACGCAACTCATTTACATAGGTTTCGATTCCGGCAACCAGACCTAAATCATCAAGCTGTGGAGGGCGAAGATCTCTTGATATCCTGCGCAACTCTATAATCGCATGATCCATGGCCTGCTTACTCGCTTCCAGCTCCCCCTCTTTTTTAGCAAGGTTCTTCTCACGATTAACATTCTCTAATCGATATTTGGCGGCAACCAATAACTGATTTACCCCATCATGCAACTCTCTAGAGACTCGCTTTCGTTCATTTTCTTGAGAATCAATAATTTGCTGATTCAATAAAGTTAGCTGCTCATTAGCGAGTTTTCTCACGTTTAGATTCAAGGATGCACCCAGTGCAGCAATAAGCGATACCGCGATAAAAACAACTAAAAAGAGTACCGCAGCACTTTTTCCAATATTTTTATCAAAGCCATTTTGCATATGAGCCACTTGGTTTTCTACATCATCGAGGTAGACACCGGTTCCTATCATCCATTGCCATTTATCCAGAGAGACGGCATAACTCAGCTTAGGGAGTGGTTCTTGTCTTGAAGGTTTATGCCACAAATAGTCCACAAACCCCCCACCCTGCTTCGCAACGGAGATTAGCTCTTGTAGCAGTTTTTTACCTTGAACATCTTCCACCAACCACCAGTTCTTACCGATTCGATCCTGTTGATATGGAAGCACCAAAGCTTCTCCTTGCCAAGTATAAGCAAAGAAATAACCATCACTGCCGTATGTTAATCTACTGAGTATCTGCGCCACTTTCTCCTTAGCGTCCAGCTCTGATAACTGGGAGTCTAAATAGTAAGGTTCAATACTTTTCACCGCTAACTCAACATACTGTTTTAACTCTTGTTTTTTCGCCAACACAATGTTGTTTCTGGTGAGTTTAACTTCATCTTCCACTAAGGTTTTTGCTTGGCCAAAAAGCAAAGTAGCAACAATCGTCACCACCAGAACCAGAGGGACAATTGAAAGTAAAATAATATTGATGGATAGCTTTCTATAGTTAATAAACCCCATTTACATCACCACTTAAAGAGTTCATTGAAAAATATAGACTAGCGTTAAAAAGTCTACGTAGTATTACTGAATCACTGAAAAAAATAGCGCACTTTTACCGATAAAATTTGCGCAATTCTCCCAATAGTTCCAGATGAGATTCCATTCTAAACTAATCACAAATGTAACACGACGTTAACATCATTAACAAATAAGACAACTCAGCGTTTACATTTACAACCATGAGACAAGGATCTCTTCCCTACAAGGAGAATACAATGAATTTTAAGAAAGTTATCTTAGCAACCGCGATTGCAAGTGCAATGGTCGGATTTAGCACCAGTGCAAATGCTGCCAGCAAAATCTTGTTAAAAACCCCTGTTGCTTTCGGTACACACCTTCCTGCACTTGGTACACCGATAAAATGGTACTCCGAACATATTACGGCAATGTCCGGTGGCACCATCAAAATGAAGATATACGAACCAGGAAAACTGGTTAATCCAACCGAGATCCTTGATGCCGTATCCACAGGCAAAGTCAACTCAGGCTACTCCACTGCGGGCTACTGGCAAGGCAAACTTCCTGCTTCAGCACTCTTTTCTGCTGTCCCTTTTGGCCCTGAAGCTGGTGAGTATATGGCATGGCTCTACTTCGGAAATGGCTTAAAGCTCTATCAAGAAATGTATGATCAAGGTGGGTATAACGTCAAAGTTCTACCTTGTGCGATTATCTCACCAGAAACTTCGGGTTGGTTCAAGAAGCCGATTGAAAAACCAGAAGATCTAAAAGGGTTAAACATGCGCTTCTTCGGTCTTGGTGCATCTGTTATGGAGAAACTTGGGGTCGGTACTGTTCAGTTACCGGGAGGTGAGATATTTGGTGCTCTTGAAAAAGGCGCCATCGATGCATCTGAGTTCTCACAACCTGCCATTGATCAGCGCTTAGGCTTCCATAAGATTGTGAAATATAACTACTTCCCAGGCTGGCACCAGCAATCCACTGTGTTTGAATTATTAATTAATAAGGACACATGGAAGAAGATGGATAAAACACAAAAATCGGCGATTGAAACCACTTGTATGGCGACCATGACCTACTCTATCGCGGAAGGTGAAGCGATGCAGTTCAGCGCCATGCAAAAAGCCAAAGATAACGGTGTTGAAATACGCTACTGGAACGATGAAATGTTATCGCTATTCGAAACCACATGGTTAGAAGTTGTCGATGAAAAACAGAAAGCAGACCCATTCTTCAACAAAGTGTGGCAAGACCTAAGTGAATTCCGCAAAGGTTATGCCCTTTGGGAAGCCAACGCATTCCTGCCACGTTCTAGCAACAAGTAATCTACCCTGCCTAGCCAGTCAATTATGGCTGGCTGATTTATTTAGGAGGTCACATGAGCCAGGTTAAATACCCCTCCTCAGTGCCAATATATATCCACTTAGAAAACGGCATCACTGCCATCAGCAAATATATCGCGTGGACAAACTTGCTGTTAATTGCCGTTATTATTATTCAAGTTGTTCTGCGTAAAGTGTTCTCTAATGGGCAAATCGCTTTAGAAGAGTTGCAATGGCACTTATACGCCACTGCCGTTATGTTCGGAACAGCTTATGCTCAAGTAACGAATCTTCATGTTCGCGTTGACATTTTTTATCATAATTTTAGCGAACGCAAAAAAGCCTTTTTTGATCTCATTGGCATGCTGTTTTTTGCGATGCCATTTGTGATTGTCGTTATTCTGCACTCCTACGATTTTGCCTATGAGTCGTGGCGAGTAAATGAAAGTTCATCATCCCCATCGGGACTCCCCTTTCGCTGGATGATCAAAAGCGTCATCCCATTAAGCTTTGCTCTACTGTTTTTATCGTTAATAGCCAGAGTATTACGAACCATAAATATATTACATAAAGGAGAGCGACATGGAAGCTAATGAGTGGATTGTTGTCGCCATGTTTGGCTCATTTATTTTACTGTTATTTACTGGTATTCCCGTAGCCTACATATTAGGAGGTATTGGTGTTATTTTTGCGGGAGTTGGCTATTTCGCCGATATTTATCTCGATACCTTTACGGGTTTGGATTACACCAGCCTAGGATTAGTTGTAAACCGTATTTACAAAATCATGGATAACTGGATTTTGGTTGCTCTGCCTATGTTTATCTTTATGGGGAATATGCTCGATAAATCCGGCATAGCAGAAAAACTCATGGTTTCTATGCAGAAACTGTTTGGCAAAGTGCATGGCGGGCTAGCGATCACTGTTATGGCTATCGGAATTATACTTGCCGCATCCACAGGAATTATTGGAGCATCGGTAGTGTTGCTCACCGTTATGTCACTACCCAGTATGATGAGACAGGGTTACCACCTGCCTCTGGCTCTTGGAACCGTGGCATCCGCAGGTACGCTAGGTATTCTACTTCCTCCTTCGATCATGCTGGTTATTATGGCCGATCAACTTGGTCTCTCTGTTGGGGACCTCTTTATGGGGGCCATCATTCCGGGGTTATTACTAGGTTCTCTCTATATTAGTTACATTTTGATTGTTGGTAAGTTAAATCCAAGTAAAGCGCCAATCCCTGAAAATGTTCAACCTGTCGACTGGTCGATTATCTTGCAAGTATTCAAAGATATTACGCCTACCGTTGTCTTAATTGTCGTGGTACTTGGTTCCATATTCGCTGGCATCGCAACCCCAACGGAAGCGTCGGGAATAGGGGCGTTTGGAGCGACGATGCTTGCCGCTTACAATCGAAAATTAAACCTAAAAGTAATTAAGGAGGTTCTGCTCTCCTCATATGGCACTACCGCCTATATTTTTATGATTTTCTTAGGAGCATCTTGTTTTGCGCTTGTTCTCCGAGAATTAGGCGGAGATGAGTTAATTGAGTCGTTTTTAAGTGGGTTACCATTTGGTCCCTACGGTATCATCGCTTTCATCCTATTTATTGTTTTCTTACTCGGTTTCTTTTTGGACTGGATAGAAATTACCTTAATCGCATTGCCTCTGTTAGCACCGGTTATCTCAAGCCTCGGTATTGAACTGGATGGACATGGTGTCGTCGATAACCCGAGTTTAGTATGGTTCGTTATGCTAGTAGCAATGGCTTTGCAAACCAGTTTTCTAACTCCTCCGGTAGGTTTTGCTCTGTTTTACTTAAAAGGCGTCTGTCCAGACGGAGTAACGCTCAAGGATATCTATAAAGGGGTCATTCCATTTATTATTATCCAGCTTGTGGCTTTAACTTGCTTAGTCACTTGGCCTCAATTGGTACTTTGGTTCCCAAGTGTGGCATACGGATAGCCCGTAAATCAGGCAAAGTAGCTATATCTAAGGTTGCCAGACTTTGTCTGGTAACCTTTTTTCAAGCTCAACACGCCGCTTGTTCAATCGATAATTTATAATACCAAGCCACCATCAATCTTTAATGTTTGCCCGGTTATAAACCGGCTCTTATCTGACGCTAAAAACGCCACGCCATCAGCAATCTCTTCTGCTTTACCCATTCTTCCTAATGGTGTTTTCTCTTCCATCATGGCCACCACCTTTTTCGGTAACATTTCTGTCATTTCCGTTTCAATAAACCCGGGAGCAACACAGTTCACTCTAATTTGAGCCCCTTTACGAGCAAACTCTTTTGCCCAGCCTTTACTCATAGCAATCACTCCACCTTTGCTAGCGGCATAATTGCTCTGTCCAATATTGCCGTCTGTAGCAACAATCGATGCAATATTAATGATGCTGCCCTGTTGCTGATCTAACATTATTGGCAGTACCTGTTGAGTTAACAAAAATACCGCTTTTAAATTGATATCCAACACACTATCCCATTGCTGCTCTTGCATATCCGCCAGCAGTGCATCTCGAGTAATACCAGCGTTATTGACCAGTACATCCAACCGACCTTGCAAAGAAACGATCTTACTGATCACATCAGCAACGTGCTCTTTATTGGTCAAATCAATCTGATAATGAGAAAAGCAACTCTGTTGACGATCTATCGGTTCTATATCGACGCCGATAACATAGAACCCATCATCCAGCAGTTGATCACAAATTGAGGCTCCAATTCCTCTTGCCGCTCCTGTGACTAACGCCACTTTATTCTCTATCATTTTTTGTCCTTAATAAAAATGTCTGCTCAAATATAAAACTATCCATTATTTTCATAGGGTTACGCTGACTAGGAACAAACTCCATATGAGCAACGATATCTCTCTCTATATCAACACCGGGTGCAATCTCTTCCAGCATAAGCCCTTCAGGTTGCAACGAAAAAATGGCTCTCTCCGTAATATAAAGTACCGGTTTCTGCTGACGTTTCGCCTGCTTAGCACTAAATGTGATTTGTTGAACCTGTGAAAGGAACTTTCTCTTTCTGCCTTCTTGTTCGATAACCAGCTCATTATTAGTAACTTTTATTTTCAATCCTTGTGCGGTAAAAGTGCCGCAAAAAAACAGCCGTTTGGCATTTTGTGTAATATTGATAAAACCACCACACCCAGCAATTTTATTGCCAAAGCGAGAAACATTAATGTCTCCATTTCCATCGCATTGTGCCAAACCAAGGAAGGCTTGATCGATGCCACCACCATCATAAAAATCGAACATTTGATCTTGGCTGATAATGGCATCAGGATAAGATGACGCACCAAAATCTAAACCACTGGCAGGAAAACCACCCACCGCTCCAGGCTCTACCGTAAGCGTAAACTGATCGATTACCCCCGCCTGTTTTGCTACTTGAGCAATATATTCAGGCACACCAATACCAAGGTTAAGAATCGCTCCTTGTTGCAGCTCCATCGCTGCACGACGAGCGATGATCGTTTTCGCATCCAGTGGCGTATTTTCTGTATCACATGGCAAGGGAGGGAGATCGCTAAGGCGACCAACAAAAGCCGGATTCATTTGGCTAGCGAATGTTTGCATATGCTCTTTTTCATTACCGCATACGACAACAGCGTCGACAAATATAGCGGGAATTTTAACAGCATGAGGATCCAATCTATAGCCTTTGACCATTTGCTTAACTTGAACAATAACTCGACCACCATTATTTTTGGCGGCTTGAGCAGCGGCTAGGCTTTCGACGATAAGGCACTCATCTTCCATGGTGATATTGCCAAACTCGTCTGCGGTGGTGCCCCTCAAGATGGCGATATCTACGGGTAACTTTTTATAAAATAGGTGAGGTTCTCCAAACAACTCTATCCGTTGAACCCACTCTTCAGTGGTAACAGCATTTATTCTTCCCCCCTCCAGTGTTGGGTCAACAAATGTATCTAATCCTACCTTACTAAAAGTGCCGATTTTTCCCGCGGCAGTATCTCGTAATAGATGGGAGATAATTCCTTGAGGTAAGTTGTAACCTTGGATCTGTTCCTCGATCGCCATTTGCTGAAGTTTTGGGACAAGCCCCCAATGACCGCCTATTACACGGCTCACTAAGCCTCGCTTTGCTATATGGTTAAGAGCTCTATCCTTTCCGTCACCTTGTCCTGCAGCAAAGACCAAGGTTAACCCTTTAGGGGAGGCACTGTTGTCATAGCGTTCACCAATCGCCCTTTCTATCGCTTCTGGTACAACACTGCCAATAAATCCACCAAACATAACGGCATCATTATCACTAATCCATTCTGCTGCTTGTTCTGCTGTTAGTTTCTCAACCATGTTAACGCTGCTCGTTTTCCCTTTAATTAAAAACAGAATAGCCATTGTTAATAAAAAGTTAAATTGCAGATTTAGAGATAGACTATTTCATTAATGGAACAATAAAGAGAAATTGAATACCCCAGCTTAAGATTCATCACAGGCAAAGAAGTCATGCTTATACTCAAGAAAAAAGGCCACCAAAATGGTGACCTCGAGTTAAAAAGAGTGAACTTGTCTCAGAGGCGATTAATTACAACTCTTCATGTTTATGAATAACTCCCCAGTCAGCCAGTATTGAATAGGCGGCAGGAATCATAAATAAAACCAATAGTGTTGAGGCAAAAATACCAAAAACAATTGAAATCACTAATGGCTGAATAACTTGGGCTTGTAAGCTGGTTTCCGTCAATAGCGGCAGCAGACCAGCCGCGGTGGTCATAGAGGTCAAAAATACCGCTCTAAATCTCTCTCTACTGGCTTTTACTACCGAGTCATGGACACTATCTCCTTCATCAACATGATGACGAATATACTGAACCAGCAGTATTGAATCGTTCACCACCACCCCCGCTAACGAGACAAATCCCATCATACTCGGCATACTCAATGAGTGACCCAAAATAAAGTGCCCCCAAACAACACCAATAAACGCCAGAGGAATGGCCAACATCACCACAAATGGTTCTAGGTAACTACGGAACTGATAACTAAGAATAACAAACACACCAAATAGGCCCAACATAAAGCCTTTGCCCATTGATGATCCCGTTTTAGCGGAATCCTCAGCCTGACCTTCAAAATCAAAGCGCAGTCCCGGGTATTTGCGTTTTAACTCCGCAGCTTTTTGACTCTGAAACTGACTAACAATAGCGGCAGAACTGACTTTACTATTATCAGTATCTGCATAGACACTAATGGTTCGCAATCCATCAATACGTTGAATACGCACGTAATTTCTCTGGAAGTCTAACGTTGCTATGGTTGCTAATGGTAATTGGCTACCGTCCGCCATAATAATTGGAAAGTTTGCCAGTTGTTGTAGATCTCCCGCTTGGGCTTTATCTAATCGAACTTCGATAGAAATATTTTCTACACCTATCTGAATTTCATCAGCTGTCTGTCCAAAGAAAGCCGCCCTTAGCTGATTAGCAATAATTTGCCCATTGACACCATATGTCTCTGCTCCCGGGCGCAGCTTAATGAGTATCTCCTCTTTGCCCATTCGCATATCATCCAGTACGCCATACACGCCGTTAAACTCATTTAAGTAGTCTTGGATATCAATAGAGGCCGCTTTTAACTCTCTTAAATCATCATGTTTGACTCGTATTTCTATGTCACGTCCACCCGGCCCCATAGTGGGCTGTTTAAACACGAGTGAGATAGGCTCAGCCAGTTCACCAATATCTGCTCGCCACTGGTCAATAAAGTCATCAATAACGGTATTGCGACTTTCAGCGCCTAACAGATCGAGCCGAACAGTCGCCAGATGAGGTCCAGATTCATTCGCATCTTGGTTAGCATTGAACTGACTGGTGATATGCTCAACCAATGGAACCCCATTCTCAAACTCTTCAGACCATTCTTTATTAAGTCGTTCGGCAGAACTGACGATACGATCCACTATTTTTTCAGTCTGACTTAATGACGATCCAGGGGGTAGAATAATCCTTGCTTCGGCGATATCACCATCTAGTTCAGGGAATGGAACGAAGTTCACTGCACCGCCGACAACGAGGGCAACAGAAGAGAGCAACAGCGCAAAAACGCCGCCTAAAAAGGCGTATCGATAAGCCACCACTTTGGCCACCGCATTAACTAAGGTGGTGTTTCTAAAGTTCTCGAAGCGCTGCAAAATTACCTGTTTAAAGCGTAACGGCTTACCTTCGTTTCTGGTTTTATGTAGAGAATGAGAAAGGTGATTTGGTAAAATCAAAAACGCTTCTATCAAGCTTAATGACAACACCAAAATCAAGACTTGAGGAACCGCTTTTAGTACTGCCCCCATTTCCCCTTCTAAGAAGAGTAAACTTCCAAATATACAGACTGTAGTTAAAAATGATGACATGACGCCAGGCAGCACTTTTTTGACGCCGTTTACCACGGCATCATCAATTTTTTGCCCTCGATCCAAGTGGGCAGCAATGGATTCGGCAATAACAATGGCGTCATCCATCATGATACCAATCGCCATCAACAATCCCACCAAGGACATGATGTTGATAGATAGTCCCAAGTTGGCCATTAAAAACAGACCGCCTAAGAAGGCAACAGGAAGACCGGCAGCCACCCAAAATGAGTAACGGAAACTGAAGAATAACCACATGGTGGCAAACACCAACACGATCCCTTGCCAGCCATTTCGAACCATCATGGTTAAGCGGTCCCAAAGCACCGAAGAGAGATCATTTGTGAGCTGCAGTTCAACCCCTTGAGGAGCAATACGCTGCTGATCTTCGACAAAACGGACGACATTTTCTTTAATGCGCAGAGCATCATCTTCTTTATTTTTACTTATTTTGAGTAGCGCTGATGGCTTACCATCAAAAAGAACTTTTTGTTCATCCAACTCAAATCTATCAGTAATAGTGGCAATATCTCGTAAGCGTACAATCGAGCCATTGGGGCCGGAACCGACAACAATAGACTCTAACTCCTCTGGAGTAACTCGACGTTCATCAAAACGAATTAGAAAGTTTTTATCCGGTGTCTCTATGCTACCGCTGGGTAACTTAATATTTTGTCTGCCTATCTGACTGGCAATATCTCCGACACTTAATCCCAGTTGTCGTATGGCTAAGGTATTGAGTTCAATTCGGTACTGGTGATCAGAGAAGCCACTGACATCGACAAGAGAAACGCCATAATCCAGTTTCAAAGTGCGTTTTAGTTCTTCTGCATACGCTTTTAGCTCTGGCCATGTTGTCTCCGCCGTAATCGCGACATCCACTACCGGTTCATTCCAATCTAACTCTTGAACAACCGGAGACTCGATTTCTGATGGGAAGTCATTAATCGAATTAATTTGAGTTTGAACATCCACCAGCATTCTGCCGATATCTGCTTTCTCATTCAGTTTTAAGATTAATCGCGCAGAGCCTTCAATCGCTTCACATTTTGTCTCTTCAATGTTCGCTAAGCCATCGACAGCGTCTTCCATCCGAATACAAATGCTCTCCTCAACTTCCTGAGGAGACGCTCCGGGATAGACCACGCCCGCCATAATGTAAGGTGGATCAAATGCAGGAAAAGTCTCTCGCTTTATGGTTGATAATGAACTGATACCTAGAATGAGTAACGTCAGCATCAACAAATTGGAAGCCGTCGGATGTTTGGAGAAAAAATGGATCATGCTTTCTCCCCCTCTCCCACGCTAGTATTAGATAGCTGTTCCTCTTTTAGCAACATGCCGTCAATTGCAGGCAATAAATCATTCAAGATCAATCGCTCACCTTGTTCAAGCTCACCATCAACTATCACCTTATTATCACGACGATATAACACAGTAACAGGGCGAATGTTCAGTTGGTTTTTGGCATCTTTGATATACACTTTATTACCGTGAAGTGCTCTTTCAGGAATTACCCAACTTGGATTGGCTTGTCCTTCAATTTCTGCACTAACAAACATCCCATTCACTAGTGGCGGAATATTTTCCGGACGTAATGTTTTAAAATCTTGTTCTATTTCTAAAATAACCCCAGCAGTTGCCTGAGCTGCATCAACGGTTTCACTGACGCGAGCAACTTTTGCAGGCCAGTGGGCAACTAAACTACCACTGGATAACTGAATTGATGCACGAATGTTACTCATTTCGGGAAGAGGAATACCTTCTTCATCTCTTGCAAAGTCAGCGAGACTACTAATAATAAGCTGCATATCATGAATAGAGAGCTGTGCTTCGACTTCCATGACTTCGGTCGCATGAGCCGTAATCATCGTTTGCTGAAGGGTAGCCACCTGATTCGCTTCCACATCGACTTCAGCAATACGCAAAGTTTGCGGCAAAATAATGGACGTTTTTTGTAGCGAACGTTGAGCTTCAGAGACTTTCGACTCATTGACTTTCACTAATGCCTGAGACACTTTTCGCTCATCAGGATAGAGCAACAACTGATTTTCCATGTCTTGAACCAGTTTTTGCTGAGAAAGATAGGCCTGATTCTGTTGATCAACATCCGATTGAGAGGTTAGCCCTTTTTTCTTCAAATTAAGTTTACGATCCAACTCTTTCTTACTGATGGTTAACCGGTTTTTTTCAATTTTCAAAGTGCTACGCAGGTTTTTCTCTTCCTGATCCAGTTTTGCCAGTTTGGTTTGACTGGAACTCAGATCAGCTTGTGCTTGCGCCAATTTTAGCTGGTAATCTAATGGATCAATTCTTAGCACTTCTGTACCTGCCGCTAAGATTCGTCCTTTTTCTAGCTCTGGGTGTCGGTATACAATTTTGCCCGTCACCTCTGCGATGGCTTTCCACTCAAATTTAGGTTTCACCTTACCAAATCCAATGGCAACAGGCGCCATTGCTCGTAACTCTAAAGGCACCGTTTTTACCAGTTGCGCTCGGTCTCCAGCAGGTTTTACTGGTAAGTCAGGCTTCAATTTTATTGCCATGACCAACACGACGACACCAACAGCGAGAGCTGGAAAAAAAAGTAGTTTACGATTAATTTTCATTTTTAAGCTCCAAAGATGTTGGCTGTTCAGGCTCTAGAAAGCCCTGTTTTAATACGTTTATATTATGTTCTAAAAGTCGATTTAAAAACGTCTCATTTATCTCAACCCCATGAAAATTCAACATAGCGTTAGGCGCAATAAAGGGAAAAACCATTAAACTAACAAAGGTAAATCGACATAAAATTGGTTCCATGCCACTACGGATCTCTCCATTCTCTAACATGCGGTCAAAAATAAGATCGAGGGCTGGTTTTGCTGATTCCATAAAGATTTTTTCAAGTAAAACTCTTCGTTCATCCATGGGTCCCATGCTCATCACTTGAAGCATCAACTTGGGAAAACGAGGAGATTGCGCCATCGTTCGATAATAGGCGCGCATGACTTCAATCAACCCTTGTTGACTACTCTCATCTAACAACTGTCGTATTTTTTCCTGAACAGGTTGCATGGTATCTCTCACCATGGCCTCAAATAGACCTTCTTTATTGGCAAAGTAGTAACGGATCATCGCCACGTTAACCCCTGCTTTTTCTGCCAACAAACGGGTTGATACTTTATCGTATGGCATAGCAGTAAAAAGCTCACCCGCTTGGAAAAGTAATCGCTCTCTGATATCGGTGTTCTCTATCGGTCGTCCGACTTTTCGCCTCACAGCTTCCCCCAAGATAAATAGATATAGCCAAGTATCGTCAAGATGCAGGATTCAGAGCTGGATCCTAACGTTATTTGTCTATTATTAATCAATTGATTAATTATTTACAAAGTATACACCCTAATAACAACCCCGTTGTTAAACAAATAATTAATCAATAATTCAACAACTGATTAATTATGATGCTAAACGCTTACTTCACAGCTCAATCAATCGGGTTATTTATTATTTGGCTAAAAAGTCAACATTATGCTTGACGCTTGATAGAGAAATGCGGTACTAATTAAAGCCTAAATTTTGTGGACAGATAGTGTAAATAAATGACAACACGTTTTTCAATTCTTCTCAGCCTCCTCCTTATCGTGAAAATATCGCGCGGGTAGCTAGTGGACGAAAAACACCACAAAGAATTCTAAAAACCCGCATAGCATGCGGGTTTTTTTATACACATAACAAAATTGAATAGTAAAAAGCATGAGACGTTATCGCGAATCAGATAAGTAACAAAATAGAGCGATAGCAAGTACAGGATAGGTAATGCAGCAGCCAACTAGACAGGAAAAGGACAGCACTATGAACGATCAAGTCATTATATTCGACACGACATTACGCGATGGCGAACAGGCGCTATCAGCCAGTTTGACAGTGAAAGAAAAACTACAGATCGCTTATGCGCTAGAACGTCTTGGAGTGGACGTTATTGAGGCTGGCTTCCCTGTTTCTTCTCCGGGTGATTTTGAATCGGTTCAGACCATTGCCAAACATATTAAAGATAGCCGAATTTGTGCCCTTTCCCGAGCTGTCGCAAAAGATATTGACGTCGCCGCTGAATCATTAAAAGTGGCCGAAGCATTTAGGATTCACACTTTTATCTCCACCTCAACAATCCACGTACAAGACAAGCTACGCCGAAGCTATGATGATGTTGTAGAGATGGCGGTACAAGCAGTAAAACGTGCACGTAACTACACTGATGACGTAGAGTTTTCTTGCGAAGATGCGGGAAGAACACCAATTGACAACTTATGTCGCATGGTAGAAGCCGCAATCGATGCTGGTGCAACCACAGTGAATATTCCCGATACCGTGGGTTATACCGTTCCAAGTGAGTTCGGCAGCATAATTGAAACACTATTCAATCGCGTTCCAAACATAGATAAAGCGGTTATTTCAGTTCACTGCCATGACGATTTGGGCATGTCCGTTGCCAACTCTATTGCTGCGGTTCAAGCAGGAGCTCGACAAATTGAAGGCACCATCAATGGAATTGGTGAACGAGCGGGTAACTGTTCTTTAGAAGAGATCGCAATGATCATTAAAACTCGTTCAGAGTTGTTAGGGGTAAATACTGGACTAAAACATGATGAAATTCATCGTACCAGTAAACTAGTTAGCCAACTATGCAACATGCCTATTCAAGATAACAAAGCCATTGTGGGTGCTAATGCATTTAGTCACTCATCGGGAATTCATCAAGATGGTATGTTGAAAAACAAAAACACCTACGAGATTATGACTCCAGAGTCTATTGGTCTTAAAAACCAAGCATTAAACCTAACCAGTCGAAGTGGTCGTGCAGCGGTTAAGAGCCATATGGATACCATGGGCTATAAAGAAGAAGAGTATAATCTAGACACTTTATATGAAGATTTCTTGAAACTAGCGGATAGAAAAGGACAAGTATTCGACTATGACTTAGAAGCTCTGATGCACTTTGCTAACCTAAGAGATGAAGAAGATTATTACAAACTAAACTACTTAAGTGTGCAATCTGGTAGCGTGATGGCAACCACCAGTATCAAACTTCAATGCGGTGAAACTGAAAAATGTGAAGCGGCTGTAGGTAATGGCCCTGTTGATGCGCTATACCAGTGTATTTATCGTCTAACGGGTTACGAAATTGTGTTAGATAAGTTTGATCTAACCGCTAAAGGTGAAGGGGAAGATGGCCTAGGTCAAGCGGATATCATCGCTAACTATAAAGGCTGTAAGTACCACGGAACTGGGCTTGCGACAGATATTGTTGAAGCATCAGGCCAAGCACTACTGCATGTGATTAACAGCATACATCGAGCAGATCAAATTGCAGAAATCAAACAATTGAAGCAAGTGCAAACCGTATAACAAACACAAAATAAACATCATATTATTAACTAAGGAAAAAGATGACCATGGCAGGCAAACATTACAATATCGCTGTTTTACCCGGAGACGGAATTGGCCCAGAAGTAATGCAACAAGCGCATAAAGTACTTGATGCAATAGAAAAGAAACACGCTATCTCATTTACCCGAGCGGAATATGATGTTGGAGGTATTGCCATCGATAACCATGGTTGCCCATTACCTGAAGCGACGGTTGCTGGCTGTGAAGCTGCTGATGCGGTTTTGTTTGGCTCTGTTGGCGGCCCTAAATGGGAGCATTTACCACCGAATGATCAACCAGAACGAGGGGCGCTATTACCTCTTCGTAAACACTTTCAACTATTCTGCAACTTAAGGCCAGCACAGATCCACACTGGTTTGGAGTCATTCTCTCCTCTTCGTGCCGATATCTCACAAAAAGGATTTGATATAGTCGTTGTACGTGAACTAACGGGCGGCATCTATTTTGGTCAGCCGAAAGGACGAGAAGGTGAAGGAGCAAACGAAAAAGCCTTTGATACTGAAGTTTACTATCGTTATGAAATCGAACGTATCGCCAAAATTGCTTTTGAATCTGCACGTTTGAGACAAAAAAAGGTCTGTTCAGTCGATAAAGCTAACGTATTACAAAGCTCTATTCTATGGCGAGAAGTGGTTGAAGAAGTTGCCAAATCTTATCCTGATGTTGAGTTGTCTCACATCTATATTGATAACGCCACAATGCAGTTGATCAAAGATCCTGCTCAATTTGATGTCATGCTCTGCTCAAATATATTTGGAGACATTATCTCTGATGAGTGCGCCATGATCACAGGTTCCATGGGGATGCTTCCTTCTGCGAGTCTAAACGAAAGTCAGTTTGGTCTTTACGAACCAGCAGGCGGCAGCGCACCCGATATTGCAGGGAAAAACATTGCAAACCCTGTTGCACAAATACTTTCTGCGGCACTAATGCTTCGCTACAGTTTAGCGGAAGAACAAGCGGCTCAAGATATTGAGAATGCCGTTTCAAAAGCACTCTCTGCGGGCGAACTCACGGCAGATCTTGCAGGGGATAATCCAGCACTGTCTACCTCTGAAATGGGCGACAAAATCGCACAGTATATTCTAAATTCATAATGATATTCGCAGCAGTTATTGCTGTAGTTAGTGACCACATTTACAACAACACACTAACTCGCTGCGACACTGACAATCACGGAAGAAGCAATGGCTAATAATACAAAAACTCTTTATGAGAAAATCTACGACGCTCATGTGGCCGTCGAGGCGAAAGGTGAAAACCCAATCCTTTATATTGATCGCCACTTAGTTCATGAAGTTACCTCCCCTCAAGCATTTGATGGTTTAAGAGAAAAAGGACGAAAGGTTCGTCAGTTAGGCAAAACGTTTGCCACTATGGATCACAATGTCTCGACAACCACAAAAGATATCAATGCCTCGGGTGAAATGGCACGTATCCAGATGGAAACGCTAGCAAAAAACTGTCAAGAGTTCGGCGTCACCCTGTATGACATTAATCATAAATATCAGGGTATTGTCCATGTCATGGGCCCTGAACTAGGCATCACATTACCAGGAATGACCATTGTTTGTGGCGACTCTCATACCGCCACTCATGGTGCATTTGGTTCTATAGCGTTTGGTATTGGTACTTCTGAAGTTGAGCACGTTCTCGCTACCCAAACTCTTAAGCAAGCTCGCGCTAAAACCATGAAGATAGAGGTTCAAGGTAAGGTTGCTGAAGGTATTACTGCCAAAGATATTGTTTTAGCTATTATAGGTAAAACCACCGCTGCTGGCGGAACAGGATACGTAGTAGAGTTCTGTGGTGAAGCGATTACTGATCTCTCTATGGAAGGAAGAATGACCGTATGTAATATGGCTATTGAGTTAGGAGCAAAAGCGGGATTGATCGCTCCAGATCAAACCACATTTGACTATATAAAAGATCGTAAGTTTGCACCAAAAGGCGCCTCTTGGGATGCTGCGGTCGAGTACTGGTCATCACTGAAAAGTGACCCTGATGCAGAGTTTGATCACGTAGTGACACTTAACGCCGCCGACATAAAACCTCAAGTCACATGGGGCACCAATCCAGGCCAAGTTATCGCGGTTGATACTCCGATTCCATCTCCTGATCAGTTTAGCGATCAAGTTGAAAAAGCATCTGCCGAGAAAGCATTGGCTTACATGGGTCTAGAAGCCGGCAAAATGCTGTCTGACTATAAAGTAGATAAAGTATTTGTGGGTTCGTGCACCAACTCTCGTATAGAAGATATGCGTGCTGCGGCGGCAATAGCGAAAGGCCAGAAAGTAGCCGAACATGTTCAAGCTCTAATTGTTCCGGGTTCAGAGCAAGTGAAAGCCCAAGCTGAACAAGAGGGGTTAGATAAAATCTTCATTGCCGCGGGTTTCGAATGGCGATTACCCGGTTGTTCTATGTGTTTAGCCATGAACAACGACCGACTTGGGCCTCATGAACGTTGCGCTTCAACCAGTAACCGTAACTTTGAAGGACGCCAAGGAAGAGACGGACGTACCCACCTTGTTAGCCCCGCAATGGCCGCAGCCGCAGCAATTGCTGGACATTTTGTTGATATCAGAACGTTGCAAGCATAAGGAGCAAATCAATGTCAGGATTTAAAAACCACACCGGCTTAGTTGTTCCTTTGGATTTGGCGAATATTGATACCGACGCCATTATTCCAAAACAGTTTTTGCAAAAAGTAACGCGTCTTGGATTTGGTCAGCATCTTTTTCATGATTGGCGCTTTCTAGATGATGCAGGAAAACAGCCTAACCCTGAATTTGTTATGAACCAACCTCGCTATGATGGCGCATCTATTCTGTTAGCAAGAGAAAACTTTGGCTGTGGTTCTTCGCGTGAGCATGCGCCTTGGGCATTAGCGGATTATGGAATAAAGGTGATGATAGCTCCGAGCTTCGCGGATATTTTTTATGGCAACTCAATCAACAACCAGATGATCCCTGTACGTCTTACAGAGCAACAGGTTGATGAGATTTTCACCTTTGTTGAAAATCACGATGGCGCCGAAATCACCGTTGATCTTGAGTCTATGAAAGTTGAAGCTAATGGCAAAACTTACTCATTTGAAATTGACGATTTTCGTCGTCACTGCTTACTAAATGGTTTGGATAATATTGGCTTAACACTGCAACACGAAGAAAAAATAGCTCAATACGAAAACGCTATTGCTGACTTTATGCAGTAATAGCCTCTAACCGTTTACTGTCGGCTCTTTTATTAGTGAGAGCTGACAGTCATTCCACTGATTTTCCCTCTCAAACCCTATCATTATAATAATATGAAAGAAATATAGCTTATCCTCTGTCTATATGTTCACAATATGTGCAACAACTTATGGCTCAAATATGGCTCGCTTACTGATATTATTTTTTACTCTGCTTCCTAGTGTGGTTTTTTCCGCGCCAAAGTCTGATTTATGGGACTATTGGAATAGTCACGATCCGCTCAGCTCTATCGTGGTAGACCATCAAGCATGGCAAAACTTCTTAGATCGCTATCTAGTGAATGAAGGGGAATATAGTTTAGTTCGCTATCAAAACGTAACTAAAGATGATAAGCAACAGCTTAAAGGTTATATCGCGGACCTTGCTGCGATTCCCCCTAAAACGTTAAATAGAGCACAACAATATCCATATTGGGTCAACCTTTATAATGCGATAACGGTTGATGTCATTCTTGCCAATTACCCACTGAAGTCCATTACTAAACTTGGCGGAATATTTAGCTTTGGCCCTTGGGGTGACGAGGTCGTAGAAATAGATGGAAAAGCGTTAACACTCAATGATATTGAACACCGAATTTTACGTCCTATCTGGAATGATCCTAGAACACATTACGCCGTCAATTGCGCCAGTTTAGGCTGTCCAAACCTACAAGAGAAAGCCTTTACCGCGACCAACAGCGATGCACTATTAACAAAAGCGGCAAATGAATTTATTAATAGTGACAAAGGTGTCTTAATTACAGATAAGAAAAGTCAGCTCTCTTCAATTTATGAATGGTTTGCTAGTGATTTTGGCGGAGAAGAGAGTGTACTTGAGCATTTAAAACAGTACCGTTCCGATCTGCCTAGTACACTCAATAATATCGAGTACCACTATGACTGGTCGCTCAACGAAATAAAGAATTAATAAAAAACTAAGCCGGTAGAATACTCTTGACTCTTCTACCGGCTACATCATTCACTATTGATCGCTTGCTCTGTTACTTAATCCCTTTCTCTTTTTTGATTACATCGTAGGCAGACTGAATTTCTTGCGCTTTTTGCTTAGCAACTTCCATCATTTCTGGCGGCAAGCCTTTGGCCACTAACTTATCAGGGTGATGCTCGTTCATTAATTTACGATAAGCTCGCTTAATCTCTTTCGACTCTGCATTATTACTAATACCGAGAACTTTATAAGCATCATTAAGCTGATCAGCGGTCGTCGCCTGCTGCCATGCTCCACCTTGTTGTCCTTGCCAATCGCCACCACCTTCTCGTCTAAAGCGGTAGGCGGCTTCTTGCATCTGTAATCGCTGATCCAATTGCTGAGGAGAAAATCCTAACCCTTTCGCGATGGCATGCAGAACATTTCGCTCTGTCGGATGCAACTCGCCATCCGCGAAAGCAGAGGAGATCTGTAACTCCAAGAAAAATTGCAATAAATCAAATCGACCTGCCGCTGAAATTCGCACTTTTTCCAACGTTTCGTTCAATGGAAAATCTGAGGATTTACCATCACGAAAGGCATTTTGAGCGGCTTTTCGTTGCTCACCATGTAGATTCATCTTATCCATCATGATGCTGGCTAACTGAATTTCTTCTTTGGTCACTTGGCCTTTTGCTTTCGCTACGTGCCCCATAACCGCAAATGCAGCCTTAAAAAACTCAGCCTGACGTTCTGCTTGATTGGGTCCACCAGAGAAAGCACTAGAGGCGCGAAACCCGGCCTGACTCAACCTTCTTGCTTTATCAAACTGATGTCCAAGGAAAACACCAAACAGAGCACCAAATGGTCCTCCAAACAGATAACCGAAAAATAAACCTAAAATCTTGCCAAAAATGTGCATTATTGTGCTCTCAACTATGAATTTTTTGCCGTCTATCGATGTCAGATAGTGTCTGTCGCCGCAAATTCCTTTATTATAAGGAACGTTTTTTTCCAGATTGGGTCTATTTGACCTCTGACTGAATCAAGTTACACAGGATAGTTAAACTCGATGCTACTTTTTCCTCGCACTCTTCTCGCTACATCAATAAGTGCTGCTATGTTAGTGCCAGTTACTCATGCAGAAACTCCTGAACCTAATAGTGTGCAGGAAATGCCCATGTCAGATCAATGCTTGATTCCTGACTCATCACCAAAAAATAACAATGATATCCCCATTGTGGTCGAAGCGAATGCCCTTGAAGGTATAAATGGCGACAAAGCGACCTATGAGGGTGATGTGGTCGTTGTACAAGGAAATAAACGCATTACCGCTGATAAAGTCACCCTTCATCAGAAAGATGATACCGTGGTTGCTGAAGGTAATGTGAGTTTTTCCGACGGTCAGGTTAAAACAATATCTGATAAAGCGACAACCAATTTGACAACCAGTGAAGCCACTTTAGAAAAAGCTAAGTACCAATTTCTATGTGATGCTGGTCGCGGTGAAGCGGAAGTTATCTATCGTTCAGGCAAGAAATTTTATGAACTTGAAGATGGATCTCTTACCTCTTGTCCCGAAGGGGACAACTCTTGGCGGTTAACTGCATCATCCATAGAAATAGACCAAGAAGAAGAGGAAGCGACCTTTTTCAACCCGAGAGTTGAGATTGCTCAGATCCCCGTTTTCTATCTACCCTATTTAACGGTTCCGATTGGTGATACCAGAAAAACTGGATTTCTCTACCCCGGTTTCTCGCTAGATACACGAGACGGTTTTAGTTTCACTGCACCAATATATTGGAATATTGCACCAAACTACGATCTTACCACGACGTTTAACTATATGGAGAAACGTGGTACTCAATTAGAATCCGAGTTTCGTTATCTTACAGTTTTAGGTGAAGGCACACTGGATTCTGAATACCTAGCAGATGATAGAGCGCATCCTGATGAAGGGGCTCGATGGGGCTATAACTGGCGTCACACAGGCATCTTCTCTGAAGCATGGAAAGTGGATATTAACTACTCAAAAGTCAGCGATATAAGCTACTTTACTGACTTAAGCTCCAGCATAGGTAGCCGAGAAGATGGTCAATTATTGCAATCAGGCGAAGTCTCTTATCGTTCCAACAACTGGGACAGCACATTAAGAGTACGTGACTTCCAAGTATTATCAGCAGATAGTACCCCTTACCGTTTGATGCCACAATTTGCTTTTAACTATTACGCACCGCACTTCTACTCTAATCTGGATTTTAATTTTAAAAGTCATGTTAGTCGATTTGAAACCGACAACACTGAAAACCCGTCAGCCACTCGAACCCATTTAGAGCCAACGTTAGCTTTACCGCTGACAACAACATGGGGTTCAATCACCACTGAAGCCAAACTGTATCAAACCTACTACCAACAAGATTTAGATGGTGTGCCTCTCACTGGTGTGAACAAAAACTTGAAAGAGAAAGCTTCACGAACAGTGCCTCAGCTGAGAGTCCACACGGGTATTGTTCTTGAAAATGAGAATGGCCTGTTCCAAGGGTACACCCAGACGCTTGAGCCTCAAGCTCAATACCTTTATGTAAAAGATGTTGAACAATCAGATATCTATGCCGGTTATGACACCACTGAACTGCAAACGGATTACCATGGTTTATTCCGTAGCCAAAAATTCAGTGGCGTGGATAGAATATCCCCTGCAAACCAGATAAGTTATGGCGCATCATCTCGTTTTTACGATAGCAACTATCGTGAAAGAATGAACATCTCATTTGGTCAAATAATCTATATCGACGACTCTTACAACAACACCATTTCAAGTGAAAAGACCTCGTCATACTCTGCCTGGGCACTAGAGACTGAATTTAACTATGATGATCGTTACTTCTACCAAGGTGGATTCCAGTACGATACCGCCTCATCAGATGTTCAATTAGCGGATAGTACACTGGAGTATAAATATGATGAAGGCTTTAGCCAGTTAAGCTATCGCTACGTATCTCTGGACTACATTAGTAAAAATGTTCAGTTCTCCACCGACGACAATATTAATAAGTACACCCGAAAAGGCATCAATCAGGCTGGTTTTATCACCGGATATACCTTCAATCCTAAATGGCGTTTTAATGGTCAATACTTTTACGACTTAAACGAAAGTGTCGACCTTGAGTGGCTAGGTGGCTTAACCTATACCAGCGATTGTTGGTACATTGGCATGTCATACAGTAACCAACTTTATAGCTGGTCTGAGATCGGGGTCGGGGATCCTCAGTACCAGAAAAAATTCAGTGTGAATTTTGGTATTACTGGATTTGGCACTAATCTCTCCTCAGGTCTGGCTGGGTTTGATAGCTCTAGTGCTTCACTGGGTTATGGCCGCCCATTCTATTTAAATAATTAATGATTTTGGATACATCAATGAAAATGTGGAAACACGCTCTATTCGCTTTATCTTGTTTAATGCCTGCTATCGGGTATACCGCACCAGTAGAGTTAGACGGTGTTGCCGTTATTGTTAATGATGGCGTTATTTTAAAAAGCGATATCAACGGTGCACTTAAAACCTTTAAGAGCAATGCCGAAAACCAAGGACAAGAACTGCCTGACGCCTCAATATTACGAGAGCAGGTAATTGATAAATTAATTTTAGATACCATTCAGTTTCAAGAAGCAGAACGTTTAGGTATTCGAATTGATGACAACCAACTTGATCGTGCACTACAGAATATTGCTAAAGAAAACAATAAGTCACTTGAGCAGTTACGTGCTTCACTAAAAGAAGATGATATTGCCTATGCTGATTTTCGTGAGCAGATACGCAAAGAGATCGCTATCTCTGAAGCAAGAAATGCGCTTGTTCGCAGAAGAATCAATATCTTACCAGCAGAAGTAGACACCTTATCAGGACAGCTTTCACAGCAAAATAATGCCACTGTTGAGTATAATATCCAGCACATCCAACTCAAGTTTGATGATGGAGTAGATAAGCAGGCTATCGAAACCCAAGCAAATAACATTGCTGAGCAGTTAAAGCAAGGTGATGACTTTTCTAAGATGGCAATCACTTACTCCAATGGCCCAAAAGCGCTAGAAGGGGGAAACTGGGGTTGGATGAGAAAAGAAGAGATGCCAACTATCTTTGCTGATCAAATCACCACCCAAGGAGCAGGCTCAATCATTGGTCCTTTTAGAAGTGGCGTTGGCTTACATATCCTGAAAATAGAGGGTGTTAAAGGTCTGGAGACCGTTGCGGTCACAGAAGTAAATGCTCGACATATTTTGATTAAAACGTCGGTAATTCTCAGTGATGAAGGCGCTAAGCGAAAACTAAATAACTACATTGAGAAGATCAATTCTGGTGAAAGCGATTTCGCACAATTGGCCACTCAATACAGCCAAGATCCTGGTTCTGCCGCACAAAATGGTGAGTTGGGCTATCAAACACCAGAGCTATATGTTCCAGAATTCAAACATCAAATTGAAACACTACCGATTGGTGAAATCAGTGAACCTTTTAAAACCGTTCATGGCTGGCACATTGTAGAAGTACTCGATCGCCGTGAGGTTGATAAAACCGATTCTGCACAGAAAAACAAAGCTTATAGAATTCTCTTTAATCGTAAGTTTAATGAAGAAGCATCCACTTGGATTCAAGAGATGAGAGCAAGTGCCTTCGTTGAATATCTCAACGATGACAAAAGTGCAGAATAACGGTGACTGACACAACTATGATAAATAACAGTAAAAAAATCATCGTAACGGCGG
>NZ_VTXE01000041.1 GCF_013114595.1 Vibrio sp. 99-8-1 | reverse complement strand
GACGTAGGTCGTCTTGGTCACGGTTTAGGTATGGAACTGACAGAGCGTCCTTCTAACACCGCAACAGACAACACTGTGCTGAAACCTGGCATGGTAATGACACTAGAACCAGGCATGGTGTACGCACCTGGCAAGTCTATGGTTCATGAAGAGAACATCGTAATCACAGAAGATGGTGCGGAATGGTTAAGCGAGCGTGCTGAACCAGAATTGATAGTCATCAAGTAAGCCTTATAGTCGGCCATAACCATTGCAGGCTATGGCATTTCAGTAGAATAATAAAATATGCCTCTTTTTACCCCCAAGAGGCTATTTTCATCGACTTCATTCTCATGAAGCAGTAATCAGGAAATAGTAATCATGAAACAATTATCAGCCGAGTTGATTAGCAATATGGTCTCTTGGAGGCATCATATTCACCAGCGTCCGGAAATTGCATTTGATGTTGTTGAGACCGCGGCGTTTGTCTCTGAGTCGTTAAAGAGTGCAGGAATAGAAGTTCATGAAGGCATTGGCAAAGTTGGTGTAGTGGGCGTACTTCGTTGTGGAGATAACCCTCAACGTAAATCTATTGCGCTTCGTGCGGACTTAGATGCCATTGCCATAGAAGAAGAAAATGAGTTTGACTATAAGTCACTCAATGCAAATAAAATGCACGCATGTGGACATGATGGCCATACGGCCATGCTACTTGGTGCGGCGCATCACTTAGCGAAATTCGGTGACTTCGAAGGTACTGTCTACTTTATCTTTCAGCCGGATGAAGAGTACGGCATGGGCGCTAAGTCTATGCTAGAGGATGGCCTTTTTGAGCGATTCCCTGCGGATGAAGTTTACGGAATGCATAATTTGCCTGGATTAGAGTTGGGCAAAATCGAGATGCGTGTTGGTGGTACGATGGCGAGCGAAACGCTATTTGATATCAAAATCAAAGGACAAGGTGGTCATGCATCCTCACCGCACCGTATTAATGATCCAATCGTAGTTGCGGCTCAAGTGATGTCGAGTGTTCAGGCTATTGTGGCGAGAGCAGTTGATCCATTAGAAGCAACCGTTGTGTCTATTACCGAAGTTATTACTGACGGCGCGAGAAACGTGATACCTAGCAATATCAATATTAAAGGCGATTCAAGAACCTTTAGTAATGAAAATATTGCACTGGTTGAAAAACGAATGAGAGAGATTGTCGAAGGAAGCTGTGCCGCATTTGGTATGGAAGGAGAGGTCTCAACCGTCACTGAATTCCCTGTATCCTATAATGCTGAAGCGCAAACGGCTATTGCAGAACGCGCAGCAAAAGCTGTTGTGGGTGAGCAGAATGTCACTACTGGCTGTGTACCGAAGAGTTTTTCTGAAGATTTTGCTTTTCTAGCGAAAGAGGTTCCGGCGTGTTATGTATTCATTGGTAATGGTGTTGAAGGTAGTCATGGAATGATGTTGCATAACCCTAAATATGATTTCAATGATGATGCATTGGAAATTGGTGCTAGCTACTGGTGTCAATTGGTGGAAGTAAGTTTAGCAAAGTGAGATAAGCGATAAACTTTGCTATATGAATTCTTGTACGAAATATAGATTACATTTATATTTCGTACATATTCGCTTTTGACGATTTATAAGAATGCTGATAAAAATTATAACAGGTATGACCCTCTCTTCGTGTCTACTCGCCGTATTAAATCTAGGGGTTAATGACATCGAATATGCGGAACATTATAGCGCGGTGGCCATTAGTTGTGATGCTAATGCGACGGAAAATCATTTTAGTATTAACGGTATAGACTTTTTGGCTATGCATTCCTCGTCGGCTGACACAGAACAAAAACCTCTAAAATGGCAATCTAACCTGCACGATACTCAATGTTAACATTGTAAGTTAGGGCATCCTTGCCCTTCACATCAGCTCGATCGAGCTATCAATCAGGAATGGTTATTTAATCAATCTCTTTCTTAAAGATAAGGGAAGTATTAATGCCACCAAAGGCAAAGTTGTTACTCATAATATACTGCGCGTTTATCTCTCTGCCTTCACCAGTAATGTAATCTAAATCGCCACAGTCTGAGTCTAAATCCGTTAGGTTCAGCGTTGGGTGGAACCAGCCTGAATGCATCATCTCAATGCTTAACCAAGCTTCAATTGCTCCGCAAGCGCCTAAGGTATGGCCAAAATAGCTTTTAAGTGAGCTGATAGGGACGTTTCCTAACGCTTTCTCGGTTGCATTTGTTTCTGCTATATCACCACGATCCGTTGCAGTGCCATGAGCCGAGACATAATCGATCTGAGAAGGGAGTATATTGGCGTCACGTATGGCCATCTCCATGCAAGATTGCATGGTTTCCATTTGTGGTTGAGTAACATGAGCGGCATCGCAATTGCTGGCAAAACCAATAATCTCAGCGAGAATAGTCGCGCCACGCGCTTTTGCGTGTTCATACTCTTCAAGGATCAAAGTGCCTGCACCTTCACCTATCACCAAACCATCACGGTTTGAATCGTAAGGACGAGGGGTACTTTTTGGGTCGTCATTTTTAAGACTGGTAGCAAATAGGGTATCAAATACCGCTGATTCCGTTGGGCATAGCTCTTCGCCACCTCCGGCTATCATTGCCGTTTGGTAACCATGTTTAATCGCTTCATAAGCGTAGCCAATTGCCTGACTTCCAGAAGTACAAGCACTGCTGGTTGGAATGATTCGACCTTTAGCACCAAAAAACAGACCGACATTAACCGCTGCGGTGTGAGGCATCATCTGTACATAGGTAGTAGCAGTAATCGCTCGGGTGGTTTTCTCACTAAGCATTATGCCAAATGCACCAACCGCATCAGTACTGCCTGTTGAGGAGCCGTAAGCAACACCCGTTTGACCATTAGTGAGAATATCATGGCCGATTAACCCCGATTGAAGTAAGGCATTTTCAGTGGCAACTGTTGCCATCTTCGATACTCTGCCCATACTACGTACTTGTTTACGCTTGTAGTGTTTTGGCAACTCAAAATGGTCAATTGGCGCTGCTAACTTGGTATTTAAACCATCGTATTGTTCATAAGATGGCATGTATTGGGTGGCATTTTCACACGCTTTCAATTTAGGTTGGATTGCTTGCCAGTCGTTACCAAAGGCCGTCACACCTGACATTCCTGTTATTACAACACGACGACTCATATTAAACCTCCGTTGATTGAGATAACTTGGCGAGTAACATACGCCGCAATATCTGACATAAGATAACTCACTAAACCGGCCACTTCCTCTGGTTCACCCATACGACGAAGTGGCACTTGAGGCAGTGCGTGTTCTTTAACGTGCTCATCGACCATACCCGTATCAATAAGTCCTGGTGCGACACAGTTTACCGTTATCTTTCGTTTAGCCAGTTCGAGCGCTAAAGATTTGGTTGCCCCTATAACCCCTGCTTTTGCAGCGCTGTAGTTAGTTTGCCCCCGATTACCCATTAAACCCGATACTGATGCAAGGGTGATAATTCGACCCCCTTTGCGATTTTGAACCATAGGCATGACACAAGGGTGAAGCACGTTATAAAAGCTGTCTAAATTGGTATGGATAACGCCATCCCACTCTTGTTCTGTCATAGCCGGAAACGCTGTGTCCCGGGTAATTCCTGCATTATTGACCACACCATAGTATGCACCATGCTGTTCAATGTCTGCTTCGAGCTTCTCTCGGCACTCATCTCTCTGACTAATGTCAAACTGAATCAGACGAGCAGAACCACCAAGTTGCTCAATGGTTTCTGCTGTTTGCTGGGCACCTTTTTGATCGCCCATATAGTGGACAATAATGCTAAATCCGTCTTTAGCGAGTTGAATGGCAATCTCTTTGCCTATTCCTTTGCTTGCTCCGGTGACGAGTACTTGTCGAGTCATGATAAGTTTCCAGTTTTCATCTGTTGCAATTGTTGTTCGGTCGGCACGTAAACATTTAATTGGCAAGAGGCGAGTACTTCACCTCTATCTTCTAGCCGTGCCATAAATACCGCCATGTTGTCATCTGCTAATACTTGTTCTGCATAGATATCTAATGTTTGATTTTTGGTAAATTTATCACACATTGCAGTATAACGTCGGCTACCAAGTAAGAACCCAATCGGCGGGCTGTTATTTTCTAACAGGGCGTGGTAACCAGACCAAGCGGCGACAGATTGCGCCATAAACTCTATGCCGACATAAGCTGGAACCGTCTCTTTTTCAACATCAAAAAAGGGGTTATGTTCACCTATATCAACCTGACAGTGGATCGATTTTTCTTCAATGGTAATGGCGCGGTCAACCAAGATCATTGGGTTGTCATGAGGCACAAGTTTTTCTATAGAGGGAAGATCATTCATTACTGTAACCAAATATAAGGCTGATGTTGTTGCCGCCAAAGGCAAAAGAGTTACTGAGTATCGCTTTTCCGTTGAGTTTTGTAGGCTGTTCAATCAGGTTTATGTTTATATCCTCTGCTTTGTCAGAGCAGTTTTGTATCGGCAGAGATAAGCGGTACTTAAGTATGTGCCAAGCAATGGCAGCTTCTGTCGCGCTGGCTGCTCCCAGCGTATGTCCCGTCATCATTTTGGTAGAGCTTACTGGTGTAGCTTGACCAAAAATTCTCTGTATGGCTTTGCTCTCCATGCGGTCATTAAGTTCTGTCGCGGTACCATGCGCATTGATATAGCCAATATCATCAATGGATAAACCGGCCTGCTCAAGAGCGTTGCGCATTGCCACTTCTGCGCCATGTCCTTCTGGATGTGGGGCAGAGATATGGTGAGCATCAGAGCTCTCTCCAGCACCTAACAGGACAATATCACTCTGCTCATTACTAAGTAGCATGAATGCCGCGGCCTCACCAATATTAATACCATCTCGTTGTTCACTAAATGGTCTGCACAGCTGTTTAGATAAAGCTTCTAAGCCACGAAAGCCATTCAGAGTTAGCCGACAAACCGTATCGCAACCACCAACAATGACCGCATCTACCAAGCCTGATCGTAATAGTCGTTGGGCGGTGATAAATACTCGTCCGCTCGAGGAGCAAGCGGTAGAGATGGCATAGCAAGGGCCTGTGAGCTGAAAATAGTCGGCAATAAACTGGCTACTGTTGGCAATTTCTTGTTGTTGATAGTGAAAATGCTCAGGAAAGTCCCCTTCGGCTAACAAGCTTTCATATGCCTCTTCACCATCTGATATACCCGATGTGCTGGTCCCAACGACCACAGCCACTCGCGAGGCTCCGTACTGTTCTATCGCTTGCTGAATGGTCGGTGCAATTTGCAATAATGCAGATAAGGCCAGCTGGTTATTGCGAGTAGAGTAGCGCTGCATATGTTCAGGTAGAGTGGGAAGTGTTTCTTTAACCCGGCCAATAACAGTAGGGTCTCCCGTATTCAATATCTCATCATTGGCGATCATATTGGCATCTTTGTCACCACTGAGAACGTGATGAATCTGCTCATGCTCATTGCCCATGGCGGAGTGGAAACCACAGCACTGTATATAGACTGGGTTTGCTGATCTATTTTCCATATTAGTGCTCTACTGCTGTTTCTGCTGAATCTGGTAATTGAGGGTCTGAATTTCAATCAAATAGTCTAATGATTTATGAGTAAATCGGATAGTACCTTTCAGCGGCTGTCTATGTTGATAGTTTATCTCTATGATCGCTTTGCCGGTTTCATCCGTAATAATGCGTTGATTATCGGATTCTATAATACTCCAACCTAAATCATCTAATGGAGCGTGCCATGCGCTTTTAGGCCATAGGGTGATCATTAAATTGAACAGTATCTGTTCAGGATCTGGCAATACACCGTTTAGCCCATTCATTACTTTGGTTTCAATCTGACTATCTTGATAGCTGAGAGATAAAAGTCGAGTTCCCCAAGATGAAAATCCTGCTAACACGATTTTACTATTGGAGACTTCAAGTTGTACTGGTAACTGTTGTGTTTGGGCACCTTGCGCTGTTGTCCATTGAGCCGAAATAAGTTGGCTGGCGGTAACCTGATAACCCAACTGGCTAGGTTGTGGCAGTTGCACAAATCGATCTTTTGTAATCTCAACCTTGGCTGAAGAAGGCTTTGTAGTAAGGCTGCATGAGGAGATAAATGCGACTATAAACAGCATAACTACAAGGTTAATAATCGATTTTGCTCTGTATCTATATCTAATCATTGAGGGGAGATATCCTACATTTTGCCTTATCATTAAACTCGGGTTGTTTCTCGTTCTGGCTAGTGGAGATGTTAAGCATAAAAAGCTAATGTTCACGGGACTGAATAGCCATGGGTGACAATAACCAAGCAACAAAAATACCACTTAAAACAGTGATGCCAAAGCTGTGTATTGCATGAGTTTGACTTAACGCCAGTAAACCAAATGATAACAGAGTCGTAGTGGCGGATAATGTAATGGCAAGTAACGTACTTTTATTGCGACTGTTTTCCGCAAAAAATAGCGTGTAATCAATACCTATACCGATCACTAATATCAGTGCCAGTAAATTAAATAAGTTTAGCGCTGAGCCTGTGAGCGTTGTGACGGCTAAACCAGCCACGCATGCGATAACCGATGGCAATATGATTTTAATCGCCTGTATCATGTTATAGCGGACGCTGAGTACCAGTGTGATGGCGACAATAGCAGCAGCCAATAACTGCATCACTTTTATTCGGTAATCTCCAAACAGTGAGGAGAGTTGTTCCGCTTTATCCAAATAGAGCAGATTAGGCTGTTGTTGAAGATAGCTGTGGATAGTGTCTAAATTACTCGGCTGTTTTAACAAGATGACAGTAGCAACACTTTCGCCAACCTGACCTAAGTAAAGAAAACGTACCGGCTCGGAACTGGCTTGGCTTAAATAATCATCCAATGATACTGGGGAGAACTGAGCCGTAAAATTAGGAACGTCGGTTAGTTTTAACTGGCTAGCTAATAGGGGGCCATATTGTTGGTAATAGTTTGAGATTACCTCAAAATCTCGCTGCTGCAGTTGTGTAGAGGCAAGATATTGATTGAGTGCTTGATACCCCTTAATTACGCCATCATGGATCCATTGTTGAAGCTGAGGTTGAAGTTGTTCTAGAGACTGCATCAGTGCTTCATTGTTGCTGGCGGTTAGCAGCAACATTTTTTGCGAAGAGTGTATGCCGCTTAACTGAGATATTGTCTCTTCTTGCTGCTTAAGACTGGCTGGCATAGCTTGCAACTGTTTAATATCATCATTGTAATCGACGCCTGTTAACACCAACAAACTGATCATTAAAATTGCTACCGGTAAGCCTAATTTAAACATAGGCTTCTGCCATGTTAGCAGTAGAGAAGACCAAATAGCGCCCCAAGGAAGAGGCCTAGTTGGACTTGGTTTAGCGGCTAAGATGGGGTAGCAAACGACTACAGTTATATACGCTGAGATAAGACCAACAGCTGAAAATAGCGCGAGCTGTTGCAATCCGGGAAATGGTGCAACCAATAAGCCTAGATAACCGATTAAACTGGTGATCAGCCCTAAGGTGATTGCTGCCAAAATATGCTTCAGTCCTTGGATACTTTGCCATTTATCTCCTGAGGCTAAACGGTCAGTAAGGTAGTGAAAAGCATAGTCTATAGAGACCCCTATTAAACTCGCACCAAATACCAAGCTAAACAGATGAACCTTGCCAAAAATCATACTAGTGACACTCAGAGCGACAAGCAGGCCGACAGAGATTGAGAGTAAAGAGAGCAGCAGCGGAGTGACGCTCCGAAACACGGTAGCGATTAAAACAACAATACCCAGTAACGAGAATAGCCCAATGGTGCTGATCTCTGATTTAGCGCTTTGGGTGCCAAAGTCAGCATAAAATAGAACCCCTGTATGGAGTATCTCTACGTTGTATTGTTGAGCTAGGGTATTTTGTAGCTGGTTAATTATAGGGACTGCTTGCTGGGCAGATAAGCTGTATGGCGACTCTTTTAGCTCGGCACTAATGAGAAGATATTTTTTTCCTTGATAGTGAGTAGCAAGAAAACGCTTGTCTAAAGTAAAGGTGGATGATTGCTGACTTATCTCTGCTAAGTAATCTCGAAAAAGTAGAAAAGGGTCCGCTTCTAACTCTTGTGCGGTGACACCGGAAAATGGATTGTAAAGTGATTGAATGACTTGCTGAATTCGATCATCGGGGGACGTGGTTAACTGTATTCGCTGTGCTTCGGTGAGTTGCTGAAACCTATTCTGAAAATAGTACTTGCTCCACTCTTGCTGTTGAGATGAGTGGATCTCTCCGATTACCTTACTGAAGTACGGGGTTGCTGCTAGCCCTTCCTCTAATGCCTTTGCCGCACTATATAACGAACTCTCTTCTTTTCCTGTGACAACAAAGATAACCTTGTTGCTCATGTTACTGGTGACTTTTTCAAATGCCTGTTCAGCCAGTGGGTTTTGCTGATCCACAGGTAGCAGTTTTATTATATTGGTCTCGATAGGAGAGCCAGCAGAGAAGAACCACAGTTTGGCTAGATAAACAGAGCAAACAAGGATAAAACCAAGCCAGATGATGGCGAGATGTTTTCCTCGTGAAAACAGTAGATTAGAAAGCAAACTGTTGTTGCTCTTCATTCGTTAATGTCTCAGGCTGATGACGTTGGTTACTAAAGATAATCTCCGTTTTATCACCTCGAAGTTCTTCTAAAACTAAGCGGTTAATATCTTGCTGCCCCGACAATATGATCTGCTTAAATACTGAGTTTAAAGGTGCAGACAAAGGCACCAGTGTCAATTGCCACTGCTCACCTTGCAAAGAAAAATCCAGTTCAAATTGCTGTTTTAGCTGCTCTGTATCACCATGAAAAACCGAAAGGAAAATGTGGCTAAAATAAAATGCCATCGGGTTCTGTTGCTTGGTCACGATTTGCGCCGGTTGGTTAGCAAACGTTTGACGTAATTTATCTTCAGTTAAAACCAAGCTAACCGGAAACGGTGAGGTTTGATGCCATAACAGCCCATGCTCTTTTGCCAGTAGAAACTGGCCTGAAGAAGCTAATGGCTGCTCAAACATAGCAATATGGCGCTGCTGCGAAAAGTCACCTCTAACTAAACTCTGTGATGCTAATTGTTGTTGCAAAGAGGCGAGGTCGGTCACTTTAGCTAAGGCCAAAGGTGACAAAATAAACAAGACAATAAACAGCCATACGCGATGCATTACAAACACTCTCCATGTTTATGCCAATGAGCTATTTTATCAATAAATAGCTTGGGTGAGGCAAAGCACATCTCTTGGTTTTCCATTTCAACGGCAACTTGAGTGGTATGGGCTTTACACATACGTTGACCACTTTGACCGTCATAGATAACGTAATCTATTCGTAGGCGATTTTCCCACTCGGTTAATGTTGCGGTGACAGTAATTTGATGATTAAAAGGAAGCGCTTTTACATACTTAACTCGAGTATCGATAATTGGCCACATGTAACCAGAGTCATTCATAGCAATGTAACCGTAATCTATTTTATCCAACAGTACTCGGCGAGCTTCTTCAAAGTAACGAAAATAGTTACCATGATAGATAACGCCCATAGGATCAGCATCTTGAAACGAAGTAATAATGCTGACTTCTGATGTTAATGGAAACAATACTGCTTCACTCATATTGGCTTACTCATTTTAATGAATTATAGGGCGTCGGAATAAAGGGACCAATGGCGCTGTTGAATGCGTTGAACAAAGTGACGCAAGTCGCCTTCCAATGGACGGTCCTCTACCAATAAAGAGAATTCAGACAACACTTGCTCACGAATCGCTTTGATATTGTCACTTAGATGAGCGTCATCGAGCTGTTGCTGAGCTTTTCTAATCTCTAGCGCTTGAGTTGCGGCAAGCAACGATGCAGCGGTGACCTGTTCTGTCAGTTCCAATACTCGTAGACAATCTCGCGCCGCGATAGTGCCCATACTGACTTTGTCTTGATTGTGACATTCGGTAGAGCGAGAAAATACGCTAGCAGGCATGGTCTGTTTTAATGCCTCAGCTGTCCACGCTGAAATACCAATTTGAACCGCTTTAAAACCATGATTAATGGGTTTTCTTTCCCCAGTTGCCCCAGTCAAATTAAAAGGAAGGCCATTATTAAACTTGTAGTCCATTAATTGGGCCATTTGACGGTCAAGCAAGTCGGCAAGGTTCGCGACACCGGTTTTAAGGGTATCCATCGCCATTGCGATATGTCCACCATAGAAGTGACCACCATGTAAAACACGTTCATTATCGCCATCAATAATAGGATTATCATTAGCACTATTTAGTTCATTTTCTATTAGCTGGCGTAACCAAGGCAGTGAGTCTTGCACCACACCAATCACATGAGGAGCACAGCGAAGAGAGTAACGATCTTGTAATCTGTCGCTGTTACTTGGTGGGCGTTCTGAGCGAAGATCTTCTCGTAACCATTGTGCAATCTTCTGTTGCCCTGGATGAGGTTTCACAGCAAAAAGGCCTTGGTCGAAATGGAAGTCGTTGCCTTGAATGCCTAAAGAGACCATCGCGGTGATTTTTGTACATAACTGGCAAAGATACTCTGCACGTTTATAAGCAAGACAAGCTAAAGCTGTCATTACTGATGTGCCATTCATCAAGGCTAAACCTTCTTTAGGCTTGAGTTTGATCGGGGCAATATCAAGTTGCTTAAACACCTCTTCTGTTGAGCAAATGGTGTCGTTATAGATAACGTCACGCTCTCCAATGAGAACTGCTGCAAGGTAAGATAATGGCGTCAGATCACCACTGGCGCCGACGGAACCTTCTTGTGGAATGCGTGGGGCAATGTCTCTGTTTATAAGAGTAACAATCTGTTCTAACAGCTCATGAGAAACACCAGAAACCCCTTGAGAGAGTGAGCACAAACGCGTCGCCAGTACAGCGCGAGATTGCTCTTTGGTTAGTATCTCTCCCAAACCACAGCCATGAAAGCGGGTTAAATGCAGTGGTAGTTCGTCGACAAGTTCAGGAGGAATCGCAACAGTACAGGAGTCACCATATCCTGTAGTAACACCATAAATAACGCCATCTTCTTTTAATAAACGTTCAAGAAAAGCCACGCCACGATCAATTTTTTGTCGATACTCTACGGTATCGTTTAAGCTTGCCGTTGCTCCTTGTGAGATAGCTACGACGTTTTCAATGGTTAAGCGCTCTGCGCCAAAAGTTATATTAGTCATCTTTATTATCTTGTTGCGTTTGGCTTAACGTCCAAAAGTTGAAAAAATTGTACCACTGTAGTGGTGCTTTTAATGTGTAGTGTTCAAGTCTTGTTGCGTATTTTTGTACTGTCTGTGTTAATGCTTCTTGTCGCTCGTGTCGCGGAAACTCCAATCTATCGGAAAAGTGCTCAAAGTAAACCTCAAAATGGTCCGATTTACTCTGCTCATCACGCAATCCAAACAGAAGATACACCGGGGCTTTTAATACTGAAGCCAGCATAAAAGGCCCTTGGGGGAATGGTGCCGGCTTGCTAAGAAACTCTGCCCAGATAGAACGGCTCTCTTTACTGGTGGAGGTTCTGTCGCCAACAATGACGATCCACTCGCCCTGTTCCAACTTCTGCTGTAACAATATCGCGGTGTCTGGGCCGATAGAACTTACTTGGATAAGGTTTAAGTTCGAGTCCGGATTGATGGCGTTGAGTACAGAGTTGAACTGCTGCGCATGCTCGGTAAACACCAAAGCATTAATTTTTAAATCCGTGTAGTGACGGCTTAATGCTCGACATAGCTCAATATTGCCTAAATGAGAGCCAATTAATAGCGCCCCCTGTTTGTTGTCTATTAATGATTGAGCATCATCTTGTCCGTAAATGGATAAGTTATCGAAAGAGTAATCACCTCTCCAAGCAGCCAGTTTATCCAGCATGGTTTGACCAAAAGAGAATAGGTGCTGAAAACGGGTGAGTTTATTGGGCAATTGGATGTTGTTTTGACTTGCGTGCTGCGCAAGTTGCTGCAAATAGTGATTCGAGGCTTGTTTCGCTTGGCGGCCAACTAAAAAGTAGTAGCCAATTACAGGGTAAAGAAAAAGATTAAATACTCGCCTACCTAGCAGGCTATAAACCGCAAGCAAGGTTTTAATGCCCAACACCGTTCCCTGCTCTTTGCGTTTAGACCAATGAGCACTATCGGACGAAGAGTTTTTATTGCTCCGAATGGTGCGCATTAATAATTTTGGGCTTCGGAGTAGCATGCCAAAAAACAGCTTCGTATGCATTTTACTGATATAAATATTGTCCCACAGGGCATCAAAATGGGAGATGCCTCCTTCAGGATAGACGACTTGAGTATCAACAAATTCAATCTCACAGCCCTCCCAGTACATGCGAACCATTATTTCAGTGTCAAAATCCATGCGTAGACCAATACGGTATTGATCTAACACTTTTACGGTTTGAGAAACAGGGTAAGCCCTAAAGCCGCACATGGTATCTTTAATTGAGAAAGATAAAGTCTCGACCCAAACCCAAAAATGAGTAATGTAGCGCCCGTAAAGGCGGGACTTAGGAATGCTCTCATCATATATAGGCTGGCCGGAAATAAGAGAATCAGGTGATGACTTTGCAGCGGAAATCAGTTCAGGCAAGGCATTGACATCGTGTTGGCCGTCAGCATCTATCTGAATAGCGTGGGTAAAATTAAGGGAATTTGCATGGTGAATACCCGCGATAACGGCACCACCTTTTCCTTGGTTTTTTCTTAGGGTAAGCAGATGAATGTCATCTTGCTTTGCCAGTTCATTTAATGCCGATGAGGTGTACTGATCGCTGCCATCATTAACTAAAATTATTGGATAAGAAAACGCTTTCAATGACTGAGTAACCTTGGCAACGGTATCACCATGGTTATAACAGGGGATCAAAAAACAGGGGCTAAAGTCACTCATCACTCTCACCTAACTTGATCTTTCCTGAAGAGTGAATGGTCACGACTTCATCCTGTTCAGAGTAATATTGAAAAGAGAGTTTATGTTTATCACTATGCCATGTAAGTTGTAATGTCACTTTACCATCAGGAAGGATTGGCTCTTTAAATTTAAGTACCTCCAACCCTTTAAAGCTAGTTGGCGTTTGTAAGTACTTACTTGCGTAATAAATAGCCCAATCTATTTGGCTGACTCCGGGTAAAAGAGGGAAATGACTAAAGTGCCCAGTAAAGTCTAAAATGTCGGCATCTGCTTTGAGCTCTAATAAGGCCTGCGATACTGAAATCTGTTTCGCTAAAATTGTCGGTTTTCTTTTTACCATCATTACTAACTACACTTATCTTTAAATAGGGCTTCTATTTGTGAAAACTGTTTTTTCCCTTGGCTGTTAACAGGGATATCATTCAACACCCGATATTTTCTCGGTATCGCGACAGGCTCTAACCAGGCACGAAGTTCATTTCTAAGCTGTATCCAAAACTTACCTTTACCAAGTTGCTGGAGTTTATCTGTACCTTCTTCGGTTAACACGATTGCGGCTGCCAATATGAGTCGGCCATTTTCCTCAAGAGGAATAACGGTACTTTCATTAACCCAGCTAGTGTGATCCAATCGATTTTCTACTTCAACAAGTGATACGCGTTTTTCTTCTACTTTGATTATTCGATCTGCTCTACCAAGTAACCGGAAGTGTACGGCATCATGAAAATAGCATCGATCAGATGTTTGATACCAATCTGTACCGTTGATATGAGGGGAACAGAGTTGCAGGCACTGCTCATCATCTAACTGTGCTTTGACGGACGGGAAAAGTTGCCACAGCTGTTCTGATGTATGCTGTTGTCGAAAGGCAATTCCTCCTGTTTCCGTGCTACCAAACACCTCAATAGGAGATTGTGAATAGAGCTGTAGCGCATGTTGTGCTGCTGCAAATGATAGAGGTCCACCGGAAGAAAAAATAGCGGTGAGTGTCGACGGTGTATCTTCTAAAGATAAACGTTTTAGTAGCGCTGGACTGCTAATTAGTGTGGTATTTGAGCTGGCATGAGAGGCGATCTGCTCTGGGTATTCTAGGTTACGACAGGCAAACGCTCTACCCGCACATAAAGGCCAGAGAACTCGAAACAGCAAACCATATATGTGCTGGTGAGAGACGGTACTCTCAATGCGACTGTGTTGCAGTTGCTCTCCCCACAGCTGTTCCAAAATGGCTATTTCGCTATCCAGTTGGTGCAATGTTTTATTAATGGCTTTAGGTTTTCCGCTGGAGCCTGATGTGAAAAGAATCAGTGAAATCTCATCCAGCGCTAGCGGTGAATAACTGAACATTGAATTGGACGGAGTTGCAATGTCAATATTCATCGACCTTACATGCTCGCTAACGTCTGACTCTCCATCGCAGAATAAAAGATCAAACTGTTGTGATAATTCTATTAAGGCTTCAGGCTGATGGTTACCCGGCAGAACAATGCTCTTTCCTGCACAGGCGATGGCAAAAAATCCCACCGCGAATTGATAGCTATCGCTACAGCAAAGGGCCACTTTTTTCGCTTGGCTTTGCTGTAATTTTTTACTGTTGTAATCAATATCACTTAATAGGGACTGCCAGCACCAAGAGTGTGATGCATCAAATGCAACTAAATAGGAGAGCGGTTTAGGTGAACAGAGCAGTGTACTGAGTGAGTGAAATGCCACTTGCTGATTACTTGTCATCAATAGAGCCTATTTGTTATCTGTTCTTTATTTTTCGATTGTGTTCTTAACGTAAATAGCGAGCGTATCTGAAAACACCGTTTCTGCTAGGCTAAAACTGTTTTCGAACCTTTTGCCTAACCAACCACTCAATAGCAAACAGTGACCCTGCAAATAGGTAGCTGACTAAACCATTATATAGCGTCCAGATCTCCATCGATTGAAAACAGGTATAGAGCGCTATTGAGCCATTAATAACAAAAAATAGACACCAAACGATGGTGACTTTTCTTGTGTAATCAATGCCACTTTGAGGTAGGTCTGGTTCTTGTAGCCTTGCCAAACGTTCAATAATTGTTTTTGGCTGATTTAAGCTGTAAGCAAAAACACAAAGCATGCAGAGGTTAACGGCAACAGGATAAAAGGTTAACCAGCTGTTTTGTTTAAACCAAGCGCCAAGTAACGCCAACATGATGCCAACGCTACCACTTACCCATGCTAGCTGTTTTAATTCTTTAAGTTGTGCTTTGCTGCCGGTGATAATTCTAATAACAAATGCTGCAATTAAAAATCCACCGACAATTTCTAGGCCAAACTTATCGATCCCAAAGTAGATAGCAAATGGGTAACCGATAAGAACAATTGCAGACAGTAGTGTCAGCAATTGTCGCATTAATTATCCTTGAGAAGAGCGTCTACAGATTCGACAATATCACTCACTGTACGCACTGCTTTAAACTCTTCAGGTTTGATCTTTTTGCCAGTCACTTTTTGCAGATGAACCACAAGGTCAACCGCATCAATACTGTCTAAATCTAAATCTTGATATAGGTGGGCATCAAGGGTGATATCCGCTTCATCGATCTCAAATAGCTCGACCAAAGCATCTTTGATTTGGTTAAAAATTTGTTCTTTATTTACGTCTGTCATAATGAGGTCTGGCTGTTATTGGCTGGTTTGTGATGAAATATAGCTGGCTAAGTTGGCCACTGATGCAAAATGTTGTCGAGTATTAGAGTCGTCAGCATCAATAACAATGTTAAACTTTTTCTTTATAGCAAGACCAAGTTCTAACGCGTCAATTGAATCTAACCCCAAACCATCACCAAAAAGAGGTGCGTCAGTGTCAATATCTTGAATGGTAATATCTTCAAGATTTAAGGCATCAATAATTAACTGCTTTATATCGTTGTGTAGTAATTCCACTGCTTGTCACTCTTTGTTTTTATTGTCTGGAAAAATAGCTTTCGCTAAATATTTATTAAGCTTTCTTGCGGCTAAAGTTGGATTATTAGTTTGCTCAATAAATGATTGAATATCGATTTTACCCTTTATTTGAATATGGAAAAAGGGCTTTGTCTTCGGAACTTGATACCACTTTTTTTCTTTTGTAAGAAAACTTGGCGAAACCGAAATATGTATAACTCGTAGATCCGTCTCAGTACGAACTGCAATTTGAGCCGCTCCTCGTTGCAAAGTGGACTCTACACCGGGAGTGGTCCGGGTGCCTTCGGGGAATATTAGCAGCACATTGCCATTATCGAATCGCTGCTGACAACTGTGCAATAGATCATCTGAAGCTTGATTCGGTATATAACCTGCAGCCTTAACAATATGTTTCAAAAAAGGGTTAGACCAGATAGCGCTTTTTACTAAGCAATCACACTGTTTTAATTGTGAGGCGATAATCACATAGTCAATAAAGCTAGGGTGATTTGCCACAATGATGCAGTTTCTATCTTGTGCAAGTTGCTCGGCACCTTCAATTTTGTAGTCTATTGCACCCGACAGTTTCATTAGACGGCAGAACGTATTGAAGGTTAGCTGAATGATATGCTGAACCCGATATTGTCGACTATCAGGCTGTGAAATGAATAGAAACAGCAATGGAATAATGACAAAGCTAAGGAGTAAGCTACCAATACCAAATATGACGAAACAAAAACCGGTAGCAAAAACACGCCAATATTGATTAATGGTTAACAACGCTTCCATCTCCAATACTGACGATCCGCGTTGATTGACCACTCTTTTTTCTCTGACAGAAAATGGCTAAGAAAAGCTAGGCCTTGTGGTAACTGGCTAGTGTTGGTTAGATCTGTTTCTCTGTTTTCTAATGCAGTTAGGGAGAAATCATCGCCCTTAGACAATACCAACCCTAACGAAAAACCTTGAAAGTTATCGGTCTCGTACTGTTGATACACAGCGGGTAAAGGCTCATCAAAGTCCACCAATAGCACTTTATGACTGGGGTGTTGTTCAAGGTAACTCCAGGCTTCCAATATTGCGCTCTGAAAAGTATTTTCTGCGGCTGAAATAGAAGTTAGGGGAATCGGCTTTTTGGTTATTATGGTGGAAAGTCCTGCTGCGGTATTGTGTACCGACTGAGAAAAAGCCATGGGTGACGCTTCTTCACCTTGTACAATATCTTGGATCAATTGTGCGCTTCGGTGCAGCTCACCATGTCGGCTAGAAAAAACCAGATAATCAATATTATTCTGGTTAAGTAGCGGTATTGCGGTTTGCACAGCAAGCTTACTTAACGCACTCATTCTTCTTCTCGTCATGGCAGGAATAGCGTCTACTGCAATTGTTCCTTCATCAGGCCACTGATTATTTATCGCCCATTGTTGCCATTTTTCAGGCTGATCGAGTCCTTTCGAGTTCGCTGACCAGTGGTCTATATTTAGTGATATTACTTGAGAATAAATTGACATAACATATTGATTTTAATTTGTAGTAACGAAATACTAGCAAGCTTCTTAACATATATTTAGGGAAATACTATGAAATTCTTTAAGCTAGCCGCCGCGCTATTTTTGACTCTAATCGTTGTTGGTTGTAATCGTGTGCAACCAATAATGAATTTCGAGGATACTCCAGTTGCTTATGAACTTCAAAGTCAAGATGTTAAAGCGGCCATTATCAAAGCTGCCTCTGCTCGTGACTGGTTGGTAAAAGAAGTGAAAGAGGGTGAACTTGACGCAAAACTGTATGTGCGTAGTCACTTTGCGGAAGTGAGCATCACTTACAGCAATAAATTTTACTCTATCAATTATGTTCGTTCAGAAAACCTGAAAGAGAGTGATGGAAATATTCATCGTAATTACAATCGTTGGGTAAACAATTTGAATGTTGATATTCAAAAACAATTATCCATAATGGCAGCTTCAAAGTAGACCTTTGAGTTCCTATTCAACATTTGTTTAAGTTAGGTTTTTCAGTGATAAATCAAAATATTGATCCATTTAATGCTCTAGAAGCAAAAACAGAAGCACAAAAGCTCTCTTTTGCGCCTATTGCTTTTCATACTGCCCGCACATTAAGAGATCTTGGTATTTTAACCGCGCTCGATAAAGCGGGTACGGAAGGACTAAGTGTAGAGCAGATCTCGCAATCCACTGACGTTTCAGAGTATGGCGTTAAGGTGTTGCTAGATATGGCCATTAGCGCAAACATTGTGTTGTGGGAAAAACCTAACTACTCCCTTGCTAACCTTGGTTTTTTCTTACTGCATGACGGTATGACTAAGGCGAACATGGATTTTACTGCGGACGTTTGTTATGCCGCTATGATGCATTTGACGGAGTCTATTCAGCAAGGAAAACCGGCAGGGCTAAAAGAACTGGGAGATTGGGAAACGATCTACCAAGGTTTGTCTCGACTTCCAGAGCAAGCAAAACAGAGCTGGTTTGCTTTTGACCATTTCTATTCAGACCGATCATTTCCGGTATTGCTAGAGAAAGTGTTTCAGTCTAACCCTAAACATATCGTGGATATAGGTGGTAACACTGGTAAATGGGCAATGCAGTGTTGTAATTACAATAGTGATGTGAACGTGACTATTGTCGATCTACCGCAACAGCTTGAAATGGCAATGGCGAACGCTAAAGAGAATGGCTTTTCTGAGCGAATTCAAGGGTACCCTGCCAATATGCTGGATAAGGCTCAAACCTTACCTGAGCATGCGGATATCTGGTGGATGAGCCAGTTCCTAGATTGTTTTTCACCGATGGAAATTCTTAACATCTTAAAACGAGTGAAACAGCAGTTAGCACCGGGCTCGGTGGTTTATGTTTTAGAACTGTTTTGGGATGCACAGAAGTATGAAGCGGCTTCTTACAGTTTAAACGCTACTTCACTCTATTTTACCTGCTTAGCAAATGGCAATAGCCGTTTTTATCGCAGCGATGACTTTTTAGAGATAGTCGCTGAGTCAGGGCTAAAGATGGTAGAAAGAACGGATAATATCGGTTTAGGCCATACCTTGTTAAAACTTACCGCTTAGTTATGCCATAACGTTACTCGACAAATGTCCGTTATTTTAAATCGCCCAAAGTATAAAAATACTTTGGGCGATTTAATGACTCACTTTCACGAATTAACAATAAATGGGTTATGGCTATTGAAATATTAGCCAAATAAATTAATCTATTTGTATATTCAATTAAATTGAACCTAACTTATGTCAGACTCGCCTCTATACATTCAGATAAAACAGTATATATCGAAAAATATTGCTTCCGGTAAGTGGCCTGTCGGGCATCGTATCAATACGGAGTTGGAGCTGACTAGCCAGTTTAATGTTAGCCGAATGACGGTGAACAAAGCCATTCGAGACTTAGTCTCTGAAGGAATGTTAGTAAGAAAACCGAGAGCAGGAACCTTCGTTTGTGCTAAGGAAGAGAAGGCTGAGTCACCATTATTGGATATTCGGAATATTGCCGAAGAGGTTGTTTCTCGCGGTAAGCATTACCACAACAAAGTGATCAAACAGCTAAAAGTGGTGGCTGACGAAGTGATAGCAACAAGGCTAGGAGTTATGGTGAATACCGAGGTTTTCTATAGTGAAATTATCCACTATTCTGATTCTCTGCCCGTTCAATTGGAGGTACGCTGGGTAAACCCAATCTATGCTCCAGATTATCTAGAACAAGACTTTTCCCACTCAACCCCAAACTCCTATCTATCAGAAAATTGTCCATTAAGTGCCATTGAACATACTGTCGAAGCAATAGTACCAGAGGTTATGGTTCGTGAAGCGTTAACCATGACTGACAGTGAGCCCTGTTTGCTGTTAAATCGTCGTACTTGGAGTGACGATAAACTGGTTAGTACTGCACTGCTTTATCATCCGGGCAGTAAATATCAACTCAGTTCTAAAATTATGCTTAAATAACCCCTACTCAAGATAATAAAGTCAAAATAGCCCGCATTTTAGTACCGCTAGTTTGCCACTCTTCAGCTATTGAATGGGTTTTATAATCGCTAATCTTTCTCTATTTCTCAACTTTTGATCACATTTTCATAACATTACTATTGTCTCTGGGCTATACTTGATTTAATTGTATATACAATAAGCTTAAGTTGATGAGTGACTTGTTGATGTGAAAAGTAGGAGAGCATGATGAATCTAGTATTGGAAAATGCCCGTCTAGTTACGATGCAGTCGGGATCGCGAGGCTATGTGGTAACTGAGCCAATGCAACTGCTGATTTCTGAAGGGAAAATAGACTCTATTGATCGTCAGTCATCACAAGATAAACCTAGCCTTTACACTTTTTTTGCTGATGAGCCTTATGTTCACCTTGATTGCAGTGACACCCTTGTTACGCCTGGTTTAATTGATTGCCATACGCACCTTATCTACGCGGGTAATCGCTCTGGTGAGTTTGAGCAGAGATTGAATGGAAGCTCTTATGAGCAAATAGCCCAGCAAGGTGGCGGTATTCTATCTACGGTTAATGCCACTAGAGAGGCGACTATTGAACAGCTTGTAGACTTAGCTCAACCCCGCCTGGATGCGCTAATGGCTAGTGGCGTAACCAGTATTGAAATTAAATCTGGCTACGGCTTAACGGTGGTAGATGAACTTAAAATGCTTAGAGCGGCAAAACGGCTGCAACAGAATAACAATATAAAAATCTCGACTACTTTACTCGGTGCTCATGCTATTCCTCCTGAATATCAGGGTAGGGCAGATGACTATATCGATTATGTGTGCGAGAAGATGATCCCTTTGGCGGCAGGGGAAGGGTTAATTGACAGCGTTGATGTGTTTTGTGAAGGGATTGGTTTTAACCTTCAGCAAACAGAGCGTGTTTTTCAATGTGCCATCGAGCATGGCTTATCAATAAAAGGGCACACAGAGCAGTTGAGCCCTTTAGGTGGCAGTGCGTTAGCGGCTAAATATGGTGCGTTGTCCGTTGATCATGTTGAATACCTTACAGAGTCCGGAGTGAAAGCCATTGCGGAATCAGAAACGGTCGCTACTTTGCTACCCGGTGCGTTCTATTTTTTAAGGGAACAACAAAAACCGCCTGTCGATCTGCTTCGTCAATATAAGGTGCCGATGGCCATTGCCACGGATCATAACCCCGGAACATCGCCATTCTCTGATGTGACTTTAATGATGAATATGGCTTGTACACTGTTTGGCTTAACCCCAGAAGAGTCTCTTCGCGGAGTGACATGCCATGCTGCACAAGCACTGGGTTTTTCACAGAGCCGAGGCCAGATTAAGACCGGTTTTGATGCAGACTTTGCTCTGTGGAATATCGAACATCCTGCCGACCTGAGTTACCAAGTTGGAATAGATAGATTAGTTTGCCGCGTGGTGAATGGGGAAGTTTGCTATGACTAACCATGATTGTTCTATTGGTAACGAAAAAAACAGTAGTGGCAAACCGTGTCGACATGGTTTCAATTGGACAGGAAGAGAGGATAAAGAGGATGGTGAGTTAGGCGAGCGAGTTCATCACGTTATCACCAACTGTGAAGTTGAGAATTTAGCCAATAACAACGCGGATGTTTGTCTACTCGGGTTTGAGTGTGATGCGGGTGTAAAGCGTAATAAAGGCCGAATTGGTGCAAAAAGTGCGCCAGATTCTATCCGTACGGCACTCGCGAGTATGGCGTGGCATCAAGATAGAACACTGGTTGATTTAGGTAATGTGCCGTGTCACAGAGATGAGTTGGAACAGAGCCAGTTTGAATGTGCAACTGTGATAGCGACAGCGCTGCATCACGCCCCAGTCATTACATTGGGGGGAGGACATGAAGTGGCTTGGGCGTCTTTTCAGGGATTAGCGCAACGGTTAAGTCAACAAGAACAGCCCCCTGTTATTGGCATCATTAACTTTGACGCTCATTTTGATTTAAGAGCGTTTTCCAGTGATGAACACGAAACAGTCATGCCTAGCTCTGGAACGCCTTTTTATCAAATTGCCGACTACTGTCATAACAAGGGCTGGCCATTTCACTATGCTTGCCTAGGCGTTAGTCCTGCCAGCAACACGCGAGCACTATTTCAAAGGGCAGATGAGTTGAATGTGTGGTACATCGAAGATCATCAATTTCTCGCAGATAAAACCGCCAAACAGCTACAGCAACTAAAGAAATTCATCACTCAGTGTGACTTTATCTATCTCACCATTGATCTGGATGTGTTCCCGGCGGCCACCGCACCGGGAGTAAGTGCACCGGCAGGGAGAGGAGTTAGCTATCACGCGATTGAGCCATTTATTCAGACCATTTTATTACAACAAGATAAGTTGATTTTGGCAGACATTGCCGAATACAACCCAAACTACGATCTAGATAATCAGACGGCAAGATTGGCCGCTCGACTATGTTGGGATATCGCCAACAGCCTATCGAACTCAGATGCAATTAAAAACATAGATCGTTAATTCAATAACAGAAGCTACCTCAATCTTTGGCGATTAGCTGAGAAAGGTTGCGCTCACAGATACAAAGGAATCTCTATTATGCCAACACAAGACCCTCGTCATGATACCTCTCGTACTATTCGTGCCCCAAGAGGCACCCAGTTGCGCGCGAAATCTTGGTTAACGGAAGCACCACTGCGTATGTTAATGAACAACTTAGACCCAGAAGTTGCGGAGCATCCTCATGCTTTGGTTGTGTATGGTGGTATTGGTCGCGCTGCTCGAGATTGGCACTGTTTCGATAAAATTGTTGAGGTGTTAGAAAGGTTAGAAGACGATCAAACCCTATTGGTGCAATCTGGTAAACCGGTTGGTGTTTTCCCTACCCATAAAAATGCTCCAAGAGTTCTGATTGCTAACTCGAACTTGGTACCTCATTGGGCAAATTGGCAACACTTCAATGAGTTAGATAAACAGGGACTGATGATGTACGGTCAGATGACGGCGGGATCATGGATCTATATTGGCTCACAAGGGATAGTGCAGGGTACTTATGAAACCTTTGTCTCTATTGCCAAAAAACACTTCGATGGTATCAGTAAAGGTCGCTGGATCTTAACGGGTGGATTAGGTGGTATGGGAGGCGCTCAGCCTCTTGCTGGCACGATGGCCGGCTTTTCGATGTTGGCGGTCGAGTGTGATGAGTCTCGTATTGATTATCGCCTTCGTACCGGTTATGTAGACAAAAAGGCCACCTCTCTTGATGAAGCGCTGGATATGATCACTCAATCAGACACACCTGTGTCTGTCGGCTTGTTAGGGAACGCTGCCGATGTATTTGCAGAGTTAGTTGCACGAGGAATTACCCCAGATGTGGTGACAGATCAGACATCGGCACATGATCCACTAAACGGTTACCTACCTCAAGGTTGGACGATGGAGCAGGCTAAGCAAGAGCGCTTAGAGAATGAGTCAAAAGTCGTGAAAGCGGCGAAACAATCTATGGCGGTTCAGGTTCAAGCGATGTTAACGCTGCAAGAGCGAGGAGCGGCAACTTTAGACTATGGGAACAATATTCGACAGATGGCGTTGGAAGAGGGAGTTAAGAATGCCTTTGATTTCCCAGGGTTTGTTCCGGCTTACATCCGACCACTATTCTGTGAGGGAATTGGTCCTTTCCGTTGGGCTGCTCTGTCAGGCGATCCAGAAGATATTTATAAAACAGATGCAAAAGTAAAAGAGCTTATTCCGGACAACCCTCATCTGCATAACTGGTTGGATATGGCTCGTGAACGTATTCAATTTCAGGGACTTCCTGCACGTATCTGTTGGGTAGGACTAAAAGATAGAGCTCGCCTTGGTTTGGCCTTCAATGAAATGGTCAAAAATGGTGAGTTGAAAGCACCAATAGTGATTGGTCGAGATCATCTTGATTCCGGTTCAGTTGCTAGCCCTAACAGGGAAACAGAAGGCATGATGGACGGTTCTGATGCTGTGTCTGATTGGCCTCTGTTAAATGCGATGCTGAATGTATCTGGTGGCGCAACATGGGTCTCCTTGCATCATGGTGGTGGTGTTGGTATGGGCTTCTCTCAACACTCTGGAATGGTGGTGTGTTGTGATGGTAGCGATGATGCCGCAGAACGTGTTGGAAGAGTACTGCATAATGACCCTGCCACGGGAGTGATGCGCCATGCTGACGCAGGTTATGATATCGCCAAGCAGTGTGCTGCCGAGCAGCAGTTAGACCTTCCGATGATCAACAAGTAAAGACAGTATTAGGAAATGAACACTATGATTAATTTGCAGTTAACACCGGGACAACTTTCACTGTCTGCTCTTCGAAACATCAGTCGAGCACCGGTAAATTTATCTCTTGATCCTGCGGCAATACCTGATATTGAAGCCAGTACCAAAGTGGTGGAACAAGTGATCAGCGAAGATAGAACCGTTTATGGCATCAATACAGGATTTGGCTTACTCGCCAATACCCGAATTGCCGCAGAGGATCTTGAAACACTACAAAAAAGTATCGTGTTATCTCACGCCGCAGGAATTGGCGAGTTTATGTCGGACGAAACGGTTCGTTTGATGATGGTACTCAAAATTAACAGCTTATCTCGTGGTTTTTCTGGTATCCGCCTTGAAGTCATAGAAGCTCTAATCACCTTAGTGAACTCTCAAGTTTATCCATGTGTGCCTAAGAAGGGCTCTGTTGGTGCATCTGGAGATCTAGCGCCTTTGGCTCATATGAGTACCGTACTGTTGGGAGAAGGAGAAGCGAGACATAATGGCAAGATAATTACTGGCCTTGAAGCGTTGCATATTGCCGGTCTTGAAGCGATAACATTGGCTCCGAAAGAAGGTTTGGCGTTACTTAATGGCACACAAGCTTCCACCGCTTTTGCGTTAGAAGGTCTGTTTGAAGCGGAAGACTTATATGCATCTGCAACCGTTTGTGGTGCCATGTCGGTGGAAGCGGCGCTGGGTAGTCGCCGTCCGTTTGATCCGAGAATTCATCGGGTACGGGGACACAGAGGTCAAATTGATGCTGCAATGGCATATCGTCATTTGCTGGAGCATAGTAGTGACATTTGCCAGTCTCACAGTGATTGTGAAAAGGTTCAGGACCCGTACTCATTGCGCTGTCAGCCGCAAGTAATGGGAGCCTGTTTACAGCAAATTCGCAATGCTGCGGACATATTGCAAGTCGAAGCGAACTCTGTATCTGATAATCCGTTGGTCTTTGCTGACGATGGTGACATCATTTCAGGAGGCAACTTCCACGCTGAACCGGTAGCAATGGCAGCGGACAACTTGGCGCTGGCCATCGCCGAGATGGGGAGTCTGTCGGAAAGGCGAATGGCTCTGCTTATTGACAGCGCATTAAGTAAATTACCGCCGTTTTTGGTGGACAATGGTGGGGTTAACTCTGGCTTTATGATTGCCCAAGTCACCGCTGCAGCGCTAGCCAGCGAGAACAAAACATTGGCGCACCCTGCGTCGGTAGACAGTTTACCAACCTCAGCCAATCAGGAAGATCATGTTTCTATGGCCACTTTTGCAGGGCGCAGGCTTAAAGATATGTCGGAAAATACCCGTGGCATTTTGGCTGTAGAGTACTTATCCGCTGCCCAAGGACTAGATTTTCGTAAACCTAACTTATCCTCTCCACTGATCGAGCAAGCGAAAGCCATATTGCGAGAGAAGGTGTCGTTTTACGATAAGGATCGCTACTTCTCACCTGATATTGAGAAAGCCAATCAACTGCTAAAGTTGGCTGTGCATAACGCTTTAATGCCAGAAAATATCTTGTGCAGTTACTGATGAAACAGTGGGTTAAATAACATCCGCCCATAAGAAATAGAGCAACACAAAAAAGAGCAGTAGATATCATTGTCTACTGCTCTTTTTATTTCTGCTCTTTTTTCGACGGCTTTATTCTAGTCGTTGCTCACACCGTGAAGTTGTAAGTAGTCAGCGGCCTGTTCTGACCCCATATAACGACCAAGTGTTTTTTGTGGTACTTTTTTAAGATTCACCACTATCAGTCCATCCAATGCATCATTAAATGCGGGATCAACATTAAAGCAGACCAGTTTTCCATTTAACCCTAGATACTGTCGAAGCAGTACCGGAACTCCTTTACCACTGTCTACTCTGGCGATGACACGAGAGAGAAGCTGTAAATCCCCCAATGCGGTGAGCAGGCTGGTATTCCACGAGGTGTTTTTCTTTTCTAAAGGGTTAGACGCTTTAACCACATTGGCGGTATCCAGATCATAATGATGCAGGGTCATGGTCTCAGCTAATAGTTGTCTTGCTTCATGGCTGTACTCGTTGCTAATGCTTACTGGACCAAATAGGTGAGTGTAGTGTGGATTACGATAGACAAAGCTCGCAATCCCTTTCCACAGCAGCAGCAGTGCGCTCATGCTGCGCTGATACTCTTCTGCAATAACAGAGCGCCCCATTTCAATCGCTTTACCACAGTTCATCTTATCGATAAAACGTTGGTCGTAATGAAATAGAGTGGTTGAATAAAGCCCGTCTATACCTTGGTTTTTGGTTACCACGTCAACCAAACCAAGTCGGTAGGCTCCCACCATTCTCTGATGTTTTCTATCCCAAACAAATAACTGTAAGTAGGATTTGTCGAACTCATCTACATCGAGCGCTTCTCCAGTCCCTTCTCCCACTTGGCGAAAATTTAACTCTCGTAGACGGCCAATTTCATGCATCACTGACGGAATATTTTCAGATTCAGTACAGTAGACCTCAAACTCGCCGCTAATGAGTAGCTGTGCGGTCTCTGGTAGCTTATCTATCTCTTGTAAGATGGTATCAAGAGGCATTGCTGCGGCAACGGGAGTGGCATAAGTGTCATCATTTAATGACAGGGTATTTTGTTCAGCAGAGCCGTTGAGCAGGTAGGTGTTTAATCTCAAGTAGTTAACAAGTTTTTTATCATCTAACTTGTTCACTTCTTTGAATTTAATCTGATCGCCAATGGCAATTGAGATCGCCTCATCTTTTTTATTGAGCAGTTCGCGCCCCAGCATTAATGTGCGCAGTAAAGGGTGTATTTTTTCTGCTAAATAGAAGCGTTTAGAGTTTTGACCATTAATGTACATTGGAACGGTGACCGCTCGGTTTTTACGGATAAGCGAACCAACAGAACGACTCCACTCTTTGTCTTCTAGCCGCCCCTGTTTACTGTCTACGAGCTGAGACACTTCTCCTGCAGGGAACATTAACAGTAACCCTCCTTGCGCCAAATGTTTATTGGCGGTTCGAAGTGCCTTCATATTTGCTCTTACAGCACCAGCACCTTCAAACACATCGACACCAATAAATAACTCATCCAGTTCAGGTAAGGTTTTCAAATAGTGGTTTGCCAGTATCTGTATATCACTGCGAATGGTCAGCAACATTTCTGCCAGTATGACCCCTTCTACGCCACCTAAAGGGTGATTAGCAACAATAACCGTGGCACCTTCCGCTGGAACATTATTTAGTGAGCCTCGCATTACTTGGTAGTCAATACCAAGTACTTCTAACGTAAAACGTAGAAATTGTTGGGTATCACAATCGGCAGGTCGCTGAGCATAAAGCTTATCAAGTTGGCTTAACCCTGTTGCCCATTCTGCAAAGGATTCACCTAAACCAAACGGTGTTTTTCTTGGTAAACGAAAAGGGCTGGCTGTTTGCTGCATAAATTACCTCTAAAAACATGAAATATGTTGAACTCTACAAAGCTTGATCATCAGGTTGGCGTATAAACATGTGATATTGATGAACAGAGGGTGACTTTTGTATGACACCGAGCTAAATAGAGTTACGTTCTATTCTACTTTTATTACTTTCTATTATAGACACTTGAGGAGATAGACCGAGGAAGTTGGATTTATATTACAAATTAATTGGAGGTATTTAACAAATCAGAGCCGTTGAGGGGGAATTTGCTAATGAATATATGCTGTTAAATGGGCTAAGCGCCCATTTTCTTGAGTTTAAATAATGACCTGTGCAGTTATTTAATAAAATTGACGCTTTTCTGTTTGTTAAAAAAACCGGGGTATTTTTTTCTAATGTAAATCTGTTCTTTGGTCATCCGTTTTAGATCGGGACCTTTAGATAATTGCGCGACAAGTTCACCATCATCTAAGCGTAATACTTGCCCTTTTATTTCTATCATTTCACCATCATGAAAACGGATGCTTCCGGTGATAGAGATGCCACGGGTAACCGGATGAGAGTTAGTAAATAGAATTCTTGTTCCCTGCTCTGAAATTTCGCATACCCAAAAATCGCGCCCTAATAGTTTGGCTCTGGGTCTTTCATTACGAGGATAACGTAAACGAAAGAACTCTCGTTTCTGAATTAGTTCTTCTTGTTCCATAAATTGAACATATGACTTAAAAAAATATAGGGCTGATGCTATCACATAGCAGGGTAACTTCAAGGAACAGAGAGAAGAAGCCTTTGTTTATCTGCGATGAAGAGCATTTTTTGTGATAGACACAATATGAAAGTAGAAGGATGCGAAACCACATTAGTAGCATGAAGTTTCGCAAAGTGAGAGTAATTAGTGGGGTTTCACTTAAATTACCTCGTTTAAGCGTTACTACAGATCATTTAGATAACTAATGATGCTGTTATTATCAATGATGGCGACATAGTGTCCATCATCGTCAATTACTATCCATGGAAAGCTATAGTTATTTCTGATTTTTTCGTGAATTTCACCGCTATTAATAGTGCGATGCACACGGGTTATTCTACTGTCCATCATGGCGCTGACAGGTTTGCTTAATAGGCGGTAGTCCTGTGCGGTTTCGGTATCGGTGCCTACTGATGGTGATGAGTGAAAATTGAATATCTCTTTACTGACAAAGCCGACACATGTTTTATCATTAATAACAGGTAGAGCGATGTAGTTGGTGTTATCAAAAATCTCTTTGACTTCAGCTAAGTTATTTTCGGCACTGAGGGTTGGTGGGTAGATAAACAGTTCACTGGTATCGCTGGAACATGAACCTTGTAGATCACTGAGTTTTTTAGCATAGCCTGAGTATGGGGTCAGCTCTTCAAGTGGTTTTGGTTTACTAAAATAGAACCCTTGTAAAAGGTCTACTTTTAACTCTTTTAATATTACGATCTCTTGCAGTGTCTCTACACCTTCGGCAACGACTTGAACGCCTAAAGTGTGGGCTAAGTTGGTGATCATTTTGGCTATATAGTAGTTGTGAGAGCCGACCGTAATCCCATTGACAAATTCACGGTCAATTTTTAGTAGATCAAAATTACCATCTTTTAGATAAGCAAATGATGAGTATCCGGTACCAAAGTCATCAATAGCGATTTGTACCCCTTTTGTTCTTAGCTCAAATAAAAGATCCGCATCGGTGTCTTCACTGTTAAAGTAAGATGACTCTGTCAACTCTATGGTTATAAAGGGAATCTCTTCACTATATTTGTCCAAAATCAAACACAAATCAGCAAACAGCTTCTTCAGTGGTTTGCTGCTTGCCAAAGAGATATTGATGGTTATTTCTACACTTTTACCAAAGATCTCTGCCAGTAATTGTCTTGATGAGATAGATTTCTCTGCCATCACAAGATCAAGATCGGAAATCATATTGAGATCTTCTGCTATTTTTATGATTTTTTGAGTGTCGAGAATATTTCCCTCTGTGTCTCTAAATCGGCATAAGGCTTCAAACTTTTTGATTTGCCAGTTTTCACTGGAAATAATAGGTTGAAAGAACACTTCTACATTTGAGTTCTTAATACACTCAATAGTTAGCTGCTCCAGTGTTTCTCTTTTTTTAACCTTGTCGTGCAGTGCTCTATTATAAAAACAGATATTATTATTATTATGAGAATGCTTTTCATACATGGCTTGTAGGGCGTGAGAAACAAGAGTTGCAGAACCATTTGAGTCTAGTCCTACCACGGATGTGCCAATGGTAGATCGTGATAACACATCATAAATATCGTTATCAACTTCACTTCGGATTAAATGAAAGACCGCCTTGATGGTTTCATATATCGATAGAGAGTGGGGGCGGCTAGCACTACGTTTATAGTAAATGCAAATAGAGAATGCGTTACCCCCTAGGTAACCAGCCGTGGTGAAATTATCCGGCAAACTCGATAGGGCACTGGCTATTTTTTTTCTTACTTCATGCTCTATAGTGGCATCAAGTTCGGGAGAGAAACAGAGCACCATTAAGCCGTTATTTTGCGGCAGGTTATCGAACATCTGTTTCACTTTCTCTTTGTAGTCGCTATCACTGGGTAACTGCGTTAATAGCTCAATACCACCGTGCTCCTTGCCGGCTAACCGATAAAGCTTTTTAGAGAGGTTTTTTGTCATTCCAACATAATAAACATTCTTACTTCTTGTAACGATTCGTTGAATTGAAAGCTCTTGTGGAACAATTTTGTTGCTTTTCGTTCTACTCAGAATAAGGCCTGACCAATAATTTTCGTTACTCAATTTATGCCAAAACTGATCGAAGAACTCCGAAGAGTGTTTTTTTGCATTAAAAATGTTGGTCTTTTGCCCGACTAGCTCCGACAGTTTATAGCCCGACGAGTTTTCAAAATAGGCGTTGCAAGTAATGATCTTGGTGTCTTGATCCGTGACGAGTAAACCGTGGTGTGCATTTTCAAAAAATTGCGATGCGATGGAAGACAGCTCTTCTTGAGGTGGCAATACATTTAAAAACTGTAGATAGCCAGCGGCGACATCTTTGTTAAGCATGGTGGCTGAGACAATGCATGCTGTCATTGCAAATTCATTCTGTCCTAAGCTAACTTTTACCGGAGAGGGGGAGTTTCCTTCATGGGCTGATTTTAATAAGTTAACTAGCGTCTCTTTATCTTGTTGAGAGAAGAGTAAAACAAAGTCTTCTATCGTTTTGATGTCTTTTTCAATCTCACAGGCAATTTTTAGAGCTTTTTGGTCGATCTGAAACTCGTTCGTCGCCAGTTGCCAAGTCCACGCTAAGCCTTTGCGACGAATTCTGTTTTTTTCTTTACTAGAAGCAGAAATTGTATTCTGTTCGACCATAACCACTTTCCCTTTGAGCTCGTGTTCAAATTATAGTCTACAATAATTACAATTGGAGTTATTGATCTATTTAATTGTTTCATAATAAGAAATAGCTTTATCTAATCAATAATGGGCTAATATTCATGAGCGGATAAATGAGCCCAATTTGGCCTTATTATGGTTTTGAATTTGTGTTACTTCTGCTGGTAGACGGTGGTGCGGTTTCGTCCCGCCAACTTAGATTGGTACAACGCTTTGTCGGCACGTTCGTAAGCGACCGTAATATCGGAATCATCACTTAATATGTCACTGATGCCAATACTAATGGTTATCTGGATAGGGGTCGTTTTATAGTGAGTTAACATTTGCTCTATTTTTTCACGAATACGTTCCGCTACGGGGTAAGCTTCATTCACATCGGTATCCGTTAACAATACAGCAAACTCTTCTCCTCCTACTCGCCCAAGGTAATCCACATCACGCAGTGCTTGTTGAAGAGTGGTCGCGGTATTTTTTAATACGGCATCACCCGCTAAGTGGCCATAAGTGTCATTGACGGATTTAAAGTGGTCGATATCAAGCAGCAGTAGAGTTGTCGCTTTGCAGTATCTTTTTTTGCATTTGAAGCAGTGAACGGCTCGATCAAAAAATGAGCGGTGGCTTAAAACACCGGTTAAGTAATCTAACTCAGCTTGTTGCTTTAGCTTCTCTTGTAAAAGGTGATTTTGGGTGGTATTTCTGGAGATCCATACCACAACAGCTTCGTCGTTTACTTTAAATGGCAACAGTTGAATTCGACCTTCATACCACTGGGTAGAGTCGATTTTTGAGGTGCTAGATAGTTTCTCAAAAACGTCTGGCTCAACAGAATATTGATAAACTTGAACTGTCTTCTCTTTAATTGCGCGCTGAATCACGGCATCAAACTGCTCAGTTTTGTCGTTACCAAAGACTTTATTTAAAGATTGGCGGACAAGAGCGTGTTTATTTAAGACAATGCTAGAACCATCACCACCCATTACGTCTAATATTATCCCGGATTGAGAGATAATAAAGACGCGATCTGGCAGGGTTTCTAGTATGGTTTTGTAGCCATCAAATTGGTCAGAGATTTTCATTAACTATCCGTGTCACTGCAATGTCATTATTCTACTTGTTCGAACCAATAAATTCTTCTAATGAATATGGATGTGTGGATAGCTTCAAATTATGAGTAACTGCCCTGTACTTAGCAGAGTAACCTTAATAGAGTCAGAAAATGACCGGAAAAAGCCTGTAATTAGTAAGGATAATCCCGTGCTGACTGCTAAGCCATCAATTTAGTCGTCTATAATTTATGAGAGATAACGGATAAATATAGAGGTGTGATGTTAATAGTGTACAAGTTTTTATGTTTCTCTTTATTACTGTTCACTATTAGCTTTTTCTCTTTTGCTAATCAAAAACAGCATGTCACCATTTATGGTGAATCTACTTATCGTCCTTATGCTTGGGTAGAGGATGGGGTGTTCAAAGGTATTTATATTGATGTATTAAATACGATTTTTGAGCAGATGGATGATTACCAGGTGACTTTAAAAGCCGTCCCTTGGGAGAGAGGGCTCTTTCTGCTTAAAACAGGTGACGCGTTTTCTCTTTTTCCTCCCTATTACTACCCCAACCGACGTCCATATATATCGCCTTATTCCACACCTTTATATAGAGAGAAAACGGTATTGATATGTCAAAAAAAGGTTTTTGATATAGAGCGAAATAAGTGGCCAAATGATTATTACGGATTGAGCATAGGACAGAGCAGCGGCTATTTGTTAGGAGGAGAAGCCTTTTTTGAGGCAGTGGCGAGAAATGAGATGTTCCTTTCCGAGTCTCGTCGTGCGGGGCAAAATCTACTTATGGTGGCAACAGGACGCATTGATTGTTATATCAACGATGAGTTGGTCATTAAGACCGAGTTAAATGAACTGAGTAAAGATGAACATTATCGAGCCTATTTAGATAATGTTCAGTTTGGCCCTATTATTTCTTATGAAGATAGTTTTCTTGGGTTTAGTAATGTAAACAATGAACTGTACCCATATAAAGCTCATTTTGTAGAACAGTTTAATACTCTGCTAACAGAGATGCATAAACGTGGTGAAATAGAGTTGATCATAGAAAAGCATCTAAGCGAATGGTAATTAATTTGGGGGCTGTTGATCTTTTAGTTACAAATTTTGTTTAATCAAGAAGTATATTGAGCTTGAGCAAGATGACAGAAAAATCTTATCCCACTATAAGGTAAATGGGATTTTCGTCAAAAGCGCGACGTTTATTGAAGAAATGTTGTTTATTCCTTTGTATGCTAAACAAAAAAACAAGGTTCTTGTGTGGCTGTTTTTCGATATCGTTCCTACATACTGCTCTCTTTAGTGTTATTGCCCGTCTCTTTTGCGGCTGCAACGACGCTTAAACTTGCTTATTCAGATATACAGTCTTATCCATTTCAAATGGGAAATGGTGGAAGAACCCCATTTCCTCCCGGCTTATCGCTCGATATTATTAATAAAGTCGCCAATGAGTTAGATATAAATGTCGAATACCAACGTCTTCCGGGTAAACGCGTTTTACAATATATAAAAAGCAGTAAAGTCGACGGCGGATTTATCTTTTCCTATAACCCTCAAAGAGCGAAGTACGCTAATTACCCTATGGTGAATGGTGTACCTGATCGCAGCAAACGAGTGGCAACAATAGGTTATTATTTTTATAAGTTAAAAGATCAGCCTTTTGAGTGGGACGGTATTAGCGTAAAAGGTACAGAAAAGAAAGTTGTTGGTGCCCATTTAGGATTCTCTATCGTAAAAGAGCTCAGACGCAAAAGCATTAATGTAGAAGAAGTAAAAACCACAGAACAACTTTTTCATATGCTAGAAACCAAACGTTTGCCTAGCATTGCCATTCAAGATACTACCGCCCAGTCTTACTTAAATGACAACGGAGTAGCTAATATTGAAAGAGTAGAGCCTGCAATAAAAACCAAGGATTACTATTTAACTTTTAGTGGTAAATTTGTTGCTAATAATCCCAAGTTAGTCGAAAAAATTTGGCAGAGTATTGCGACAGTTCGAGAGGATGTGATTAATACAGAGAGTAGCAAGTATGCCAGTAAAAGAGAGTAATATTGGCAGAGTAGATACGTTAGTTTTGTGGTGAAGCCAGTGTCTGTTTTTGATTTTTCTTCTCTTTATTTTTCTCCTCTTTATTTTTTGGTAACAGTTTATCTAGTGGTTGCAGCATCTTTGCTAGTTGAGTGCCATTAATTAAGTCGATATTTTTGCTAAGTGCGAGCTGTTGGGCATTAAGGGTGAACTCCCCTAAGCTGACAATCGTTATTCGATCTGCTTGCTGTGAAAGCGAGCGATTGTAATACTCTTTAACCACTTTAGTTTCAACTCTCCGTGTTTTTCTATGCTGACAATAGATTAAATGACTTTGACCAAATTTTGTCACTTCTATATCCATTTCACTTTCGCTTTCAACGTTGGAGTGAACCAGCATTTTTACTAGGTAACCTTGCTTTTGGTAATAATTAACGAGAACAGATGCAAATTCTCTTTTATTGAGATTTTTTAAATTATCTTTGGCGTTATTTTGTTGTAACTGGGCTCTGATGGCAGAAAGGATGAACCAGACAATGAAAAGAGTTACAGACGTCATTAATACAACAGGTAGAAATGTGCGTAGTCCCAGCTCGATTTGATCTGTATAGAGAGTGTTACAGAGACTGCAAACACGAGTAAAAAGTGTCGGTAATAGCCCAGTAAAAAGAGCGTAGCTTATAACAGAGCCAAGAATACATACCCACCAAAGACTGCCTGATAAGTATGATAATAAACCCGTTTTTTGTTTTTCCATTTGAGTGAAATTTATTCTTCTAGTGTCATTAGACGAAGTTAATTTCGTCATGATCCATATGCAGGGTGAATCATAAGTGAAAAGAAGAGAGATATTTTGATTTCACTACGGGTTTTGGCAAATAGTAGAAAATAAATCCGAGTGCCGTGATGCATATGGTGTTATCAAGTAATACAGCCAAATGAAACTGATGCCGAGAGAGAAAATGTAATTTTGGTTAATGTTAGCTTTATAAGCAGAGTATAAGAGTTGGTGCTTATACTCTGCTAGGTTCTAATATACTGCTAGAGAGTGGGCTGGTGGCATATGGAAATGTGCCACCAGTGATATGCCGTTAAGCGTAACCTATTAATGTCGGTAACCAGAGTACAATTCCCGGAAATGAGATAAGTACGGCGATTGTCACAACATCCGCAACAAAAAATGGCGTACATCCACGGAACACATCTTGAACAGAACATTCAGGACGAACTCCTGCCACAACAAAGCAGTTTAGGCCAATTGGTGGAGTGATGAGACAAAGCTCTGCCATTTTCACCACGATTATTCCAAACCAGATAGCGCAGCCTACCCCTGAAACCCCAAAAGCAGAATCGACCGCTGCGACATCCACGCCACCATTAAGTGCAATGATTGCGGGATATACCACTGGTAAGGTAAGCAATAGCATACCAATCGCATCCATGAACATGCCTAATACTGCGTAAGCACAAAGGATCAGCAACAGTGTTAGCATTGGGCTCTGTTCTAAGCTGACGATCCAGTCAGAGAAAGCGCTCGGTAAGTCGGCAAAGCCAAGAAAACGAACATAGATTAATACCCCCCAAATAATGGCAAAAATCATCGCTGACAGTTTGGCGGTTTCCATAAGTGAGCTCTTGAGCTCTTTCCAACGGCTACCGTGGTAGAGAGCCACAACAAGAATCAGTGAAGCGCCGAGTGCTCCAGCCTCAGTCGGTGTGCCAACGCCTCCGTAGATACAGACCATAATAATGGCAACCACAAAAAAGATCGGGAGAGCGGCGGGGAGTGATTCAAAACGTTGTTTCCAAGTATATCCTTTTACTGGGGGACCAAAATCCTTACGGGTCATGGCCAAAAATATGACTAGACCACCATAAATTAATGCCGATACAAAGCCGGGAATAAAACCGGCCATTAATAGCGCACCTACGTCTTGCTCAACGATAATGGCATAAATAACCAATATTGCTGAAGGTGGAATAAGAGAGGCTAAGGTGCCACCTGCGGCGACGACGCCAGCCGCAAAGCGCTTGTCGTAACCCAGTTTAAGCATTTCCGGAACAGCAATGCGGGCAAATACGGCGGATGTGGCGACGGACGCTCCTGATACCGCAGCAAACCCCGCGGTAGAGAACACGGTCGCAACTCCCATTCCGCCCGGTAACCAACCGACCCAACGCTTTGCAGCTTCAAACAGTGAACGAGTTAATCCGGCGTGATAGGCCAAAAAACCGATAAGAATAAATGTTGGGATCAGTGATAAGGCGAGAGATGACACTTTTGAATGAGGAATGGTTCCGGCCATTTTGAGTGCCACTAAAAAGCCGCGTTCAAAGCCGAGTTTGGCACTGAATATCCATAGTAAGCCGAGAAACCCTGCAATGGCGGCTGCAAAGGCAACCCTTACACCTAACAGGACAAACAGCAACATAGCACCGGACACCCATAGGCCAATTTCAACCCTATCCATGCTTGCCATGGCTTGTATTAGTTCTGACAAAATTAATCTCCTAGTCGTGACTGCTTACGGTTTCAGCTTCTTTGGCGGCAACTTCGGCAGCCGACTCAATTAACGGTACGGCAATCGGATACTCTGTGCCCTGTTTGAAAGCGCGTAGATACCCCCAGATTTGCAGTAGCAAACGCAGGGCAAGAACAGTAAGCGCGACAGGCACGGCCAACTTTGCAGGCCAAGTAGGCAAATTGATATCCAGTGAAGAGTCACCAATCGAAAATGCACGCCAAAAGTGCAGGTATGAGCCGTAGATAAGGATGAGAGTGACGATAAGCATTAATGAGGTAGTAATTAACTCAGTAAACCATAGCCAGCGACGACGGAGCTTTCCGACCAGAATATCCATGCGGATATGACCGCCCATTCGCTGTGTGTAGGCGATACCAAGAAAAGCGATAAAGGCCATTGCTTGTTCTACCCAGTCAACATAGCCGCTAATTGGAGCAGAGAAAAGCCAGCGACCTAGCACATTTACGGTCGCAAGCAGCACCAGTAAAAAAATGGCCATACCGCCAGCGAGATTAAGGAAAGATTCAAAGCGAAAGAACATGCGATCTGTTCTGCTTAAGACCGAACTATCTTCCAAAACAGAAGCAGTTGCAGACATATCAGTCTCCTACTTATTAAGTGATGAATAAGATATAAGGGGTTAATGGCAGCACGAGCTTGGAGTTAAAGGAGCCCAAGTCCATGGTAGCCAGCAATAGAGGCGATTTACCATTTGGCAAATCGCACAACTAACCTGTAGTGACACTATTTTTGCGCGAATAAGTTCGCGGTATAGTCGAATAGCGTTTGAGCGTCGAAGTTGCCTTTATGCTTATCAACCCACTCTTGGCGAACCGACTCTGATAACTGGTTGAGCTTATCTGTTTGTTCGGCGTTGAAAGTGACCATGGTTAAGCCTTGCTCTTTTACTGCTGCATCGTATTTAGCAGTGGTGTTTTTCTCATAGCTCTTAACGTAATAATCCAGAGCTTCGTCCACAGACCCAAGCAGAGCGTCACGATGGCTAGGTTTTAGCATCTCTAGTGCTTCAGTGTTAACAACGACAGGGCAGTTAGCTGAACCAAGGTTTAAGTTGGTTGTTGCCCAGTTCCCCACTTTATATGAGTTGGTTGCGAGGTGAGCATGGGGGGCAAATGAGGCTGCATCAATAACGCCCGAATCCATGGACTGACGTACTTCAGAGAAAGGAACCCCGGTTTTCACGGCGTCTAATTTACCAAGTACTCCCATAATGCCACCAGGGCCACGTACTCGAAGACCTTTAAAGTCATCTAACGACGTTAAGGTATCGCCCTTACTGACAATATTGTATTGCGGTAATGGCGTAGGCATTAGCAGTGTGGCGTTCCAGCGAGCTAAATCTTTCTTAACGATAGGATGTTTAAATACCTGTGAGTAGATCTCACTGACTCGTGCTAATGACACATCTTGTGAGAAAGGCAGTTCGGTTACCGTGATTGTTGGGTTTTTATCTGGATGATAAAAGGCACAAAACTGAGCCATTTCAAAAGCGCCAAATGAGATACCATCTAGGTTTTCTCGAGATTTGGATAAACCGCCATACGAGATGTTAAGGGTAAACTCACCATTGGTTTTTGCTTCTACTAGTTCAGCTAGCTTTTCCACATTTTCAGTAAAGGCGCGGCGCTTTCCCCATAGAGAAACATTCCATTCAGTGGCTGCGTTTGCCTCTGCAACCATAAAACCAGTGAGCATCATGGTCGTGATCAATGATGTTGATAGTGCTTTCATACTTTCGTCCTTGTTTATCGTTATTTGCTCTAAAATGTAGGGCTAGAGCATTTATCATTCGTCAACTACAGAGCAAAAGCTTTGCCAACAAGGCCAGTTTACAAAATAAAATTTATAATCCTTTGATTAATAGGTGCTATTTGTTTTTTTGAGATTGTAGCTAGCTTACAGGAGTGGTGAAACAAACCCATGATAAGCCAAAGTTGGCTGATTGCTGTGATGGATGCATGGATCAATAAGCCATTTTTGGCTTATTGTTTTGATGGCATCACGAGGACATCTAGCGCACTCACCGTTTTATCGTATTATTGGTGTATATTAATATTAGATTAACAGACCCGAGTTAAGCTGCATTGAATCTGGAGAGACAGGATGTCCAAAACCAGCACTAAAAAAACCTACAGTTGGATTGTGCTTTTTGCTCTGTTATTGGGGGGAATATTGGCTGTTGTGTTAATAAAAACGACAGAACAATCCCATTATCAAGAGCTACACCGTGTTGGTGAGGAGAGGTTAAACCTGTATGCCTCTACGGCAGAAGCAGAACATAAACGCTTTGATTACTTGCCTTTTATTGTTGCTCAAGATCATCAGGTGCTACAGCTATTACAAGAGCCACGTCACCCCAATGCGACAAAAGCGGTGAATAACAAATTGGTAAGTTGGCAGCAAGAGTCGAATGCCGATGCTCTTTATTTAATGAATGCTCAAGGGATCGTTGTTGCCAGCAGTAACTGGAACCTATCAACTAGCTTTATGGGCAACGATTATCACTTCCGTCCATACTTCAAACAAGCCATTAAAGGCAGCACCAGTCGATTCTTCGCCATAGGGGTAACGACGGGGCAACCGGGCTTATTTCTCTCTCGTCCTGTTTATTTTCATGAAAAAGTCGTCGGAGTTGCGGTGGTGAAAATAAACATGTCGGTACTAGAAGCAAACTGGAAAGCGGGTGGTGAGCAGGTATGGGTCAGTGATAGCGATGGGGTGATCTTCTTAGCCAGTGATCCTGCATGGCGCTACCGAAGTTTGTCCACCCTACCTGCTGATGTGATGGCGCGATTGAAAGCAGCAAAAAAATACAGTCATCATTCGATTGATGCCTTGGATCTTGAGTTCCTCTCTCCATCGCCTCAAGGAAATAAAATCATAAAGCTGTTTAATAGCGCTCATTCCAAAAGTATTCAACCCAATAGCCGTACTTACATGTTGCACCATCGAGAAATTGCTAACCTTGGTTGGAGCTTGTATTACTTAAGTGATTTAAAGGGATTAAAAGAGAGCAAAAATAACGCCATGTTGATCTCGGTGCTGGTGGCGGCGTTGTTCGCGGTTATCGGTTTGTTTGGTTTTAGTCGGATTAGACACCAACAGTTATTGGAGTGGCGAGTAACTCAACGTACCAAAGAGTTAAACAGGAGCAACGCTCAACTCAAAAGAGAAGTAGATGAGCGAATCCGGGCAGAGAAAGCACAAAGGCAGACTCATGAAGAGTTAGTGCAAGCAGAGAAAATAGGGGCATTAGGTCAGTTATCTGCAGAACTGGTCCATGAAATTAGCCAACCTCTGCAAGCGACATTGACCTTTTTGGCCAGCACAAAGCTATTGATCGAGCGCCAAGAGTACCAGCTAGCAAAAGAGAATTTAGGGGAGGTGGATAAATTGATCCGTCGCGTATCCAGTATCGTGACTCACCTTAAAAATTTTGCCAGTAAGTCTCGCGGGGTATTCGGTCGAGTCGAGCTTACTCACGTGATAAACAATGCGCTATTGATACTCAATTCAAAAATAGAACACTCTGCCGTAAAGGTTAATTGGTCTCCTGCAGAGCAACCGATTTTAGTGAATGCTGATGACATTAAGCTAGAACAGATCATTGTGAATTTAATACGTAATGCAATTGATGCGATTCAGGCATTAGAGTCGGTAGAGCAAGGTCAGATAGATATTGGCACTGTGGTGTTTGAAGACCAAGTTAAGATGACTATTCGCGATAATGGTTGTGGCGTAAGCCCGGATCATCTGCCAAGGCTATTTGACCCATTTTTTACCACTAAACCTCCGGGGGAGGGCATGGGGCTAGGTTTATCGGTTTCGTACGGTATTGTTAAAGAGTTTGGCGGACGGTTAGAAGTGACACCAAACTCGGATCAAGGCACCACATTTACTCTTACACTCTCATCTGCGGATATAACGTATGAAAAACAGTAACAACAGTATAAACAGCACCAATCATGTTCAGCCGATTAACGTTGTCTTAGTGGATGATGAAGACGCAATCCGTAAAGCCACCAAGCAGTGGTTAAACTTGGCAGGGATAGAGGTCGAAGATTACCCGAACGCTAAGGCTGCTCTTGCATCAATTACCGCAAATGGTCGTCAAATAGTGGTGTCTGATATTCGTATGCCAGAGATGGACGGCATGACATTTGCGGCAGAAGTTCAGCGCATAGATCCTGATCTTCCGGTGTTGCTCGTGACTGCCCATGGTGATGTAAGTATGGCGGTTGACGCCATGCGCACGGGAGTTTACGACTTTATTGAAAAGCCGGTCGAGCCAGACCTATTGGTGGACAGAATTCAGCGAGCGAGTGAAAAACGACGTTTGGTGCTAGAAAATAGAAATTTGCAGCGGCTGCTCAGTCAGAAGCCATCATTGGAAAGTAAGATGATTGGTCAATCTGGCGTGATGACAGCTTTGCGTCAACAAGTGCTCATGTTAGGGCAAACTCCCGTCGATACAGTAATCAATGGCGCGACAGGTACAGGAAAAGAACTTATTGCGCGTTGTCTTCATGACTTTAGTGTGCGAAGTGAGCATCCATTTGTGGCCGTGAACTGTGGTGCGATCCCTGAAAATCTTTTTGAAAGTGAGTTGTTTGGTCATGAGAAAGGCGCGTTTACCGGAGCGGAAAGTCAACGTATAGGCAAGATTGAACATGCGCACAAAGGCACTCTATTTTTGGATGAGATAGAGAGTATGCCGATCAATTTTCAGATAAAACTGCTGCGTGTACTGCAAGAGCGAAAACTGGAGCGGGTGGGCTCGAACAAAGAGATTGCATTAGATTTATGGGTGGTGGCGGCGACGAAAGAAGACTTAGCCAAAGCATCAGTTGAAGGGCGATTTAGAGAGGATCTCTACTATCGATTTAACGTGATGGAGTTGCATCTACCTGACATGAAAGATAGGCGAGAAGACATCCCCATGTTGTTTGATTACTTTGCACGTAAAGCTTCTATCCAGTTTGAGCGGGACTATTCAGAACTGGATGAACAAGAGCTAGCGCTGCTTATTGATCACGATTGGCCGGGAAACGTGCGGCAATTGAAAAATGTAGCTGAGCGTTATGTGTTAGCAATGAGTCGTTCCAGCTCTATTCGTGCCATTTTAGGCCATGAAGAGCAGCAGAACGTGACACCCGCAAGCAATAATCTAGCGGAGCGGGTGCAAGGGTTCGAACGTCAGTTAATTGTTCAAGCTCTGAAACGCCATAAAGGCAATATTCAAACGGTAACCGAAGAGCTTGAACTTCCACGCAGAACCCTTAATAACAAGATGAAGCAGTACCAGATCCAACGTCGAGATTTCTTATAATGTGAGTAGTACGCGGAAGATGGTTCAGTAAATGATGGTTTATATGAAATGTTAGTTTGGTATAGGTGAACAAAGGAATTAAATATGTGGTCTATTTCGTCAGTAAAGGTTAATTCGAAACAAGCAGTATCCTATTACGTTTGCGATGGTTTTCCATTGGAAAAAGTAAGAGGCGGTGAGAAGCAAGAGGGGCAAGAGAGCGGCCAACGATTAATGATAAATGGGTTGGGTTATATAGATATTGAAGATATCAGTTCTCAACCCGATGCGATGGGAGAGTTCGTTCTTAAGTTGAATGGACTTAGTTATCGTTACCACGAGCAAGCAAACATTCAGTTTGAGATTGAGCTAGATGGTACTTTTACCGCAACAGGGCAAGATAATCACGTATCTGGAAAACTGCATGCTATTCCAGCGGTGACGCCAGAGGTGCTGGCATTGTTTGATGAGATGATGGAGCACAAAATCGTTCCCTATCAAAACCCACCCTCAGGCACGACCAAATCGATTGAACAGTTACAACAGTTGGCAGAGCAGTACTATCCAGGTGATGCGAACGGTTTTAACTACGCTATGTGTTTATATGACTGGACCAGCCCGAGCTTTATTCGTATAGATGGACCCTGTAAATAATTCTGTGTAACTGCCATTGGTTACAAGTATTCAGTTAATCGGTCTTCGAACATAATCATAAAGCGGTTCAGCGCTTGCTTCCAGTTT
>NZ_VTXE01000005.1 GCF_013114595.1 Vibrio sp. 99-8-1 | reverse complement strand
GCTTCACGAGCAAATGCTTCTAGAGCTTTCTTATCCATGTTGCTTATCCTTAGCCATGACTGGCTTAATTATAAGCAGATACACAAATTAAATTACAGTCTCTTATTTTATTGATTGGTGCAGCGTTGTTTTTACGCGATCCATTGCAATTATTGTTCTAAACCATTTCACGTTTTTATTATTATAAAATAACCCTTTGCTAATCATTTCATATTCAACCATGCTAGAAACGCCAAGGACTAAAATAAAGTCTGCTTCCCCTGTTACGTAATAACACTGCTGTATTGCTGGCCCAGAAAAACTCTCTTTTAATTTCTCAATATCAGAGGTGTGCGACCTTTCAATATGAACTTCTACAATAATTGTAATTAATTGGCCAACTTTTTCTGGGTCTACCACGGCGGTATTTGCACAAATAACGCCATCGTCCTCCATTTTTTTAATTCTTCGTTGTACAGAAGCTGCAGATAAACAAACTTTATCCGCCAGTACTCTCAAAGGGGTTTTATTATCCTCTTGCAGTGTGATTAATATCTCTCTATCGAAATTATCTAACGAATTAGGTGTATTCATTGGGAAATTTTCTCATTTGCATGCTTTATATCGAGGCCCATTATTATGCCAAAAGGGATATTATTTCAAATGTAAACAAACAAAATAATTAAGGAAACAATAATGCATTGGAAAACCAAGCTAGCCCAACCTCAAACGTTGTCGACTCCGGGGTTTAAATCTTTAGTCACCCCAACGTATCGAGGTTCTACTGTATTATTTGATAAACAATCAAACGTTGTTGATGGTTGGGAACAAAAAGAGAATGGCTACAGCTACGGTTTATATGGAACACCCACCACACTAGAACTTACCGAGCGCATTGCTCAACTAGAAAACGCGCATCACACCTTTGCTGTACCGGGTGGGCAAGCGGCCATCGCATTAATTTACTTCGCCAACTGCCCAAGTGGTAGCCATGCATTAGTTCCGCACAGTGCTTATGGCCCAAACAAAGAAATGGCGCAAGGAATGCTGAAGAACTTAGGTATCGAAGTTGAAGCATACGACCCTATGCTAGGTGCCGATATTGCTCATTTAATTCGAGAAAATACGACGCTTATTTGGGTTGAGAGCCCGGGTTCAGTAACGATGGAAGTGCAAGATATTCCAGCCATTTGTGAGGCGGCACATCAAAAAAATGTCGTGGTCGCGTTAGATAATACTTACGCTGCGGGCGTTCATTTTGATGCATTTGCGCATAACGTAGATATCAGTATGCAAGCACTGACCAAATATGTGGGCGGGCATAGTGACTTACTGTTAGGCACGGTTTCTGTTAACTCTGAACAGCTTAAAAAGAAAGTGGGCTCTACATTTAAGCAGTTAGGTTTGGCTGTTTCCCCAGATGATTGCAGCTTGGCGTTAAGAGGTTTACAAACGCTTGCTGTGCGACTCGACCATCTTGAAAAATCTACCCTAGAAGTTGCCAATTGGTTGGCAAAACACCCAAGCGTAGAGCAAGTTCTGCACCCTGCGTTGCCTTCATGCCCAGGTCACGAGTTTTGGAAACGTGATTTTACCGGCTCCAGCAGTGTTTTCTCCTTTATTTTTAAAGACGAGTTTGATGCTACTCAAGTAGAAGAATTTATCGATACTTTAGAGCTATTCAAAATAGGCATGAGCTGGGGTGGGGTGACTAGCTTAGCACTCGTCTATCCAGCAATTGAAAGGCCAAATAAGGATTATGAAGGTCGCTTGGTGAGATTAAATATAGGTTTAGAAAGTACCGACGATTTAATTTCTGATTTACAACAAGCCATACATTCAATTAAAAAATAATAAATTAATCAAATATTCTACAAGTTGCACTTAATAAATCATTAACTGGATATGTTTAAGTGCAACATAAATTAATCCAGTAATAAACATGAAAACATAATTAATAAATTAATCGCGCAATATTAGTTTGGTTATTATCCGCTAATTTGCCCATATTGATTTTTAATTTTATAAAAATCAATTGTTTATTAATTAAGTACTCATCCATATAAAAAGTAAACAAAAGAGGTACATATGAAAAAGCCCAGCCGTGGTTTTACTGTACAAGAGTTTGAAAATAGAACATCTCGCGCGCAAAAAGTCATGCATGACATGCAGCTTGACGCAATGATATTTACCACAGAACCAAACGTGCGTTATTTTACTGGCTTCTTTTCCCAGTTTTGGCATAGCCCAACTCGCCCGTGGTTCGTTGTGGTCCCTGCAGAAGGCAAGCCTATTGCGGTTATTCCCGAAATAGGGGCGAAAGGCATGGCAGAGACATGGATAGACGATATTTTCACTTGGTCTTCCCCTAGACCTGAAGATGACGGCATCAGTCTATTGGCTAACACGCTAAATACGCTTCCTCGTAAACATGGACGAATTGGCGCGACACTTGGCATTGAGTCTCACCTACGTATGCCGGTAAATAACTACCTGCAACTCACCACCATGGTAAGCAGCGAGTTTGTTGATGTCTCCCTTGCTGTGCATGAGTTACGCCAAATCAAATCCCAAGCAGAGATAGCGAAAACTCGCGAGATATGCCGCATTACAAACGAAGCGTTTGACAAGGTACCGAGCTATGCCCAACCCGGCATGACAGAGCGTGATATCTGTAAGCAGTTTAGTTTGGATCTGAGAATGGAAGGGGCCGATGAAACACCGTTTGTTATTTCGGGTTCTGGGCCAGATGGCTACTACGACATTTTGATGGGGCCAACAGACAGAGTGATTGAACCCGGTGACGTAATGCTGATTGATACTGGTGCAGTTTGGGATGGTTACTTCTCAGATTTCGACCGTAACTGGGCGTTTGGCTACGCCAGTGAAGAAATCAAATCGGCTTACCGTGCGACTTATGAAGCAACCAGTAAAGGGTTTGAAGCTGCTTGTCGTCCTGGCGCAACCACTACCGATATTTATAACGCGATGTGGAAGGTGCTAGAAGAAAACGGCGCACTAGGTAACGACATTGGCAGGGTGGGTCATGGTTTAGGGATGGAGTTAACAGAAAGACCGTCAAATACCTCTACCGATAACACTGTTCTTAAGCCGGGCATGATCATGACATTAGAGCCGGGTATGACGTATGCGCCAAATAAGATGATGTTGCACGAAGAGAACATTGTGATTACTGAAGACGGTGCAGAGTGGCTATCAAGACGAGCTGAACCTGAGCTGATCATTATTGATTAGAGCATGCATAAGTAAGCGAAATAAAAAGGGCGAAAATATGAACAATGAACAATTTTTGAACGTCACTCGGGAAGAAACATACCCAGTAAACGTTGATAACAAGGGGATCTACAATGTCTAACTCTGCAGATACGAACCACAGTGTTCTAGGTAAATGGACACTGCTGGCTATGGGGATCGGTATCACGGTTGGTGCTGGGTTGTTTTCACTTGTCGGTGCGGGCATCGGCTTAACGGGCCATGCATTGTGGTTAGCATTTGGCATCGCCATTGTATTTGGTATTTTTTATAACATTCCAATGCTATTTGCTAGTGGTGCGCTTGTGTTAGATGGTGGGCCTTACGCTCTCATCAGTAGAATACTGGGTAAAAAATATGCAGGGATGTATGTTGTAAGCTTCTTTCTCTATTTCCCTACCGTCGCTATATATGCATTAGCGTTAGGGTTTTACATCAACTCTTTGCTTCCAACGGTTACTCCTTCTGCTGGTGCCATCGCAGGCTTAACGGTGTTCTACATTATTAACTTGTTTGGCTTAGATACACTGTCTCGCTTCCAAAACATGATGACAACCTTGTTAATGGTGGGTATCGCAACCTTTATTTTGATTGGATTTGGTCAAGTCGATTTTGCTGTTCTTACACCACAAACCAATCCTGACTTTGCGTCCCAAGGCAGCATGGGCATCTTTAAAGCGGCTTGTTTGCTCTCTTTTGCTACCTACTGTCAGTACTACTTAATGTATTTCAGTAAATACGCTAAGCGTCCAAAGAAAGACATTCCGTTTGGCATGATCGGTACAACCATCGCGATCATCTTTATTTATCTTGGTGTCTCTGTGGTGGCGAGTGGCGTTCTTCCTATTGATGAAGTGGCTAACCAACCGTTGACACTGGTTGCCCGAGAAGTTCTTTCTTCTCCACTCTTTGTGTTCTTTATGGTTTGTGGTCCATTTATGGCGCTATCCACAACCATCAATAGTGTTTACGCCTCTTACGTACAACCTATTCAGGCGGCAACGCACGATGGATGGTTCCCTAAGAGTTTCGCTGTTGCCAACAGACGAGGCACACCATGGAAAATTCTAACCCTTTGCTGGTTAGCGTCTATGTTACCTATCCTTCTTGGCTGGGACATTAGCACCATCGCCAACACTTATATTCTTACGGATATCTGTATCGGTATTTTCATGATGGTTGCTATTGCAATGCTGCCTAAGAAGTTTCCAGATGCATGGGCAACGCGAGAGTTTGGGAAGCATGTTCCGCTATGGGGTTTCTATGTGATGGTGGGTCTTGCGGGTGTTGTTCAAGGCATCCTTATCTATAACTCAATCACATCAATTAAGTTGTACATCGTTATTGTCACGGCTGTGGCGTTTATTACCGGAATCATTTACGCCATTAAGAAGGACAAGGAGATCAATGTGACCAGTCAGAGTGATGACGTTCACCTTGAACCTGCGACAGAGTCGGCAGTAAACAACTAATTAATGGCTTAAGGCTAAATGCTTAACACTCATCTTTACTGGTTAGGTTTGTGCTGTTGTAGGTAAAGAGTTCCGCAATATCAGGTACGGCACCGATGTGGTGCCTGCCTATTGCCACCACAGGCAGCATAGTTACTACAGATATAACAAAGGGTATTAATATGAATTTCGAACAATACAATGAATTTGAAGTTAAACTCCAATTTGAACCAGCCCCACGCCCAGATAAAGTGCATATCGGGTTAGTCCAACTCGCCAATGACCATACGCTCGAAACCGACTGGTCTCACTTACTTGGTGAGCAAGCCGCACTATTTAGCACTCGTATATTTAAAGAAAATGGTATGACACCTGAAGCGCTCGACAATGTGGCGGCGAGCATTGGCCAAGGCGCACTGTTAGTGGCGGACGGGTTGCCAATGGATGTTATGGCGTTTGCTTGTACTTCTGCCTCTATTGTTATCGGCGAAGAGAAAGTCTCTGGGTTATTAACGGAAGGGCGCGGTGATATCCCTACCACCAATCCTTGGAGTGCCGCTAAAGCGTCTTTTAAACACCTTAATGCTAAAAAAGTGGCGGTTTTTGCGCCTTATCCAACAGAGGTGAACTTTGCTCTTGTTCAGCAGTTGGAAGATGAAGGCTTTGAAGTGGTTGCCATTACCTCTTTGGGCATCATGGATGACAATATTCTCCATAAAGCGCCATTAAGTAGCTTTGAGGAAGGCCTTGAGATTCTCACCAAAGATACCGGAGCAGAAGTTGTCTTTATGTCTTGTACAAGCCTTCGCGCCGTGGATCACATTCAATATCTAGAAGATAAATATGGTGTTCCTGTGGTGTCGAGTAACTCAGCACTATTTTGGCACTCTATGCAGTTGTGTGGAAAAACGGCCGTCTGTTCTGGCTATGGCAAATTACTGAGTGGCAAGTAGCCATTGTCTTTATTGATGAATATATACGGGTAAAAAGGGGAGTGGTTATTCTCTTTTTACCCGAATGAAAGGACGATATTTATGAACTTAGAAGAACAATTAATAGAATGGCGACACTATTTTCATCAACACCCAGAGTTTGGATTTGAAGAAACAGTAACCTCTGAATATGTAGCTAAAACCCTAGAAAGCTTTGGTATTGAAGTTCACCGAAATATTGGTAAAACGGGCTTGGTTGGCATTTTAAAAAAGGGCAGCAGCACGAAATCTATCGGCTTGAGAGCTGACTTTGATGCCCTGAAAATACAGGAAGAGAACAAGGTAGATTATTGTTCTAAAACCGAGGGCATGATGCACGGCTGTGGCCATGACGGACACACGGCAATGTTATTAGGTGCGGCGGTTCAGTTAGCTAAAGAGATTGATTTTGATGGCACGGTGTACTTTATTTTTCAGCCCGCTGAAGAGCAAGGTACCGGGGCAAAAGCGATGATAGAAGATGGGCTGTTCACGCGTTGGAACATTGACTCTGTCTATGCCATGCATAATTTACCGGGAGAAGAGGTCGGTCACTTCTTAATTAGCCCTAACTCGGTCATGGCAAGTGAGAATCACTTTAAGATTGAAGTGTTCGCAGGTGGCGGCCATGCCGCCATGCCGCATTTAGGCCAAGACCCAATCATTACCGCTTGTAACATTGGCGTGGCGCTGCAAACGATAATCACCAGAGAGTTAGATTCAATTCACCAACCGGCAGTGCTAACGGTTACTAATATTGAAACCAATGGCGGTGCCAATGTTATTCCTACGGTTGTGACTTTGTCGGGGGATACTCGCTGTTTTACTGACGAGACACAGGAAAAGATCAAACACTCAATGGAACGTGTTGTCTCGGGACAATGCCGTTCTGCCGGTTTGCAATACAACTTTGAGTTTTCAAATTGTGTTTTATCTACGGTTAACAATGAAGAGAAGTCAAAGATTGCAGCGCGAGTTGCAGAAGGTATTGTCGGCAAAGATAAAGTTAATACCAACTGCAAACCTTATTGTATATCGGAAGACTTTTCGTTTATGCAAAGAGAAGTGCCGAGTTGCTATATGCTTGTTGGTAACGGAAAAACAGGTGACAAAGGCGGTGTCGCGTTACACCTTCCAAACTACGACTTTAATGATGAGCTATTAATGACTGGCGCTCAGTTTTGGGTAGAGCTGGTTAGAGATCAATTGGCTGGATAACGTTATAGCGTTCTGCCTTTTGTCATACATCATTTATTAATTTGTATGTCAGGTGAATGAAAGTCACGGCTATATGCTTATATGGCCGATTTATCATGTACTGCACATTTATTATTATTGAGAAAACCATGAAAGAGATCATTAGTTCAAGTGATGCCCCAGAAGCGATCGGGCCATATTCTCACGCCACAGCTTTTGGTGGCTTAGTCTTTACATCAGGACAACTTCCTATCGATAAAAACATAGGCAAAGTCGTGAGTGGTGGCATTGTTGAGCAGAGCAAGCAATCGCTAAAAAACTTAAAATCTGTTTTAGAGGCGGGTGGCGCATCTACAAATAGCGTATTAAAAACAACCTGTTTTTTGGCCAATATTGAAGATTTTCAGTTGTTTAATGACGTTTATACTGAGATGTTCCCGGAGAACTGCCCAGCAAGAAGCTGTTTTGCGGTAAAAGAACTGCCTTTAGGTGTGCTGATTGAAGTAGAAGCCATCGCTTATAAAGAATAAGCACAGCTTGTACTTTATGTTTCGAACTGTATCGAGTTCTATTGAATTCTATAGATAACAGAACCTGCGATGGATAATGGCAAGCAGTGTGGCTATTTAGCTAGGCAGTGAAATACTGCCTAGCTAAAATCGTTGTTTATATTGTGCGTTTGCACCGAATAATCGTGTTTCACCTTGTTAGCGCTGCATAGTGATCATATTAATCAGAACACACCTCAGCAGCATTCAATGTGATTGCGCAACTGTTTGGTTGAGGGTTGTTCCAGTAGGGGGTATCGAACTCAGCGTTGCAACCGGCGTCTTCCATTAGCGCCACTTCACCGTCGCATATCATCATGACGGCATTGTCACCTTGGAACTGGGAAATGATTCGATAATCTGTAATGTTGCCTTCTTTTGCTAATTCCACCAGTCGAGTTAACTGCTTGGGGTTTGACGAAGTGGCATTTTTGATGATCGCGTCATTGGTTAGGTTGGCGGTATTGCCAAACTTAAGTTCACCATCCACCGCTTGGCTAACATCCTTTAACACGGAAGCTAAATCGTACATGACTTCATCAGAGTATTTTGCCTGAGTCGCGCAAGAAGTCAGCGCCAGTATCAAGGCGATTTGTGTTATTAATCTCATAGGTTCTCCCAAGCGGTAAGATGTCCATCCTCACAGCGTCCAGTATCTAAATCCCAGTTTTTGAAAAACGGATTTGTTTGCTCTGCAAAAACAGCGTTTGCTGTCTGCTGCCAAAACAGTTGAATTGTTTCAACTGCTTTGTCAAAAATCTCATCGTAGTGTTTATGACCAACTGGTGTTTCTAAACCTTCGATAAACGTGCTGTTTACTTCTTCATGAAGCGGGTATGTGAGCCCCTGTTTAGACGCGACATGCCTTGCCCATGGGAATAAGCGATGAGATTCTTCGGCGTGGTCTACAACCAGTTGGAAGCCTTTGTGCCATGCGTTAATGTCGGGTTGACACTGTTGCGCGTAATCGGCATAAACAGTAGAAAGGGCGGCACACCAAATGGTATTGATAACAGGGTCAATCAAACGGTCGTCATTGCTGTCGACGCAGCTGCCAATATTCTCTTTTACTCGGTCAGCGAAGCCAATGTCGCCCAGCTGCATTCTTAAAGGCCAGATGTACGCATCTTGATTCATCTCGCAAATTCGATGCTGTTTGGCATTTTCTGCATAGGGGCCAACTTTCATTTCAACAACCGGATGAATGGTGATATCGGCTGCTACGTGTGCAACAAACCCGCAGAGCCACGCGAAGGCTTTATCGAACTGTTCGCTATCCACCGTTTTGACTTGCTGGATGAGGGCATTAATGAGTTTGCCGACGTTGTTGTAATGCATTTCGTCGGCCCATTTGTTTTGTGCCGAGTCCATGATCGCGAGGTAAGGGTAGTCGGGGCTTACACAACCAAGTTCTACGTACCGTTTGTTTTGGGCCAACGCTTTTTTGGCATTGTTAGGCATACTTAATCCCTGTAATGCAGTGTTGGCAGAGGCCACATTAACGGCGGTTATGTGGGCAAAAGCACCAGGCATAATTAACTCCATTTATCATTATGAGGTTGTAAAGCTTACTATGCATCAAGTTTGTTATTTGCGATTAAAATCTTATAACGCATATTTAATCTGTCCCGTTCCACTATTCTAGATCTTTACTATTTTGTTGTTCATTAAGGGTGATCGCTTCATTCAAATACACCATCACGGTGTAAGTTTATTTAGAACGGCAATAACAATCTAAACTTATATCATGAGTTTACCTTTCTTCTTTTTTACGGTGATTATCGCCGTAAAATATATAAATGATAAACTATATTGATTATACTGGGTTTATATATGCTTAATTTTACGGCGAAAAACGCCGTGATATGTTCAATTTGTAAACCCTTGGAAGGCCTTTAGCTTGGTAGAGTGTATGAAAACACAACACAGTTCCCTAAAAACGACATATAAGCAGGCACTTAAAGTTCTGTTGCCCTATGGAATGTTAGTTACAAAAAAATGGCTTGTTGAAAAAGGATTAACTTTACACGCAATAGATAATGCAGTTAAAACAGATACTTTGTTGTTATTGTCTTCAGGTGTTTATTGCCAATACTCTCGCTCTATAAGTTGGGAGGGTGTTGTAGCATCTATGCAATACATGAATATGAAAAATGATAGTAAACTGCCCCCTGAAATAGTGGGAGGTTTATCTGCATTGGCACTGTCTGGACTATCGCAGTATGTGTTGCTGAATAATAATTCGCATGTTCATTTATATACGAAAGACAAACTGCCAACATGGCTGGCGCGTTTATCTCTTCCTTCTACTTTTGAAAGGCATAGTACGAGAATGCTTTGGTCAGATGAATTGTTACAAAATAGAGTATTCATCAAAGAGCATGTGTGGCAGCAGGAACTTCCACCTGTTTATTTTTCGTGTCCTGAAAAAGCAATACTTGAAGTATTACTCAACGTGCCTGAAGCCGTTAGCTTCGAACATGCAGATGAACTTATGCAGGGGCTAATAAACCTATCACCGAGAAAACTTAATACGCTATTAACTGCTTGCAAAAATGTAAAAGTAAAGCGACTCTTTTTTTGGTTTGCTAAGCGGCAAAATTATCCGTGGTTTAAAAAATTAGATATAAGTTGCTATGACTTGGGTTCTGGTAAACGTGTTGTCGCGAAAGGTGGCAAGTTAGACAAAGATTATTTGATTACTGTACCCGCACATATGATGGTGAGTAGCGAGTAAGAAAGGAGATAAATACCGATGATGGATAGAACAAGTATTTATTACAAGCAAGTACAATTACTTATACAAGTTATTCCGTTCGTTGCGCAGCAATCTTGCTTTGCTTTAAAGGGTGGTACAGCTATTAACTTATTTGTTAGGGAACTCCCGCGCTTTTCTGTGGATATTGACCTTGTTTACTTACCAACGAGTCAGCGGGAGAAAGCCTTACAAGATATCCGAAATGCATTAGATGCGATTGGAACTGAACTGAAAAATAAGCTTAGCGATATTGAGATTACAGAGTCATATAGAGACAAAAGTGATGCACTTAGGTTGATTGTTACACGTAACGGAGTACAGATTAAAATAGAGCTTTCTCCTGTATTGCGTGGAACCGTATTTGAACCTCAGATCATGGAAATATGTGAGGCGGCAGAAGATGAATTTGGTTACGCAGAAATGCCGGTAGTGGCATTAGCTGATCTGTATGCAGGAAAAATAGTTGCAGCGCTTGATCGCCAACATCCAAGAGACTTGTTTGATGTAAAGTGGTTGCTTGAAAATGAAGGTTTAACTGACGATATTCGCAAGGCTTTACTGGTGTATTTGTCTAGCCACAATCGACCAATGGCAGAATTACTTAGACCGCAATTTAAAGATATAGCAGCGTTATATGCAGGTGAGTTTGTCAGCATGGCTAAGCATGATATTCCGTTGAAAGAGTTAGTTTCAGTAAGAGAGCGGTTGGTACAACTTATCCATCAAGGTTTGACTAAAGATGAAAAGGAATTTCTGTGGTCATTTAAAAATCTATCCCCTAAATGGGAGCTACTTGGCTTAAATGGTGTAAATGAGCTTCCAGCTTTAAAATGGAAACAGATAAACTTGGCAAGAATGTCAGATGAGAAGCACAAGCAAGCTTGCGGAAAGCTCTTTTCGGTACTTTTTAATTAGCTGATAGCATATTCGAAAAGCTAAAAAATGGCTAATCGTCGACAATAAGAATCTTGATCAGCCATTGAAGTGCTTGTTTACAGAATGTCGTTAGAAGTAACTTACCACGCTGACGTAAAACTTGTCTTTACCTAGCTTAGTATCAAAACCGTGTGCATAACCCATGGTTATTGGTAAGGTAAAGTTGTAGCCAAACTTGGCTTCCATAGTTACGGATGTCTAATGTAACTCATAAAATAACGACTGAGTTGGCGATGTATTACAATTACTATTTTTAGAGCGTTATATCATCGGTTTTTGTGTCGAAACTGTATCTTATTTATCAATGTTTGCATAAAAAGGTGTGAGTAACGGGTGCTCAGTTCTAATCATTTCTTTTAATTCAGACACAACTTTACCTTGCGCATCTTTACGCCAACTGAATGATAATGGGGAGTTACTTCGAGGGTTTGCTATGCCACGAGTAATGAGTTGTCCTGAATTGAGAAGCCGGGTAGCAACATTTTTGGGTAGGAAACCAACGCCAATACCTTGAGTGTGCATAAGAACTTTTGTTTCAAAATCAGGCACTAAAAGTTCTTTCTGGCCTTTTAATAACCATGCTTTGCGTCGAACGAGGTGTCTACTTGTATCTTCAATATTTATAGCGGTGTATTTTCTTAGATCGTCATCAGACAGGGTATTGTGACGATGACTAATCGCATGTGTCGGTGATGCGATAAACATCCATGAGATTTCACCCATCGAACTGGATTCGAGGTCATTGCTTATAGTATGCCAACCGGGAGCACCAATCGCTATCTGCGAATCTTCAGAGAGCAGTGATCCCCATACGCCATTATAAACCTCACGAAAGAAACGAAATTCTGTATTCGGATATTTCTTATGAAGATAACTGGTGAGTTTGGTTACAGCGAATTTGTCATATAGCAGTTCATTAATCGCAATACCTACAAATTGCTCAATATTATTCTTGATTTGCTCAACCTCTGAACTTAGCCCTACGAAGTCATTGAAAAGCATTTCTAATCTGCTCTTTAAATATTTTCCCTCAGGGGTTAGTTCGACCGAGCGGGTACTTCTATTGAGAAGTTCTACGCCAAACTCTTTTTCTAATGCTTTGATACGATAAGTTATGGTGGCTGTAGAGCGATGAACCTGCTTGGCAGCTTGATTAAAAGAGCTGCAGTTTGCAACGGCTAAAAAGGTACGAACCGACTCTAGATCTAAGTTAAGCATTTTGACGTCTCTACGTTTTGATTACAGGATTGTTAGAATGATTAAATTAACCGCTAATAAGGCAAAACATGACATGGCATAAAAAGGTTTTAGCGAGTTAATTGTATTTGCGTATGAGCTGTCATTAATTTCTCTGGCTACAAATAAACTTAATCCAAAGGGAGGGGTGAACATACCGATAGCACCAGTAATGGCCATAATTACGCCGATTGCAACGAGTGAGACATCAAGACTCTTACTGATGGCAACAATAATGCCACTCAAAATAACGGCAAGAGAAGTAATGTCAATGAACATTCCTAGTACCAAAAACATCACATTAAGTAATAGCAATGGAATAATCAGGTTATTAAAACCAGCAAATAGTGAAGAAACGATGCTTAATACATTACTTTCCGCTATTAACCAGCCTAATAAGCTGGCGGCAGCCATGATGATCATAATCTGACTGCATGTCAATGCGGATTGTACTGCAATCGAAAAGACGGATTTTGGTGACAAATCTTTATAGACTAAGCAGCCTAAAAAGAGGCCATAAGCGATGATAATTACCCCAGCTTCTGTGGGGCTGGTTAATCCGGTCGAAATACCTACAATGACAATGATAGGCAGTAATAGCGATGGTGCAGATACTCTCGCTTGTTGACCTAACTCTCTGAATGAGCCCCAGTTACTTCTAGAGTATCCCTGAACGTAAGCATAAATCGCGGTACAGACCATAAATAGGCCTCCAAAAATAAACCCCCCTAGCGCTCCGTACTTGAACAACTCTTGCACTGAGGCTCCTGTTACTACGCCATATACGATAAGAAATATACTGGGAGGAATAACAATGCCTAGTGAGCCCGTACTAATAATTAACCCTAAAGTGAAGTTCTTACTGTATCCGTTATCGATCATTGATTGGGTTGAAAGCCGCCCGACAGTTAATACAGTTGCAGGTGCGGAACCGCTAATTAATGAAAAGAACATGGAACTTAAAATGGTTGAAATTGCCATTCCGCCATGAAAGTGACCAAATACTTTCTTCATAAATGCGATGATTTTTTCACCAACACATGATGATGAAATAATATTGCCAGCAAAAATATAAAGTGGAATTGCGAGTAATGAGTACTTATCAATACCGCTGTACAGCTTTTGTGTGATGATTTCTGGGTATATATCGCCTCGAAAAACCAAATAGGTTAGTGATGAAAATAATATAGAAGAAAAAATAGGCATTCCTATTATTATCAGCAGAAGCAATGTGCAAACAAGTAAAATTATCAACATATTAAAGGCTTACTTTTTTGAAGATGGATTTCGTAACATCGCAAAAAAAACGACGGGAATAATAATATAGTTAATCCAAGTAGGAAGGTTGGTTGTCGGGGAAGTTTGAGCAAAAGGTATTACAATGTTTAAAAATGAGATGGAAATTACCCCTATAGATAGTAGTGTTATTAGCGTCAGTGTATGAGTGATTCTTTTTAAAACTGGAAATCTATCTTCAAGTAATGTGATGTTAATATGTTTTCGACGATAAGTAAGTTCTACTGCGCCTATGTAGACCATCCATATCATTAATATTCTCGCCAATTCGTATGACCAATTTAATGAAACGTTAAATAAGCTACGTAGTAACACTTCTGAAATCAATAATAAGCTGATCGACAACATTAGTGAACCTAAGGTGATGTGGATGAATCTTGATGTGTTCATTTTGTTAACCCGCGAATTTTATCTATTATGACTTGAATATTTTCTTCTGCTTTCACTTGAACAAATCTTGACCTTAAATCTTGGTTGAAATCTGAGGATACTACTTGGGTTTTTCCTGATTTCAATATTTCTTTCAGATAGTTTTTCTCTAGTTGCGATGAAGCTTCTCGTTGTTTATCTCTGGCAATATTTTCAGCAGTACGTATAAGCTGCTTTTCATTATTATTTAGTTCGTTGAACCATCGTGATGAAGCAATAAAGGCGTAGCCTAGATAGCCATGATTACTGAGTAGAAGCTCATTTTGAACTTCATAAATACGGGTTATAGCGATTGAAACAATAGGGTTTTCTTGGCATTTGGCTAACCCGTGTTGAAGGGCCACGTAAATCTCACTGAAGGATATAGCTAAAGGTAGTGCTCCTGCTGCTAAATATTGTCGCTTAAGGACGTCGCTTGCCATAATTCTAACTGGAACGCCTTTTAAAGGAGATTCATTTCTTTGTTCATGCTGGCTGAATACGTCGTTGCAAGTAATTTGTTTGAATCCTGACTCCCAAAAGCCAAGGCCAGTAATACCTTCACTTTGCATGTCATTTAATAGTTCATGACCAATTTCACCGTCTAATACTTTATAAACACTTGGTCTATCGTTAAACAAATACGGATAATCTAGCGCTTTTAATGAAGGGCTAAAATTAGCCAGTTTCGATGTTGGTATAACAGCGAGTTGAATAATGCCAACTTGTAATAGTTCCGTTGAGTATTGGTCATCTCCTAGCGTGTTAGCAGGGTAAATTTGAACGAGCATTTCACCCTTACTTAATTTTTCTACTTCACGCTGGAAGATTACGGCGCCTTTGTGCAGTGCGCTATCTATCGCCATGTCATGATGAAAGCGAATAATAGTTTTTGCATAAGCAACATTAGAGTATGAAATAAGTGGAAGATAGACAACAAGAAATAATCTTATGACAAAGAATCTAAATTTCATTATATGATCTCTTAACAATTTGGGATGATTATAGCATTTGAAATATTGATTTGTGTGACGGGTGACTATTTTGAAATATAAAATAAACTTAAGGTGATATCTTGATTTTCTCTTTTTAATCATGGGCTTAAAATGGGTTTATGTGTATTGGTTTATATTTTTTAAGGGTGGCTCGATGATCGTTTTAAATTTTCTAACAATGGTTGTTTAGTGATATTTATCTCTTCTAATCACTATTTTATTAGGTGTAAATAAAAATAGATTTCGTCAAAATAAAATAGGAAATTTCATGAGTGAAAATACAATTGATAAATCAGCAATAAAAAAAGTAGGTATACCAACGTGGTGGGTTACTGTCGGTATGTTCTGGTTAGGCTGGGTTTTTATGTACGCCGACCGAACTATTTTAAATCCTGTAATGGGAGATATTCAAAATGAGTTTTTATTGAGTAATACGGAACTAGGGTTAATTAACTCTGCTTTTTTCTTTGTTTACGCAGCCATGCAAGTGCCATCAGGTATTTTAGGCGACAAAATCGGTAAGAAGAAAGTTTTAGTTCCGGGCTTTATCTTTTTTGGCGTTTTTACCGCGGTTACTGGATGGGCCAAATCATTTACTGCGCTTCTGTTCGCTCGTGGCGCAACTGGAGCCGGTGAAGGTACCTATTATGGTCCGCAATACGGTTTGTCTAGTGAGCAAATTCCAGAAGAAAAGCGTTCGTTTGGTACAGCAATAATAAACTCAGGTATGGCTGTAGGTACCGCTGGCGGTTTTATGGTTGCAAGCTGGCTTGTTTACGATCTTGGATTTACATGGCGCATGCCTTTTTACGTAATGGCGGTTCCAACGATTGTTGTGGGCATACTTATTTGGTTTTTTGTAAAAGAGAAGAAAAAGAGCGTTGATTCAAGCGAGCAGGTCGAGAAAACCAGCTTTTTGGAGTTGATTAAAGACAAAAACCTATTGCGAGTTTATGTAACGGTGTTTTGTTCTCTGTTTGGCTTTTTTGTCATTCTTACTTGGCTTCCTTATTACCTTCAATCTGAGCGCGGCATTGAAGGCAGTGAAATTGGCTTTATTTCTTCACTTGTAGCTTGGGTCTCAATTCCAGGTGCACTTCTTTGGTCCACCATCTCAGACAGAATTGGAAAACGAAAAGTAGTGGCGATTCCTCTCTTAATTGCCGCAATTGTTAGTGTTTCTTGCATCGCGTACTTGCCAACCATGCCAATGGTAATTGGTGCTATTTGTATATATGGACTTGTTGGCAAGCTAGCGTTGGACCCTATTTTAGTTGCCTCTGTAGCCGATAGTGTAAAACCTTCGCAATACTCGTCCGCTTTCGGGTTATTTAACTTTATCGGTATGAGCTCATCCATTATTGCTCCAACCCTTGCCGGATTTATGACTGATGCAACTGGAAGCCTTGCTTCAAGTTTTTATCTATCAGCAGTGCTTTTAATTATCGGCCTGATTTCATTTGCCGGTATTAAAGAGAAAAAAGCGTAATAGGTGGAGTTCGATTCCATAGAAACACACTCGATTGAGGTTAAAAATGATAACTGCGTTTATTAAGTCAAGTTGTTTTCAAGATTCAGTAAGCTTGATGATTATTTCTAAAAAACTCTCTGGTATGCCTTCGGTCAACCAAGTTTCCGTAATGATGGGGACGCCAGCGAATAAAGATTTGTTTCAAACAACCGGTTTATGGCATGAGATGTTTGAAACTGCGACTCCTAATGATATTTGTATCTCCATAGATACTGATGTCGATTCTGATGATGTACGTGACGAAGTGTCCGCAAATTTAGAAGAAGAGCTGGCCAACATTGCAAATGGTTCTAAGGGAAAAACGTTGCCTACCGTTCGTAGTTGGGCACGAGCTGAAAAAGTACTTCCTGATGCAAATTTGGCTTTGATTTCTGTTGCTGGCGAATACGCTACTGAAACGGCTTATAAGGCGTTAGACCGTGGCCTGAATGTCATGTTGTTTTCAGACAATGTGCCTATTGCGCAAGAAAAAGCGTTGAAAGAGGATGCTCGGAAAAAAGGGTTGCTTGTTATGGGGCCTGATTGCGGTACAGCTAGTATTTCCGGCGTTCCGTTAGCTTTTGCAAATAAGATGCCTAAGGGAAGTATTGGCATTGTGGGTGCTTCCGGCACTGGTATTCAGGAGCTCTGCTCTCAAATTGCATTGCTTGGTGGTGGCATTACTCATGCATTAGGACTTGGAGGAAGAGATCTTTCCGAGGAGATTGGCGGAATAAGCGCTAAGGCTGCTCTGGATATATTAGACAACGATAACGATACAAAAGTGATCGCTTTCGTATCTAAACCTCCAGCTGCTAATGTTCGAAAAGCGATAATTGAAAAAATGCAGACATTGAGTAAGCCTGTTGTTGCATTGTTCCTTGGTGATAAATCTGAGATGAAAGCAATAGGGAACGTACAACTTCCTTATACATTGGATGAAGCGGCAAAAACAACCAGCGAGCTTGCTGACGCGCTTAGTGTTTTATCGAACTTAGGTGAAGAGTCGCTTCAAGGTGGAAAGATCCGAGGGCTATATACCGGCGGTACGTTGGCTGCAGAAGCAGGGATGTTAGTGGCCGAAAAATTTGCTTTGCAAGTGTCGGTGGAGCATAAAAATGGAGAGATGCTTAATGACCAAGGCCATATGATTATTGACCTTGGCGATGATGCTTACACCGTCGGTCGTCCTCATCCAATGATTGACCCTTCGACACGATCAGATCAAATTCTCGCATTAGTTGATCAGGATTTTAGCGTTCTGCTTGTTGATGTGGTGCTAGGTTTTGGCGGACATATTGATCCGGCTGGTGCTGTGGTAGACGCGGTAAATGAACTGCGTGAACAACGCAATAAACCGTTCGCCGTTGTCGCGACAGTCACAGGGACAGCGCAAGATCCCCAAGACCGATTACAACAAATACAAATGCTAGAGGATGCACAAATTAAAGTGGCTGATTCAGTATCTGAGGCCGTTAACTTCTGCTCGATTTTGATGTCGTGTAAGTTACCTCAAGAGTCGGACGACACTCCACATTACTTACTAACACAACCCAAGATTATCAATATTGGTCTAGCCAGTTTTGCCGAAGATCTGCTGACTTGTAATGCAACTGCGATTCATTACCGTTGGTCTCCGGTCGCGGGTGGTAATCAACATCTTGCTGAACTATTGAAAAAATTGTCTTAATTTAGGTGGAATAAAAATGAAATACGATATTAATGAATCAAACAACAATGTAATAGCTAAAATTAAGGCGGCAAGACCTTTTTGGATTGGAGTTAAACCTGCTGCGGATGTGATTCCAGAGCTCGCGGGAAAACGCACACTGCTTCATGCTGGTCCACCTATTGTGTGGAAAGATATGACGGGACCAATGAAAGGGGCTTGTATTGGCGCCTGTTTGTATGAAGGTTGGGCACAGAGTGAAAAAGAAGCGGAAGATATTTTAAGTGCTGGCGAAATTGAATTTCTTCCTTGCCATCATGCTAATACGGTTGGTCCTATGGGGGGAATCACCTCTCCAACTATGCCTGTTATCATTGTTAAAAATACAGAACATGGTAATACAGCGTATTGCAATCTAAATGAAGGCATCGGTAAAGTAATGCGTTTTGGGGCATATGGTCCAGACGTTCAGGAACGCCTTGTCTGGATGCGAGATGAGTTCGCACCGATGTTAAATGAAGCTATCGAAAATATTGAAGGAGGCATAGATCTTACCGCAATTATGGCTCAGTCCATTACTATGGGAGATGAGTTTCACCAGCGTAATATCGCAGCATCAGCACTATTAGCAAAAAAATTAGCGCCTTATATTGCTAGTCAAGACAAAGAGATGCCGAAAATAACAAAAGTACTTGAATTTCTTAGTGTCACAGATCAGTTCTTTTTGAACTTGACGATGGCGTATTGCAAGTCGGTGATGGATGCTGCGGCTTCCATTGGCGAAGGCTCTATTGTTACTGCTTTAACTCGTAATGGTAAAGACTTCGGTATTCGAGTTAGTGGATTAGGTGATCGTTGGTTCACTGCACCAGTGAATACACCTCAAGGGTTGTTTTTCACTGGCTATACCCAAGATGATGCAAACGCAGATATTGGCGATAGCGCAATCACTGAAGCTTTTGGTGTTGGTGGTGCAGCGATGATTGCGGCTCCAGGGGTTACTCGATTTGTAGGCGCTGGAGGCTTTGATGCTGCCCTAGAAACATCGGATGAAATGAGTGAAATTTACTTGGACAATAATGACATGCTTCAAATCCCAACATGGAATTTTAAAGGAGCGTGTTTGGGACTTGATATTCGTCGTGTCGTTGAAACAGGCATCACGCCACTTATCAATACTGGCATTGCCCATAAAGATCCTGGCATTGGTCAAGTTGGTGCAGGAACTGTTCGTGCTCCACTTGGATGTTTTGAATCAGCACTAGAAGCGCTTGCTGAAAAAATCGAAGCCTAATTAAAAATAGGAAGGCAGTAACATTTGTTACTGCCTAATAAAGATAGATATGATTACATTAATATCTAAAGCGATTTCTTCGAGTTTAATATTGAACGGCAGATATAGGTTACTAAGTAGTCACAATAATGCTGTTAATTTTGTTAATAATGAAAATGACTTGTTCTCACTTCATCCAAATGTGAGTTTAATGACTCCGTTTGGAATCGTGTTAGGAAGCAATGATTACAATTTTGTTAGAACATTGCTTTTAACGGAAACTGAAATAGATATCGTAGATAATAGTCTGATTATTTCTTCAGGTGCTAGAATACTATTGTCAGAAAGAAAAGTATTATTAAAGATTAATGTTGGAAATGCACACTATGATGTGAACTCATTACTCGATTCTTCTAAGAGCATTGAAAATGGATTTGGCTACTCAAATCATATAACAATGCGGGATAGCTTAGAGCCAATAGATACATTAATAAACTTCTTGAAACAACCAAGTGACAGTACAGCACGAAATATTGCTAATAACATTGGAAGCGGTATAGGGTTGACTCCAAGTTTTGATGATGCCTTAGTTGGAGTTCTAGCGATTATTTATCAATTAGGTTTTGAGGGGCGATATATTGACCTTCTTTCTAAAGAGTTTGATAAGCTGGACCTTAATAAACAAACAACCACTATTAGTAAAAGTTTTATAGAAGAAGCAATTAAAGGCAATGTGTCATTTTCTTTATATCGATTAATTTTATCTTTAAATAAAGATAGAAAAACAACAGAAGCTGAAATAAATAGTTTTATTAAACATGGTCACACTTCAGGTATTGATACATTACTTGGGATCTGTTTAGCATTTAAATATATTTAATGAGAGATTAAAAATGAAACAAACAATTGTTATTGCCTTAGGTGGCAATGCGCTGCTACGTCGTGGACAAATACCATCTTATGAGAACCAACTAGAAAGTGTAAAAGTGGCCGCGTCATCCATCGCTAAATTAAGTGAAGATTATAGTGTGGCTATTGTTCATGGTAACGGACCTCAAGTGGGTTTATTGTGCCAGCAGAACGATTCGTATGAGGCTGTACCTTCTTATCCACTCAGTTGTCTGGTTGCGGAAACACAGGGCATGATAGCAACTATGTTGGTACAAGAACTACGTAAATTGGTAACTAAAGACATCACTTCTATTCTCACGCATGTAGAGGTGAATCCGAATGATCCTGCATTTGAAGAACCCACAAAATATATTGGACAGGTGTATAGTTTAGAGCAGGCGAATGAACTTGCTGAAAAGTATAACTGGACAGTTCGACGAGACGGGGAATTTTATCGTAGGGTGGTTGGTTCGCCTGAGCCACTAAAAGTGTATGAAAGTAAAGCTATTAAACAAGCGTTAGAAAATGACAATATTGTTATATGTGGAGGCGGTGGAGGCATACCTTTCGCAACACAAAATAAGCATACAAATAATATTGACTGCGTTATTGATAAAGACGCCACGGCATCATTACTTTCTCGAGAAATTAATGCGGACTATTTTTTAATTTTGACTGATGGTGATGGAGTATATTTAAACTGGGGTAAGTCAGATCAGGAAAAATTAGATGTGGTTTCAACAGAAAATCTTAAGAAACATGACTTTGATAAAGGTTCCATGCAGCCAAAAGTTGATGCCATTATTAATTACGTGGAAAACGTTCAGTTAGGCACTGGGGTTGTGGCAGATCTTAATTTGGCATTAGAGTCAATAAGTGGCTTAGCTGGCACAAAGATAATAGCATAGTCGTATAAATTAAAGAGTAATTAGAAAAATATAATAGTACATATCAAAGAGGAGATTTATTGATATGAGAGAAGAAATTATTAAAGTTTCAAGAAATACAGAAGATGCACCTATTAGCTATATATCAACACAGACAGTTGCTTTTTCTCATTATAATAATATTTCAGCTCAACTTCCGATTGACATAAAAACTGGTGAAATTATTTCTGGAGGAATTAAAGAGCAGGCAAAACAATGTTTAGAGCATATTAAGGCCATAGTTGAAAGCATCGGTCACGTTCTCGATGATGTCATTAAAATCAACGTGTTTGTAAAAAATATTGCCGACAAAGAGATGATCGATCAAGTCTATAAAATGTACTTTCAACACCATCTACCAACCCGAAATATTGTTGAAGTGGCGGCTTTGCCTATGGTGGGTGCACTAGTACAAATAGATGCTCTTATTTCAAATGGTGAAGGCACTGCGCCGCAAAGCCCATGTGCATTGAGAAAAGTGGTGAACAATACAGAAAATGCGCCAATCAGCCCTGCTTCGACACAAACGATCGCATTTTCTCATTACAACAACCTTTCGGCTCAGTTGCCTTTAGATCCTTCAACGGGTTCGTTGGTCGCTGGTGGCGTGAAAGAGCAGGCATATCAATGCCTAAGAAATATTAAGAATATTTTAGAAAGCATCAGTGTTCCCATTGACGATATTGTCAAAATTAATATTTTCCTTAAGAACATTTCTGATATTGATATGGTAAATGAGGTTTACTCAACCTTCTTCCCTGAATCGGCTATCGCTAGATCTGTAAATTATGTCCCCGCACGTACTGTATTTTCCGCTTCTGCATTACCTTTGGGCGCATTGATTCAAGTTGAGGCAGTGGTATCACATGGGGAAGGGACGCCTCCGCAAGAATCTGAAGACAGACATGGGATAGTGATTAGAGCAAATAGTACCGATCAGGCGCCAGTAAATACCCTACAAACTCAATCAGTTGCTTTCTCTCACTATAATCATATTGCAGGTCAATTGCCTATCGATCCAAAAACGAATCAAATCGTTTCTGGTGGCATCGAGATCCAAGCAAAACAGTGTCTAGAAAATATCCAGTCCATTATTCAAAACGTTGGTCATGTAATGGATGATATCGTTAAAGTGACTATTCAACTTAAAGAGATCAGTGATATTGAACGGGTTAATGAGGTTTACTCGACTTTCTTCAAAGGAAAATACCCTGCAAGGACGGTGATCGGCGTGTGCGAAGTACCGATGGATGCTGCGATACAAATTGATGCTGTCGTTTCTAACGGTGAAGGCACTCCGCCACAATTAGGATAAGTGAGTAGTTAGCGTGAAATAGCCGGACATGGATGGCCAAGGATATTGGCAATTAGAATTAGGTTCAGCAATAGCAAACAATACACACCCAGTTATTAAGGGTGTGTATTGTTGTATAAAGAGCCTCTCTAACTAGTTTGCAATGCAGCTCTTCTTAAGTGAATTACATTACCGACTATGTTGGGGATTGATTTGCCATTATTAACCAAAAATAACGGTGTAGAGGTAACCTGCGCTAATGGCCATACCAAGAATGACAACTAGGAAGGCGGCGATCATTTGATTTTTAAAGATAGATTTAAGCAAGATAACTTCAGTAAGACTCGCTCCAGCACTACCAATAATTAACGCCATTACCGACCCTAACGCCATCCCTTTTGAAACCAATGCCGCACTAAGTGGAATCACTGCTTCTGCGCGAATGTATAGAGGAATACCGATAACCGCTGCAATTGGCACTGCAAACCAGTTGCCGTTGCCCGCGTACTTAGCAACAAGATCCGTTGGCATGAAACCGTAAATAACGGAGCCAAGGGTAATACCTAACATTAAATAAGGCAGAACTTGTTTAAAGTCTTTCCACGTTGCACGCCAAATACGTAACCAACGATTATCAGCCACTGGCGCGATGACAGCGGTACTGTCACAACAAGACGCTGATGCCATCGCAGGTGTTGGTTCGCTGTTACAGCAAGAGGTCGACGCCATAACTGGTTCTGGTTTAGAGCTACAGCTAGACGCAGTGGCCGGTTTTGCGGTTGAACCACAACTAGACGATGAATCTGATGTCGATGCGCCGCAACCGGACGTGGCGTTCGCGACTTCGTACGCTTCAGGTTTTACGTATTTCTCGAAGCCGAGCTTTTCTAACGCATAGCCAGCAGATACCGAGACAATCATCGCCATAGCAAAATAGAATGCCGCGACTTTGATGCCGAAAGTGATGACAAACAAGCCAATAATAACAGGGTTAAGTAAAGGGCTTGAGAACAAAAAGACCATCATTGGACCAAAACCAGCTCTTGCTCTTAGCAAACCTTTAAGGAAAGGTATTGTTGAACATGAACAGAATGGTGTGATGGAGCCTAACAGTGCGGAGATTATATATCCCTTACCATTGCGTGAGCTAAGTATGGATTGAATTTTCTCCGGGGTAATAAACTCTTGCAGCACACCAACAAGGTAGCTGATTGCCAAGAATAGAATGATAAGTTCGGTTGCTAAAAACGCGAACATATCCAGCGTTTCTTTAGCCATTGTGATGAATTCGGGACTCATGTTGTTTTCCTATATCGATACTTCTAAATATGTGGAAATAATAGTCGCTGTAATTTTAAAGTCAATAATTATTTCCATAAAAGTCGAAATATAATTTTTTGTTTTGGCTAGATAGTTTGGTTTTTGAATCGAAAAGGCGTATTCGTGACCTTATAGCGGTTAGATCGATTACTTAAAATATGACTTTAACTTCTCTCTTAACCAGATGCTTGCGGGGCTTTTTTTATCACGGTTATGAACCATTAAACGATGATTAATCGCGGTGGTTGTGAACGGCATAGACAGTACTTGAATTTCCATCTTATCTGCAAACATATCGGCAATGCTTTTGGTCATAGTGCCTATGCAATCACTGGTTGAGACCATCGACATTTGTGAAACCAATGAGGTGCATTCAGCGGCTACGGCTCTCTCTTTTAGGTTTTCAGTTGTAAAGTAGTCCGCGAGATAGACCTGCTCTCGGCGGAGCTTCAGAGTGATGTGTTTTTCATGATAAAACTGATCTTCAGATAGCGTTCTGCAAATCCTTGGGTGTCCTTTCCTAGCAATAATACACATCTCATCAATAAACAGATCTTCTGTAAAAAAAGAGTTAGAAGAGTAGTTAGAGAATTCAATGGCTAAATCGGCTCGGCGTTGATGGAGATCGTTGATCAATTGTTCTTCGTTCGAGCGGGTTGGGTGCAACTCGATAGTGACTTTTCCTAGCTCGTTATCGGCCTCAATCTTTGGTAATAGCATTAACATAATCGGTTCAGAGGTATACACCCTAAATCGATGTGGATAATCGGTATTAAACCCGTCTAGATTTTCTAACGCGTTGTTAATTTGCTCTAAAGCTGGTTCAACCTGACGGATCAGTTCTTGCGCGTGACGAGTTGGGGCGATGCCTCGGCCAGAGCGAATAAACAGCTGACTCCCCACTTGTTGCTGTAAGCGCTTTAACAGTCCGCTCACTCCAGGTTGGGTCATCTCCATCTCTTCTGCGGCAAGCGTGATCGATTGGTGACGATAAACCGTTGAGAATACTTTGAGAAGATTTAGATCTATTTTATCTATCATGCTTTAACTCATAACAAAATGTGATGTCTTAAATGTAGTTTCATTTATATATCATTATGTGTCAATTGGCTAAATTAGCGCTATACCAATTAAGATACAAAGAGGCTCAGCATGAAAACGAATTTTGCACCTTCACTACTTTCTTTAGCAGTTGTCATGTCATTTAGCGCAGCGGCGAACGACTACGCGTCAATCGACACTTATGAGGGAAAACCAGCAACAGCACATACTGCAAAGACAAATACGCAACTGTCTAAACAACTGCCTTGGCAAGATACCTCCGCATTTGATAGAACAAGCCATGGCTTGATTGCTGAGTTTGGTACTCATGAAGCGGGTGAGCTAAAAAATCGTTTCGAATATATGACCGAGATGTCAGTAGAAGACTTGCCTGCTACCGTTAACCCATCGATCTGGCGCCAAGGCATGCTTAACTACGCCGCTGGTGGTTTGTATCAAGTAACGGATGGGGTGTACCAAATTCGTGGGGCTGACATTTCTAACATGACAATCTATCGCACCGATAATGGCTATGTAATTCATGACCCTCTGTTATCCAAAGAGGCGGCACAAGCTTCGTGGGCGTTTGCCAAAGAGCATTTACCCGCTATCAATGGCGAGCACAAAATTACCGGTATGATTTACTCACACATGCATGCGGATCATTTTGGAGGATCTCGCGGTATCTTTGAGTCGGGAGACTTCGATGCAGAGGCTAAAATTTATGCACCAAAAGACTTCATAAAAGAACTGGCAGATGAGAATGTGATTGCCGGTGCTGCCATGGGACGTCGCGCTAATTACCAGTACGGCACTACGCTTGATAACAATACCAAGGGAATCGTTGATAATGCATTAGGTTTAGGTACCTCCCGCGGTAAGGTTACGTTGGTGGCACCAACAGATGAAATTCAACAGCGTGAAAAAGTGATCACCATTGATGGATTGGATTTCCATGCGATTAACATGCCTGGTGCTGAAGCGCCTGCCGAGATTGTCCTTTATGTGCCTGAGTATCGTTCATTGAATACGGCGGAGTTGACCTACGATGGTATGCATAATATCTATACTTTCCGTGGAGCCAAAGTGCGTGACGCATTAGTTTGGACTAAGTACCTCACAGAATTAAAACTGCGCTTTGTTGACAGTGGCTTGGTCGACAATATTCATGCTGCTCATTCGGCTCCAGTTTGGAATGATGCAGAGACTGACGTGAATGAAATCTCGCAGTATATGACGCTACAACGTGATAATTACGGCTTTATCCATAATCAGGCAATGCGTTTAGCGAATCATGGTGTAACGATTAATGATGTAGGAAGAGAGATCGAGAAGATTATCCCTCAGTCTCAGCTAGATACATGGCACACCAACGGTTATCACGGCTCATACAGCCACAATGCCCGTGCGGTAGTTAATTTATACCTTGGATATCATGATATGAATCCGGTAAACACCAACCCACTGCAAACCATTGATAAATCATGTGTATACGTCAATGCGGCCGGGGAAGATACGCTGTTTAATGCCGGCCAATCTCACTTTAAACAGGGAGAGTATCAGCAGGCCTCACAGCTATTTAACGATTTAGTGCAGTGTCAGCCAAGCAACATTGAATACCGCTTTGCTTTAGCCGACAGCTTTGAGCAGCAAGGCTACCAGTCAGAGACAATGGCATGGAGAAATAGCTACTTACAAGGTGCGGCGGAGCTCAGAACTGGTGAGATACAGCCGTCAATTAAACTGGCATCAGCGGACGTGATTGCCAACACACCAACGGGGATGTTTTTAGATTTTGTTGCGGTTAGTTTAAATGCGACTAAGGCAGAGCAAGCGGGTCTTAACTTTAATTTTGCGGTTAACCACCCAGATGTTGAGGAGCTCTATTATGGTGAAGTGTCGAATGCCAATATGGCCAATATCCAAGTTGAACAGCTACCAAGCGTAGACTTTGAACTGATTATCAACAAAACAGACTTCACTAAAGTGGTATTGGGAGAGACGACACTGGAAGCGTTATTTGAGTCAGGGCAAGCAAGCGTAAAAGGTGAGAGTGAGTTACTTGGGCAACTGGCTGCCACATTGGATGAGTTTGATGGTTTATTTGAAATTTTACCGATGCCAAGCAAATAACATAATAAGTTTAACTGTTAATTTATAATTAACTAAACCGCTCTAGATATTCGCTAGAGCGGTTTTTTGTTTAGAACTAGGCCACTTTCTCCACACTCTGTTGTTCATCAACTTCAGTCCTATCTATTTGCGTTTATCTCGCCGAATTTCATCTTACCTGAACAGATACTTTGTAGAGCTGATGCTACTTTCTTAGTCCATTCACATGACCGTTTGACCGTTTGACCGTTCGGTCGCAAAAATGCATAAAAAATGACCAATTTTAACTGTAGAAAGATCATTATCACTAACGGTCATGTATGTTACTGATAATTTAAAGAACAGTTGTAGGAGGCATTTTATGAGAAAAACCAAAGTATTAGAGTTTATTAATGCATCTGAAAAGGTTTCGGTTCGTGAACTTGCTGACAAGTTTGATGTTTCGGTGGAAACCATGCGCCGTGATTTGAGAAAACTGGATGAGCAGGGTGAAATAAGAAGAATACACGGCAGTGTCATGAACATCAAAGCGAGTAGTACCGATGTTGGCCGTCCTTTTTCTGAGCGCTCCAAAGATAACTTAAAAGTAAAAGAAAGCTTGGTTAAAAAAGCGCTAGCTCAAATTAAAGAACATATGGTTATTGGTTTAGACGCGAGTTCGTCAAGTTGGTGTTTGTCTCAGCAAATGCCAAACATTAACTGCACAGTAATTACAAACTCGCTAAAAAATATTTTGGCGTTGGAAAGAAAGAGCAATATTCGTGTTATCTGCTCTGGCGGACGATACTCCGCCAAATATGGCAGCTTTTATGGATCGGTCGCAATTAATTCGCTGTCAAATATGTCCGCAGATGTCAGTTTTATCTCTTGTGTCGGTTTCGATGAAGAGTCAGGTGTGTGGGACTCTAATGAATATAACTATCAAATAAAACAGACGTTAATGGCCATTTCTAAAGAGGTAGTGTTGATTGCTGATAAATCAAAATATGGAAAAAAGAGTTTGTTCAAAGTATGTGGCATTAATTCGTTAACAAACGTGATTACTGACAAATAAAACATACGACCATTATCGATAGCCGCGCCTGCAGATAATTTTGTGGCTGAACATCATAAACACTAACTATTAATTTAATAAGGTATTATTTATGAGAGATATTGCTTATCGTCAAGTTCATCTTGACTTTCATACTAGTCAGTACATCCCCAATGTAGGAGCTGCATTTGATAAACAGCAGTTTGCTAATGTGTTTGTTGATGCGTGTGTCAATTCAGTTACGTGCTTTGCCCGCTGTCATCATGGTTATATGTATTATCCATCAAAGCGCAATTCTGAGCGTATTCATCCTACTTTAACTAATAAAAGCTTATTAGTAGATCAAATTCAGGCCTTGAGGGATAAGGGCATTCGAGTACCTATTTATACCACGGTTCAGTGGGACGAATATATCTCGATACATAATCCAGAATGGCACGTTATCGGTGAGCAAGGAGAAATGACAGAAGGGTTGTATGAGCCTACTTTTCGTCGTGCATTGTGTGTTAACACGCCATATCGAGCATGGCTAAAAGAGCATATTGTTGAGCTATTTGAAATTTTTCCAGTGACAGGGCTTTTTCTCGATATTGTAAAAGTGATTGATTGTTCGTGTCGTTGGTGTCGAGCTGATATGAAAGCGAAAGGATTAAATCCCAGCCAAAAAGATGACCGAATGGTATTTGCCGTTACGATGATGAAAGAGTTTAAACAGGATATGTCCGCTCATATTCGTAGCTTTAATCAAGATTGTGAGATTTTCTATAATCAAGGTCACATCGCTCCTGACATAAGAGAGTCGATTGAACACTACAGCCATCTTGAAGTTGAGTCTTTGCCAACCGGGGAGTGGGGATATGGCCATTTTCCTGCTGTTGTTCGTTATGCAAGAACCTTAGGTCATGATTTTATTGGTATGACGGGCAAGTTCCATACCTCTTGGGGAGACATGCACTCGTTTAAAAACCAAGCCGCGTTGGAGTTTGAAGTATTCCATATGCTGGCAATGAATGGTAAGTGTTCAATAGGTGATCAGCTACACCCTAATGGTCAGCCTTCAAAAGCAACCTATGATCTTATTGGTGAAGTATATCGACAAGTAAAAGACGTTGAACCATGGTGTGTTGCAGCAAAAGCCAAAACAGATATTGGTGTACTTAATCCTGAAGAATTTACCTTGACCGTTGAGTTTTGGGATCAAGCTAAGGTACTTCATGGCGTGACACGTATATTGGTAGAAGGAGGCCATCAATTTGACATCATCGATAGTAAAGCTGACTTTGAACAGTACAAATTGCTGATATTGCCTGATGAGGTGCCGGTAGATGAAACTTTAGATCGACAGCTTCGTCATTTCTGTGAACAAGGGGGCAAGGTTATAGCCACATATAAGTCAGGCTTAAAACCAGAGGAGCAAGCATTTAGTAGTGATTTATTTGGAGTATCTTACATTGGAGATGCGCCATTTAGCCCAGATTATCTGTTACCGAGCGATTCAATAGGCAAACATCTTCAAAAAACTGAGCATGTTATGTATCAGAAAGGTCTAGAGGTGTCGATGCTACCCACTAGCGAAGTTCTATGTAATGTGATTACGCCCTATTTCAATCGTACATGGCAGCATTTTTGCTCTCATATGCATACGCCTTCTTCTGGTCAGGTAGGTTATCCTGGTGTAGTAAAAAGCGGCAATGTTATCTACTTTTGTCATCCTGTATTTAACCAATTTGTGCAAAACGCGCCCATTTGGGTGAAACACATGGTTTTGGATGCAATTGATAATTTATTGCCAGAACCATTACTACGCCACAACGGTCCTAGTAGCTTGATTGCTGCATTAAATACCCAACAGGACCAACATCGAGATGTATTGCATCTACTTCATTATATTCCTGAACGTAAATCGGATGATACTTTAATCATTGAAGATGTTATTCCGATTTATAACTTGGATATCTCTATTAAATATGATGCTGACATCAAATCAATAAATTTAGTCCCGCAAAATATTGAATTAGAATTTAGGAAAGAAAAAGATAGAGTTATTTTTTCAGTACGAAAATTGACAGGCCATCAAATGGTAGAAATTCAATATTAATTTCTTTTTCATAAAATTAAATTTACATGAAAGGTGATGGTATGAGTACTATTTCATTAAATACAAAGCTGTCCTATGGGATAGGAGCATTCGGTAAAGATATAACCTGTGGCGTTGTTTTATTATACGCTATGTTTTATTTTACGGATATATTGGGAGTGTCCCCCGCATTTGTTGGTACATTATTTTTGATTGCCCGAATATGGGATGCATTTAATGACCCACTGATGGGTATTTTAGTAGACAAAACTAAAAGTCGGTTTGGTCGTATAAAAATATGGCTTTTTACTGGCGCGTTGCTCAACACATTATTGATAATTGCTATGTTTAATGCTCAATGGCTAGAAGGAAGTATGTTATATGTTTATATCACAGTAACCTATATATTATGGGGTATGGCATTTACGGCTATTGAAATTCCTTTCTGGTGTATTTTGCCAAATGTTGCTAAGTCAGACGAAGAGAAGGCGAGTTTAGTTATTTGGCCGCGCAGCATGATTAGTGTCGCGTGGATGGTGATAGGTTCATTCTTTTTTGTGGTAGTCGATTATTTAGGTGATGGTGATCAAGGGCGTGGATTTAGCCTGACTGCTACATTGGCAGCGGTTCTTTTCTTTATTGCTATGATGGTTCTTTTAACTAATTTTAAAGAGAATCAAGAGGCAGAAGATAAACCTCAATACACCTTAAAAGATTTTTGGAATATGTTAAAAAGTAATGATCAGCTAATTATTATCTTTTTAGCGTTATTCTTCTTTTTTAATATTGTTGGAACCATCTTGTACTTTGCTGTTTACTATTTTACCTATGTAGTAGAGAGTCAAGAGTTATTTGGCACTTTTATGCTGGTAGCCGGTATCGCTGAAGTGATAACCCAGCTAACTATTCCTTTTGTGCTTAAGAAAATAAGTCGCGAAGCATTAACTAAGATTGCCTATTTATTGCCTATATTAGGTTGTGCAGTGTTGGCTTATTCAAGCTTTTACGCACTACATAATGTTGTATTAATTGCTATTGGTTCAATACTGGTTCGTGCTGGACATGGTTTTATGTTGGTTTTGATGATTATTATGCTTACTGACTGTATGGACTATGGAGAGCTTAAAACCGGTAAACGCGCTGAAGGAGTAATATTTGCAGCAATGCCAATGCAATTTAAACTGGGTAATGCGGCAACCGGATTTATTATGGGTATAGTGTTGACCGTTAGCGGTTATATCCCTAACGAAACTCAATCACCTGAGACAATAGCAAGTATGCGCTTTCTATTTTTAGCTTTCCCTGTTTTTGTCGCGGCTATTTCATATTACATCTATTCTCGCTTTTATAAATTAAAAGGAGATTATCTAGATGAAGTAAAACAAACCCTAGAGAAAAATAAAATTAACCAGAAAAAAGTAGAACTTGAATCTGGAAACCACTCTAAAAATGCAACGGTTTAATTAGAACGTGTATTCAAATAGCCTCAAGATGATCTGAGCCCTGCATCTTGAGGTCACGCGAATGGCGTCAATGGAAAAGAGGTAAGAAGCATGAAAAAGTTGTTAATTTTGTTATGGGCGTCTGTAGCGACTATTAGCATCAGCTATGCTGGAGTCATTGAACAGACTGGACCAATGCCCATTATTATTGACCATACTAAAGTTAAGGACAATGTCGTTTATTTAATGGCTTCTGCAGCCAGACGACCCAGTTCGACCTCGGTTAAAACCTTTAGCCAGCCTAAGCATGCATGGCTTCAGAGTATTGACTCATCAGAGCCCCTAGAGTGGCAGGTAAAAAGTGATGTTGATAATAGTTATTTCGTGACGACATTATTGAAGCCACTACGAGATAATCAATCTTTTGAGTTAGAAGTGATAGGCACTTCAAGTTCCTTAAAGTACACGATATCAAAGGCAGGTTGGCAGAGACACTTGTCAGGCATAATCACTATTCCTGCTGGTGTTAATACTCTGCGATTTACCCGTACATCAAATTCAGGTGATATTGATTTAAAGTCAATAGAGCTAATCGAAGTAGATAAAAAACAAGCTTATGACCAGCGAGTGGCTCAGTTTAAATCTGATACCAGCGAGTTTAGCCAATATAAATATGGTTTGATGTTTCAGTATGGGGCATGGGGATATCCACAAAATGGTCCAGAAAAATCACTAAATGCTCAGGCAGATGACTTTGATGTAGCTAGGTTTGTTAACATGGTGACTGAAACAGGCGCGCAATATGTTATTTGGTCTGCGACATGGTGGACTTATGAGATTAACGCTCCGATATCAGCTTTGGAGCAACTACTAGGTAACTCAGATCGCACTTCAATGCGTGATCTAATTGGTGATGTTGCCGATGCGCTAGATAGAGAGGGTATTGGTTTCTATCTTTATTATCATACGGGCCAAGACAGTCATTTGGGCTACAACTCAACGGATTGGTGGCAGCTTAATGAGTGGCCATCAGAGTTTATGTATAGCGGAACAGGAGATAGGGCGACGTTTTTCGATTATTGGAAGACAGTCATCGGAGAGATGGGCGAACGCTATGGAGAGAGGCTCGATGGTTGGTTTTTTGATGATGGGCTAGTTTACTATCCTGCACCGTTCGAAGCATTGGGGGAGGCAGCCAAAAAGGGCAATCCTAATCGTTTAATTTCTTATAATCCTTGGATTATTGCTCATTATACGGATTTTGAAGATCTTTCCTTTGGTGAAGAGTGTAAAGCGGAGGGAGCACCGATTGGAGGAAGTGGAGTGTATACCACAACTGGTGATCTTGGTCTTCAAGGGCATTGTATGCTGAGAATGGAAAATGATTGGGGTATTAGGTTCGCCAACCAAGCTATAGGTACTCCGAGATTTACCGTGGACTCTGCATATTCGACCGTTGTTGATCATTCACAGAGAAAAGTACCAACTTCATTTAATTTAATGATGTATGAAGATGGCACTGTTTCTCCAGATTCATTACGGGTATTAACGGGATTGAAAGCTCGGTTGTTTAATGAGCAAAATGATGTTGTTTTAAACAATGACAACCAAAGCATTGGCTATATTGGCAACTGGCAAGAATCGAATGATCGTGGGGCAGGAGATTTCGGTGATGATGTACATTACACCGGAGAGAATGGAGCAAGTTTTGAGTTTAAATTTGTTGGTAGCGATATCTCTATAATTGGGCCGAAAAGTCACTCTCAAGGGAAAATAGCAGTATCACTAGATGGCGTTTCTCAGGGAGTAGTTAATACATACCAATCCGGATATCATCCCCAAAAAGTAATTTTTGCTCTTAATGGGCTTGAACAAAAAGAGCATACAATAAAATTAACCAAGCTCGATGGTAATTGGATGCAACTGGATGCAATTAAATACACTAATCAACCTGTGCTTCTAAACAATGATAACAATGAATTCTTGTATGCCGGATCTTGGTTTACTTCCAGCAACAGAGGATTATCTGATTACTTGGATGACGTCGCTTATACTCGTGTAAATGGGGATTATTATGAGCTAACGTTTGAAGGTACAGGTATCGAAATTATATCTGAGGTCAACACTGATCAAGGAAAAATGGATGTAACTTTGGATAATCAAGCCACTGTTAGAGTAGACACATATGCTACTAGCAGGGAGTCTGGCAAAGTTGTTTACTCGGTAAATGAGTTATCAAGAGGCATTCATACGATTCAAGTTAAAAAAGTGGATGGACAGTATATGTTGGTGGACGCATTGAAAATTTATAAATGATCTCATCAGAGCTAGACCCATACTGGGTTAATGATTTTACCCTAGTTTAAGGAGAGGGTCACTTTAGCAACCTTCTCCTTATTTCAATCAACCGCAGCTAATCAAAGACTGAATTTTTGGTAAATCCTTTCTGTCATCCCCAATAATGATCAATCAGCAGGGCAACAAACAGCAACATTAAGTGATAAATAGAGAATTTAAATGTCTCCATAGCGGTTTTGTCGTTGCTTTGGTACTTCAGTTTCCAGGCGTGGTAAATAAACCCAGCGCTTAATACTACCGCAGAGCTTAAGTAGATCATGCCACTCATGCCAACTAAGGCGGGCAGCATACAGACAATGAACAGCAAAATGGTATAAAGCAAAATACTGGTTTTGGTGTACTCAACGCCATGGGTCACTGGCAGCATTGGAATGTCTGCTTTGGCGTAATCATCTTTACGGTGAATGGCTAAGGCCCAGAAATGGGGCGGCGTCCATGTAAAAATAATCATCACCAGTAACCATGCGTTACCGTGCAATTCTCCAGTTACCGCTGTCCATCCCAGTAGCGGTGGCATTGCCCCAGCAATTCCTGCAATTACAATGTTTTGTGGCGTGGAGCGTTTAAGGAACATGGTGTACACCACTGCATAGCCAAGCAGACTGGCAAATGTAAGCCAAGCTGTAAGGGCGTTTACTCCCCAAAACAGAGTAATAAAACCAACGGCCCCAATGGATGTAGCAAATAAAAATACATCGGTAGAGTTTACCGCACCGGATGGCAGTGGCCGTTTATGAGTACGTGCCATTATGGCATCAATCCTGCGATCAATCAGGTGGTTGAACGCGGCGGCAGAACCCGCCATAAGGGCTATGCCGATCATGCCTAAAAGACTTTGCTGCAACGGTAAACTGCCGGGGAGCGCTAAACACATGCCAACAAGAGCGGTAAGCAACATTAGCGCAACCACTTTGGGTTTGGTCAGCGCCAGATAGACTTTAAATTTAGATTGAGTTAACTCTGCTGAGCCTTCGGCCAATAAGGTTTTACTCATGGCTATCTCCTGTTTCTTTTCGGGCAAATAAGGTGTTGTGTAGTGGGGGCCTTACTGTTGGTGAATGTGCTAAATCGCTGGTGGATAGTGGCTTGGAGAACAATAGATAGTTAATACGCACCGTTGTGGCTAGCAGCAGTGCGCCGCAAACGTTATGCAGTACGGCAATGGTAAGAGGTAAAGTAAACACCACGTTACTAATCCCCAAACTGACTTGAATGATAAGAAGTACAAACAGCTGTTGTGCCGCTTGTTTGAGCGTATTCGATGTGGACTTTGTAAGTTGCCAACAGAGCAAGATCACCACAAGGCTAGTCATCAGTGCGCCTATCCTGTGGCTAACGTGGATGGTCATTCGTCCTGCATAATCGAGCACACCAAATTCGTAGTTGTCGAAACCCGGTTGATAAAGTGAAAATGCGGTTTTGAAATCAAGCTGGCTTGTCCAGTCTCCCTGACAAATGGGTAAGCTGGTACACATTAGCGCCGCGTAGTTAGAAGAGGTCCAGCCCCCTAAACATATCTGTAAAACCACAACAATGAGCGTTAGTACAGATAAATACTTGAGTAAAGGTGTGGTGCTTGCATTTAATGGTGGTGATTGAATCGGCGGTTGAGGGAGTTGTTGCACCGCGCATTGACGTGTATGGAGTAATACTAACAAACTGAGCAGAGTAAACCCTCCTAAAAGGTGAGCGAGCACAATGACCGGCATTAACTTTAAAGTTACCGTCCACATACCAAGTAGTGCTTGGGCTATCACCAATATGGTTAACGCCAAGGGGAGTATGGTTCCCACCGCTTGTGCAGTATGATCTTGTCGATGAACGGCGGATTTTTTGAGGAACAGTAGGGTAATAGCAAAGACCACTAAGCCCAGTGAACCCGCAAAATAGCGATGTATCATCTCTGCCCATGCTTTACTAGCTTCTACCCCTTGGTTTGGGTATAACTCGTTGGCTTTTTGTAACTCTAACTCGCTTTCAGGAACAGTCAGTTGGCCATAGCATCCCGGCCAGTCTGGACAGCCTAAGCCTGCATCCGATAATCGAGTATAAGCGCCTAATGCGATGACCGCGATGGTGAGTAAAATCGCGCCTCTGGTCAGTCTCAATCTAAACCGATCCAACGGGATTAAGCTTGTCTTTTGCTGTTCCTTAGCATTCATTCGTCGTTCTCCTAGCCAACCCGAGAAAGTTTAAGTAGCTTACGCAAGTCCGATAACAGTCCTTTATTTTGGGCGACTAACTCCGTTGCAGAATGTGTGGCTGGGTACTTCATTACTAGCTGGCCTAATGGATCGGTAATAAGGTACTCCATGGAAGAAACCTGCTGTAAAAAAGCGTCATTGATGACGATCGATGTAAAGCCATCTAAGGCAATACGTGTGTCGCTGTTGCTGGCGACAAATACCGTAGGTAGAACTCTTGGCTGGTATTTACCCAGCGCGGTATGGGACTGTTTGAGAAGGTGAAGTTGTTGTTGGCAGTGTTGTTGGCAATCAGAGGGAAGCACATAACCTAAATGCCAACTCGGATCCGCGTCATTAATAATGGCAGGAAGCTGTATATTTAGATCTGCATAGGTGAGCCTAGGTTCAATAAGCTGCCCTTTATTGGTGACGCCCGATTGATACCAATGCTGAGATAAAATGGTTTTTGCCATAATGGCGGGTAGGGCAAAGATAAAAAACAGACCAATAAGCATCCAGCGCCCCTTAGATTGACGCTGCTTTAGGGGGATGCTATCTGACGGCATGGCAGAATGATCACCTGCAAGGGGAGAGGGTTTCATAACGCGCTCCTTTGTTGTTGACGGCGTGTTTTAAACAGCAGAATAAGCATAAGCAGTAGCCAAACGCCTGCCATAGCAAACCACTGGAAGGCATAAGCAAAATGTTTGCTAGATGACATCGGTAACGGTTTCCAAGGTTGAGGAAGTGAACCAATAATAAATTGACCCGCATCTTGTGGTTGTGCGGCGGCTTTATCTGAGGTTTTCGATAGCGGATTAAATGGCTGTAATGCAAATGGATAAAAAACCTTACCCAGTGACTCACTTAGCTGATCAAAATTTAAGTTTTGAATACGTATTTGTGGATCACTCATCGTCATTTCTTCCAGCATAAGGTCTGAACTAAGAGGATTAAGAGAACGTTGGTACAGACGCCCTTGCTGGACTCCTGAAGGTAACTGTTTTGATATCTCTGGTAATCGTGCACGATTGTTACCTGTTTGAACAAACCCCAACTCCACTAATAGCATGCTATTGTTGGGAGAGTGGTCAAATGCTTGAAAAACCAAATATCCCGCTTTTCCTTCAAAGGTTTGGTTATCTAAGTAGATGAGTGGCAGCGAGGTGCTGCTCAGCGACGCGACGACATTAATGCCAACGACATTTTTATTCGCACGCAACAGCATTTGTTGCTTTAATTCCGTTAACGGAATAGCAGGAATCTGTTTTCTTGCAGATAAGTCGTGTTCTATTTTTAGTTTCTCTTCGCCTCGACCCAGTTGCCAAAGTCCAAGGTTGACCAATAGAGCAAATACAACCAAAGTTAACAGAGTGCCAAACACCCACGACGCTGACTTACTCAACGTTCGTAAAGGAGAGCTTATGACTCTGTTACTTAAAATCACTTTGGTGGTGATGCTGTTTTTCATCATTTTTAACCTTGCGCGTGCCCTTTTTCATATGGTGAAAGAGCCCTCTTCGTCGGAGAGGGGAGAAAGGCGTCCAATGAGCCACTTTTTAGGACGTCGATTGATGTTTTCGGCTTTAGTGGTTGTGTTGCTCATTATCGCCTTATCATCAGGGCTAATAGAGCCAAACTCACGCCCGTATTAGCGGTTATTATTAGCTAGTCAGTTACTTAACTTTCTCTTTCGTTTCCTTTTTTGCTCACTACAAAACATAAACAAAGACAAACAGGCAAAGCCATACCACATCTACAAAGTGCCAGTACCAACTGCCAGCTTGAAAAGCGAAATGGTTATCTGGTGTAAAGTGGTTGTAGGCGATTCGTGCCAATAATACTGAAAGAAAAATAGTCCCAAGCAGTACGTGCAAACCGTGAAACCCGGTTAACATAAAGAAGGTGTTACCGTAAATGCCTGACTGCAGGGTTAATCCCATCTCCTGATAAGCGTGAACGTACTCTTCAACTTGATAAAACAAGAACAACACAGCCAGAATAATAGTGATCTCTAACCAAAATACTAAGGCGGTTCGGTGGTTCTTCTCTAAGCTAATGTGTGCAAAATGCAGAGTAATAGAAGAAGTAAGCAAAATAATGGTGTTGGTTAACGGTAAGCCTTGCCATGGCATCGCCTCGGTTGTTACTCCTGAAGGAGTTAATGTGAGGGGCCATATTGCTTCAAAAGCGGGCCACAATACCTCATGAGTCATGGCGTTATTGTCTGCGCCGGCAAGCCATGGCACTGCTATCATTCGGGCGTAGAAAAGCGCACCGAAAAAGGCGGCAAAAAACATGATCTCAGAAAAAATAAACCAACTCATTCCCTGTTTAAATGACCGGTTTATCTGGTCTGAGTAAAGCCCAGCGAGAGACTCGCTAATGACATTTCGAAACCAGCCTGCCAGCATATACAATAAAACGATCACGCCAGTAGAGAGTATCCATTTGCCCACCACACTACTGGCGCCATTACTCCCCATGTTTTGCACTGTTACACCAGCACCGACAGCAATTAAAAATAACGCAATGGCACCTACAATAGGCCAGTTACTCTGGGCTGGTACATAATAACTGGGAAGGTTTGAATGCTCTGAATTTGCGCTCATTGCATGCTCCTTAAAGTAAGTTCGGTTTTCGTCATTGCGATATCATGGTTTGTTGACGGATCGGTTTCTCTCTTTGTCACGACTATGGAACCGTCCTGTGATGATGCTTGTTGGTCGCTGATATCAAATAGGGTATAGGAGAGTGTCAGAGTGTGGACGGAATCTGGAATCGTGGGTTCGATATAAAACATCAGTGCGAGTTCGGCACTTTCGCCGGCTTTTAGCGGTTGTTTGCTAAAACAGAAGCATTCCATTTTGTTAAAGTAACTGGCTGCCAAACCGGGGGAAACCGAGGGCACCGCTTGACCAACTAAATCTCTTTTTGAAAGGTTGGTGGCGTAATAGACCGTTTGAATAACTTGACCGGGGTGAACGGTTAGCACTCTGTTGGCGGGTTTTAGCTGCCAAGGCATATTGGCTGGAATATGCGCCATTAGCTCAACGTCGATGCGACGCGATTTATCAATTTGCATTCCCAATGGTTGGACTGCGGCTACCTCATTGGTTTTACCGTTAATACCTAGCACGTCACACATAACATCATAAAGGGGCACTAACGCGTAGCCAAATCCGAACATAGCTACCGTGGCCACGATGAGCTTAGCCGTCAGTTTTCGGTTTTTTTGCTCCCCTTGCGAGCGTTGACTGACTGGCTTCTGGTCGTCTGGTGGTGATTGATTGTTTGGCATAGTCATAGTCGCAACCTAATCCACTTTAGGTGGTTGTTCAAAGGTGTGATGAGGGGCAGGACTGGGGACGGTCCACTCTAGTCCTTCGGCTCTATCCCATGGTTTGGCGGGCGCTTTTTCGCCACCACGGATGCACTTAATTACTACCCACAAAAACAGCAGTTGAGAAATACCAAAAGCAAAGCCACCAATAGAGACCACCTGATTCACATCGGCAAACTGAATAGCATAGTCGGGGATTCGTCTTGGCATACCGGCAAGACCGAGAAAGTGCATTGGAAAAAACAAAATATTGACCGAGATAACCGAAGTCCAAAAGTGCCATAAGCTTAGGGTTTGGTTATACATGTTTCCTGTCCACTTAGGCAGCCAGTAATACGCTGCTGCCATAATGGAGAAAACCGCACCGGAGACGAGAACATAGTGGAAATGAGCCACCACAAAGTAGGTGTCGTGGTACTGAAAATCCGCCGGAACAATGGCCAGCATTAACCCAGAGAAACCACCAATGGTAAACAGCACAATAAAGGCGATGGCAAATAACATTGGAGTCTCAAAGGTGAGTGCACCTCGCCACATGGTCGCGACCCAGTTAAACACTTTTACTCCGGTAGGGACGGAAATAAGCATGGTGCAGTACATAAAGAACAACTCAGCAAACACCGGCATACCAGTGGTGAACATATGGTGCGCCCATACTAAAAATGACAGTAGTGCAATGCTTACAGTGGCGTACACCATGGAGTGATAACCGAACAGTTTTTTACCCGAGAAGGCGGGAATTATGGCCGACATGATGCCAAAAGAGGGTAAGATCATGATGTACACTTCAGGGTGACCAAAGAACCAGAATATATGCTGAAACATAACGGGGTCGCCCCCTCCGGCAGCATCAAAAAAACTGGTGCCAAAATATTTATCGGTTAACACCATGGTTACCGCACCCGCCAAAACAGGCATTACCGCGATAAGTAAAAATGCAGTGATGAGCCAAGTCCAAACGAACATGGGCATTTTCATCAATGTCATACCCGGTGCGCGCATATTAAATATGGTGACGATAACGTTAATCGCCCCCATGATGGAACTGATGCCCATTATGTGAACAGAGAAGACAAACAGAGCGGTACTGTCTGGTCCATAGGTGGTGGAGAGTGGTGCGTAAAACGTCCAACCAAAATTGGGTCCGCCCCCTTCAGTAAATAGAGAGGCCAGTAATATAAGAAAGGCGAAAGGCAGTATCCAGAAACTTAGGTTGTTCATTCGCGGCAATGCCATATCTGGAGCACCAATCATCATGGGTATCATCCAGTTAGCAAGGCCGGTAAAGGCAGGCATTACGGCACCAAACACCATGATAAGACCATGAACGGTGGTCATCTGGTTAAAAAACTCCGGATCAACAAGTTGTAATCCCGGCTGAAACAGTTCGGCACGAATGATCATTGCCATTGCACCACCAATAAAGAACATGGCAAGACTGAAAAGCAAATACAGCGTACCGATATCTTTGTGGTTGGTGGAATAGACCCAGCGAGCCCAACCTGTTGGTACGTGATGGTCATGAGAGTCCACTGGCGAATCAGGTATTGTTCCATCAGGCATTGTTCCGCTCACGCTTGATTGAGACTCTACAGGTGACATCTTCTTATGACTCTCGGTTGAAGGTCTCATTGTTTGTCCTCCGAGCTGATTTCTGATTCTTTATCTGGCTCTGTTGCAGCATTTATAAAGTTGTTTATGTCTGAAGCCTGAATCACATCGCCAGTATCATTGCCCCAAGCGTTACGTTGGTAGGTGATGACCGCGGCGAGTTCTTGCTGAGTCATTTGGTTAATAAACGCCTGCATAGCGGTTCCCGGCCGACCATTAACAACGGTGTCGATATGGGTAGAGAGATCTCCCGTTGCGATTTTGCTTCCCTTAATGGCTGGGAAAACGCTAGGAATGCCTAGTCCGGTGGTTTGATGACATACCGCGCAGCGTTCTAGGTAAGCTTGTTCTCCAATCGCCATTAATTGATCCATTGGCATGCTGCTGGACAGGGCTAGTTCAGCTTTGGCTTTTTCTTCGGCCATTTGCTGTTTTTTGTCCACTAACCACTGCTGGTAGTTCTCTTCTGTCATGGCGTGAACCACAATCGGCATGAAGCCATGAGCGCGTCCACATAGTTCTGCGCATTGGCCTCGATAGATGCCGGGTTTATCGATTCTTGTCCATGCTTCGTTAATAAATCCGGGAATAGTGTCTTTTTTCACAGCAAAGTCGGGCACCCACCAAGAGTGGATAACATCATCAGAGGTCAGCAGAAATCGGATTTTTTTATTGATAGGCAGAACCAGAGGATTGTTCACTTCTAGCAGGTAGTGTTCGCCTTTCTCTTCGTCCCCTTCAATCTGTTCTACGGCTGTGCTGAGTAAACTTAAAAACTCAATATCTTCGCCAAAATAGTGGTAATGCCATTTCCACTGTGACCCGGTCACTTTTATCGTAATGTCCGATTTACTGGTGTCTTCCATTGCGACCAAGGTTTTGGTCGCAGGGATTGCCATTGCGATAAGAATGATTACGGGGATTACCGTCCAGATGATTTCGACCTTAGTACTTTCATGAAAGTCGGCAGCAACGGCGCCTTTGGATTTTCGGTGATGAATGATGGAGTAGAACATAATGCCAAAGACAACCGCAGCAATGGCGCAACAGATATAAAAAATCAGCATATGGAGGTGATAAACCTCTTCACTGATCCGAGTGACGCCCTGCGTTAAATTGAACTCCGTTGCCGCATTAGCAACAGAGCTTAAATGTAAAAATAGAGCGCAGCTAACCAGTGTTCGTAGAATCGAAAAACGATGCACACGATCTCTCCCTGACATGTTGCAATATAAACCTAAGTGCTTTTTTACCTTTAAGTGCGTATTCCACTTTAAGTTCTACTACATCCTTAAGTACGACCACATAAAGCAAACTGAGTTACGTTGACCAAGTTGTCCTGATGTGTGACGTTGACGCAGTCACACATGGTAGTTAAATGTTATTTATTTGTTAACGAAAGGCTAGTATCAGATCATTGGATGTTCAAGATTTAATAGTTTTATTAACAAAAAAGTGCTTTGGTAGAATAAATTTTGTAAATAGAACTTTGGTATAACGTATTGTATTTTATGGTTTCTGTTTGAATCGGAAGCAGAGTGGTGATGCGTTTATAAAATAGACAGTTTGCAAATGCTATCTAACTGGTCAATAGTTAACAATATGTTAATGCGCGACGTGTAGCTGTGAGTTAAAGATAGTTGGCCGTGAGCCTGCGTATGACTAAATGTGATGCATCGCTTTATGATTGAGTAGTTTTAGGCTGGGCATCGAATTTCAACGCATCAACAACAGGTGCGATTAACGAGAATCGATCAAGGAGGATGTATGCCGCGTACACTGAACCCCTCGGACATGCATGCCAAAAAAAAAGAGGTGCCGAACAGCCAATATGCTCGCACCATTCCATGTAATCAACTAAGTGTCTCTGCTCCTTTTCACTGGTTAGCCTTAGGCTTACACGACTTTATACGAATGCCACTGATTAGCGCATTTTATGGCTTATGCTTTATGGGTGCTGCAATCAGTATTGTGTTACTGATACAGTGGCAGGGTACGCATTTAGTGGTGATGCCTGCGTTAGTGGTTTATATGCTTATTGGGCCATTCCTTGCTCTCGGCTTATATGACGCAAGCTGGGAGAGAGAGCAGGGCAAAAGTGCCAGTTTATGGCATTCAATGAAAGCCATTGGCAGAAACTCGTCGTCACAATGGGCATTTGCGGTATTGCTCACCGTTGCCATGATATTTTGGATGCGTATCGCAGCGCTATTGCACGCACTTTACCCGTCTGTTCAGGGAGCGCCATTAGCTGAGTTTCTCCCTTTCTTAGTCATCGGATCAATAGTTGGTTTCGTTATCGCGGCGATCATCTTTTCTATTTCTGCTTTTTCTATCCCGCTAATGATGGAAAAAAATGTAGATATGATGAGTGCTGTGTTTACCAGTTTTAATGCGGTTAAGTCTAACATTCCGGCGATGATAGTCTGGGCTGCCACTATATGCGGCGGTATCTTGATTGGCTTTGCGACATTTGGTGTAGGGATGCTCTTTACCATGCCGATATTAGGTTATGGAACATGGCATGCATACCATGCGACGATTAAACGTGAGGATGATATTTAGCCGTATCTATTCATTAGCTTCAAAAGACAAACTAAGAAAGTGGAGATGCCAACGCACTCCACTTTTTTGTGTTGGCAGAAATGTACACTCAAGCTCGTTAAGGTTACTTGGGTATAGTTAGGTTAAAAAAACGGTTCAGTTTTTCTGAAAGTTGTTGTGGATTCACTCCGGTTTGTGGAGTGATGAAAATGGTGTCATCACCAGAAACTACCCCCATAATACCCAGATTATAACGAACAGAATCCACTAATCGAGCGACCAGCTCTGCTGCAGAAGGCGTTGTTTTGATAATTATAAAGGCATGATTCCAGTCGATATCGTTAACCATTTGTTCGATATTCGTCTTGGTTGAGGGCATATCGAGTTCATGAGGTATTTGATAAAACAGATGATGGTCACTATCGAGTACCCGAACCGCGCCTAACTTAGTCAAAATACGTGACATCATAGATTGATGAAGCTTGCCAAAACCCTGTTGCTCAAGCATAGAAATCAATTGAGCTTGTGAGTGGACAGTTTCGTTGAGAATTATCTCTTTTACTGTTTTAGCAATTTCATCAGATTGAGTATTTTTTGACATGAGTTGATAGCTTAATGAGTTGAGTTTCTCTAGTTTAACGCCGAGAAAAAGCGGTTTCAGTGGAATATGGCACAAAAATTTATAAAACTGGGTGTATATGCTGGTTTTCTGGTTAGTTTTTAGTGAATTTCTTTTGGTTCGCGATGGATTTAAAACATCTTCTCTGTCACCTTTCTCAAGGGCTAGAGCAGAATGATATTAATCCTAACCGGTAAAATATAATGTTTATGTAATTTTAACGGTGTTCAGTTTAAAGTTGTAAATATTTAAATTGTTGCGTGAATGATCTTTTAATTAATTTGGCTTTTCTTTTGTGTATATATTTATTTTTTAATTTTCATATTAATATCTATTGGAGGTAGATAACTATTCAAAACGGATTGGATGGAAGTGACAAAAAGAAGTGATTTTTTTAGTGTTGTTATTGTTTTCAGATAGTTAGATGTTATTTTTGTTGCTTTTCTATATGATGTTATTTTTGTTGCTTTTCTATATGATGTTATTTTTGTTGCTTTTCTATATGATGTTATTTTTGTTGCTTTTCTATATGATTATATTTTTGTGAAGGTAATCAAATTATTATATTTTGTCAGGAGTATATTATCTTTCAGAAAGGGAAGGTTGATTTTTGTCGTTAATCTTTCCAGTGTTTAATATATTAAATTGATAACTTAAAGAGGTTAGATAATAACTTAACTCTTACTTTTTCTGTGTTCTAAATTCTTTAAAAAATAACTGAAACATCCGATATTGCTCTGGTGCGGAAAGTGCTGGATCAACGAAATGGAGATTAAACAATGACAAGTATAGCTTTACCTCGTTTAAGATTTAAAACGTTTCCGAGTGCCTTTACCATTTTATTTATCATTACTTTATTGGCCGTCGCGTGTACTTGGATGATCCCCGCTGGGGCGTACTCAAAACTTATTTATAGTGCTGAGTCTGGCACCTTGTCGATCGCAACGCCTTCCGGCGCTGTTACGAGTATTGCAGCGAGTCAACAAGAGTTGGACAAACTAGGGGTAAATATTAAGATTGACCAGTTTACCAACGGTATTATTCGTAAACCTATTGCTGTTCCGGGAACCTATGAACGTGTCCCTTCGGTTCATAAGGGGCTTGGAGATATAACCAAGAGTATGGTTGAGGGCACCATAGAAGGAGCTGATGTTATCGTCTTCATACTGGTTCTTGGCGGTATGATTGGCGTGGTAAATGCTACCGGGGCATTTAATTCTGGATTGATCGCATTATCCAAAAAGAGTAAAGGCCGAGAGTTTGGCTTGGTCTTTTCGGTTTGCCTAGTTATGGCATTGGGAGGGACAACATGCGGGCTAGAAGAAGAGGCTGTTGCTTTTTACCCAATCTTGGTTCCTATCTTTCTGTCACTAGGCTACGACTCAATTGTCTGTGTCGGGGCCATCTTTATGGCTGGCTCAATGGGCACAACCTTTTCAACCATTAATCCATTTTCGGTTGTTATAGCGTCAAACGCTGCCGGTATTCCATTTACCGAAGGTATTGAGTTTCGAATTATTGGTTTGATTGTGGGCTTTGCCGTGTTGAGTGCTTATATGTATTGGTATTGCAAAAAGGTCAAGGCAGATCCTAGTTTCTCTTACACCTATGATGACCATGAAGAATTCGAAGCGCGTTATATGAGTGACGTGGATATGAGTCATGAAATTCCATTTACACTTCGACGTAAGATTATTTTGGCAATGTTTATATTGGCCTTTCCATTGATGATTTGGGGGGTATCCGTTGGTGGATGGTGGTTCCCTACAATGGCGGCTTCCTTTTTGGCAATCACTATTCTAATCATGTTTATTTCTGGCCTTTCAGAAAAAACATTGGTTGAATCTTTTACTAAGGGAGCGTCAGAACTGGTTGGAGTCTCTTTGATTATTGGGCTTGCTCGTGGTGTTAACTTAGTACTCGAACAAGGTATGATCTCTGACACTATTCTCTTCGCTGCGTCGGATTTTGTATCCGGAATGGAGGGTGGCGTATTTATTGTGGCACAAATGTTGGTATTTGCTCTGCTTGGTTTTATTGTTCCATCCTCATCAGGCCTTGCTGTGCTATCCATGCCTATTATGGCACCTCTAGCGGATACGGTTGGTATTCCTCGTGAGATTGTTGTATCTGCTTATAATTGGGGTCAGTATGCGATGTTATATTTGACACCAACAGGATTGGTATTGGCAACGTTGCAAATGCTAGGTATGTCTTACAATAAGTGGCTAAAATTTGTCTGGCCAATGGTGGTGTTTGTATTAGGTTTTGGCGCGATAATGTTGGTTATACAGGTCGCAATGGCTTAAGTATTATTTTTCCACACAAGCTAAGGTTCTTTTGGCTTGTGTGGATTTCTCCTGTAAGCAGATTATTTTCAGCTAAGTTTATCAAGGTCATTAAACAGGCTAGGAGATAATGATTACGTGAGTATATCAAGGGTAATTTGGTTTAACGGTTTTTTTTTGTATTAGAGGCATCTTACAGCGAGATGGTTACTACAACGAGATAGTTAAAAAACGAGATAGTTACAGAACGAGATAGCTACAGAACGAGATAGCTACAGAACGAGATAGTTACGAGAAACTTGTATAAAAAATCCCCGGTTGAAATACTGTCACAGCCATAATAACCGGGTTCTCTGCCTAATTTTAATCTGATTGAGCACAAGCAATGTTCTTTACTTGGATTATTGTTTCCTTTTTATCTTTGATAATCAAATGATTAAAGCTAATTATTATTAATTTATTATTATTTTAAGTTAATTTTTATTAATTTTATTGACGATTTTTTCCTTTTTCCTATACCATGCTTTTTCACTTAGGTATTTCGTTATACCTGGTGTCGATGATTTATTGTGATTCACGTGTTATGATCATTTTTGTGTGACTGAGTTTTAAAGTATATATAACAAAAGGTTAGGATGGTTAAGTGGCTAAGATACGAATAAAAGACGTTGCTAAACATGCGGGTGTTTCAGTTGCGACGGTCTCTCAAGTTTTAGGTGGTAAAGGCCGGATATCAGAATCGACAAGAGAGTTGGTGCAAAAGTCTCTTGATGAATTAGGTTATGTATATAATCAAGTTGCTGCTAATTTAAGAAGCAATCAATCGAATCATATCGGTTTACTGCTTCATGATATTAGTAACCCATTTTATGGAGAGATGGCCGCTGGCGTTGCCAGAGTAATGGATGAAAAAGGGAATATGCTATTCTTGACCAACTCTGAAGATGACATTGGTAAGCAAAATCGCCTTACCAAATCATTAATACAGAATGGTGCGGCAGGTATAGTGATTTGTGCTTCGAATGATACACCAAGGAGCTATTTCGAAGATCTAGGTAATGGCAACATACCAGTTGTACTAATTACAAGGCATGAAGATAAAGGTATGGACTTTGTTGGTACTGATAACATTCTTGCAGGCAGAATGGCGACTGATTACCTTCTCTCTTTGGGCCACAAACGTATTGCTTTTATTGGTGGTGTTGAAGGAACGCGAAACCGAGAGAACCGGATTATTGGCTACCGAGAGTCTTTGATCGAGGGCGGAGTGGAGTTTGATGCTGAAATAGTACTGTCTACGGGCTCAAGTCGTAAAGAGGGAAGTGATGCCATCAAACAAATACTAAAGAATCATCAAGATGTTACTGCTTGCTTGTTCTATCAAGACATTATTGCTCATGGAGCGATTGCGTACTTAAACAGTGAGGGAATTAAAGCTGGTAAAGATATCTCGATAATGGGATTGGATGGCATTGAAGAATCCTCAACAATTTATCCTCGACTTACTTCTGTTTCTTTTTCTGCAAATGAAATGGGAGAACAAGCTGGACGTTTGATATTTGATCGTATGTCGGAGGCCAATTCTAATATATCAGCGCCTGGGCATAGTGTGCGTAAAGTTATTTTGCAACCTAAGTTGATGGTTGGAGAGTCTACGGGGCCAGCGCAATAAATAACTATATAAGAATCGCGCTGGCTGGGGAGTGTTTACTTGTTTTCTATCGAATTAATTTCTGTTGATAAAGTATGCGACTCTCCTGGCTGAAGGTGAATCGAGGTGTCACCATAAAGTGCTGATTCTACGCATACCATATTGAGATAATCGTTATTTTTCATATCATCAGTTTTTAGCGTTGTTTCAACCCAAGGGTTCCAAACAACCGCAGCATTATGTCCATCATTCTTGATGCTCAAGGTACGATCATTTTTACTATCATCGATAGATATTGTGGGCTCTGATTCTAAGCAAACTAATATCGTTTCTTTATTAATGGTAATAGTGTTATCAGTACTTGTCTCAATATAACCTAAAGTACCATCGATACAGGTTCCACCAAGCCCGGATACGTTACTTTCGTGTATGCTAGCAATGTTAAAATAGCTATGGATCGCGCCACTATAATGCCAGCTTTTGTTATCTGTATTGGTGGTTACTAAGTTAATTTTGATGCTGTCTGATAGCATGATATGCAAATTACAATGAAAGCGATTAGGCCATAGTGCTAGAGTGTCATCATCCTCTTTCAATTCTAAGCATATGGTGACTTCTTCAGATGTCGCTTGATGAGTTTTTAGTAGCCAATCTTTATTTCGAGCAAAGCCGTGAGTCTGTTTGTTGTAAGAATTTCCAAACCATGGAAAACAGAGAGGAATCCCACCGCGAATCGGTTTGCTCTTGTCATAAACGGCTTCGTCTCCTAACCAAATGACGTCTTCTCCTTTTAATGGTTTAAACCAAAGTAGCTGGCCACCAAAAAGTGAAATCCCTGCGTTAAACTTAGCATGACTGATTTTTATTAAGTCAATATCGCCATGTTTTACCATTTTTATTGATGCTTCACTATGCACATGTTTTGGTTGCATAACCGATATATTCATTATGTATCCTTATCTGATTAGGTTTTAGGTATAGGTTTCTTGGTTGATTTAGATTCTATCTGTTATGGTATCAAAAAGATATATCGTTATACCTAATTGTTTTTTCGTACTAAATATGGCGATCTATTTATAAAGGGTAAGATGATTTTGACGCTAAGAGCGACCAAAAATGGAATTCGGTCTAAATGATGGATGATTTTTAAGCAATTACTTAAGTTTTTGCTCCAAATTGAGACGGAATTGAAAATGATCGTGTGCTTAACGTTCGAATATAGCGGCTTAAAGATGTTGATTTTATAAATGACTAATTAAAAATAACAGAAATGCACCACCATCCGTTGATGTTGGGTATATTTATATCAAGAGTTAGTGAAATTATAACTGACCATATGCAATACAAATCCCAATGCCTGATTATTTTTAATTAATTGTTTTTAAATGATTAATTATTGGTTCTTTATGATTCGCTCTGAATCTTGAGTGGTTCTAAATACAGAGAGATCTTAATATGTGACTTTTATCACTTAGTTGAATGTTGTACAAAGTGATATAACGATATATCATAATTTCAATCAAGTTATACAGGTAAAGGGAACATGACTTTTCTAAAGGGTAAGAAAGCAAACTACGACAAATTTCCGGTCGTAAATGTTAAAGGCTATACCAATGGTGCATGTGAATCATGGTCATCAATAGCGGATAAAGTAAACAGCGGTATCTCCAATCTAGGATTAAACAAAACAGTTTTGGTTGTCGACACCTATCATGGTGTCAACTTAAATGAGCTGAAGTTAGATCTCATTGACAAGCTCAATTTCAAATGTGCTATCAATTCAGAAACAGCTAAGCATTCAGAAAGCAAAATATTTGAAATGTTAGAGCGTCATATTACTGACGATAGAGTGTTCGGCATTCTTTCTAACCATAAAATGGAAGAGTTTTTTGATAGCAACAAAATCGCTGCATTACGTGCTCAAGTAGAAGAAATTTCTGAAGGTTTAATTGTTATCTATGGTGCTGGTGCTTCACTAATACACCAAGGTGACATTGTAATATATGCTGACTTAGCTCGCTGGGAAATTCAGCAGCGTTTTCGTCGTGGGGAGCTAGGAAACTGGGGTGTTGAAAACCTAGATGAAGATGTACTTCGCCGTTACAAACGTTCTTTTTTCATTGAATGGCGTGTATTTGATCGTTATAAAAACAAGCTGTTACCTACCGTTGATTTTGTTTTAGATACTAACGTTCCAAACGTACCTAAAATGGCTTCAGGTGCTGCCGTTATGGCTGGTTTGGAGCAAGCCACCCGTCAACCTTTTCGCGTTGTTCCATTTTTCGACCCTGGTGTCTGGGGGGGACAATGGATGAAAGAGGTCTGTGATCTAGACCGTTCCGCTGACAATTATGCATGGTGTTTTGATTGTGTCCCTGAAGAGAACAGCCTGTTTCTACAAATTGGTGATGTTCGTTTAGAAATTCCTTCGCAAAATCTTGTTTTACAGAAACCAAAGCAGCTTCTCGGCGAACAAGTACACGCTAGGTTTGGTGCTGAGTTCCCTATTCGTTTTGATTTTTTAGACACAATGCAAGGCCAGCATCTTAGTTTGCAAGTTCATCCATTAACCGAATACATTCAAGACCAGTTTGGGATGCATTACACCCAAGATGAAAGTTATTACATGCTTGATGCCGACGAAGATGCGACGGTTTATCTTGGTGTTAAGTCAGGGATTAATCCAGAAGAAATGATGGAAGATTTGCAGGCCGCGCAACGAGGTGAAAAATCTTTTGACGATGAGAAGTTTATCAACAAATTTCCTGCGAAGAAGCATGACCACTTCTTAATTCCAGCCGGAACTGTGCATTGCTCTGGTTCGGGCTCTATGGTTCTGGAGATAAGTGCCACTCCGTACATCTTTACTTTTAAGTTATGGGATTGGGATCGTCTTGGGTTAGATGGTCAGCCTCGTCCTGTGCATCTAGAACATGGAAGCGAAGTTATTCAGTGGGATAGGGATACTGAATGGACAGAGTCTAATCTTGTTAATGATGTAACAGAAATCGCGAGTGGTGAAGGGTGGCGTGAAGAGCGAACGGGCTTACATGAAAGGGAGTTTATTGAGACAAGAAGACACTGGTTTAGTCAGCCGGTACTGCATCGTACTGGTGGTAGCGTAAACGTTCTAAACCTAATAGAAGGGCGCGAAGCACTTGTTGAAAGTCCGAGTAACGCATTCGAACCTTATGTGGTGCATTACGCAGAAACCTTCATTATTCCAGCTCAGATAGAGGAATACACTATTCGCCCGTATGGTGAAAGTGAAGGTCAGGAAATCGCGACTATTAAAGCTTACGTGAGAGGATAACTATGATTCATTTTTTAACGGCAACCCATGGTCCACTTTGTCACGCGTTAGTAACTAGTGCCAAGATGGTGTTTGGAGAAGTGCCACATATTAGCTGCGTTTCTCTTTCAGAAGATGGGGGTATTGAAGATTTTAAAGTTGAATTTGATGATCAAATAAAAGCGATTGCGGCTCGTAAAGTCGATGGAATTATCGTGCTGTGTGATTTGGAGTGCGGGACTCCATATAACGTCGCTTGTACTTACGCGTTTGATGACAAATTTCCAGTTCCGGTAGAAGTTATCGCAGGCGTTAATTTTCCTACGTTATTAATGAGCGCCGATTTCGAAGATGAAAAAGATGTCAGAGAAGTGGCAAAAAACCTACAGCGCGAAGCACTAAATACTATTGTTCATGCACAACTGCCTGACGATAGCGAAGATAATTCAGAGGACTTCTAAGGAGAAGCCATGTCAATTTCATTTGTAAGAATCGACGACCGAGTCATTCATGGTCAGCTAGTCACGCGATGGGCAAAAGAACGACCGTGTGAAGGCATCATTGCTGTTGATGACGCAGTTGCCGCAGATCCATTACTTTCCAAGGTAATGAAAGGAGCGGTGACAGACGTAAAGGTGTGGTTGTTCAACACTCAAACCGCAATCGAGAAACTGCCTAAAGTTATCGCAAGTGACAAAAAATATTTTGTGATTGCGAAATCACCAGTGACGTTAAAAAAACTGTTAGAAGGAGGTATCGACTTAACTAACCTGAATGGAAAAATAAATGTTGGGCCCATGAGTGCTCGTGAAGGTACGACTACGATTGGCAGTAATCAATGTGTAAATCAGGAAGAAATAGAAGCGTTTCGTTTCCTGACCAACATTGGTCATGAGATTGATTTTAGATTGGTTCCTGATTCCGCCGCTTATACGTGGCAAGACGCTGAATCAAAGCTATAAAAAATTAACGTTAAACAAAAGGATATTTTTATGTTTTTTGAAGCATTACTCATCGGGGTCTTCTGTTATCTCGGTGCCCTGACAACACCTTGGTTGTTAGGTCTAACTGGTGGATGGTACACCATAACTCGTCCATTGGTTTCTGGTATGTTAGTCGGTTTAGTATTGGGTGATTTAGAGACCGGTATTATGGTTGGTGTGGCTGTACAGGCAGTTTACATTGCGATGGTAACGCCGGGTGGTGCAATGCCTGCTGATCTTAACTTTGTTGCTTTTCCCGCTGTAGCATTAGGCGTGATGTCTGGACAAGGTGTGGAAGTCGCGGTGGCCATCGCAGCAACCATTGGTATCGCAGGTACGATTGTATTCAACTTTATGATGGTGTTGAACTCTTACTGGAACCATAGAGCTGAAGTGTGCGTAGATAAAGGCGATGATCACGGTGTCTACTTAAACTCGGCTATCTATCCTCAAATAACGAACTTTTTGATGCGATTCACCCCAAGTTTTATTGCCGTCTATTTTGGTAATCAGTACATCGAAGGGTTTATGAGTAGCTTACCGCAAGTGGTGTTAGACACTATGAGCGTATTAGGAGGAATACTTCCAGCTGTAGGTATTGCTATTCTTTTGAAACAGATAATCAAAGAATCTAGCATGTTGATCTATTTCCTTGTTGGTTTTGTCTGCGTTGTTTTCTTAAAGCTGAATATGATAGGACTCGTTATTGTAGGGGCTCTATTTGCTTTATTCCATTTTGCATATAAACCTGCACCACAGCCTGCAGTTGCGGCGACAACCCAAGTTCAACTTGATGATGAGGACGATTTCTAATGGCCGATACAATACTAATGCAGAGCGAAAACGATGCTCAAACAGAAACACAGCCGACAACACTAACTAAGAAAGATCTACGTAAATGTTGGCGTGCTTGGATGATGTATAACCTTTCATCATTGAGTTTTGAGCGTTTAGAGTCGTTTGGTTTTTGTTTAGGGATGATGCCAGCTCTGAAAAAGCTTTACCCAAACAAAGAGAAACGTACAGAAGCGATGAAGCGTCACTCTTCTTTCTACAATACTGAGCCTCAGTTGGGTGCAATCATCAATGGGATGGCTGTGGGACTGGAAGAGAAAAAAGCCAATGGTGAGCCTATTGATGGTGAAACGATCAATGCATTGAAAGTCGGATTGATGGGGCCGCTTGCAGGGATTGGCGATTCTATGATTCCAGGAATGTTGATACCTATTCTACTGAGTATTGGTATGGCTCTGGCGGCTGGCGGAAATATCTTGGGTCCACTATTTTACATCGTAGCCTATAACGGGATTGTTATTTTTGGTTCTTACAGCTTGTTTATGAAAGGCTACCAAATGGGGGCTGGTTCGGTAGAAGCTTTGGTGAGTGATAAGTCAACCCGAATAAGAGAGGCACTTTCTTTACTAGGTATTTTTGTAATGGGTGGCGTTGCTGCGAGTTACGTAAACTTAAGTACTGGTTTGGAATTCATAACAGAAGATGGCGTGAATATTCATGTTCAAGCAATGTTGGATGGCATATTCCCTAAACTGTTACCTTTACTCGTGGTACTTGGTACTTGGTGGGCGATGGCTAAGAAAAACTTAAGCCCAGTCAATGCTATGTACGCGTTAGTAGCAGTCGCGGCTGTGGGCGTAGTATCCGGTATTTTCTAATTTATCTTTGGGGCGGAACCCGCCCCTTTTCAGTGTTTACATTTATAGGTAAGTAATAAGATGAATATTTCAATTCCACCAAGCGTTGATTTTTTAACTGGCCGTATTGAGTCTGATTCAAAAGTAACGAAAGCGACGACGATAAAGTCTTTGGAAGGTGTATTTGCGGATACAAGAGCTTATTCACAGTTGGACCCAGATCAAGTTGTCTACAGTGTTGAAATGTTACCAGCGGAATCTGATGAAGGTGAGTTAAATTTTGGGGTGTCTCATATTGAACCCGGACTAGTGGGTAATGAGTATCATATGACCCGAGGTCACTTCCACCAAAGAGAGGAACAAGCGGAGTACTATTTTGGTGCTGCTGGTAAAGGACTGCTGATCCTGCAAGATCAAAGTGGTGGTGTCACTGTTGAGTCTGTATTTCCTGGAAGCGTCCATCATATTGGTGGGTATATCGCACATCGTCTGGTTAACACTGGTGAAGTCCGCTTGTCGGCATTGGCTGTATGGCCTGCTGTGGCTGGGCACAATTACGGAGAACTTAAAGAAAAGGGCTTTAATGTTCGTGTGCTATGTGAAGATGGCGATGTGAGGCTAGTGAACCAAGATGACTAAAATCAAAGATGCAGCATCTCGTTGTCGCTTGTGGTTAAGTGATTCGGCATTACCGCTATGGGAAGACAAAGGATATTGTTCAATTTCAGGCGTGTTTGAAGAAGGGTTATTGAGCCGTGAGTTGCCTTATCAAGAGGGCGGGATACGATTTCGGGTTCAACCTAGACAGGTGTATGTATTTGCTCACGCTAAACAGCTAGGAATCTATCATCACCACGGTGTTGTTGATAAAGCGGTTAGCAATGGTTTTGACTTTTTTAAAAACGAAAATGGGCAATTTGGTTTTTCTGTCGATCAACAGCTTAAGTTAGATGACGATTCTTTAAATGCTTATGAGCATGCTTTTGCCTTATTGGGCTATGCTTGGCATTACAGTGAGACGAAGAATCCAGACAGTTTAGCCTCTGCTGAAACATGCTTTCAGTGGTTTGAAAATTGTTTATCAGATCCTGAGAATGGAGGCTACTACTCTCAATATCCTAAGTCGTCATTGAGAAGCCAAAATCCACATATGCACTTATTTGAGGCATTGATGACATTATATGAAGCGTCAGATAGTCAGGTGTGGTTAAAGCGAGCAATGAAGCTGCATGAACTTTTTTGTGCCAAGTTTATGGAAGAAAACTATCTGAGGGAGTTTTTTGCGGAAGATTTTTCTGCGACGCACGCTGACTCAGAGAACCTAGACCCTGGTCATCATTATGAATGGGTTTGGTTATTGAGCCACTATTCCAAATTAACGGGTGAAGATGTCTCTGATGCGACCAAAAAACTGCTCCACTTTGCAGCAAAACATGGTCATTCAGAAAGAGGGTTAGTGCTGGATGAAATTAAGGACGATGGTTCTCGGTATCGTTCGACATCACGCTTATGGTGTCAGACAGAATACTTAAAGGCCATGGTTGCTATGTATGAGCAATATCCTTCTCAGGAAAGAGCGGACTCTGTTTGTGAAGTGATAGATTTAATTTTTGATTACTATATCTCGCCAGCGGAGGAAGGGTTGTGGATCGATCAAGTATATGAAGATGGTACGGCAGTCTCAACCAAAGCACCTGCTAGTACTTTGTACCATATATTTCTTGCTTTTTCGGAACTCATTCGAGTGGCTAAGTAAGTATTTAATATTGTAAGGCATATATACCTTCTGACGAAGAAGTCAGAAGGTATTCATCTATTGTTCTACATCAATTATGTCAAAATATAACCTGTTGATTTTAAGTAGATAATTTATTCATTACTCATTTATTAGTTTAGCAATGACAATAGTTTTGGTTATATCTATTCTTTGTTATGTGTACAAGTAACATACGGAATATTGGAGAATTTATGACTATCTCATTTGTAAGGATAGATGACCGTGTTATTCATGGGCAGTTGATAACGCGATGGGCTAAAGAACGTCCGTGTGACGGTATTATTGCTATAGATGATGCTGTTGCGTCAAATCCATTGCTATCGAAAGTGATGAAAGGGGCAGTAACTGACGTAAAAGTATGGTTGTTCGACACTCAGACTGCAATGGAAAAATTGCCTAAAGTTATCGCAAGTGACAAGAAGTACTTTGTGATTGCAAAATCACCAGTGACGCTAAAAGCGCTGCTAAAAGGAGGTATTAACCTTGCTAACTTGAGCGGAAAAATAAATGTAGGGCCTATGAGCGCTCGAGAAGGAACGTCCACAATTGGTAGTAATCAATGCGTAAGTAAAGAAGAAATAGCCGCATTTCGTTTTTTGGACAGTATTGGTCATGAGATTGATTTCAGACTGGTTCCTGATTCTTCCGCATATAGCTGGAAAGAGGCGGAATTAAAACTATAGAAGCTACTAATGTTAAGCAGTAGGGCTGTAGGTTGCTACATATCGAACGGTTGTCATCTTGCGGCAGTAATACCGTGTTCAATTGAGTGATTCCTGTTGTTGTTCAGGTAGTCTATGGAGTCGCTCATAAAGGTTAAGTGGCCCTTCAATTCTAGAAAGAAAAGCGATATTGAGAGGGCTATCTGAAAATATTCCTACCCAATTAGGATTTAGACGTTTCACTCTGGAAGAAAGAATGAAGCTATTTTGAATAGTAGCTTTAAAAGGATATTGATCAACTAGGTTCAGTGCCAACTTATCAATGTCTCTAACAATTAAGAACTGGTGTTCACCTAAAGAGAGTAAAGTGCCATTGATTTCAACAATGGTATTGTGAGTTGGTGAGTAAGTAGAAACACCGACGTTTAGTTGCCCGCCATTGCAAGTAGAGTAGATTTCAAATGGGAGGTCAGGTAACCAGTACTTCATCGTATACTGACACCCTAATCCATTGATATATGCAGCAAAGATGACAAGAAAACTAAGAGAAATGTTGAGAATGGTAAATGCTTTCAGATATTTCATGACTATTTGACTCTTTCGATCTTGTGATTATGGAAGCTGAATATGTTGGATAGAACTGTCATTCCAGGTGATGCTATCTCCTTTTGTCCTTGATATGACTTTGAGTAACAAATAGAGCCTATTTCATTGTCATGGCATGTTACATCAACTAGATTAAGATATGTAATAAACATAAATTTCATTACGACTAAATTTAATATAATTAAACTTGCTTTAATAAAGGTAGAGTTCTTGCTTTTATTCAATATGGTGTTTTTAGCTGGTTTTATCTCCTCTTTATCTTCACGAGAAATCGAGGGGCTTTTTTCGATTATAGGCAATGAATTAGCTGTAATTGTTAATTTGTAACCAATTTTCGGTATATTGTTTAAATTGATGTTTTCATTGCTATTTAGACACTTTCTTAAATTGTAGATAGCCACATTCATAGAATTATTGCCTACCTTCCTATCTCCCCAACCAATATCAATAAGTGTTTCTTTATTAATAACTTTATCTTTGTTTTCAAAAAGAAAATATAAAATGTTAGCTTCTGCTTTAGAAAGTCTAATGGAAGTTTGACATTTATCTTCATCAATAAAATTGACACGTAAAGTCTCCATGTCTAACTCTAAGCTATCAACTAATTGATATTTCACTCCAAACTCCAAGCTAATATTATTTTTCTCAATAATATATAAATAAAATAAGTAGTCAAAATTAAATTCAATATTAAATGTGATCTTTGTCACGATAGTGATGGAGGGGCAGTTAATCGCTCAAAACGGACTACAAATGAATATTCTATGTAATTGGCTGATTTTTAAGTGTTAATTTTTTTATTATTTTTTAATTAGTTCAAGTTATGACACGTATAGTTATAGGATAGTCAATTGTTATATTGTAACAATTAGTTATGTTGAACTTGTGTTCGCTTAACTTGCTGGAGCTTTTAAATAAAAGTTTATAAGTTGAAAAAATAAGGATTTATAATGGTTTTTTACTCAAGATGTCTGCCTCTTCTTTTTGCTGTAGTATTATATGGTTGTGGAGAAGGCAGTAAAGAATCTAATTCTGGTGGAGAAGCGAGTGGACATGGAGCTTCAGTTAATACTGGATATTTCAAAGACGGCTCGGTTGAAGGGGTGCAATATAGAACGGCAACCCAGTCTGGAATAACAGGTAAAGGTGGGGCGTTTAAATATATTGAGGGGGAAAGTGTAAGTTTTAGAATTGGTACACTTAATCTCGGTGAAGCAAGAGCAGATTCTGTTATAACACCAATTGAACTTACAAGTTCAAATGATCCTTCGTCAGCAGGAAATATTAATTTAGTTCGAGTTCTAATGTCATTAGATGATGATGGCGATTCTGAAAATGGACTTCAAATTTCTCAAGATGTATTGAGTTATTTAACGGATAGTATTGATCTAACAGATATTGATATTAATAGTATGATAACCGATGGCTCATTTGAAACACAGTTAGAGCAACTAGATGTAGATTTCGAAGTCGTTTCCGCTGTAGATGCTAAATCACACTTTGACGAAACGGTTAAATGTAATTTAAGTGGTATTTATTATGGGGAGTATGGAGGCCAAGGTGAAGGAGGGTTTGCAGTAGCTATTCCACCACATAACTTGACTCCAACAGGCGGATTTGTGCCATTGGACGGCGAATACATAGGTGATTGGATAGAGTTAACAGGAACAGCATTAGAATTAGAAGGGGGAGCCCAGTCTATCATTCTAGGAGTGTCAGATACTGTTGATCAGGAATACGCTGGTGTTAGATTTGCAGCCATATTTAATGGTTCCAGTGTTGTAGGTGAATGGTTTCAGGAAGGTGATATAGCAGCTGGAGACATTGAAGGTGATAAATTCTACTCTTTCCAAGACAAGCAGAGAATCAAATATGTCGGAACCTACAAATATAAGGTAGACCCGTCTCCTATTCCTGTGCAGATAACATTGACCAGTGACGATTTTATGGAAATTGATAGGTTAAATCCAATGTTTGCTGAGGCTCATCATTCAGGTAGTCATTTTAATGGTGGAGATGTCTCAATGGATATCAATGATGATCCTGATTTTGGTGAAAATAACATTCGGTTTCAGCTTAGCGGTAGGGCGGGAGAAGTTATCGATAAAACGGTAACCGACAAAAATGGCAGTGAAGTAGAACTAAAGTTAAGTAGTTGCCGGATTTAAATCTGCTATTCAAAGTACATTAGTTTTAATATCACCTGTACCTTATATAGTTAGGACTTATGGATCTAGATACTTACCATATGTCCTAACGAGCTTTAATTATATAGTGTGATTACTTACGATTAGTCACCGACTCTCGTGCGACGAGTTTTCCCATTATTAAAGGTATTTCAGATGCTGGTTTATCATTAATAACTTCATCTAATTGGTTTATTGCGGCTTCAACCAGTTTATCTGATGGATAGCTAATACACGTCAGTGCCGGGGTTAATTGGCTAGCTAGAGGTGAGTTCTCTAGTGACATAATAGAAACTTCTTGTGGAGTGGCTAGATTAAAATCTTTTAACAACTTCATGGCAATCGCCGCCTGACTATCACGCATAACAATAATAGCGGTAAATGGGTGATAGCTGTTTAACAGTGTGAGCATGGCTTGCTCTGCGTCACCATTGGCTTCAACAATCAATTGGCGGTTAATGGGAATGGCCATATTGTGCAGCGAGGTTTTGTAGCCATCTAACGTCTGACTTGAGGCACTTCCTTTGTCGTCCAGTACAATGGCGATACTGCTGTGACCTTGACTAGACAAATAGCGGCAAGCACTTTCACAAGCAAAATGGTAGTCGTAGCCAATCGCTCTATGTTGTGAGTTGGCTTTGGTGTCTATGGCGATAACATTGTCATCCATCGCGTTACTATTGATGGAGTCTGGTAGTTCGCCACCTAACACTATAATTGCATCACAGTGACGTCCATTTAGTTCTTCTATCAGTCGTGCTCGTTCTTGAGTGCTGTCGGCAAAATGCACCAACATATGCTTACTTTTCTGTTTTAGCGCCTTTGCTAGTAATGGCAAGTAAGTAGAGACTTGGCCTGCGTCAGTAGAAGAGAGTATGACGCCGATATAATCAGTGCGCTTATTGGCTAAGTTTTGAGCGGCAGCATTGGGGCGATAATTTAGCTCCTCTGCCGCTCTAATTACCGCGTCTCGGCTTTCTGTCTTTACCCCACGACTGCCACTCATGACACGAGAGACAGTCGCTTTGGATACATTGGCAAGGCGAGATACGTCTGTAATGGTTACCATCTAAGTACACCTGTATTGGAAAAATTGTTGATGTTATGGGAAAGCGGTTCCCAATTTCTCTCCATTTTACAGCGCCATAAAATAACCACAAGCGTATTAATCGCTTATTGGCAACGTTTATGAAGCTCAATAAGTTCTGCAACTAACTCTTTGGCCAACATGGATGTCATTAAGTGATCCTGTGCATGAACCATGACTAATGTCATTTTGGCTTTGCCTTCTCCTTCATCTGCTTCAATGAGTTGAGTTTGCACAAGGTGTGCTTTGTTGGCGTATTCTTGAGCCTCTTTCATTAAGCTTTCTGCTTCACTAAATTGGTTTTTCTTAGCGTGACGCAGTGCTTCATAACACAAACTTCTTGATTGGCCTGCATTAATAATGATCCCCATTACTTGCTCTTCTAAGTCCATCATTCTCTCCCGTAAGTTGTTCAAAATTCCCCAAAATAGGGAAGTTGAGTCAATTGACTCTAGTTAAAACCGTTGTCTCGTGACACCTGGGCATACCACTCGCCACTTTTTTTCATGCTACGTTGTTGAGTCTCCAAATCGAGGCGATAAAATCCGTATCGATTTTTGTAAGCATTACTCCATGACCAGTTGTCGATAAAAGTCCATAGATGATAGCCAATGCAATTGGCGCCTTCTTCGATACCTTGATGAAGCCAGCTAAGGTGTCCGCGAATAAAGTCGATGCGATAGTCATCTTGAATTTGACCATTAACTAAAAACTTCTCTTCCCCTTCAACACCCATGCCGTTTTCAGAGATGTAACAAGGTAGGTTTCCGTAGTTGTCACGCAAGTTAGTTAATATGTCATAAACGCCTTTTTCGTAGATCTCCCAGCCGCGGTGTGGATTCATTTTTCTCCCCGGCATTTCGTAATAATCAAAAAAGTGTTCTGGCATAAACGGCGCGTCAGGGTTAACGGCATTGTCTCTGGCTTTTACGCGTCTTGGCATGTAGTAGTTCACGCCAAGCAGATCGATTTTTCCTTCTGCAATGAGTTCACAATCTCCAGTCTGAATATCGGGTAGTTGGTCATGTTCTGTAAGTAGATCAACCAGCGCTTGTGGGTAGCTTCCCTTTACCGCGGGATCAAGGAAACTACGGTTAAACAATAAGTCACAAATATTGGAAGCTTTTAAATCTGCTTCGTTATCAGAACGAGGATAAGAAGGAGTAAGGTTTAAAATAATACCTATCTGTCCATCAAGACCAAGTTTGCGGTAAGTTTTGACTGCTTTAGCGTGTGCAAGAATAGTGTGATAAGCCACAGTAGCGGCGCGTTTAAAGTCCACAACGTTAGGGTAGTGGAAATCATAAAGGTAGCCACCTTCAACAGGAACAATGGGTTCGTTAAAAGTGAACCAATGCTTGACTCGGTCACCAAACAGTTTGAAGCAGGTTTCAGTATAGTATTGGTAGGCGTCTAATACTTCACGGTTTTCAAATCCACCGATCTCTTGCATGACCATCGGCATGTCAAAATGGAACAGGCAGATAAATGGCTCTATGTTGTGCTTGATTAACTCGTCTATGACGCCGTTGTAAAAGTCGACCGCCTCTTGGTTTACTTCTCCTGACCCTGTCGGAATTAATCGAGCCCATGAAATAGAGGTGCGAAAACTATTGTGGCCAATATCCTTCATAAGTTGGATATCGCTTTGATAGTTTTGGTAGAAGGTCGATGCCTCTGTTGCAGAGATGCCGTTGTGGAATCGATTTGGCTGAGCTTTAAACCAATGGTCCCAAATATTCTCACCTTTGCCATTTATAAAAGCCGCCCCTTCGGTTTGAGTAGCAGAGGCGGCACTTCCCCAGTAGAAATTGTTTGGAAATGTATATTTCATGGTTTTTCCTTATTAAAGAGCAGCCAAAGCTGCTCTGTATTACTGATCAATAAGAGTTATTAGTGATGCGCGTTCGTCATAAACTAACTGGTTATCAATACCATAGCGACAGTTTAAGCGGTGATAGGCTGCGCTTGTGCGTTGGCTTCTTTCTCTTTAGCTGCATCTTGTTCTAGCAGCTGTTTTTCGTAAGCTTTTAAGAATGGTAGGTACATCATTGCTGCCATGACCATACAAAGTAAGCACATAATCACGGGGCTAAAGGCCCAGTTCGCAGCCCAAGAGGCACCGATTGGTCCCGGAGTTGTCCATGGTGTTAATGAAACGACGCGTTCAATAAGACCCCAGTCGGTAGCAAACCATGCCAGTGTGGCGTTGATCATTGGAACAAATATGAATGGTAGGAAGAACACTGGGTTCATGATGATTGGCGCACCAAATAAGATGGGTTCGTTAATGTTAAACAAGCCCGGTACGACCCCCATTTTACCAATGGTTCTCAGGTGTACAGCTTTGCTACGCATAAGCAAGAAAGCCAGTGGAAGTGTTGACCCCACGCCACCAATGAGTAGGTAATGATCCCAAAACCCTTGAACAAAAATATGGGGAATAGCTTCACCTGCGGTCATTGCTGCTTGGTTAACGGATAAGTTCGCCATCCAGAATGGGTTCATGATGCCAGTGACGATTAGCGCGCCATGGATACCGGCAAACCATAAAATTTGACAGACAAGTACCGCTAGAAGAACGGCGGGTAATGAATCAGATGCAGCCACTAATGGTTGAACTAATGACATGATCGCTTGAGGGATGATCATGCCTGTTTGTGTCTCGATGAATAGGTTAAGCGGGTGCAATGTTAAGATAATCGCCAATACCGGAATCAATATTTCAAATGAGCGAGCAACACCAGATGGTACTTCAGGAGGAAGTTTAATCGTGACGTTTTTACGTTTTAAAAATGCATAGACTTCTGTGGAGTAAATAGCAGTAATGATCGCGGTGAATATACCTTGACCTGAGAAGTACTGCATAGAGATTTGTCCACCTTCAAGTGGAGCGGCAACCAGCAAAAAAGACATCATAGAAAGTAGGCCAGTGGTTACCGGGTCAAGATTATGATGGCGCGCTAGGCTAGAGGCGATTCCCACCGAAATAAACAGCGTCATGATCCCCATACTGAGGTTAAATGGCAGCATGAGTTGTTCGCGATAGGTATTAGAAAAATCCAGCCACGCTCTGGCAAATCCCCAGGTGGTGTCTGCCGAGAAAGGAGGGAAAATAAACACCAACATAAACGACCCAACGATCATAAACGGCAGTGCGGCGATAAATCCGTCACGAATTGATGTGACATATTTTTGTTGGCCCAGTTTTCCGGCAATTGGGGTGACCTTTTGCTCGATAACGTCAACCATTCTATTGTATAAAGTACTCATAATTTTTTCCGTTACTTGTGTGAATGTAAATGCCTTAGCCGATAAGTTCTATAGCAAAATCAAGGACTTTATCCCCTCTCTGCATGCCGTAATCCATCATGTCTATCGGCTCTACTTTTATTCCGTGAGCGCTAGCCACCTGCTGCAAGTCTGGTTGCATATATTTGATTTGTGGGCCTAGCAATACCACTTGAAAGTTAGAAAACTGTTCATTAAATTCTGATGCACCAAAGGCATTAATTTCCGCCGCAATACCTCTCTCGTCAGCCGAGGCCTGCATTTTTTTTACCAGCATGGATGTGGACATTCCTGCTGAGCAGCAAAGCATTATTTTTTTCATTTTGTCTCTCCCGTTTTGTCTTTCACGTTTTGTATCAACGGATGCAACTATGCCTCTTTGGAAATAAAATGGAAACCGGTTTCCGTTTTATTTCCGTTTTATTGTGAAAATGATCATTAGATTGAACTGGAAGTGTCATAATTTTGTGATGTTGTTAACGGTTTGCCTTTGATATGGAAACAAACTGTGCTCAAGTCAGCACAATTGATAAACCGGTTTCTGTTTGCTCTGCAAATTGGCTATTCTTCAGGCAGATCAGGTTTTGGATATAGAGATGAACTATTCATTTATCAGGCTGCTAGCCAGTAATGTAGAGCAATATATGACTCCCCTTGCTAGGGTACTCTCTAGGAACTCGCATCTTGGTGCTCTGCGTGACGGCTTTCAACTGGCTATGCCTTTTATTTTTGTTGGTTGTATGTTTGTGCCGTTAATCTTTCCACCGATATCTGACCAGACCTCATTTCTCGCTGTCGCTTGGATTGACCTTTCGAACTATCTTCGTCCGGTGCTGTTGCCTACCTACCAGCTGACACTCGGCGTTGTTGGTTTGATTGTTTCGTTTGGAATTGCGGCATCACTCGCTAAGCAGTACGCCTTACATGAAACCTTGGCAGGGTTAACGGGGTGCATGGCATTCTTAATGCTGGCGGGTTTTCATACTGGTGATGAACAAAGCATACGTTATTTAAGTAGCGCGGGATTATTTACTGCGATTCTATCCGCCTTTTATGCCATTGAAGTTATTCGATTATTTATGCGTAAGGGGTGGGTGATCTCTATGCCTGAAGATGTGCCAATGCTCACCATGCAGAGCTTTAAATTTATGCTGCCGATTATGGCGATAATGCTTAGTCTCTCTCTGTTTAATCATTATTTGGTACAGTCCACGGGCTATCTATTTCCTCAATTGATCGAGCAGGCATTTCAGCCTCTTGTGTTGGCGTCGGACAGCCTGGCTGCGGTGTTGATCTCGATATTGGTGTGTCAGTTATTGTGGTTTGTTGGTATTCATGGTGCTTTGATTGTCACGGGAATCATGAATCCATTTTGGATATCTAATCTGTTAGTTAATCAGCAGACAATGGAGGCTGGACAACAGATGTTACCGCACATTTATCTGCCGGCATTCTGGGACTTCTTTATTCTTATTGGTGGTGTTGGTTCGACGCTTCCATTGGTTTATTTAGCCATCAGAAGTCGTTCAAATCATCTGAAATCGGTAGGGAAAATCAGTGTTATTCCTTCAATATTTAACATTAATGAACCGATTTTATTTGGCTTTCCTATCATTATGAACCCTCTGTTTATTATTCCTTTTATATTGGTGCCGATGATAAATGCCACCATTGCTTGGTATCTCACTTCTGCGGGGCTTTTGGATAGAGTTGTGATGATGATTCCATGGTCAGTACCGGCACCGATTGGTGCTGCATGGGCGTCTAACGGCAGTATGGTTAATGCCCTGATGGTGCTGTTGGCCATGGTAAACGCGTACTTTATCTATCGACCTTTTTTCCTCGCACATGAGAAAGCGATACTGGAGAATGAACTAAAACGCACGGCTGATCGTTCTGGTGCTACCCAGTAAACATGCCCGCTCATTTCTGTATTGCCATCCGTTTGGATTAGTCTGCAAATGTGGCTGTTAAGATAAGAGTACAATGGGCATAAACAGCATCACGAAAGCAAACAAGCCTATCCAGCGAAATAGGGGAGTGATATTTTCCATAAATTGTCCTCACGTTAATGTCAGTGAAATTGTCTATTTTGTTGCTCAATGGCGCTCATCTGCTCTCTCAGTTCATTCATACAGTTTTTGCAAGGGGGATGAACTTTGGTAAATTCAATAAGCTTTGGCAGAGTGATGTTAATTGCTCGAATCGCGATAAGTTCAACCTCTTCATCATGACAGTTGTGAGCCATATAAAGCATGGATTGATGAGGAATAAGCAAACACTTTTGCGCCAATAAATACTGACCACGGAGTTGATAGATTGTAGCAAGCTGATGATATCCGCTTATCCAAGCTTTGATGGATTCGATACAGGTTGGATTTGCCATCAGTCTTTCCTCTAGGGAGAAGATACTGTCTCTGTAATGGCGTTCTTCACTGGAACTGTGTTGAGAGATAGATAGGTAAGCGTTGTCCATTGCTGGTTGGTGCGATGCCGTCATACGAATGGTTCTCTTTAGTCACAAATGATAATTATTATCGTTATCATTTGTGACTAAGTAAATACCCACATGACAATTTTGTAAATTTTTTGAGCACCTTCAAATATGCCACTCTTTTTTATTGCCTAAGATCGGTGTCTTTTTCACGTTCGAGTAACTGGCGGATGCTCTGGGTGAGTAATAGATGGTCTTGGTATTGCGGTAAACCAGAGACGGTAATGCTACCGATCACTCCGACACCACGAACTGAAAGCGGGAAGCTGCCACCAAATGGAGCGTAGTGCTTGCTATCTACAAAGGATGCTTCTTCTATACTTTTACCTTTATTTTTGTAGTAGAGCCCCATATACCAAGAGCTGTGTTGGTAGCGATGTACGACATTTTGCTTCCTTTTTATCCATGCTAGGTTATCAATAGTGCTGCCTTGCATAGCGTAACCAAATAGCTGTTGGCCGTTAACTGTTATGTCTATGGCGATTTTTGCATCCAGTTGTTCAGCATTGTTTTTAATTATGCTTCCGAGTTGCCAAGCGGTTTCGTTGTTAAATTGGCTAAACTGCAGCTGGTGCTCTTCATCTAGTAATTGATTCAATTCGGTATTCATTGGCTGCTCTCAAATTGATTTGCAGTTGATATGGCGATGAGGAAAAAAGGCAGTGTTACTTAATTACCACGCAAGTAAACACTGCCAAAGTCGGGGGTTAACTTAGTTCTAGTTCTTGCTTTAATAATGCTTCTACTTGTTCAGCATCAACCGCTGTCATTAACTGCTCTCTAAAATCCGCATGCATGATTTTTCTGGCGAGTTTTGAAAATATTTTCATGTGTTGATCACCCGCAGCGTGCTTATTTAGGGTGAGCATAATAATAAACTGAGCCTTTTCGTCTCCCCATTGAATTGGATTGGCAAGTCGGCATACACTGATTGCAGACTGCTCAATATGTTCGCTTTTGGTGTGTGGAATAGCAAAACCAAACCCTAATCCGGTAGAAAACACATCTTCACGAGCCCATAAATCATCCGCGAGTTTATTGGGATATCGACAACGGCCTGTGAGGTAAAGGTTGTCTGCCAACGCTTTAATCACCTCTTCTTTGCTTCGTAAATCGCGATCTAACGAGATGCACTCTTTGGCAACCATCGGCGCTTCAGTTTGGTTCATGCGAAACTGGGCCAATAGGTGTTCTACTTCTTGAACGGATCTACACTGCATGGCTTTGTTTAACAGTTGACGACACTCTCTGCTATCGAGCTTTGCAACATGTTCTTTTGTTGCAGCAATGCTAGGTGAGCTCATACTTATTTCGTCTAGGCCAAGTCCAATAAGCAGTGGTAAAACAGAGCCTTTGGCTCCTAACTCGCCACATAAGCCAATCCATTTACCATGGCGGTGAACTTCACGAACCACATGATCTAGGGTACGCAAAAATGCTGGATTCAAGCTGTTATAATTATTTGCAACTTTGGCATTGTCACGGTCAACGGCCATTAGATATTGAGTCAGATCATTAGAGCCAATAGAGAAGAAATCAATCTCTTCACAGCATTGGTCAATAATAAAGGCTACGGATGGTACTTCTAGCATAATACCTAACGGCACTTTTTCTGAGAATGGTATGTTCTCTCTTCGTAATTCTTGGCGAACTTCTGCTAACACATCTTTTACCCATAAAATCTCTTCAAGTGACGAAATCATGGGGATCATGATCTTGATACTTCCATGAGCAGAGGCTCGCAAAATGGCTCTTAGTTGAGTTTTGAATAGCTCGATAAACTCAGGATAGATACGAACTGCTCGATAACCAAGAAACGGGTTGTTTTCTGCAGGAATGTTCAAATAGTCAACGGGTTTATCTCCACCGATATCTATGGTGCGAATGATAACGGACTTACCTTCAGCTGCATCACACGCTTGGCAGAAGATATTGTATAACTCATTCTCATCTGGGGCGCTGGTGCGGTCCATGTAGAGCATCTCGGTTCTAAAAAGCCCAATCGCTTCAGCACCATTAGCAAAGGCTTGTTTTGCTTCTACTGAATGAGCAATATTGGCGGCAACTTCAATGGCTTTATCATCTAGAGATTTCGCGGCCATATCGCGAAATGCCGCCTGTCGTTGCTGAACAATCTCTTTTACTTTGTGCTCTTGAGCGTAGTAACGTTCAACAGCAGTAGTGATGTCGTTCACCACTAAACCTAACTGTCCGTCTACTATTACCTGTGTATCTAATTGAGTACTCAATAAGCTAGCGTCTACGCCAACTATGGTTGGAATAGCGAAAGAACGCGCTAGGATAACAGTGTGTGAGGTGCTTCCCCCATGAGAGAGTATCAACCCTTTTAACAAGGATTTATCTAATTCAAGAAACTGGCTAGGTGTTAGGTCATCCGCCAAACATACCGTCGCTTCAGTCAATGTGTTTTGACCAGAAAACGTGTCAGTACCATAAATACTTTGTAGTAGTTGATAACTAACATCACGAATATCTAGCTCACGCTCACGCATATAACTGCTGGATGAGTTTTTCATACGTTCGCCAAAGTGCTTTGCTGTTGCCACAATAGCGTCAGAGCAACTGCGTCCTTCAATGAGGTTGTCATGTAGGGTCTGTTGATACTCTTGATCTCGGGCAATGGATAAGTGCGCTTTGAGTACTTCACTTTCAGTATGTTGTGCGGTCGAAAGCTGAATATTGAGTGATTTAATTACGGCTTCAATGCCGGAAGCTAAATTCTGTTTTTCTTGCTGCTCACTAAGAGCCGTAGGTAGATCGACCAGGTTATCAAAGTTAATGGCTCCCATTGCGGTGAGTCGACCCTGACCAAATCCATCACTTACCGCATGTCCGCGTATATAGTTAGCATCTAGTTTAGAAAAGTTGCGTGGTAATGGGACCAGTTCACTGTTCTCTTGTTGGTTGGTTTGTAATGGTTCATCACAATGCAAAAATTCGTTGCCAATAAACTGCTTAAGTTGCTCTAGCGCGGCTTCTTCATCTTGACCATCAATAGTTAATAAGCATTCATCTCCAAGCAGAGTATCTGTACCAATAAGAGACAGGACGCTTTTTGCATTACCAACAAGCCCGGTTCTCTGATTTTGCCAATTGATCTCGGAGTCAAACTGATTACATAGTGATTCAACGTGGCTTGCGGGTCTTGCATGAACGCCATTTGGCAGTTCACAAGAGAAAGAAAAAGATTTCATTGCGCGTTGTCCTTATACATCAAAACGGCGTGCTCGTGAATGTGTTCGAGCTAGGGTTAATTTGTTGTCGCTATGTCATTCACAATAGCCAAAGCCAGCAATTACTTCTATTGGATAAAAGTTCGAAAGACTGGATTTTTGTTATATTTGTTCTTCCCTGTGATACTCGTCAAATATCCTGCTTTTTTTGTGACGTTGATATTGTTTTGGTCATTGCTGCTTAATGTCTCGGAATAAGTAGGCGATTGATTTATAAGGGGATAGTGTTAATTTTCTTGCTTGGGTATGGCATGGGAAGTAAAAGTGTGCGAGAGATCAATATTTTCATTCTACCTTACAAAATTCCAGTAAAAAGCAGTTTTGTCCTCTAACTGAGTAGTAGATTTGCTCACTATAGTATAGACAAAGCTCAGCTGGCTTGGATTAAACATGAGCGTGAAACGCACTCTATAATTAAAACATTAGAACATTTATCTCAAAGGAGAGATCAATGAAAGATTTAATCTCGATTCTAAAAGGTACTCGACAGCACTTAATGACTGGTGTGTCGCACATGATTCCTTTTGTGGTTGCCGGTGGTATTTTGCTTGCTGCATCAGTGATGTTATACGGTGAAGGAGCGGTTCCTGAAGAAGGAACCTGGTTACATGATCTATTTTTTATTGGTGTTGCTGGATTCCAATTAATGGTGCCAATTTTGGCTGCATACATAGGTTACTCAATTGCCGACCGTTCAGCACTAGCACCATCAGCTATCGCTGCCTTTATTGGCGCTAACATGTATAACACCGGCTTCTTTGGTGCGATTTTCGCAGGTCTACTCGGTGGTATCGTTGTTTTCTATCTTAAGAAAATCAAAGTTCCGGCGTTTGCCCGTTCTATCATGCCCATTTTTGTCATTCCAATTGTTGGTACTTTGATCACCGCAGGTGCCATTGTTTGGGGTATTGGTGAGCCAATTGGCGCTGCAACAGCAGGCCTGACGGACTTTCTTAAAGGCATGCAAGACGAAAGTATCGTTGCTCTAGCCATAATTATGGGCTTGATGATTGCCTTTGATATGGGCGGTCCGGTAAACAAAGTGGCGTATGCATTTGTTATTCTCTGTGTTGGTGAAGGTATCTACAACGTTGCCGGTATCTCTTCAGTTGCCGTGGCTGTTCCGTCTGTTGGTATGGGACTTGCGACCTTCTTAAACAAAAAGCTGTATGACCCAAGTGAGCAAGAAGCAGGTCGAGCATCGATCTTGATGGGGACAATGGGTATTACTGAAGGTGCTATTCCATTTGCTGCTGGGGATCCTTTGCGAGTACTTCCATCCATTATGATTGGTACCGCTGCAGGTTCTGTTACCGCTGCCGTTCTAGGTGTAAAAAGTTATGCAGCATGGGGTGGCCTAATTGTTCTGCCAGTAGTCGAAGGGCGTTTTAGTTTTATTATTGCGTTACTTGTCGGCTCATTAGTTACTGCATTTATGGTTAACTTCTTGAAATCTCGCCGTAAAGTGGTTGATAAAGTAGAGCAGGGTGTAGATGACCTTGACCTAGATATCGACATTGGCTAATCCACAATATTTCTGAGAGTGGACGGTTATTTTTTCCGGATTTAGCCTTCACTCTCTCCCCCCAAATTTAAATATTTACCTATTTTCGAGGATTTTATTATGACTAGTATCGTAGCCGTAACCGCGTGCCCGTCTGGTGTTGCTCATACTTATATGGCAGCAGAGGCCATTGAGTCAGCTGCTAAAGCGAAAGGTTGGCAGTGCCAAGTAGAGACACAAGGCTCAATTGGTGTGGAAAATGAATTGACCGCGGAGCTTATTGAAACTGCTGATGTGGTTATTTTAACCAAAGATATTGATATCAAGAATTCAGAGCGATTTGCTGGAAAAACCGTTGTAAAAATTGGTGTGAGTGATGCCGTTAAACGAGCGGCTGCTGTGATGGAAAAAATTGAAGCGCACCTTGCTAAAGCAACAGCCTAGCCTTAGCTAGCTTTGTGTAACAAAAGGGGAAATCCCCTTTTGTTAAGCGTTAGCGTACTTAAATGTCTATCAAAGTGACTTTGTCTGCAAATAGCGGAGTAGGTGATTTTGATATACAAAATAACGATAAAACAACTGCTTAACACGTTGCAAAAAAAGAGGCGACTGCTCAACAGTAAACCACCTCTACGTAAACAGATGTTAATCAAACATAGCTAACAAGAGATCGCTAGCTAACTGGCAGTTGATAAAGGAGCCCAAAATGAGTACCCCAAGAATAGAACAGCTAAAGAGCGCATTATTTCAATCTCAGCGCGAAATCTCTCTAGAACGTGCATTACTTTATACCGAAAGCCATAAGCAGACGGAAGGTGAGCCGACTCTCATTCGTCGTGCTAAAGCGACAGCACATGTATTAGACAGAGTGGAGATCGCCATTAGAGAAAATGAGCTGATTGCCGGTAACCGGACTGTTCAACCTCGTGCGGGTATTGTCTCTCCTGAAATGGATCCTTATTGGATAGAGAAAGAGCTGGAGACGTTTGAGTCTCGCCCACAAGATAAGTTTTTTATCTCTGAGGAAGATAAAGAGATTTATCGCAATGAACTGCTCAGTTATTGGTCTACAAGGTCAATGAAAGATTTTATCAACCAACAGATCCCAGCCAACGTGAAAGAGGCTGTTGCGGAAAAGATTTTCAGTGTTAATCAGACGGATAAAGGGCAAGGACATATCATTATTGATTTTGAATGCCTGCTAAAGAATGGGTTGGGTAAGCAGTTGGATGATATGCGCACGCTAAGCCATGCGTCGCCAGAAAACGAATTTTATCAAGCGGTTGTCATTCTACTTGATGCATCTATCAAACATATTGGCCGCTATGCGCAGCTTGCTAAGCAATTAGCGGCAGTTGAAGTCGACCCACAGCGACGTCATGAGTTAGATGTCATTGCTGATATCTCAGAGAGAATGTCCACTGAAGCGCCAAAATCATTCTATGAAGCGAGTCAGTTGTTTTGGTATATGAATATTATTTTGCAATATGAATCGAATGCCAGCTCATTATCTCTGGGCCGGTTTGATCAGTATATGATGCCGTTTTATCAATACTCATTAGAGCACGGTGAATCTCCGGCCTTTATTCGAGAACTATTGGAAAGTCTTTGGATAAAAACCAATGATATTGTGTTATTGCGCTCTTCCAGCAGTGCTAAGTTCTTTGCTGGCTTTCCAACAGGTTACACTATTATTCTGGGTGGCCTAGATCATATTGGTCAGAGTGCCGTTAACCCACTGTCGAGCTTGTGCCTTGATGCCTACCAAAGTGTACAACTGCCGCAGCCAAACCTTGGCGTACGGGTTAATGAGTTTATAGATCGTAGTTTTTTAATTAAAACTGCAGAGACCATTCGATTAGGCACTGGCATTCCACAGATATTTAATGACGAGGTAGTGATTCCTGCCTTCTTAAATCGCGGAGTTTCATTAGAAGATGCCCGTGATTATGCAGTAGTGGGTTGTGTCGAACTCTCAATACCGGGTAAGACATATGGGCTTCACGATATTGCTATGTTCAACCTACTGAAAATACTAGAGCTGACCATGCAACGTCATGGTGATAACCCGAACGCCACTTTTGATTTTCTGCTGGAAGAGATTCGTTCAGATATCCGTTACTACGTGAAATTGATGGTAGAAGGATCCAATATTTGTGATGTTGGCCACCGTGATTGGGCGCCTGTTCCTCTGCTTTCATCATTCATTAGCGATTGCGTTGCCAATGGTAAAGACATTACTTATGGAGGCAGCCGTTATAATTTTTCTGGGGTTCAAGGTATTGGAATTGCTAATTTGTCGGATTCGTTGCATGCGTTAAAACGCTATGTGTTTGAAGATCAACGTTGCAGCTTTAAGCAGTTTGTTACCATATTAACCAGCAATTTTGATGTGCCTGATGGTGAGAAAATTCGTGCTCGCCTAATGAACAAGTACGAAAAGTATGGCAACGATATTGATGAAGTGGATAGCCTTGGTTCTGAGCTGCTACGAGTGTTTTGTAAAGAAGTGGAAACCTATCAAAACCCTCGTGGCGGCCAGTTTACTCCGGGATCTTATACGGTGTCGGCTCATGTCCCTCTTGGAGAAGTGGTTGGTGCCACGGCGGATGGTCGCTTAGCGGGTGAGCAGCTTGCGGATGGTGGATTGTCACCTATGCTGGGCAAAGATATGTTAGGTCCAACAGCGGTACTTAAATCGGTGAGTAAATTGGACAATTATCTGCTTTCTAACGGCAGCTTGCTTAACGTTAAGTTTACGCCTGCAACACTAGAGGGACAGCAAGGCATCAATAAGCTGGCGGATTTTATCCGAGCCTTTATGAAGTTAAAACTCCAACACGTACAGTTTAATGTGTTGAATGCTGAGACTTTGAAACTTGCTCAGAAATCTCCAGAAGATTATGCCGGCTTGGTTGTTAGGGTTGCAGGATACAGTGCCTTTTTTGTTGAATTATCGAAAGAAATTCAAGATGACATTATTCGAAGAACCGCGCATGAACTGTAAATCATCGCCAATCCCAGAGAGTAATGTTGAAACTGGACGAGTGTTTAATATTCAGCGTTACTCTCTGCATGATGGTTCTGGCATACGCACGGTGGTCTTTTTTAAGGGCTGCCCGCTACGTTGTCCGTGGTGTTCTAACCCAGAGTCACGCTCTCATCGAACAACTTACATTCGTCGGGAGGTGAAGTGTATTGATTGCGATGAATGTGCCATGGATACAGAAGAGTGCCCAACAGGCGCATGGGAGCAGGTTGGCACTGACATGACACTGGATGAAGTGCTTAATCAGATAGCAAAAGATGACCTGTTTTTTGAAACCTCAAATGGTGGCGTTACGTTGTCGGGAGGCGAGGTGCTCAGCCAATCTCATTTTGCTATTGAGTTGCTGATTCGACTGAAGTCACTTGGCTATCGCACGGCGGTTGAAACGTCCGGCCATGGTAGTCGTCGTCAACTACTGAAGATTGCACAGCTATGCGATGAAGTGCTGTTTGATTTCAAAATAATGGACCCGATTAAAGCAAAAGAGCATATTGGTTTAGATCTACAGAGAGTACTTGAGAGTTTTGCTCTATTGATGGAGAACCACTGTCGAGTTATTCCTCGATTGCCCCTGATTCCCGGTTATACCCTCGACATTATTAATGTAGATAAGGTTCTTGCATTTTTAAAACCGTTTCATCTTGAAGAGATCCATCTTCTGCCATTTCATCAATATGGAGCAAATAAATATCAAACGTTAGGACTGGAGTATCGTCTGCAAGATGTACCAGTTCCAAGCGACACTGAAATCGAAGCTATTCGTCACCACATTCAGGCTAGCGGATACCGAGTAATTATTGGAGGTTAAATGTGAAAAAGAGAATACTTATTACTGGCGCAAATGGATTTTTTGGTACTCGATTTATAAACCGATTTTGCACTGAGTTTGATGTGCTGGGTTTGGATGTGGAACAACTCGATATTACGGATGAAACGCGTGTCGAGAGTGCTTTTGCTGAGTTCAAACCAGATTATGTTATTCATGCTGCAGCAATTGCTGTAACCGATTTTTGTAACCAACATCCGGATATTGCACATAAAGTCAATGTGCAAGGTGCCATAAACGTAGCCAAGGCCTGTAAAGCTCAAGGCAGCAAATTGGTGTTTATATCGACTGAGCAACTGTTTAATGGCAATCAAGAAGAGGGGCCATATAACGAGTTGGATACGCCACTACCTGACACTGTATATGGACAGAATAAGTTACAAGCAGAAGCTGAGCTAAAGAGCATTCTCGATGAGATGTGGATTTTACGTTTCACTTGGTTGTTTGGACTACCAGAACGAAATACCAGCATAAACCCTAATGTGGTATGGAACACGCTACAGGCATTCATTAATGGTAATGTGATGGCTGAACGTACCAATGAGTTTCGCGGTTTAACTTATGTCCATGAGTTGATCGAACAGTTCCCTCGCATCTTCACTATTCCTTATGGCACTTACCATACTGGTGCTGTTAATACCGCCAGTCGTTATGACATTGCTAAACATATTTTAACTGAGCTTGGTCAACAGGATCGGCTGGAGAGTTTATTGTCGGTAAATGACGCGCCGAAAACACGGGATGTACGATTGGACACTTCGAAGCTGGCAGAGCAGGGCATTGTGTTTACCGAAAGCAAACAAGCGATTAGCAAGTGTTTAAAAGAGTTTGGCTTTATTCGCTGAGAAGAGATGCTATTGCCTTTGATTATTCAGTTTAATCCAAGGTAATGACTACATTAAAATTTAGGAGTACTTAATGATTTACATGTTAGATACCGCAGATTTAGATGCAATCAAAAACGCGATTGATCTTTATCCGCTCGTTGGTGTGACTACTAACCCATCCATTATCGCCAAGGAAAATCGTCCGTTAAAAGAGATTCTAATGGATATTCGCGAAGTCATTGGCGAAGATCGTATGCTGCATGCGCAGGTCATGGGCAAACAAGCTGAAACCATGTTAGAAGAGGCTAAAGCTCTCCGTAGACTAGATCCAAAAATTATTGTCAAAGTCCCTGTCACTCCTCAGGGCATTAAAGCGATGAAATTGATTGATGCTGAAGGTATCCGGATTACAGCCACCGCAATTTTAACGCCTCAACAAGCATTAATGGCAGCAATGGCAGGAGCAGAGTTTTTAGCACCGTACGTTAACCGATTAGATAATATCTGTTCAGATGGCGCTATGGTTGCAGCTGAGATGGTCCAGTTAATCGAACAATATCAATTGGATGCTAAAGTGCTTGCCGCTTCTTTTAAGAACGTGCAGCAAGTTCATCAGGTGGCACTAGCAGGTGCTCATTCAGTAACGATTGCACCAGAGGTATTTGAGCAACTATTGCTTCATCCACTGACTGACTCTGGCGTTGCTGGCTTTGTATCTGACTGGGAAAACGTCTATGGTATAGGTAGTAACGTATTGGACGTACTCTAATTAGCTTATATTAAATGGCATTGCTCCAATTATGCTGGTTATCTACAGAATGTTAAATGTGAAAGAATGCACAAAAGCTGATTGAGAATATTATTAATAGAACCCGGTGGAGGTAGACTCCATCTGGTTTATTGCTAAGTATGAAATCTATATGGAAATTGTTGGAGTTACAGCGTGTATCAGTGGTGTTGCGCATACCTACATGGCAGCAGAATTGTTGGAGAAATCTAGCAAGAAAGCGGGCTATAAGATCAATGTTGAAACTCAAGGCGCATTGGGTAGTGAGAACCAGTTGACCGAACAACAAATTGAGAACGCATCTGTAGCGGTGATCATCTCTGATATTAATATTGAAGGGATTGAGCGCTTTAATCAGATGCGTATAGTGCGTTGTTCAATTGCCTATTATCTGCGAAACGCTGATGAAGTGATGTTGGCTATAGAAAAAGTGCGTTTAGCGCCACCCAATTCTGAGATTGTGCTCTAGCTGTCATATTTCAGTATGAGAACTTATTCTGTATGAGAACTTAAATATTGAGCGCGATACTCAGATGGTGAGCGTTCAGTTTGGTTTCGAAAAATTCGGCAAAAATAGTTGCTGTCCTTAAATCCACAGCGGTGGGCTACCTCTTTTATTTTCATATCGTATTCAATTAATAGATATTTTGCTCGCTCTAATCGAATTTGATTCAGATACTCATTAAACTTGATTTTCCCTTCCTTTTGAAAGAGTTGTGAAAGGTAGTTTGCTGAAACATAGAAATGTTTTGCTACCGACTCTCGGCTTAATGGCTCATGATAATGCTGTTCTAAATAATCTCTTACCGCTTCAAACAGTGCATGGCTTTTTGATGGTGTTTCCAGAGGCTTCTCAATAAGATCGATGATATGGCTAAAAAGTGAGGTAATTAATAGCCGTTTGGTTTCTTGATGCTCGGTTTGTTTGGTTAACTCTTCAATCGCGTTAAGAATGAATGTGCCGACACGAGGCCCGCGACGCAGTACACTCTCTTTTACTGCTGAATCAAATTGTTCTCCATCCCAACTCAACAAACTCATACCAAAGCTCTGTTTTCCCGCCATCACCGTTAGTGTCTGTACCGGTTTGTCCCACTCTGGTTTGTTCCAACTTTCAGCAGGTAAAAATAGGACACCTCCCTGTTTAAGCGTGTATTTTGTATCGACTCCAAGATTGTTGCCAACGTCCATGTTTAGCTCACCACTTAACACCATTTCAATGCGAGGGAAATGGACTTGATAAGCCAATGGAGGAGGAGATGGCAAGTTACCCGCGTAAAAAACATCACCTATATTATCGGCAGATTTTGCGTAGCGACGTAATGTGTCTAACAATTGTTTTTTATCCAGCACTTTTAAGATTCTCCCGTTGGTTGAAGCTTGTATTTTGATAATGAAATAACATGCCTACTGCTTATATTACCTTGTTTAAGGCTAAACTTTTTTATTGAATGCTAGGATATGGGTTATGGTTCACAATTCCTATTTTAGATAACAAATGTCCAGTAAATCGAACAATTTACCTGCATATTTTTTTCTTTTTGTTGAGTAGTTTGAAGTAATAAGGTGTCGGCCTTTTACAACTAAACAGACTAAAACAAGAAAGCTCAAAAGGAAGAATTATGAATAGCGACTCTGGAACATACCTCAATGCTCTTGGTGCCAATATGACGTTGACAGCAAAAATGATAGATGAACTTGATACTCATGGCTTTACAGTTATTCATGATGTTGTGGATAAAGAGTGGTTGGCTGAAATGCGTCGAACCTTTGATAGCTTAGTTGAAAAAGAGGGCGATCAATTGGCGATAGAGCACCACCAAGAAGAGACAGTGACCCGAATTGCCAATTTGATAAACAAAGGAACGGTATGGGAAAAAGTATGGGCTCATCCTTTGGTTTTGTCTGCCTGTAAACATTTGTTTAACGGTGAATTTAAGATATCAAGTCTCAATGCCCGTGAAGCGCATCATCAAGGTGGCCATCAGCCTTTACATGCTGACTGGAAAAAGCCGCGACCTGATTTTCCTCATGTTCATTTAGTTAATTCAATTTGGGCGATAGATGACTTAACGAAAGAGAACGGAGCACCACGTATCATTCCAGGTACACACCTTAGAGCAGAATTGCCAGAACAGTTGTTGACCGATTTAAATGGACCTCATCCAGATGAAGTGTATTTAGAATGTCCAGCAGGTAGCGTGATGATATTCAATGCTCATACATGGCATGGCGGTACAACCAACAAACTTGGTACTCGCCGTAGAGTGCTGCATGGCCTCTACATTGATAGAGAAGATGACGCACAGCAAGACCAGAAAAAGTGGCTAACGCAATCTACCGCTAGTCGTTTAACACCAGCACAAAAATGGCTGCTAGAGGTAGAGTGAAACCGCTTAACTTTGTGATGTTATAAGCGCTTTATTTTTACGATCTAGCCGCATCGGGTCAGGAGATGATATATGGAGTTATGGTCTATTCATCTGTCCAGATATCTCGTAACTCAGGCCAACCCCAAGTGTTGATGGAGACGCTTTTTAAAACATCTTCAAAGCGCAAAGTTTGCTTATGATGAAAGATTGGTATCAATTTGTGAGAGGTAATGAGAGCAGAAGCTACAGACTCTAGTTCTCGCATATAACTGGAAACGGGTTGCTGTTCTCTTAGGTAATATAATTTACTCGCTAGCCACTCTTTATCTTGATAAGACAAGCTTTGTTGTAAAAAAGGATTGGATAACATCCAGCAAAATGCAGATATAGGCCGATTGTCATCTAAGTTCATACTGGTAAGAATAATGTCCTCATTTAGTGATTGGTTTTGGGCTTTTTCATAAAAATCATTAAAAGAGTAGATATTTATAGTGCAATGAACGCCAGCGCTGTTGAGTAGAGTCATCATTGCTTCGGCACATTGTTTTAGAGCGTGGTGTTCAAATATGGCGATAGTTAAGCTATCTGGTAGTGGGTGGGCAACAGGAACTGAAGGTAACAGTGTTAACCAACCTGGAAGCAAGTTATAAGCCGCGACTGCCGCAATGTCGTCATCAGACTGAGTGAGCTGTTTTAGTAGACTTTCGCTACCAATAAGTTGGCTTAAGTATTTTCGCTGAAGCAGTGATAGTTCTGCCTGACTGTTGACCATAGCCAGTAAGCAACCATCTTCAATCCGACTTGTTTGTTCACTGCTGGCGATAAGTTGGCCATTCTCATCACTTGCCCCTTCGACCGAGAGGTAGTTAGAACACATCGATCCTGCCGGTGTCACTCTGGCGGTTTCTAATTTGGTGTCACCAAAGGTACTGTTTTCCTGTTTGGGTAGTTGCCAGATGGTCACGGTATCGGTTAGCGCACGAAAGCCATGGAAGTGATCATAGGCTTGCAGCGTCAGCTTCTGCTCACTGTGCTCCTGAACTTGAAATACTCCACTTCCTGTAACGGAGCGATTATTTGTGGTGATGTTTGTTTCTGACAGCTGCTTAGGTGGCTGAATTGCATACTTTACATCGGAAAGTAATGCGGCAAATCCTTCATCGGGTTTGGTTAGTGTGAATTGAATACAGAGCGGATTAAGCTCACATATACTCTCTATATGAGATAACTCATTTTTATATAAAAGCATATGTTTTAGTTGTTTGAATAAATCAGTAATTACGCTGGCGGTGATGTCGCTGCCATCATGAAACTTAAGCTGAGGGCGAAGGTAAAACTTCCAACTGAGTTCTGATTTGTTGTAGGTCCAGTTGTGAGCGAGCTCTGGTTTGATGTTTCCATTTTCATCGCACTGAACAAGGCAACTGTATACTTGACGAAGAAGAAAACGCTCACTGTTTCTTAGTGGGCAGTGAGGTAACAGTAAAGAGAACGCTCTGTCATAGGTAAGCTGTACATGCAGTCTTCCTTCTCTTCGTTGAGGACCAGAGGTGTTTTTAAGAAGCTGGGCAAAGAGCTGTTGATCATTGTCTATCAGGTCGAGTGCTTTTTCATACTTCCCTTTAGATATCAGCTGCTGGGCAAGTTGGTTTTTTATATTGTTAACAGTGTAATTGAGGTAGAGCTGTGAGCGTTGATTTCGCCCGGACTTTGGCTTCCATTCAATCCAACCTAATTGATTCAACTGGTTTAGCAGGGTTCGGCAGTGCCGATTACTGGTAAACATAATCTCTGCTACTTCAGGAAGAGTAATAAAAATCTCTTTATTGACGCCTAATTCAGCTAGGCGAGAAAAATAGAGAAGTTGTCTGTTGTCACTCAAAATAGGCACTCCTTTTTGATTCTAGTTCCTTGTTTAGTGCTTCATTGGTCATTTTGGCAGAATTTCTTTAGGTTAGGTCAAAATACGGAACTAAACAACAAAATAATCTCTGTTTTAAATATCCTTATTTCTGTTGATAATCTGACTATCAGATGGAGGTACGCATGTTAACAGTAATTAGACGTTTATTTGTTGCGCTAGGTTCTCGCTCTCTTGCTCGGTATTATCAGTCTCGCCTTGAGAGAAGCAAAACGACGCTAGAGCGTGAAGCCATTATTTATATACTCAAGTGACCTCAAGGTGCAGGATTCAGAGCTGCATCAACAGGTTCAGTTCAAGAAAGATAATCGAAGGAATGGCATCCCCTTTCAAGGTTATCTGACACTGAAATGAGCATGTTGATGAGCTCCCAAAGGGCGAGTTTTATTGGCTCCTGCTCGGTGTTACTGATTTTTGTCGTAGAATGACTATGCCTTCAAATCAGTGCCTTGATCAGAAGCCAATAAATTCTCGCTGAACAAGCACCTTGAGGTTACTTGAGTAAACACAGTCATTAATGTCATTGTATGATTGGGATGAGTCATCCAGTGAAGAGGAGCAGAAATGAAAATTGAGCACGTAGCAATTTGGTGTCAAGACTTAGAGCGGATGAAACATTTTTATGAGAAGTATTTTGCTGCCGTCAGCAACAATAAATATGTTAATCAGAATAAGGGATTCTCTTCCTATTTTTTAACGTTACCGGAAGGTGCTCGTCTGGAATTGATGAAAATGGATTCCGTAGAAGTACTTTCTGTTGAAGCGTATAAACAGTTTACTGGGCTGGCTCATATTGCTTTTTCTGTTGGCTCTGTAGAAAAAGTGGATGAGATGACCAATCGCTTTATTGCCGATGGTTTTGAGGTTATAGGCGAGCCACGTTGGACGGGAGATGGTTATTATGAAAGTGTGCTGCTGGATCCTGAAGGCAATCACTTAGAGATAGTGGCCTAGAGACAGTAGTTTAGAGACAGTGTTTAGAAACAATGACTTAGATGGCTATAAATCTTATATATGAACTAACCCCCGTTTACCCTGAATATGTAAGATTTAGTCGTGAGAAACGAATTATCAATGCCAGAATGGCTGTACATTCTGGTATTGAATCAGCGAGTAGTTCTTTAATGATGTAAAAATGGACTTCTGTAATGTATGTTATCTCGTTTGTTATGACAGAGGATTCGTTGTTAGAGGGACAAAGAGAAAGTAAAAAGGGCGACATTGCTATGCCACCCTGATAATTACGGAAATAGCAGGTTAATCCATTGTTGGCATCACAAATGAACTGGCATGCTGTTCTAAACGAATACTTGCAGGCCAACGACTTGTTACCGTTTTCATCTTAGTGTAAAAACGAACACCATCGTTACCGTGAACATTTAGTGGACCAAAAACTGAACGTTTCCAGCCGCCAAAACTATGGAATGCCATAGGTACAGGAATTGGAACATTTACCCCCACCATACCAGCTAGAACGTCTTCACTAAATTGTCTGGCGGTTTCGCCGTCTCGTGTAAAGATGGCGGTACCATTGCCGTACTCATGTTTGTTTATTAGCTCTAAACCACTTTGGTAGTCAGGTACACGAACTACGGCTAGTACTGGGCCGAATATCTCTTCTTTGTAGATGGTCATTTCTGGAGAAACATTGTCAAACAGTGTTGGACCCACAAAGTACCCCTGTTCGTGGTCTTGCACTGTCAGTGTACGTCCATCAATGTGTAACGTTGCTCCTTGTTCGACACCTGAAGCGATATAAGAACATATTTTCTCTTTGTGTGGAGCTGAAATGACTGGTCCCATATCATTTTCTGGCCCATCGACAAGGCCGGGACCGACTTTCATTTTGCTAATATGTGCGCTTAATTTATCAATGAGTTGATCTGCGGTTTCATCCCCGACAGCAATAACGACTGATAGTGCCATACAGCGCTCACCAGCGGCGCCATACGCGGCTCCCATAATGGCATTTGCTGCCATGTCGAGATCTGCATCAGGCATTAAAATACAGTGGTTTTTTGCACCACCAAGCGCTTGACATCGTTTGCCATTAGCCGAAGCAGTTGCATATATATATTCCGCAATAGGAGTTGAACCAACAAAACTTACAGCTTGTACGCGTGGATCGGTTAATAGTTGATCGACTGATTCTTTATCACCATTAACAACATTAAACACGCCGTCAGGCAACCCTGCTTCCTTAAGCAAATTAGCGATCATGATTGCAAGTGATGGGTCTTTTTCTGAAGGCTTAAGTATAAAAGTGTTACCTGTTGCTAATGCAATTGGGAACATCCACATAGGAACCATTGCCGGAAAGTTAAATGGAGTGATACCAACACACACACCAAGTGGCTGCATTAATGAATGGCTATCAACACCTGTACCGACATTTGCGGAGTGTTCACCTTTTTGTAGATGAGGGATTCCGCAGGCAAACTCGACAACTTCAAGACCTCGGGTTAGTTCTCCTACCGCATCAGAAAAAACTTTACCATGCTCGTTAGATATCACTTTTGCTAACTGCTCCATATTCTCCTCAAGTAATGATTTGAATTTGAAAAGAATACGAGCACGTTTTAGTGGTGAGGTTTTCGACCAAGTAGAAAATGCTTTTTCTGCTACTACGACTGCTTCTGCTGTTTCTGCTGCGGAACTAAGTACCACTTTGCGGCTTTCTTGGCCTGTTGCAGGATTGTAAATCGATGCAAAACGCTGGCTGTGACTTTCACTAATATGACCGTTAATGAAATTTTGGACTATTTCCATTTTGTTCTCCAAGTTGACTTTTTTAGCTGCTCAGCAATTTAGGTTTCTGTTATACGCTTAAGATTGATGTTGTATCGTCCTAGCCTGCTAAGCATGAACACGTAATTGTTTTAATCATAATGAGCGAAACATATGTTTCTATAAATAAGATAAAATGAAACCAATAGTTTATATTTTTGATGTTAGCATAATTTATTATCGTAATCGCAACCTTTTTTTCGATTTATATTTACTTTTGGCGGTAAGTTGTCGTTTTTATGTAAAATGGATGTTTTGTTGGGTGTTGGTGGTAAAATTTAATTTCTACGTGAGAGAGGGAAGGTGGCGGAAGCCCTTTTAATCATACTTAAAGTGGTTTATTGATTGCGGCTTATTGGTTTTATCCGCTAGAACGAGGTTAATTAATCTCAATACGCATTAATTACAGAAGCGTATTTTATCTATTACTTAGCTTTTTAGGAGGCAGGAAGAGTTGATGCTGTTATTGCATTTTATGGAGCTGCGAGTGGAAAGTAATGAGAGTCAGAAAGTGTTGGTTTGAGGATGGCGTTTAATAAAGAGATATACCAAGGGTTCGATCAAGTCGTACCCTTGGTATTTTATATGTGGATTATATTAGTTACCAATTAATGCTGGGATGCCTGGTAGTTGTCCTACAACGGCTAGTGAGCCTACACAAATAACAAATGCGATTCCCGGAATCAGATACTTGTCTTTTGCTGATAGGGTTTTTGCACGTTCGTGGTCACCAATAAGGCCCATGTTGTCTAGCAGCATGGTCGCCGCCCAGCCAAATACTGGGTTAACAAATGCACAAGCAAAAATACAGATACCAGCACTTAGTGAATCTTTGTGTTTATGGATCATCTGCATACCGGCTTCAAGTAGCGGCAGGAAAACACCTACGATTAGCGCGATACGAAGAACCGGTTCCCACATGGCAAGATCCATTGGGTAACCAATTACAGCGGCTAGAATACACATAATACCAGTTAGCATTGCGCCACCAGGGATAGGGCGTTTAGCAATCGCAGCAGGGATCATATATGTGCCCCAAGATGATGCTAAGTTACCACCACCAAGTAGGGTACCTACACCTTGACGAATAGACGCAACTGTCATGGTGTCATCAACATCCATTAATACGCCTTTCGCTTCTTTAGGGTAGTTGAGCTCTTGGAATACACGGTGACCTAAGTAGTCTGGAGACCACATTGCCACTGCGAGAATGGCAAAAGGCGTTACTGCGATGAAGTGTTCAACGTTAGGCCAACCTAGTTGCCAACCTGTGTCTTCACCCCACCAGTAAAATGGGCTGAAATGCGGTAGACCGGGTTCTGTTGTAAAGCTAAACTCCGCACCTAACGCAAAGGCAACAACACCCGCGATAAGTGAACATAATGGAATCGCTAACCAGCGTTTATTGACTTTTGCTAGATAAGCGTAAACCAAAACAGTAATACCAATGACGGCAAATGAGATATAGCCTTGGTCAGTGCTTGCTGCCCATGCTTCAGTCTTGTTTATTTGACCAATTAACCCAACCGCGCCTAGGTAAATAAGCAAGCCCCCTCGAACTCCGACCCCGGTGAGAGTCATCAGTTTGGAGCCCCCTTTGGTGTACGCAAGTATCAGACCAAACAGACACACCATTACCCCGAGAGCGAGTGGGTGTCCACCGGCTGAGGCAATCAGCGGTATCAATGGAATCATTGGACCATGCGTACCGGCAAGGTTGGAGTTAGGGTTCAAAATAGCAGAGAATAAGATAACAAAAAGTGCACCGGCAATAAGCAGTTCATAACGAACGTTTTCCGCTACAAATTCTGGTGATAGTCCGAACTGAGCAGCAAATACGGCAACCATTGCGGTTACCATTACTACTTTACCAATTGTTGCAGCAAGTGCAGGTACAAAATCTTCTATTTCAATACTGTAGTCACGTGAAGGAAGGTGGATACCCCAACGTTTGAAGTTCATGATCTTTAGATCATGATTTAGAAACTCCTCTCTACTTCCAAACTCTTGCGCTTTTCGGCGCATATCTCTGTAAAACTTCTTATTTTTGTTAGACATGTAGTCATTCCTATAAGGATTATCGAGATAGACCACACCAATCATGTTCCACTTGCGCGTGATATACTGATCTTCAACCAGTACTAGACGACATCCCAGACGCTACCATGCATCTCTATTACTATAATAAAGAGGGAATATAACGGTTAGTTTTTCTCGATGATGTAAATCAGGAAGAGATCTTCTTCCTGACAGAATTCGATTTACATAATAATTCGATGAGTCTATAAAACTCATTCGCAATGATTATTGATTTAGGTTAATTTTTCAAAAAAAGTTAGGGTGTAATGTGGGTGTTTTGAACAGACTTGCTATTCAGCGCACAAATTTGACTGATTTGTCAATAATCATCATTGATGAGAATAAGAATACATTATGAAAATAACTGAACATGCAACTCGTACCGAACAACTTTTTGGTGTTCGTGCAGAAGATATTCATAAATGGATTGATGGATTTTTTGATCAAAACGGCAATGATCACTCGCTTAGAGTAACGGGAAAGCTGGGCTATGACCCTTATGACCACCGTCGTTTTCGCCATTGTAAGGAAGCGTTAGGGGAAGCCATTAAGGAGTTTGGTGACAAATACACCAGCCAGCAGATCAAAGATGTATTTGAAACCCATGTACGAGATGACTACGACGGCTATCTTCCATCCCGAGCCGATTTTGAAAATGGCACATTCACAGCCAAATACCACGACTCAACCCATGATGAGGCATTGAGTGAAGTACTCGATGCTAATGAACTGGCAGACTATTTTGATGGTTTGCAGCCGTCACAGCAAGAGAGTAAAAAATCCCTTACAAGTTTTAGTTTTCGCATTGTGCTGCCCACGGTAGCGGCCATCATACTTTTCATTACCAATATCATTTATGTCATTGTTCCTTTGGTGGAAGAGTCAATGTTGGGGCAAAAGCGGCAGATGCTTAAAGAGCTGACCTCAACTGCGGTGAGTATTGTTGATAGTTATGTCGCACTGGAACAAAGAGGAATATTGAGCCTAGAAGAAGCGCAGCGAAGAGCGATGACAGAAGTAAAAGCCATGCGTTACGGTGACGAAAATAAAGACTACTTTTTTATTACGGATATGTTTCCTAAAATGGTGATGCACCCATATAGGAATGATCTAACGGGACAGGATTTAACTCAATATACCGATAGCGAAAACACCACTGGCTTCCCTGTATTTGTTGAGATAACTAAAATGGTTCGAGCCAGCCAGCACGGATTTTTAGAGTATCGCTGGCAATGGAAAGATGACCCAACGATAACCGCGCCAAAAATCACCTATGTTGAAGGGGTAGAAGAGTGGCAGTGGATTATTGGCACAGGGGCGTATTTTGATGATGTTCAGCAAGGCATCGATCGGTTAGAAAGCACTCTATTTCGCGTCTTTTTTGTCATTACTCTTGGGCTGGTGGTGATCATGGGTTACGTGATTATTCAGTCAAAAGTGATCGAAAACCGCAAAAAGCGCGCCGAAATGGCATTGCATGAAGCAAAAGATAGGTATCGCGCTTTGGTAGACTCTTCTAACGAGGGGTATATTCTGGAAGCCGATGGTAAGATTATCTTTTCCAATAGCCGATTGCATCAACTGCTTGGTTATACCGATACGGAGCTAAAATCAAAGTCTATCTGGAAGAAGTTGTTCTCTTCTAGCCCTCAAAATACCGATGTGCTGCACCATCTTTTACAGCTGTTTAATCATGAAAGTGAACCGGGAGAATTTGAGGCGCAGCTGCAAACAAAAGGCGGTAAACAGATCGATATCATTTTAAGTACTTCTAAGATCTTTTTATCGGAAAAGCTGGGACACGTTATTTCATTTCGTCCCATTGTTCGTAAAGTTTACGGTGGCCGTTTTGGTGCTGCGGTCCGAACCTCTAATTACCAGATGATTAGCGCCAATATCGTGACTGAAATAGAGCAAGGTGTTAGCCATGGTCAAGTGGTAGAGTCTCTTAATCAGCTACCAGATCTTATCCGCGAAATGATAGAAACGGGAACTCGGCCAGATTATCTTCGCCGATTAATAGGCAGCACATATGATGCGGCAATATGTCGATTTATTGAGCTGACTATTGATGATATTGGCGAGCCTCCTGTACCTTTTTCGTTTATTTCATTTGGCAGCAATGCTCGCCATGATATGACGCTATTCTCGGACCAAGATAACGCAATTGTGTTTGAGACGCCTGACGATGCAGATCTTAAATCTATCCGCCGTTACTTTTTGCATTTGGCGGAGAAAGTGTGCGCCATGCTCAATCAAGCAGGCTATAGCTATTGTGAAGGCTTAATCATGGCGTCGAATCATCAGTGGTGTCTTAGTCAACAGGAGTGGCAAGATAACTTTTCTACATGGATAGAGCAGGCCTTACCGGACTCTATTTTAGAGCTAAATGTGTTTTTCGATATTCGCTCCACATACGGTGATGGAACCTTGGTCGATGGTATTCAATCTCATATACAGACAGTATTGCAGCAACAGCCAGAGTTTTTGGCGACCTACGCACAAAACTGCTTGTCTCATGAGGTGCCTTTAAATACCAGACAGGAGATTAAAACGGAGTCGTATGATGGTAGACAATCTCTTAATTTAAAAGAGTGCTTAAGGCCGATGGAGATTTTTTGTCGTATCTACGCGCTTAAAAATGATATACGAGAAGCCAATACCATGGCGCGATTGAAGTTTCTGTTAGCCCAAGAGGAGATAGACGCAAAAACGTTTCGTGAGATGGTGTACATTTTTGACCATATCTGGCAGTTAAGATTTATTAATCAGATTATTGAGTATACGGATTTACGTAAGGTGAATGACGTTCTAGCCATTAATGATTTAACTTACTTAGAACAGAAAAACTTAAAGAATGTCGTTAGCCGTATTTCTCTGTTTCATGAAAAAGTCACTGAGGACTTTTTATAATTGCAGCGAAAGAGAGTGAAGATAAATTAAGAAAATGGCCTGAGTTATTCAGGCCATTTTCTATTTTGCTTATCACAACTTGTTAAACCGGTGTTTTAGAGTGACACATATTATTTTTCAGAGAAAATATCCGCCACTTTTTCTCGTTTTAGCGAGCCCTTTAAGTTGCCTTCTTCATCGACAACTGGCAATGAGTAGTCAGAGGCAATACTGTCAGTAAGAACTTCTTCAATTGGTGACTCTGGAGAGATGGTTGGCACGTCTTCGTATAATTCGGCGTGTATCTCTTCGTGTCTAGTGTCATCAGCGGCGTCTGATAACGCCTCTTCTGTGAGGATCCCTTGGAAGCCATCTTCTGTAATATGGTAACCATAGTCGTGAGATGAACGTTTCATCTGTGCTAACGCTTCATCGATTTTCTCTACAGTAATACGCATAGTTGGCGGTTGCATAACGGTTTCTACTGTCAATGCACGCGCTCGGTTTACATCTTTAACAAAGGCTTCAACATAGTCATCTGCAGGGTTGAGAAGAATGGTTTCTGGTGTGCCTTGCTGCACTAATAAACCATCTTTTAGTATTGCGATTCTATCGCCTAGACGAAGCGCTTCATCAAGGTCGTGGGTGATAAAAATAATGGTTTTATGCAGTTTGTCTTGTAGTTCGATGAGCTGATCTTGCATTTCACTTCTAATCAGTGGATCTAACGCTGAAAATGCTTCATCCATCAGCAGTATTTCAGCATCGGTGCATAAGGCACGAGCTAAACCTACGCGTTGTTGCTGACCACCAGATAGTTGCGAAGGGTACTGATCTTCATATCCTTTTAACCCAACGGTCTCTAACCACTCTTGAGCTTTTTCTAATCGCTTAGATTTGTCTAACTTTTGAATTTCTAAACCATAGGCAACGTTATCAATGACTTTTCTGTGAGGGAGTAGGCCAAAGCGCTGAAACACCATGGACATTTTATGACGACGGAAATTCTGAAGCTCTTCATTATTAAGCTTCATTACGTCGGTTCCCTCGACAATAATTTGCCCTTCAGTCGGGTCGATAAGGCGGTTAAAGTGACGAATCAATGTGGACTTGCCCGAGCCAGATAGCCCCATAATAACGAAGATTTCGCCCTTATTAATCTGTAGATTTATCTCTTTTAAACCCACTGTATGTCCCGTTTGGGACAAAACATCATCTTTGCTTGCCCCAGACTTTACTTGAGACATAACACTTTTAGGGTTTGAACCAAATATCTTATATAGACCGGATACTTCGATGAGTGGCTTAGTCATGCTTTTGATCTCCTAAATGTGCTTGAGTTCGTTTGGCATAAGCTTGTGATGCACGGTCAAACAGAATGGCTAATGCGACAATGGCAAAGCCATTTAATAAGCCTAAAGTAAAATATTGGTTAGTAATCGATTTTAAAACAGGTTGTCCCAGTCCTTTTACCCCTATCATGGACGCAATAACAACCATGGATAGTGCCATCATAATAGTCTGGTTAATCCCAGCCATGATTGTTGGCATAGCAAGGGGTAACTGCACACCCGTTAAACGTTGCCATGGGCTGGCACCAAATGCGGTTGCGGCTTCCATCACCTCTTTATCAACCAAGCGAATGCCTAAGTTGGTTAAACGGATAACAGGAGGTACGGCATAGATAACCACTGCAATGAGTCCCGGAACTTTACCTATGCCCAGCAGCATGACCACTGGGATCAGATAAACGAACGCTGGCATGGTTTGCATGATATCGAGTATCGGGGTGACGATGGATTGAATGCGATTTGAGCGAGCCATCATAATACCAATTGGCACACCTAAAGCGATGGAGACAAAGGTACAGACGGTAATGATACTAAGGGTGCGCATGGTGTCTTCCCACATCCCAAAGTAACCAATAAGTAAGAGTGAAATAACACAGGCAGCCGCGAGCTTAACTGAGCGGCTCGCTAAGTAGACTATGCCACTGGCGATAACGAGAACAACTAACCATGGAGTGCTTAGAAGAAGCTTTTCAAACCATACTAAAAATGAGAGGAGTGGATCGAAGAGTGATTCGATAGCATCGCCATATTCGCGAGAAAAGTCTTTGTAAGCACCGTCTAGAGTTTTGCGGATTAAACGCAGAGTCGAACGATCCATTTCGGGGAAGCTGCTAAACCAACTGGTGGTAGCCATCTATTTTTTCCTTAAATAATAAAAGAGTAACCAAGTCGTAAGGGGCTGTTGATCTTTCGAAAACAGATTTTTTTCAGATGAACCCTTCGGGCAGCGTTTGTTGGTACTTTCTACTGTGTTATCACCTGATTTGTGTAGATGACTACACTGCACAGGTGCTGCTTTCTATAAAGCCCCAACAAACCCTGTTACTCTTTTGAGTACAACATTAACAAATATAGATACAATCTGACTGAATTACAGTTTAGAACTCACTTTTTCTACTGTTTCAGCCGGTAACCATGATTTCCAAATAGTTGGATAGTTTTCAAAGAAGTAGAACATGGCGTCTTCCGCACTTGCTTGCTCTTCTTCCATCCATGCGAGTAAGGTATTTAAGTCGCTGTTTGTTAAACTACGATTGTTTAAATATTCCACTAACATTGGGTTGTTTTTATTGAAGTCTGCCGCAACTACCGTTCTCACTGGTGCTTTAGGGAACATAGTCACTTTCGGGTTTTCACAGCCTTCCATGGTGGTACATGTTAGATACTCTTCAGTATCAATCCCTGAACCAAAATCTACCTTGGTCATTTTGTATTTACCAAGAATAGCGGTTGGTGCCCAGTAGTAACCAAACCAACCTTGCTCTCTTTCGTAAGCTTTAGCTATTGAGCCAGAAAGTCCTGCAGCTGAACCTGGGTCTACCAGTTCAAATCCTGCATCTTCCAGTTTTAGTGCTTTATATAGGTTCGCGGAAGAGATCTGACAACCCCAGCCAGCAGGGCAACCATAGATACCTGAAACGTCTGGGTTTTCGGGGTGCTTAAATAATTCTTTATGTTTAATTACCCCTTCAATGGTACTTAGCTCAGGGTACTGTTTAACTAGGTATTCTGGTACCCAGAATCCCTCTTCACCACCATCGCTAAGAGAGTAACCAGCATAGGCCAGTCGACCTTCTGCAACGCCGGTTTCAATGGCTTCTTTTACTGCGTTAGTCCAGATTTCAGGTGCGATATCTGGCTGGCCTTTTTCAATCATAGAACTGGTTGTTGGCATGGTATCACCAGGTACCAACTCAGCGTCACAGCCGAAGCCGTTTTCAAGAATAAACTGATCAATATTGGCGAGGAGGCTTGCGGAGTTCCAGTTCATATCCGCGATAGTGACAGAACCACATTCGTTTGCTTGAACACCGACGCTAGCAAGCATAGTGAGAGCTGCGATTTTGTATTTCATAAATATCCCTTTTTATTAAATTTCCTAACTATCGAAGCTACCATACAGATAATTTGATTAGTGTTCAAATGATTAGGGGTAATTGAATGTCGTGATGCTGTATTTGATTGTTTTCCATTTTTGCAGGGAGCCTTAAACCTGAAAATACAAATATCAGTGCTAACCCGTTGATATATAGGGGTGAGTTTTAAACTGTTATGCGTAACAAGTGTTTAGATAACAAAGCAAAATTCATTTGAATATAAATTCATTTGACCTTTAATTATTAATGTACTAAATAAAATTCGGATGAAAAAACAGCCATTAAGGGGTAAGGCTTGGCTGCATTAATGAAACACTATTGTCATATTGCCCTACTAGACTGCGTAACAAGTCATCAATGTTTTAAAGAACTGTTGTATGAGCCTTTTAAAAAAGTTTGAGTTATCAACTTCTGTTGTCCAAACAATTGTGATTATATTCGCCACTATCTTGTTGCTGGTGACGTTGTTATCGGTGGTCAGTAAGCGAGGTGTTGATGATATTGGCCGAGAGTTTTCTATGCTGTCTGAGCACGCGTTACCGTCTGCACTGACTAATGCAAAATTAACAAAAAATGTATTACAGCAAATTAAAGTGCTTAACGAAGGTTTGCACGTAAGCAGCGCTGAAGGACTAAGCTCTACAGTTCAATCAGTTGAACAACTGTCGGATGAAGCTTTGCGGTTGTTAATTGATTTGCAAAGCCTTAATGGTAATAGTATTGAGCCATCATCAATAGAAAATGATGAAGGTTTGCTGGTTGCGGTTAATGACTTAAAGAAACAATCATTAGCTATCCTTGATCAGCAAGAACAAATTGTTTTGCTCAAAGACAAAATTGACGAACTGAATTCTTCATTTCGTTATGGATTAAGTTCCATTGGACCCGAGATGACAAGGATAGCCTCATTTCTTGTACAACAAAATCCAGAAGCATCTGATGCCGCAAATCGTTTTTCAGCGCAAGCGAGTGAAATGGAAAGCGCGTTTTTAATGTTAATGATGCAAACTGAACAGAAGAAGGCAAAAGCACAATTTCGTGAAATGAAAAATCGCTTCGCAGGAATAAGATTAGCATACGAAGATTTTGCAGAGTGGTATCCAGAAATTGTCGATTTCTCTAGCTTATTGACACCTTATGAAATGGTAAAAGAAGGTTTTGCAGAACAGGGAATCTTGACACTTATCATGCATCGTCAGCAAATTAAGCAAAACAGTGTGAATGACTTACAAGCGATAACAATACTCGCAAACCAGACCATTAATCACTTGAATTTAATGTCTGACGCCAGTGTATCTATGTTGAATCAAAGTCGACTGGTGGTTAAAGACACCATGGATAACGTGAGCTTATTGATCATTATTTGTGCTGCAGTATTGGCAGGTTTTGTTGTGGCTTCAGGTTTTTTATTACGACGCTGGATTAATAAAGGGCTAGTAAATTTATTAAATCAGATGGTGCGAGTGAGTAAGCATGATTTGTCACTCAATACTGATATCGTTGGTCCTTATGAGATGAAGTTATTGGCGTCGCAGTTGAATCAAGTGATTAGAACAACTCATGATTCGGTTGCGCTGGTTAGTGACAATTGCACAACTTTAAATAGCTCTGTGGAAGCTAGCCATCACGCTCTTGAACACAGCAATTCTAGCCTTGATATTCAAAATGATGCTTTAACGGCTATTTCAGCGACTTTAGAGCAACTTCAACAATCGATTACCGACATTAGTAAGACATCACATTTATGTTATCTGCAATCCCAATCAGCAAAAGAGTGCGTTAATAGAGGAAACGACGTCATTAATGATAACCGTTCCAAGTTATCTTCATTAGAAAATTCTCTTGATCAAAATACGGCGTTAATGAGGGTATTGGATGACAATGTTGATAAAATAAGCCAGATGGTTGAGCTGATTAGTGGTATTGCTGATAGTACTAATTTACTGGCCCTTAATGCTGCTATAGAGGCTGCGCGTGCAGGCGAGCAAGGACGAGGTTTTGCTGTTGTTGCGGATGAAGTTCGCCAATTGGCTCGTAGCACCAGTGATCAAACGGAGAGCATTCGGACGATAATGTCTGATTTGGTGACTGCTGTGAAAACATCGTATAACACAGCAAAAAGTTGTAGAGCAGAAATGGAGCAGGTCAATCGCTCAAATGTCGATATTGATCAGGTGTTTAGTGATATAGACTCCGCGGTGAATCAAATTAAAGATCGATTTGAACATGTGTCGATAGCAACTGAGCAGCAAGAGAAAGCGACACAAGAAGTACATCAGAGCTTAGGACGAATTACGGAACAGAGTATAGAAACTAAATCGCACATTGAAGAAATGGTTCAGCAATCTGAGCAGGTAGCGAATATTGCGAAATATCAGCAAACCATGCTGAGCAAATATACTCTGTAAGAAAAACAGGGCTATCGGTTTCGTATTAAGCCAAACGTTTTTGATAGCTTGTATTTTACTGCTCGCCAATGAGTGGTGGGTCTTTTAGGAATCGAGTTGATTAAATAAACTAGGTCATCTTCATCAAGCTGTATCTCACCCGCATGAGCTAACCATAACGAATCTGGCTGGTAACTCATAACTCGGTCGATGGACTTACGGTAATTATTGGTATAAAACACAGGAAATGGCGGTATATAACGTCCTTTTACTCGTACCATCAGGTCGGCGACGTAGATACGGTTACTAGGGATATGTCGTACTGAGAGATCTCTATCCGTATGTCCTGGTGTCTCAATAATCTGCCACTCCTCAAATCCGGGGACGTTCTCTTCATTGGTTAGTCGGATATCGGGCTTTAACCAAGGCCAGTAATAGAGAAATGCTCGTGGTTTGTTTTGTCTTTTTGCTACCCACTTTGCTAGACAGAGGTCTGTTAGGTACATAAGCCAACCGTCCCAGCCGCTATACCAATGATGTAAATGTTTTGAAGAGACGATGTCACAACCCGTCCGTTTTCTTAATGTGTTGGCTGCACCAGCATGATCTGGGTGCATGTGCGTCACGATTACAACCTTAAGATCAGTAATGGAGCGATTCAGCTCATCCACAATAAATGAACAAATTACCTCTGCGTCTTCGCGGCATCCCCCATCTAGCAGCAGTAGTTTGTCTGGATACTCGATAAGATAAAGGGATTGTATGTAACCTTGGATATGATGAACGTTCATTCTACAGTTCTGTTTTATTGACATTGGCTGAGTATAGACATAAATCAACTGGATGGACCAGTTTGTTGATATTAATTCCTATTCAAATTATAAAAGTCACCGATCTTTCATCAACAAGCGTGGGTAAATCGAAAGCAAAAGGCATGTAAACTTGATTAAGCAATGCTCTATTGGCCTAAAGTTATAGTGACAAATGCAGTCTTTACGGTACTCCGCCTTTGTATATCGGCGTGTGTACGATATATTATGTACCTTAGTGCTTATTGGGTGAAAGCCTACCATCTTAGTAAACAAGGTCTAATTTGAACGTTATAGCTTTAGGTAAAAGAGTGACACTAATTAAAAATGTGACACGCCTTATCTGTCGTAGAATAGTATTAATCGGTTTATTGTTGGTCGGGGGACCGTACTCTTTTGTTGCAGAAGCTTCTCATCCATCAGAGCAAGACGTTGTCTATGTTCAGCTTCGTTGGCATCATCAATTTCAGTTTGCTGGCTACTACGCAGCATTGGAGAAAGGGTTTTATAAACAAGAAGGAATAGACGTTCAAATTCGCAATGGTGACCCTTTGCACCAACCCGTTTCTGAGGTGCTGTCGGAGAGGGCACAGTATGCGGTGGGCAATAGCGAAGTGCTCTATCAAAGGTTGCAAGGGGAGCCACTGATTGCGCTTGCCTCTATTTTTCAGCACTCTCCATCGGTACTGTTAACGCGAAAAAGCTCCGGAATACGTTCAGTTCATGATCTTATTGGTAAGAAGGTGATGCTGGCGAACAAGCTGGAAGATGCTGACTTCTTAACCATGCTACTTAATGAAGGGGTCGTGTTCTCCCAATTGAATGTTGTTCCTAGTAGTTATGACTTGAATGATCTTATTAATGGAAACGTAGATGCATTTAACTCATATATCACTAATGAACCTTATGTTTTAAAGCAGAAAAATATTGAATATAACGTTATCGACCCTGTCTCATATAGTGTGGACTTTTATAGTGATATCTTTTTTACATCTGAACAGGAAGTTGAACAATATCCAGAAAGAGTGAAAGCCATGTTAAGAGCAACCTTAAAAGGTTGGCTCTATGCAATGGAAAACACCGATGAGATTATCGATATATTAAAAGAAAAGTACCATGTAAAAAAATCTCGAGATCATTTACGTTATGAAGCTGAAGAGATGCGTAAATTGATTCTTCCTAATCTTATACAGATTGGCCATATGAATCCGAAGCGTTGGCAGCATATGGCGGATACCTTTATTAAGGCAGGTCTTATTGACTCGGATGAAAATTTAGAAGGGTTTGTTTATACCGATAACCCCATCCAATTGCCTCGTTGGATTGTTGTTACCCTCATCGCAGCATTAACGCTTTTACTACTCATTAGTTCAATTACATTCTATCTTCACCGTTTTAATCGCCAATTGGCATTAACTCAAAAAACATTACAAGAGAGTGAGCAACGATTCAAAGCAATTAGCGCGGCAACCTATGGTGGGATTGTCATACATGACAATGGCGTTGTACTTGAATGTAATGAAGGCCTATCGGATATTACCGGATTTAGCTATCAAGAGTTGATTGGTATTAATGGCCTGACTCTTATTGCTCCAGAGGAAGTGAAACAGGTACTTCGCTATATTCATAGCGGCTTTGCCGATGCTTATGAGTCGATTGGAATACGAAAAGATGGAACGCGATACCCACTCTCTATTAAGGGAAAAAATATTACCTATAAAGGTAAAGAAGCGAGAGTTATTGAGATTAATGACATCACTGTTCGAAAAAAGACCGAAGAGCAGTTAAGGCTAGCAGCTAGCGTGTTCACTCATGCCCGAGAAGGCATCATGATCACTAATAGTGCAGGGCAGATCGTTGAGGTTAATGAAACCTTTAGTCAGATTACCGGTTACAGCCGGGACGAGGTTATCGGTAAAAATCCACGGCTGTTAAGTTCGGGTAAGCATAATGCTCAGTTTTATAGAGAAATGTGGGGAGCGCTACTGGATGAACGACAGTGGACCGGTGAAATCTGGAACAGCAAGAAAAGTGGAGAGGTTTATGCAGTACTGGCAACAATAAGTGCGGTATCAGATGCCCATGACAATACAAAAAATTATGTCTCGCTATTCTTTGATATCACACCGATGAAACAACATCAGCAGCAGCTTGAACATATTGCTCTTTACGATCCTTTAACCAGTTTACCTAACCGCGTTCTGCTAGCAGAGCGACTAAGCTGCTCTATGGAGGATAGTCAGCAGCTTGGTTTGTCAGTGGCGGTGGCGTATCTTGATCTGGATGGATTTAAAAAAATTAATGATTGCTATGGTCACGATGTTGGGGACGAGTTACTGATCAAATTGTCTCAGAATATGGATCGTAGTTTGCGAGAAGGGGACACCCTAGCTCGAATAGGTGGCGATGAGTTTGTTGTTGTCATGGGTGAAATCGAGAAAGTAGCCGATTGTGAGCTGGTGTTACAACGGTTACTTCAAGCCGCGATGAGACCTATAAATATTGATGGGCACCGATTGCAAGTTTCAACCAGTATTGGTGTGACATTGTACCCTCAGGATGGTGTTGATGCGGATCTGTTGATGCGTCATGCTGACCAAGCCATGTATGTAGCGAAACAGACGGGCAAAAATCGTTATCATTTCTTTGATATCAATAAAGATAAGTCTAAGAAAACACAACGTAGAGTGATAAAAGAAGTTAAGCAAGCGCTAGAGAGTAATCAGTTTGAACTATATTTTCAGCCAAAAGTTAATATGAGAACTGGTGCGGTGGTCGGAGCGGAAGCCTTGATTCGATGGCATCACCCTGAGCGTGGCTTGGTATACCCAATGGCGTTTTTGCCTTCTATAGAAAACCATTCAATCAGTTTGCAGTTGGGTGAGTGGGTAATTGATAGTGCGTTAGCCCAGATGGCGGAGTGGCAAACGGAAGGGTTGGAGCTTCCTGTTAGTGTCAATATCGATGCATTTCAGTTACAACAAAAAGATTTTGTGGATAGATTAGCCGCTGCGTTGGCAGCTTGGCCAATGGTTAAGCCGGGTTTATTGCGATTAGAAATACTAGAGACCAATGAGCTGGGTGATCTAGAAGATGTACTAAAGACAATGAATGCCTGTATCGATATGGGTGTCAGTTTTGCCCTTGATGATTTTGGTACTGGATTTTCCTCATTAACCTATCTAAAACGTCTACCAGTTAAGGTGCTGAAAATTGATCAAAGTTTTGTTCGAGATATGCTTGAAGACCCTGATGACCGAGAAATTGTTAAGGGAGTTATCAGCTTGGCATCGGCCTTTAACCGTGATGTGACGGCAGAAGGGGTTGAGAGTATAGAACACGGTACTCAGTTGCTCTCTATGGGCTGCGAATATGCTCAAGGTTATGGTATTGCTCGACCAATGCCGGCCAAAAACATGGTTAATTGGGTAGATAATTGGCGACCCGCTACGCAATGGTTGCAGCAACATGAGTCTTAATGAACACACGTGTGTAAGTAATAACAAGCTGATTTAGTTATATATTTCGTTACAGTTTATCGGTTCGCTAATTTCCAATGTTAGTTTATCTTCGTAAAAATATTTTTATCAATAGGGATACTATTTTTATGAACATGAAACTACTTGTTGCCTCCGTTTTATTTGTTAGCTCAACGTCAGCCTTTGCTGCTTATGATAAACCTGTTGACGACAGTGTGATTGCCGCTCAAAGAGCGGCCTTGGCAAAAAACACTGAAAACAAAGGATTTGGCCCTCAGTCACCTCGAAATATCGACAGTTTGAACGGGAATAACCAACGTTTATTTGGTGCGGCTCCTGCATTTAATCAAATGAATCTATGTAACATTCACTTCCATAAGAATGCAGAGCATAAGGGCGGCGAATTTAATACCTATGCGGGAAATGGTGATGGCAAGGGCTACAATAGTGGCTATGTTTATAGCGGTAAACTTAGTAAAGCGGAGCTAACATCATACCAACACAATAAGGGAACCTTGCAGTCTGGTGATACCATTGAAGTGCATTATGTTCATTCATCGGCGAAAGTAGAACCCGGCGCGACATTGGGTGCCTGTCTATCAGACTCAATAGCTAACCCGCAGTTACGTGTTGAGACACAGGTGATGGTATTAGTGAATGATGGAAAAGCGCTCGATTTTGGTCAATTAACTGAATATGGTCAAAAAGGTGGTTTTTACCAAGCTTTAAATATTCCGAGCAATAGCGGAAAACCCGTTCAATATTCCGGTTCCACAACTGGCCCTAGCTACAATGAAAAAGGATCTCCTTTTCAAGTTACCTGGAGTGTTCGCCCCAAGGTCGTGAAAGTTAATATTGCCTCGGTGGTGGAGTGGCTAACGGAGAACGATTTTGATGAAGAGCATGCTCACGGGGTTAGAAACCTTGTTATCAATCCTGATTTGCTCTCATCTGGACAGTAGAGGTTGTTACTATTTGGCGCTTACTGTTATTGATTAAGTAGTAAGCGCCAATATAAATAATGCTATTTACGTTTGCCAAATCGACTATAAATACCGCAAGATTGCTATTAGCCAAATCAACCTGACCTTCAGCACCTCTAGGTTACTTGGCTATGATGTTTACTGAGCTTACTCCACGGGAATATCACATTTAAGCAAAAATTCAGCGGTGGCTTCATCAATAATAAGGCTTGAAACGTATCCTCCAAGAATTGCACCTAATGTCGCTTCAAAGTTACGTTCTCCTCCAGCAACAAAAATACGTTTGTCGATTTGTCTAAGCTGCGCAAGACTGATACCCAAAATGCGAAGGTCCACTTCCGCCACGACAGGATTACCGTACTTATCATAAAATCGACCACAGATAACCCCTACGGCGCCCAATTCTCGGTAGTGTTGCATCTGCTGTTTTGAGATAACACCAACCCGAATTAATGGGTTTTCATCAAATACATTGCCAACGACAAACAGTGCTTTATTGCATTTCGTTAAGGTTTCAAAATTAGAACGAATAATTGGTTCCGCTTGAAGCTCCATTGCTAAACGAGAGCTAGAAACCACAGCAGGAACATGCAAGTTGACGACTTTTCCTGACAGTTTATTGGCGATCTGGGAAGATGACTCAATGGTGGTAAAGTCAGGCTGACAGGGCATTGAGCCTAACATCTGCAATACGGTCACGTTTTTGCAGTTGCGAGGTGTCATCATATTCCCCATCTGATGAATGGTTCTTCCCCACGCGACACCAAGAACGTCATTGTCTTCAATGGTTTGATTGAGATACATTCCGCCAGCATTGGCTAATCGCTTCCGCATGAGCTGGGAGTTATCCCTTTGAGCCGCATCTTGTCCATCAGCGACAATGATGACGCTATCTAATTGAAACTTTTCTTTTATCGTTAATGAATTTTGTATAGAGGAAAAGGCTTCCAAATCAAGATCAATCTGCACCAATCCTTTTTCTCGCGCAGATTGTAAATATTTCACCACTGTTACTCTAGAAACACCCATCAACTTGGCTACATCTGTCTGGCTTAAGCCTTCTTGATAGTATAACCAGGTCGCATGTAGCATGGGGTCGCGGTTAAATGCGCTGATATTATTGAGCACAGAGCTTGGCATTCGCCTTACCTCTTTTCATTATTTAACTTCTGTATGTGGTCTCATTTTTTGCAATTATAGAAAATAACAGACACACATGAAACTAAAATGAGCGTAATATACTTTTGAATTATTGTAAATACAAAGGTAAACATTATGCTTAAGCACATACATACTCTTCTATCGGCAGATTTACTTTATACCCTTCAGTCTATGGGACACGGTGATACGTTGGCCATTGTAGATGCCAATTTTCCTGCTGAATCGACAAGTGAACACCGGCATATTTCTATGCCCGGAGTAGACGTAACTCAAGTGTTAGAGGCGGTTATTTATCATATGCCGCTAGACGATTTCACTTCACATCCTATCTCTATCATGGCACAAGACAATAGTGACCAACCTACTGATGCGGCAAAAGATTTTCTGTATACAATTAATCAATCTGATGAGTCAGAACATACTGAATCTTTAGTCGATAGGATGGATTTTTATAAGCAAGCTCGACAGTGCCAAGTGATCATATCAACCAGCGATTTAAGACCGTATGCCTGTTTAATATTGCAGAAAGGGGTAATATTTGACTGAGTTCATAAAAATCAATCATACAGCACCATAATAATTGTTCAGTTTTTAAACTGTTGGTCACATCACAGTTTTCTTTACATATGATCTATTAGGATTACTTTTGTTAATTCCATTCACGGATAAATGGAGTGGTCCATGTCAGAAGTAGCGAATACTATTGAGATAAGAGCCATAAAAAAGAAGTTTGCAAGCAATACGGTTTTGCATGATGTGAGCTTTAAAATTGAAGGCGGTAAAGTACTGGCATTACTTGGTGCTAACGGTGCGGGTAAATCGACACTCGTGAAAATATTAAGCGGTGTTTATCAAGCCGACGAGGGCAGTGTTTTTATCAATGGTGAGTCTATTGATATCTCTAGCCCTCAAAATGCGCGAGAAGCAGGGATTATTACTGTTCATCAGATTATTAATGATGGGGTAGTACAAGAGCTGACGATTGCTGAAAATCTGCTTTTAGATAAACTTTGCGACGGTCGGTTTGCCACCTTTATTTCAAAGAAAGAACTTCACCAACAAGCTAAGCCTTTGGCGGAAAAAATTGGTCTTGATCTGCCACTAGATACACCTGTTTCAGAGTTATCTCAGGCGGACAAGCAATTGGTGGCCATCGCTCGTGCTATTTCTGACACTCCTAAGTTACTTATTTTAGATGAACCCACTTCTAGCTTATCGGAAACGGAAGCAGTCAAACTATTTGAAGCCGTTAAAGCAATGCGTGAACAGGGTGTGGCGATTGTTTATATCTCCCATCGCATGTCGGATATCCGCCTGCTTTCGGACCAAATAGCCGCACTTCGAGAAGGTAAGATTGTTGGCTGGTTTGAACCCCCTTTAGACTATGATGCCGCGGTAGATTCCATGCTAGGCCATGCAGTTGGTGAGGTAAGACACTCATTTGTTGCGGGACAAAAACCGATGCTAGAGCTAGAGCAGGTTCAGCTAACGGAACACTCAACGCCCTTTGATCTATCGTTTAAAACCGGTGAGATCGTAGTCCTGACGGGATTACTCTCCTCGGGTTGTGCCTCTGTGGTGGAAGGCATTTTCGGTATGAATAAGTTTGTTCATGGTCAACTTAAGCTAGAAGAAAATAGCTGGCAACCAAAGAACCCGCACCACGCCATTGATAGTGGTATTTACATGGTGCAGGAAGACCGTGGTAACAACGCACTTATTCCCGACTTTTCCATTGAACAGAACGTCAGCTTGCCATTTTTAAAAAAGGTCTCCACTTTTGGCTTTATCCATAGAGACGCCGAAAAGAAACAGGTGGAGCAGGCCATTGAAACCACCAAAGTAAAATATACCGATCAGGCTGATCTTATTTTGACGCTATCGGGAGGCAATCAACAAAAAGCCATGGTTGCTCGATGGATGCTTAATGATTGCAACGTGTTGTTACTAAACGAACCTTTCCAAGGTGTAGACATATCATCCAGACGCCAGATTGGAGAATTACTCCGGGCGACAGCACAAAATAGAACCACCATTGCGGTCTGTACCGATGTTGAAGAAGCGTTAGAGATTGCAGACCGAATTATTGTGTTTAACCACGGCAATATGGTTGGAGAGCACTTAATTGACACGATACATATGCCAACGCTTATTAATCAAATAGCGGCCGCTCCTGAAAAATCGATACAGAAAACCATTTCAACAGAGGATGTTAACAATGAAAAATATGCGTGAGTTTGCCATTAAATACGGCTTATTAATTTTGTTAGCTCTGATGCTAACCATTTTCTCCCTGGCAGAACCCGCTTTTCTTAGCACCATTAATATGATGATCATTCTGCAGTCGGTTTCTATCGTTGCCATTCTTGCTTTAGGGGTAACGGCAACCTTGGCTGTTGACGGTTTTGACCTCTCAATTGGTTCCACGGCTGCGTTTTCAATGATGACGGCCAGTTATGTCATGGTGGTGTTTGATGGCGGCACAACAATGGCAATTATTGCGGCTATCACGGTTGGTGTGCTGGTGGGGTTAGTGAATGGCTTTATGACCGTACAGATGAAAGTGCCGGATCTTCTCACCACATTAGGCATGATGTTTCTGTTGTTGGGGTTACAGCTTATTCCGACTCAAGGTCGTTCAATTTCGACCGGTATGAGCTTGGGCAACGGTGAAACAGCGACAGGTACTTTTTCAGATAGCTTCCTTTTCCTAGGACGAGCTCGGGTTTTCGACATTATTCCGGTCCCCGTCATTATCATGCTGATTTTAGCGGTGATTACTTACCTGTTTTTAGAGCGTACTCGCCATGGCCGGGTGATGTATGCCATTGGTTCAAATGAGCAGGCTGCGAAACTTGCGGGTGCTCGGGTTAAGTTTTACCGCTATGTCGCCTATGTGATGTCCGGTGTATACGCCTCAATTGGTGGAATACTTCTGGCCGCTCGTATCGGACGTGGAGATGTTAGTTCAGGAAATTCATTGCTAATGGATGGCGTTGCAGGGGCGTTGATCGGTTTTGCTGTACTGGGTGCAGCACGACCAAATGCTCAAGGATCTGCCATTGGAGCACTATTTGTGGGGGTGTTATTAAACGGTTTAACCATGATGAATACTCCCTATTACACGCAAGACTTTATAAAAGGCTTAGTTTTGGTAGCAGCGTTAATGTTTACCTTTGGCCTATCCAATAAACGTGCATAAAGATAAGGAAATTATAATGAAAACCCTACAAAAACTTGCTTTAGGTGCATCTATTATAGGTGCGCTAGCAGCAAATTCAGTCACTGCGGAAACCACTTCTCCATTTGAAGGTAAAGAGATGAAAATAGCGCATGTTCGCTATCTGTCTCAGGGAGACTTCCCAGAACTTTACCTTAAAGGAGTCAAACGTCAGGCTGAAGCACTGGGTCTGAAATTAGATGTTTATGATGCAAGACAAGATGCAGCACTGCAACGTAACCAACTTGAACAAGCGATTATGAAAGGTTACGACGGTATTGTACTTCAACACGGCTTTACTGATTCCATTAAAGATCTGGCAGATATGGCCGTGCAAAACGGAATTAAAGTGGTGGCATTCGACGTAAATGCCGATAACCCTGCGATTCCTCAGATCAACCAAGATGACCACCTTATTGCTCGTCTCTCTTTAGAGCAGGCAGTGCAAGACAACGGCCAAGATTGGAAAGCCGCGTACGTGTATGTTCCCGGTATTCCGCCATTAGATAGACGTGACGAAGTGTTTACTGAATTTAAAGGCAAATATCCAAATATTACCGAAATTGCTCGTTTTGGAACCATGAACAATCCGATTCCTAATCAGGTAGCGGATCAGGCAGCGGCTGTATTTAGAGCGAACCCAGATATTACCGTGGCATTCTCTCCTTACGACGAGTTTGCTAAAGGGATCAAGATTGCAGTAGATGAAGCTGGGTTATCTAAACAAGTGAAAATCTATAGTGCCGATATCTCTAACTCTGATATTCAAGCCATGAGAGAGAAAAACAGTGCATGGGTCGCTACCGTGGCAACGAACCCTTCTATCATGGGAGAGGTGAGTGTTCGAGCGTTAGCAATGCTGATGAAAGGTGAGTCGGTCGACAAGCAAGTAACAGTACCACCCGTGCTTATTACTCAAGACATGTTGAATGAGCAAGACATTAAAAATATGGATGATCTTGTAAATAAAATCCCATCATTCTCCAAGTCAACCGTATTAGCACCTGCATGGATGCCAATGCCAACAAATTAAAACGAGTCACTTGAAAGTAGGACGAGAGCTCTCTCGTCCTTATATCAAATCATTTAGTTGTAAGGATGGTCGTTATGCCAAATATCGTGCCAGAAGGGTATGTACCTCAAACTTGTGAGTCTCTGCCTTTTTATTTAGAAAAAAAACTTCCTGACAGTATTTGTCTTGGTGGTTCCGCAAGCCAATGGACGGTAAAAGAAGTCGGTGATGGAAACCTCAATCTAGTGTTTATTGTTGAAGGGTTAGAGCGCACCATTATCGTTAAACAAGCATTACCTTATGTGAGAGCGGCAGGCGAGGGGTGGCAACTGTCATTAACAAGAGCCTACTTTGAATACAATGTTCTTGAGGTAGAAGCGCGGGTTGCTGGACATAAATTGGTGCCTCAAGTCTACTTTTATGATCCCACCATGGCGGTGTTTGCCATGGAGTTTTTAACTCCTCACGTCATTTTAAGAAAAGAGCTCATTGCAGGTAAGAGATTTGCAAGTTTATCTGAGGATGTCGGAATATTTTTGGCAAAAACACTGTTCCATACCTCAGATATAGGAATGAATGCTAAAGAGAAAAAAGCCTTAGTGTCGATGTTTGCGGTCAACCATGAGCTATGCAAAATCACCGAAGATCTTATTTTTACAGAGCCTTATTACCAAGCAGAACGTAATAACTGGACAACCCCTCAGCTTGATGAAGACATCAAACGTATTTGGCAAGATGCTGAGATGATTCAGGTGGCAATGAAGTACAAATATAAGTTTATGACCGAGTCTCAAGCATTATTACATGGTGATTTGCATTCCGGTTCCATCATGGTGACGGAAACAGAGACCAAAGTGATAGATCCAGAGTTTGGTTTTATGGGACCGATGGCATTTGATATCGGTAATTATATGGGGAATTTATGGTTCTCATATTTTGCCAGACCGGGTTGGGAGCCAGATGAGAAAGCGTGTGCTAATGACCAACAATGGTTGATTGAGCAGATGGAAACAACATGGAGCGTGTTCTCTTCTCACTTTATTCAGTTATGGAACGAGAAAGTCGAAGGAGACGCTTATCCTCTCGAAATATACCAAAACGGCTTGGGCTCACAAGCACTGGAATATGCTCAGCGAGATTTTATGGCGCAGCTATTAGAAGAGACATTAGTGAACGCTGGTTTAGAGATTAACCGCCGAATTATCGGCTTTGCTGGTGTGGCCGATTTTAAAGAGATAGAAGATCAAGATCTGCGAGCCAGCTGCGAACGTAAAGCTCTAAAACTGGCAAGAGAGCTTATTGTTAACGCGAAAGATTACAGCAGTTTTGCTTCAATTCAATCCTATGCGAAGCAGTGTTAAGAGGTCGTTATGAAAATAAAAGGTAAACATTATCGTACTGTCTGGGTGGCGGACGATGGTCGCACAGTGGAAATTCTCGATCAGACCAAATTGCCGTTTGATCTGGAAGTGATTCAATTAACGTCGATGGAACTTGCCGCGACAGCCATTAAAGATATGTGGGTTCGTGGTGCACCGCTTATTGGTGCTGTTGCCGCCTATGGTGTTGCGCTAGGTATGAAAGAAGATCCGAGTGATAAAAATCTGCACCATTGCTACGACGTCTTGGTGGAGACTCGTCCAACCGCCATTAACTTAAAATGGGCATTAGATAGAGTACGCAAACACCTGTTAGATGTGCCTCCCTATCAACGAGAAACCGCGGCTTATATTCTTGCTGCAGAGATAGCCGATGAAGACGTTCAGTTATGTGAACGAATTGGAGAAAACGGTCTAGAAATTATTAAAAAAATTGCCGCCAAAAAGCCTGCGGGTTCGGTGGTGAATGTTCTCACTCACTGTAATGCCGGTTGGTTAGCGACGGTTGATTGGGGCACGGCTATTTCTCCTATTTATAAAGCCCATGAAGCGGGTATCAATATCCATGTGTGGGTAGATGAAACCCGACCAAGAAACCAAGGATTGTTAACGGCGTTTGAATTAGGTTCTCATGGCGTTCCTCATACTCTGATCGCCGATAATGCAGGCGGACATTTGATGCAACATGGTGAGGTGGACTTATGCATAGTCGGTACCGATCGCACCACCGCTAATGGTGATGTGTGCAATAAAATAGGGACCTACCTTAAAGCATTGGCTGCTAGGGATAACGGCGTACCATTTTATGTGGCTCTTCCTTCTCCAACTATAGATTTCACGGTATCAGACGGAGTAAAAGAGATCCCTATTGAACAGCGATCCGGTGAAGAGCAATCTCATGTCTATGGCGTTGATGCCAATGGGCAGCGCAGTTGGGTAAACACCGCCCCAGAGGGAACTCAGTGTGGTAATTATGCATTTGATGTGACGCCGGCACGTTACGTGACGGGCTTAATTACTGAACGTGGGATATGCGAAGCCAGTGAACAGGCTCTCTCTGAACTGTTTGCGGATTTAAAGTGAGATTATAGAGCTGTATAGGGGCGTAAAGCCCCTTTAATTTAGGAGATGTTATGAATCGTGAATCTCTGTCTCAACAGGTGATTGATACCTGCTTAGAGATGAATGCGTTGGGGCTAAATCAAGGTACATCAGGCAATGTCAGCGTCCGCTATAAGGAGGGTATGCTGATCACGCCAAGTGGCATTCCGTACCAGAAGCTCACTCCAGATATGATCGTCTATGTTGATAATACTGGCCATTTTGATAGTGACAAGGTGCCGTCTAGTGAATGGCATTTTCATTTAAGTTGTTTTTTAGCTCGACCTGAACTCAATGCAGTGGTTCACAATCACGCTGTTAACTCAACCGTTGTCTCCATTTTAAATCAGCCTATCCCGGCGATTCATTACATGGTCGCGGTCACCGGACGGGATCATGTGCCCTGCATTCCTTATTCTACGTTCGGTACACAAGCTTTGGCAGATAGTGTGGCGTCAGGGATTAAGACAAGTAAGGCGATAATAATGCAACATCATGGCATGTTAGCGATGGAAGTGAACCTAGAGAAAGCATTATGGCTGGCCAATGAAGTTGAAACGCTCGCTAAGATGTATTTAAAGGTGTTGTCTGTTCAATCGGAGGTCGCTACCTTGTCGAAAGAAGAGATGGCCATCGTGCTAGAGAAGTTTAAAAGTTATGGCTTGAAAAGTGAGTGAGATCCGTTTGCACCATAGAAATGAGACCGAGTTGTTTCAATGCCCACAAGGCAAATTTGTGCCAAACAGACAAGATAGAACACACATAGCAGAGCAGAGTGTGTTCTATTAAACAATATACTCAAGAAGCTTGAGGCTACTTGAGTATAGGGTGATTCATTGATATTAATTTTATTATTTTTCAATGACTAAAAGATGCCATTCAACAGGGTTACATTGTCACTCCAGATTTAAATATAGCCAGTTCACGGATCTCGTTGCACTCATTTTTCGTCTGTTTTCCACTCGCAATGTCAATAACCAACTCAATGAACTGTTGCAGCAACTCTTCCATAGGGACACCATCGATTAACTGTCCAGCGTTGAAATCTATCCAATGCTTTTTCTTGTTGGCCAGTTCAGTATTGGTGGCCAGTTTTACCGTCGGTACAAAACCACCATAAGGTGTCCCTCTACCTGTCGAGAATAGCACCATATGGCAGCCACTTGCGGCTAATGCTGAAGTCGCAACTGCATCATTCCCCGGGGCACTGAGTAAGTTTAAACCCGATTGACTCAACCTATCAGCGTAATGGAGTACATCGACGACCTTGCTTGAACCTGCTTTTTGCGTACAACCGATAGACTTGTCTTCTAAGGTGGTAATGCCGCCCTTTTTATTGCCGGGGGATGGGTTCTCATAAATAGGCTGATTGTGATCGATAAAGTACTGCTTAAAGTCGTTAACCATGGCAACGGCTTTATCGAATGTCTGCTGGTTTATACAGCGCTCAAATAAAATATGTTCAGCACCGAACATTTCGGGTACTTCAGTTAGTACCGATGTTCCCCCTTTCTCAATCAGGTAGTCAGAGAACAGACCAAGTAATGGGTTTGCCGTGATGCCAGACAAGCCGTCAGAGCCTCCGCACTCTAGGCCAACGTTTAGCTTGCCAATCGGTGTTGTCTGCCTCGTATCTTGTCTTACGGTTTGATATATCTCATTGAGCAGCTTGTTTGCGGTCTCGATTTCATTGTCTTCTTGCTGAGCAACCATAAACTTAACTCGACGGTCGTCAACTTCGCCTACAAGTTCTTTGAAAGGAGCAATCTGGTTATTTTCACAGCCAAGTCCAATGACTAAAACGCCACCGGCATTTGGATGCTTTACCATATCTGCCAGTATGTTGCGGGTATTTTCATGATCATCACCCAATTGAGAGCAGCCGTAGTTGTGGGGGAATAGGTAGACGCCATCACATTCGAGTTTACTGAACTGAGCGGTAAACTGCTTGATCGCTTGTTTAGCGATACCATTTACACAGCCGACGGTGGGAATCACCCATATTTCGTTTCGTATACCTACTTGTCCATCTTCTCTTGGGTAGCCTAAAAATGACCGATCAGCCAAGCCAGTTTCATCTTGTTGAGGAAAGTTGGGTAGGTAACGATAGTCATCGGTTGTGGATAGATTAGTTTTGACATTATGAGTATGAACCAAAGCGCCACAAGGGATAAATTCCGTTGCGTAACCTATGGCGTTACCATATTTAATCACGTTTTGTTTTGCGGCAATCTCTTCAATCGCCATTTTATTGCCACGAGCAATATCTGCTGATGCAGTAATGGTTGTGCCATCAATGTCAAAGCAGTCTCCTTGATAGATGTCTTCAAGGGTAACGACAACATTATCAGTGACATTGATTTTAATTAGCTTTTTCATAGGGTATCTCTTAATAGTTACCCTGTCCGACAGTTGTTAATGCTATGACTAATTTGTATTTTAAGCAATAAAAAACATCTCTCTTCAAAAAAAACCATAGAAACAGCGCCAATTAGGCGCTTTATTGAATAATAATTGACCTTAAAATGGCTTTTTACTGAATAAAATACCGATAAAATACAGTTAAGGATGATCACAAACACGTTTAAGACTCTTTTTTATAAAAAATGCATTTTAAGCTCATAAACTTCATTTCAGTCGATAACACCTGTCCGACATACAGAGAAAATTATCGTTAAGGATTAAGTAATGATACAAGCGTTAAAAAGAGTCGATTCGGAGCATCACTGTTATCCGGAAAAAATAATTCAGTTTGGTGAAGGAAACTTCCTCAGAGCATTTTTTGATTGGCAGGTTCAGTTATTGAATGAGCAGACTGACTTTAATGCCGGTATTACCGTAGTGAGACCAATAGATGCCGGTCATCCAACGTTAAACAAACAAGATGGTTTGTTTACCGCTTTGATTCGGGGCATTAATGGTGCGGGTGAAGCGGTGTCAGAGCCGAAAGTGATCACCAGTGTTAATCGCGAATTAATGGCCTACGGTGAGTTTGAGCAGGTACTAAAAGTCGCTGAGAACCCGATGTTGGAATGGGTGGTGTCTAATACCACCGAAGCAGGCATTGAGTTTCGTGATAGCGACAGCGCCAGTGATTTCCCACCGGCAAGTTTCCCTGCCAAGTTAACTCTATTTCTATTGCGTCGTTTTGAGACATTTCACGGTGACAAAGATAAAGGACTGATATTCCTACCTTGTGAGTTGATCGATTACAACGGCGAGATGTTGAAAGAGACTCTCAATCAATATGCTGATTTATGGCAACTTGGTGAGGAGTACAAACAGTGGTTAAACAACTGCAATACATTTTGTTCAACCTTGGTTGACCGTATTGTGACGGGTTATCCAAAAGATGAAGCCGCGCAGCTCGCTGAATCGTTAGGGTATCAGGATGACTTTATTGCGGCAGCTGAGTACTTTTACCTGTTTGTTATTCAAGGGCCTGACTGGCTTAAAGAGAAATTAAAACTGTCTCAATGCGCCCTTAATATCAAGGTAGTAGAAGATATTAAACCTTATAAGCAGCGCAAGGTCGGCATATTAAATGGGGCTCATACGGCTTTAGTTCCGGTTGCCTATTTAATGGGGCTGGATACCGTTGGCGAATCAATGAGAGACGCTGATGTGACCGCGTTTGTTCAATCCATGCTAGATGAAGAGGTAATACCCACGCTATCAATGGATAAAGACGAACTTGAGGCGTTTAAAGAGAGCGTTATTCAGCGTTTTGAAAACCCATACATCAAACACTACTTAATATCGATTGCCTTGAACTCTCTGACGAAATTTAAAACTCGTTTGTTGCCTCAACTCGTTCGTTATATCGAGCTGAATAACCAAGCACCGAACAAGTTAAGTTTTAGCCTTGCCGCACTATTTTGTTTCTATCTTGGTAAGCGAGGAGATGAAGCAATTCCACTTAACGATCAACCAGAATTACTGGATAAATTTACCGACTGGAAGCAAGAAAACAGTGATATGTCTCAATCTGTTTATCAGTTTCTGGCGATGAAAGAGCACTGGGGAATGGACTTAACCACATTGGCTAATCTTAATTCTCAAGTAAACCAACATGTTAGCAATATTCAGAGAATGGGCATGCGAGATGCGCTGAACTCTTTATAATTGCAACATAGAGATAAATATCTACCAAATAATAAAAGGGAAACCTATGACTACCTTACACACCAAAATTAAGAAGCTATCTGCTGTTGTCGGCCTATCTATTGGCGTTAGCTTTGCTGCTCAAGCTGCAACAGAAGTTATGATTGCATATGGAAACCAACCGGGAGAGCCAATTGATCAGGCGATGCACTACTGGGCGGATCAAGTTAAAGAGCGTTCAAATGGTGAGATTATCTTCCAACTGTTCCCATCTAGTCAGTTAGGCAGTGAAACAGAAGTACTGGAGCAAGCCAAGTTTGGTGCCAACATTATTGCCATCGCTTCTTACGGTTACCTAATGGACACTATCCCTGATTTTGGTGTTGTTAATGCGCCTTACATCACTCAATCTTTTGAGAAAAAATCCAAGCTAATGAAAACGGAGTGGTTCAAAGGCTTAACGGATCAGTTAGCTGACAAAGGGCTGCAAATGGTCGTGCCGGATGTTGTGTATGGTACACGTCACCTACTTTCAAATAAGAAAGTAGAAAAACCAAGTGATCTTAAGGGTGTGAAAGTTCGTGTTCAGCATTCTCGTTTAATGGTTGCAACAGTAAAAGCAATGGGTGGTGTACCAACGCCAATGTCACTTTCTGATGTCTACCCTGGATTGTCTCAAGGTGTTATTGACGGCGTAGAAAACCCAGCAGTAGTGCTTTATGGTGGTAAATTCCATGAAGTTGCTCAAAACTTAAGCATGACAGGGCATATTAAAATGCTATCGCCATTTGTTGCAGGCACCACATTCTGGAACAACCTATCTGCAGAAGAGCAGAAAATCATTACTGATAGCAGCCGTGATATGGTCAAATATGGCGCGAACCTGATTAATGAGTTAGAGCAAGACGCATTCGCTAAGTTAAAAGCGGAAGGTGTGCAGATGAACGAAGTTGACGCAGCTGCATTTGCAGAATCCGCTGGCGACGTGGTTCAAGAAGCCTTCCCTGAGTGGTCTCCTAACCTTTACAAAAACATCCAGAGCAAACTAGCAAATATGTAATCTGTTAAGGGGCTCTTTTTGAGCCCCTTAGTTGATTCAGTCGGAGAAAATAATGCATTCACAAACGTCTATAAAAGGCACTGAGAAATCTTTTTTAAAAACCTTTATTCAGTACGTAGATAAATTCAGTCGTTTGGACGAAATTGTCGCCTCAATACTGCTAGCAGTTATTGTTATATTGATGGGCTACGGTGTAGTTACTCGCTATGTTTTCAATGCACCAAGCTCTTGGGTGGAAGAGATCTGCATTGCGCTATTTATATGGATGACCTTTATGGGCGCAAGCGCTCTGATGCGCCATGATGAAGTCGTGAGAATTGACTACTTGATAAGAAAACTACCACAAGGTGCAGCACGGTTTATGGATGGTCTATTAAGGCCTATATTGGTAATGACTGCCATCGCTTTTATGATCTATTGGGGTTTTAAATTACTGCCTCATTCACAGGTGAGATTTACACCTGCATTAAAAATTCCTTATATCTATATCTATTCTGCGGTGCCGGTGAGTGCTCTGTTTATGAGTTATCACCAGCTTCGTCAAATCTATTTTTTCTTTACCTCTAGCAACGAGGAAGTGTAATTATGTCTGTTCTTATTCCAATTTCTACGCTGCTGATCCTATTTACTATTGGTATACCCGTGGCGTTCTGTATTTTTCTGGCCACTTTAAGTTATTTTTTGATTAACGATCATCTACCCATGATGATATTGATACAGAGACTGGCTGGAGGTCTTGAGTCTGTGACCTTACTGGCGATTCCATTTTTCGTCATGGCGGGTGTTTTTATGAATCACTCAGGGATCAGTAAGCGTCTGTTGCGTTTTAGTGAGGTATTAACGGGCCATATGAACGGTGGCTTGGCCCAAGTGAATGTGGTGTTAAGTACATTAATGGGTGGGCTTTCAGGATCCAATATCGCGGATGCTGCAATGGGATCAAAACTGTTGGTTCCTCAAATGGTTGCTCGTGGTTACAGTGCGTCATTTTCATCAGCAGTAACGGCGGCTTCTGCGTTAATTACGCCAATTATCCCACCCGGCATTGCGTTGATTATCTACGGCTACGTAAACAACGTCTCCATCGGAAAACTGTTTTTGGCTGGTGTGGTTCCGGGCGTGATGCTCTGCATGATGATGATGGCGTTGGTCTCCTACATTGCGAAGAAACGCAACTATGCCCCGATTCGTGAAAAACGAGCGTCTGCTAAAGAAGTGATTGTTTCTGCCAAAGATGCGTTTTTAGCGCTGTTATTGCCTGTCATTATTATTGGTGGGATACGTTTTGGTGTATTTACACCGACAGAAGCGGGTGCAGCGGCGGTACTTTATGCATTGGTATTAGGGGTGTTCTTTTACAAGGAGATGAACTCTCGACTTTTGTGGGATGCGACTAAAGAGTCGGTTATGTCGGCTGCAAACGTACTGCTTATTATTTGTGTCGCGGTGGGCTTTTCTAAGTTCCTGACTTGGGAGCGTGTTCCGCAAAGTTTGGCTATGTGGCTAACGAATGCGGTGGAAAGTCCGTTCTCATTCTTACTGTTGGTGAATGTTTTCCTCCTTATTGTCGGCATGTTCTTGGAAGGCAATGCGGTGATGATTGTACTGGCGCCATTGCTTGCTCCTGTGGCCAAGTCGTACGGTATCGATCCTGTTCACTTTGGCATTGTGTTTATCTTTAACAGTGCAATTGGCACGGTAACACCACCGTTAGGTACAGTCATGTTTACCACCTGTTCCATTACCAAGGTCGCCATTGAAGACTTTGTAAAAGAGATACTGCCATTTTGGTTGCTGCTTATTGTCGCGCTGTTATTGATCACCTATGTACCGGTTATCTCTATTGGCCTACCAAATCTAGTATTCGGTTAATAAAGGCGGCTTTGTGAAGAAAATAGCAATCATTGGCGAATGCATGATAGAGCTGAACGGAGAGCCGTTTGGCGCTATGACGCAAACATTTGGCGGTGACACACTTAATGCTGCTGTCTACTTGCAACGAGCGGCTAAAGCTCCGTTAAATGTCCATTTTGTCTCTGCTATGGGTAGTGATGCCTTGAGCCAAGAGATGATAAAGCGATGGCAAGATGAAGGTATCTCAACGGAACTGGTGTTAACTGACAATAAACGCTCTCCCGGTCTTTACCTGATTCAGTTAGACGCTCAGGGTGAGCGAACGTTTCTGTATTGGCGAAATCAATCTGCGGCTAAGTATCTTTTTCAACATCCAGACTTTGAACAGGTTGCTCAATCGCTTAGAGAAATGGACATGGTGTTTTTAAGTGGCATCTCTTTAGCCATTCTCGAACCTCAAGACAGAGAAAAGCTGATCGTTCTGTTAGCTGAGTTGGCAGAGCAAGGGGTTGAGATTGCATTTGATAGCAACTATCGACCTGCACTTTGGCCTGATGACGAATGTAAAACCGTACGGCAAGTCTACTCTGCCATATTACCCCTCTGTTCATTAGCCTTGCTGACGTTTGATGATGAACAGCTCATCTGGTCCGATAGCCACTATGGTGACACATTGGCTCGCTTATATGCTGCGGGGACTAAGAAGACGGTGATAAAGCTCGGCAGTCGAGGGTGTGTATACAGTGAGCTAGCCACAAATAGTGTTACCGAAGTGACCACCGAAGTGGTTGAACATGTTGTTGATACGACTTCTGCTGGCGATTCATTTAATGGCGGTTTCCTAGCGGCTTATCTTGAAGGTGAGGAGATAACCGCTGCCTGCCAAAGGGGAAATGCGTTGGCTGGCGTGGTCATTCAGCATGCTGGGGCCATCGTGCCCAAAGCGATTACCGAGTCACTGTTTTAATATAAAGCTCCAATTTATCAAATAGTTAAAAAATAAAAGGAAAACCGATGAGTACCATTACTGAACAGCTTAAGGCCTATAAAGTTGTCCCTGTTATCGCGATAGAAAATGCCGAAGATATTGTGCCATTGGGCAAAGTTTTAGTGGAAAATGGTTTGCCCGTTGCCGAGATTACATTTCGCTCTGACGCTGCAATTGAGGCTATTAGATTATTACGAGCCGAATATCCGCAGATGTTAATTGGTGCTGGAACGGTATTAAATCGCGATCAGGTTATCGCCGCTAAAGAGGCCGGAGCGACGTTTGTGGTATCTCCGGGTTTTAATCCAAATACAGTAAAGGCGTGCCGTGAAGTGGGAATTGATATTATTCCTGGCATTAATAACCCAAGTGGTGTGGAAGCGGCTTTAGAGATGGGATTGACAACCCTTAAGTTTTTTCCGGCGGAAGCGTCTGGTGGTATAAATATGATTAAGTCATTGTTAGCGCCGTATACTGATATTGAAATAATGCCAACTGGCGGCATTAACGCCAACAATATCAATGACTACTTAGCTATCCCGCGAGTGGTTGCTTGCGGTGGTTCTTGGATGGTGGATAAAGGAATGATCGCCCGAGGAGAGTGGCAAGAGATAGGACGACTAACAAAAGAGGCGGTGGCGTTAGTCAATCAATAAGCCTACTTAACGATCATCAAAGCCAGCATTACGCTGGCTCTGTTTTATCGGTAATCAGACTGTGTTCCATATTTCTTCTGGCGGTCTGCAAATGGTGACTTAGAGCGCCAATCGCCCCTATGTCATCGCCAATAAGCATCTTGCTTAACACCGCCATATGCTCTTCAATGGCAACCATATTTCGTTTACGCAGATCACTATTGTCCCACTGGTAGTGATAGTGAAATATCACCGACATGATCTCGTAAAACTGCTCCATAAACGGGTTGTTTGCTGCAGATAAGATCAAATAGTGAAATGAACGGTCAAGATCAGAAAACGCTTGGTATTCATTGACGACTTCTTCTCGCAACTCTCGGTGAGATTGCAACAGAATTTTAGCTTCTTTCCAGCGCGCATCATCTTTTGGTAAGTTCATGAACTTATTCAGCGCATGACTTTCAAGCATCTCTCTCAATTCAATAAGGTTGGCTGCATAGCCGTGCTCGAAACGAACCATTCGCCATTTACCACGCGAGATGTTTTCAATCAGATTAAATCGAGAGAACTTAATTAAGAATTCGCGGACCACACGAGTAGAGCAGTTGGATCGCTTGGACATTTCTAACTCAGTAAACTCGTTACCGGGCATGATATCTCGGTTTTTTACGCACTGATTAAAAAACAGTTCAAATTCTAACGTTTGTAGTTCATCTGTGGATGCAGGTTGCTCAAATGTGTCTGCTTCATCGGGTTGCCGATGCACCACACACTCTCCATCTGAGAGTTGCAATATACCTTTGTCGCACAAATCATTGACCACATGTCGTATGGTGGTTCTGCTTACCCCAAATAACTCCGCTAATGAGGATTGAGAAGGCAAAGGGGATTGAATGTGTCCCATGGATATTGCGTCTAACAATTGATTCGCTGTGCTTTCTCGTAGGTTTTTATTTCTGGCCATATTTCTCCTCCACAGTTATTAAATACCATTTAAAAACACAATAAAGAGTACTTGATCACGAATATGTGGTTAATTTTATAATTAAAAAACAGAGCGAATAAAATTAACTCAACTCCACAAGAAATAGAGATTAATGATGAAATCGTTAGTATGTGAAAAACCATTCGAGATGAAATATATCGAGAAAGAACTACCATCCGTTAAGGATGATGAGGTACTTGTTAAAGTGGCAGCGGTGGGAATATGCGGTACTGATATTCACGCCTTTACCGGTAACCAACCTTTCTTTAGTTATCCTCGTGTTTTAGGTCATGAACTGTGTGGCACCATTACCGAAATGGGTTCCGCTGCCGAAGGTGAGTTTGTGGTTGGGGACAAAGTGGCTCTTATCCCTTATGTGGCTTGCTTTAAATGTGCATCTTGTCAGAGCGGAAAAACCAACTGTTGTGAAAACATCTCTGTGATAGGGGTTCATCAGGACGGTGGTTTTTGTGAGTACCTTGCCGTTCCTAAAGGCAATGTACTTAAAGTCAACGGTGTGGATGACAACACCGCCGCTTTGATTGAACCATTTGCCATCAGTGCTCACTCAGTGCGTCGTGCTCAGATGGTGGAAAACGAACATGTGCTAGTCGTTGGCGCTGGACCTATTGGGTTAGGCGCAGCTGCCATCGCCGCGGCTGATGGTGCTAAAGTGATTGTTGCGGATACACAAGCGGAACGTCGAGCGCATGTTGAAAAAGAGCTGGGTCTATTGGCGATTGATCCTCTTGCTGAAGATTTTGAGTCACAGCTGCTGCAACAGTTTGATGGTTCATTGGCGCAAACCATTATTGATGCAACGGGTAATCCACATGCAATGAATAACGCGGTTAATTTAATCAGACACGGAGGCAAAATTGTTTTTGTCGGTTTGTTTAAAGGTAATTTGGAGTTTAGTGATCCAGACTTTCATAAGAAAGAGACCACAATGATGGGCAGCCGCAATGCCACCAAAGAGGATTTTGTTAAAGTACAACGCTTGATGGCAGAGGGCAAACTAACCGCTAACATGATGTTAACTCATCATTTTGACTTTCATACCGTCGGGTTAGATTACCAGAATAGTGTGGTTAACAATCAGCAACTGCTGAAAGGGGTTATCTCTTTTTAAGCTGGTTTGTTATTCGAGTTTGTTGAGCTTGTCGGTCTGCTTTTGTAACAAAAAGCTGTCCAGGGCTCGGTGATGCATTCGTCATGGTCGTCGTTATGATGATTTATGACGGATGCATTTTTTTTAACTCTTTTCCACTGATATCAAGCTCTGTCTTTTATCTCACCAGAGAGAAAATAAGAATCTACTTACAGACGTCTAAGTCTTTACCCATCAAATCATTAGCTAGCGAACCATATAATTTCATTATTTAAATGTAGGGTTAGTTATGACGCTAAAAACGAAAATAATTGTTTTCTTCTCTGCTTTGCTGTTCGCGGCCAGTAGCATCATTTCAGCGGTAAGTTACTGGAATTTTTCTACTTATAGTAGCGATGTATTTATACAGTCGAGTCAGTTTGAAACCAAAATGATCTCAAGTTTACTTGATGAAGAAATAGAACAGATTTTTGATGTTCTTGAAACATACTCTATAGAGTTTGATGACAACAATGAGAATTTAATCGATGACATTGTTGAGGAGATTCAGGTAAGGAAACAAGCCAGTGACGTGTATGATTTATACATTGCTCTACTCGATGGTAGCGTTATTTTAGATAGTGGTATTGAAGAAGGATTCAATGCGTTAACCAGTAAGAGAGAGTGGTTTACCTCGATAGTACAAGACGGTAAGAAGTATGCCATTAGCGATATCTATTTAGATAACACCACCAATTCTCAAATAATTACGCTCAGTATTCCTGTTATCTATAAAGGAGAGATGAAAGCTGTCGCGGCGATTGATGTGATGATTGATGGCGTCAATCGGTTGGTAAACAATGAAATGCGAGGCAATAGCCAGTATTACCTCATCTCTCAGAGTAACAATACCATCATAGCGAGTCATGATATGAGCCTCATTTCAAAAGATGTCTCAGAAGCGCTGCCCGGTATTGATACTATGTCGGATAGCAAATCACGGCTAGATAGTTATGATCTGGAGGGAGAAAAATTCACCGCGATAGCAAAAGAACTCACCAATATTGATTGGATGTTAGTGTTGTTTGATTATGAAAGTCAGATTAAACAAGAGAGTAACCACAACTTGTATTTTAGTTTGGTCATGCTGGTTGTTTTGGTCTGTTCGTCTGTGTTTGCCATCTTCTACTTCGTTGTTAATAACATCTATAAACCTATTGGAGGGGAGCCGAGCGAAATATCTCAGTTAATGCACAAGATGAGTCAAGGTCATTTAGTTTTGCCTCCTGCAACGGGGAAAGAGACTGGTATTTATCGCTCTATGCTCAAGTTTTCAACGGAGCTGAAAGGTATTGTTTCGAAAACGAGCGCGATTTCGGAAAGTGTCTCTTCTGCCTCTGTCGAGCTTTCTAGTGTTATGTCTGAATCTGCGGTTAATTCGCGAACTGAGTTGCAACAGATAGAACAGATAACGACCGCAATTAGCGAGCTATCTAGTACTGCGAATGAGGTCAATAGCAGTGCAGGGAATGCTGAAAGTGCAGTAATGAAAGCAATAGGAAGCCTTAAAGAAGGCTCGCAGGCATTAGCAACATCAAACAGCATTTCAGAACAGATAAATACGTCCATTCTGGATTCCACTGGCATTGTGGCCGAGCTAAGGAGTTATGCGATAGAAATCGGCGGCATTATTGATGTGATTAAAACCATATCTGAGCAGACCAACTTATTGGCGTTGAATGCGGCGATAGAAGCCGCAAGAGCGGGAGAGCAAGGGCGTGGTTTTGCGGTGGTTGCAGATGAAGTCCGTTCTCTAGCGGGTAAAACTCAGCAATCAACCGGTAATATAGAAGCGATCATTTTAAAACTGCAAGAACAGTCTGAAAAAGCAGACGCTTCAATGATGAACAATGTTGAGTTGATTGAAAAGTCCACCGTCATTTCAGCGGATATGCAGCACTGTTTTAGCAATATTACCGAACATGTTACTGATATTTCCGATATGAATTCATTAGTGACTAGTGCGTCAAGTGAGCAGTCGGTAGTGACGGAAGAGGTAGCAAAGAGCATTATGCATACCTTTGATCTAGTAAACCAAAATGTCGCAGGCATTAATCAGAGCAGTGAAGCGAGTGAAGAGCTAGCCCGTCTGTCAGAAGAACAAACGACTATTTTGAGTCTATTCAAGGTGAGCTAAGCAGAGTGACGTTTTGAAAGGTTTGCTGCCCGAACCACAAATAATGGGCCATGACATTCAATCTTATTGAGGTTAAAAATAAATGCTTTGAGTTCGTTAGAACCCAAAGCATTTATCGTACATTTCTCTTGCCGAACAAGGCAGGGCTGCCTTCCCTTATAAATCTGTTTTCGTTCAGGAGTTTTTCAATAAACGGGGTAACAAAGTTAATTCTAATTCGGTTATAGCACTGTACCTGACAAATTATAAAACAACACGCAGTGCAAAGCTAAACTTACTTCAAATAAAACCTGACAAAAATCACCTATTACTGCAATCCGAATGCAAGAAATCTCATTTAGTGCTTTTAATCTAATTAGTGATTAATAGCGATTTAATATCACATATATTAATGAGTTTGCAGGGTAGACTTAACTGTAGATATGTAATTGATGTCATATTGTTAAAAATATCAATAACTCTTAATTTAGTCAGATATGGCGTGTGAATAAAATGGAATTTATAACAAGTAGAATTACGACAATCGCGGCGTTAGTGGGTTGTTTTGCTATGCCAGTGCAAGCTGAAGACTTGATGCAAGTTTATCATCAGGCCTTGGAAAATGATCCTGTTTATCGAGCAGGTATTTATCAGCACGATGCGTCTAAAGAGATTTATGACCAAGCAATGGCTGTATTGCTTCCTACCATTAAGTTTGATGCTAGCAGAACAGAAAATAAGCAGAAAATTGTTAGTTCAGACAACAAGGTCTATAACAAAGGTAGCACCAGATATCCCACCGATGAGCTCAATCTCTCTCTTACACAGTCTCTTTATAGCTATAGTAATTGGGCCTATTTTGCGCAATCAAAAGAAGAAGTTAAACGAGCGGCATATGAGCTAGAAGATGTGCGCCAACAGTTGATAATGCGTGTTGCAGAAGCGTATTTCACCGTACTGAAGAAACGAGATAACTATCTTGGTATTAATGCGGAAGTGACCGCATTGCAAAAACACTTTGAGCTAGTAGAGCTGAAAGTGTCCAATGGTTTGGCACGTACAACCGATCTTTTAGATTCAGAAGCGCGTTATTTGCAAGCTCAAGCTCGTCAGATAGAAATTAGCAATAATTTGCAAGATTCATTACAAGGCATTCGGGAGATCACCGGAGCTCTGCCTGCGTCATTGCTAACCTTGGGTGAAGAGATGGTGTTAGCTCGTCCCGATCCTTATCGCATTGAATCTTGGCTGGAAAACGCGCAACAAAATAATCCTAAGATTTTGCAAAAGCAGAGTGAGTACGAGGCAGCTCGCGAAGAGATTCGTCGTCAACAAGGTGGCCATTATCCAACGTTAGATCTGGTTTTATCACAAAACAAAAATGATACCGACGGTTCACTATTTGGTGGTGGCAGTGAAGTTGATACTCAAAGCGTCATGCTAAAAATGACAGTTCCTATTTATGCCGGTGGTGCCGTCTCATCAAAAGTGAGAGAAACCGAAGCGCTATACAATAAAACCAAAGATGACCTTGAACTCGTCTCTCGGGAAACCGCGAGGGAAACACGATCTGCCTACACTGGGGTGACCAGCACCATTAGCAAAGTGAATGCGTTGGAAAAATCGGTCGATGCCTATGAAATGGCGGTAGAAGTGAAACAGACCTCTTTTGAATCCGGTGTGGCAACAAGTGTCACGGTATTGGATGCAGTAAGAGATCTATTTATTGCGCGTACTGAATACTCGGCTGCTCGCTACGATTACCTACTTAATAACTTACGACTAAAACGCGCGATTGGTACCTTAAATACGCGTGACATAGAACAGATAAACGCTGCTCTCAATGGCGCCGATGTGTCAACAGACGTTGATGTGATGTTGCAAAATGCTGAGCTAGCGAAATTGGCGCAACGATAGTCGACAAAGACCAATAATGTCGCCATTAAAGAGAGTATATCCATTAGTGATAGAGAAAGATTAGGAGAGCCCTGTGGCCACACAACTATTAATTTACGGACAAGTAGAAGCGGTAAACAAACAACGTCATGCAGACTGGTCGATTAAAGCGAAGAGTGATTATAGCTTCGCTAATTCAGTGAATTCTGTTCCTTTAATGGCGGTGGAGTTTCCCAATGCGTCTGAAGAGTATTCCGTCGTATTCGCGGGTAATGGCGATGACATTTTGCCAGTTGCTATTATGGGTATTCGCGAAGATGAAAACTTGTATATTGATACCGCAGGAGGATGGAAAGCGGACTATATTCCAGCTTTTATTCGTCGTTATCCTTTTGTTTTTGCGACAACAGATGAAGGAAAAACGCTGACGCTCTGTTTGGATGAGCAGTATCAAGGCTGTAATCAAGAGGGACGTGGCGAGCGTTTATTTGATTCTGATGGTGAGCAAACTCAGTATCTTTCAGGCGTGGTTGATTTTTTACAAGACTACCAGACGCACTATCAGCGTACTCAAGCGTTTTGCCAGAAGCTTAATGAGCTCGACCTATTTGAAGAGATGGGTGCCAAATTTACCCTACCGTCTGGTGAAGAAAAAACCTTAACCGGCTTTAAAGTGGTGAGTCGTGAAAAGTTAAAAGCGGTAGAAGCAGAACAGCTTGCCTTATTGATGGCTAATGATGGTTTGGAGTTGATTTATCTGCATCTCCAATCCATGAGAAACCTAACTAAGGTTTTGCAAAAACTTCCACAACACAGAGCTGATGAATCCGTTTCAGAAGAACTCAGTGAAAGCGTTCATTAATTGATTGAACGTAATGGATGTATTGCACTCTAAGCGGTTACTAACCAAAGCCGAAAATGTTGTATGAAGGCGTGGATGTTTGGATGGTAACAAAAATTAAACTAGTGGCTCTTTGGATGATGTAGAGCCACACACGTTTAGGTTAATCCTATGGTTACTAAATTGCATCGACGCGGAAACAACACTCGCGGTAAATTATTTCATTCACGTCGTAGTGGAAGACTGCCTCAGTTACGTCAGTTGGTTAAAGGTATTTCTTCCGTATTAAGCAACAAAAATAGAGACGCAATTAAGGTGCCGATGGATAACTTCCGTCTAGAGCAGCTTGAGCCAAGGTTACTACTTTCTGCAGATCCTATTGCGACCTTTTCCAGTGATAATGACAATGCTCAGTTAACATTAGAAGTGGTCACCAATGAAGCAAATGAGCAGATCATTCAATTGGTGGACACCACGGGCTCTGATAGCAAGGTGATCGGCAGCAAAAAAATCAGTGATATTCCGTCCGACAGCATCATTCAAGTCAATGGTGGTGATGGTAATGATACTTTAACGGTTGACCAGTCGTTTCTAGATCTGGGTGACAGAGATTTTGTGCTGCAGTTTGATGGTGGTGAAGGTAACGACAGAGTTCAAACCGCCGGCAATGTTACGGCAAGCAAGTGGCAAATAGATGGTGAGCATTCTGGCGCCATGGGAAGCAATGGGTTAGTACGCTTTGAAAATATTGAGAAGATCAATGCGACAACGAGTGAAGATTCAGAGCACAGCATAACGACCATCAACCACCGTTTTAATTGGCATATAACAGGCAGTGGTAAAGGGACTCTGTCTCTATTGCAGGACAATTCGGATAGCCTTATTAAAACCCCTGCTTATAAAGGGATTGAATTTTCAGGCATTGACCATATCAATGGCAGCGGTAGCGATTATCTCGATTACTCTCAACATAATCAATCTGTTACCGTCAATCTAGAAGAGGGCAAGGCGACAGGCTTTGATGCTGTGTTTGGTATTAATACCGTCATAGGTTCCAGTAAAGCAGATACCCTTATTGGTGATGACAACAATAATACCTTTGTAGCCGGAGTGGGAGACAAAATAAAGGGTCAAGGCGGTGTAAATAACACGGTTTATAAATTAGATAAAACTGATGGTAAAGATATTAAATTAACCGCTGGAGCGAGCGAGAACCGTTATCTGTATCAGATTGGTCAGTTTGGTTCTGAGGGTGGTTTCACGAGCAACCACACCATCGATATAGAAAATATTCAACTGCTCTCCACTTATGGTAATGAACAAGATAATAAACTCGATTTTTCTGCAGCTAAGATAGCGGTTCATCTCGATGGCCGTTCCGGTGAGGATACTCTACTGGGAGGCAGCGGTAATGATATTTTGACAGGGGGAGCAGGAAACGATCTCATAAATGGCAATGAAGGCGATGATGAGGTTGTTTCAATACGAACTGCAGACTTTGTCATGAAAGGCAATGCCGTTCTTATTGGGAGTTCTGAGCAGGATACTTTAGAGAATATTAACCGAGTATATTTGAAAGCATTGTCCGCTGAAGGTGATACGACGGGTAAACGTTTGGATGCATCTGAGGCCGGTGACGCCGAAAACCCTTATTCTATTACACTGGTAGGGACAGAGTTAAAAGACACCATCAAAGCGTCAAAATATGGTGATATGTTGATCGGTTTTGGCGGGAGTGATGAGGTAACCGGAGGTGTTGGACACGATACTTTTTACGCTAATAACGTCGGTAAAGCAGAGGTAAAAGCGCTTTCGTCACCGGGGTATCAACTGACGCTAACAAAGTTGCAGCCATTATCCGAAGAAAGTTCCGTAACGCACCAAGTCAACCTACACCAATTTGATAGCAAGGATACCCTCTCTCTCTCTGGTAGCGCCTACAACGATGTCATTGATATTTCGGCGTTCTCTGGTCACGGTATTATCCATACCCATGCCGGTAATGACAGCATTACAGGCGCACAAGCAGGCAATGTCATCTCTTCAGGAGAGGGGAACGACACCATTGTTATAAACAGTGCCCGTCAAGATAAAATTGATGCAGGAACCGGCACCGATAAGCTGGTTGTGGACCTCTCTACCGAGGGAGATGGCACGCAAGAAGTCGTATTGACTGGCGATACACTTTCCATAACAGAGGCAGAGTCTACCATTGATGGTGTTGAATTGGCCTCTCTCATTGGTGGTGATGGGGATGATCATCTCGATGCGAGCGCATTTCATGGCGTGACCCGTGAAACAAAACTCGTTGATGTGAAAGGTTGGCAACAAGTCGCGACTAAAACGCTTCATATTCAGCTTGATGATAGCGAGCAAAGCAAAATAAATATTGACGTTAGTGAAGTGGCAACGCTAGCGGATCTTATACAGCTTATCAATGAGTCAGACTCGCGTACGGATGGTAAGTTAACCGCGACCTTTGATCAGAACAAAGGCGGATTAACCTTAACTGGATTGTCTGCGATTGAGGCTGAGGCGGGCTCCGAACAGCTATTAACGATTCTTGGCTTGTCAGAGGTGGTCTCTTCTTCAACACTAAACGGAATTGGCCTTAGCTTGTTAGCATCGGCCCAGAGAGTGTCATTTACGGGGAATGGCGGCAAAGACTCTTACTATGGTTCCAGCGGTAATGATCGATTTAACCTTGCTGCGGGTGACCAAACAGTTACCGGCAATAGCGGCAATGACACGATCGTAGCCGCGACAAATGATAGTCATACTTCGCTGATCATCACTGACGATAGCGTAAGCTGGAAAGACAGCGATGGGGTTCTTGTTACCACTCAGCTAATTGGTTCTGAAGCTCAGAAATTTAGTGCACTGTTAAAAGCAAATGACAATGCCATTCTACTTGATGGTAGCGCCAGCTCGATGCAGCAAGTGTTAGATGCTGGTGATAGCAACGCCACATTAAAAGGCGGAAGTGGCGCGGTTGAGTTTCGTGTAGATATTAGCAATAGAACCGATATAGATAAGCAGAAAGTGTCAGCATTACTTAATAATGATGCTGAGAATAGAGTGGTGGCTTATGGGGGGGACTCTGAACTAAGCAAGTCTGATTTCTCATGGGTGACTATCAATGAAAGTGCGGATTTCACTCTAGTTAAAGAGAATGCCAATGGCATTAACCTGAATACCGATGTGACATTTAAAGGTATCTCCGTTGAACTAAAAGCGACAAACGGCAGTGATATCGTTATAAAAAGTAACATCGACACAGGAAACGAGGCTGGTGGTGCGGGTAACATTCGTTTAATTGCACAAAATATTACCATTTCTGACGGTGTTTCCTTGTTGGCGGTTGGCAATACAGAACAAAACAGTGGTGATATCTCTCTTTTGGCCACTCACTCAGAGAACAGTCTGGTGGGTGGAGGTTTCTATAACATAGATAAGCTAACAGCGAGTATTACTATTAATAGCGATGTCGCTATTAACGGCAAAAATATTACCTTGCTGGCAAAAGCGGTATCCAATCCTTACTCCAATTTGAGCCATAACCAGAGCAGTTTGAGCAAACCTCCTGCCAAATTTGCTGATGATGTTGAAAGTGATGAGATTAAAAATGCATTAGATAGTTTGAGCCTGTTTGCAGGGTATTCCCACTCTGACGTTTCTGCCTCCATATCAGTGGCAGAAAGTGCCGAGATCAAAGGCAGTCAAGTGACTATTGATGCGTCGACTATTGCCAAAGTTGATGCTAAGCCTCTCTCGGCAGGGGTTAGCGTCGCTCTGGGAAAACTAGATGCTTCTGCAACAGTCAATATGAACGGCAACATCATTGCTAGTGGCGATGTCTCTATCACAACTAGAACCGACAATTATCTCAATGTGGTAGCTAAACCAATAATAGCCACCGGGTTTTCTGAAAGTGTTGCTATTGGTGTTATCGACTCAAAAAGTTCAGCGACGGTATCCAGCTCAGCCAATATCGTGGCGGGCGGTGATCTGACCGTGCAAAGTCGTAACTTTGATTTTAGTTACGTGGCTGCCATTAGCGATGGCGGAAATGAAGGCAAACAAGCAGCCAGTGCCGCGGTTAAACTCACCAACAACGAAACAGTAGCGACCCTTGCGGGGACGGTATTGGTGGCCGGAGACGCAAAAGTTAATGCTGAACATATTCAAGGCAAAGTGAATGGTCATTGGGGAACAAAAGCCAAAGCTGAAATTGACCGTGTTCCAAGCAAAATTGATAAAATTAAAGATGGTCTAAAAGAGAAAGCGGCGAAAAAGGCACCGAAAAGCATGGCTTCTAAGTTGATGCCTGGTAATCGTCTTGCTCCTACTAAATTGACTGCCGGTCTGGCATTTGTTTATGCAAACGAAAGCAACACTGTAAACTCTTACATTGGTCAAGTCGGCCAGAGTAGTGATATCCAAGTTGCTGGTGATCTCTCTCAATCGGCCACAGTAAATGCTCGATTAATTACATCCACGTCATCATCGGCGAGTACTCCTTCTCAATATCAGCAAGTTGCTGGTTCGGCAGGAACGGGCAGTTCATTTAAGCAAGTGCCATTTGGCGGCGCAGTCTCTGTATCTATAGGTGAGTTGAGCAATAGTGCAGAGGCACACATTCAAGGAAACACCCAGCTAGATGTGCTGAAGAGCTTGTCTGTTCAATCAGTAGCAAAAAATCAAACCGGCATTGCAGGAAAAAATAGCGATGATATCGCTCTGCTTAATAATAAACCGAGCGTGGTAAACAAAGACGATATTGGCTCGAACTATGCCGTGAAAAAGGGAGATTTGTTGCAGTTTGTTGATGGCAAAGGGTATGTCTGGCAGCAGAGTACAGATGATAAAAAACCGGCCATTTCTAAGCTTGATGCGATATATAAATTTATTGGTGATGATAGTAACGTTGTTTTAGCAACAGAAGACTTTAGTGATGCCAGCCGATGGCTATTGTTAGGTGATAAAGTTACCTATCTTCCTAATCATTTACTTAACGGTAATAACGACTTCTATCTTGCGGATAACAGTGTTAAAGCCGTTGCCGCTGGAGCTAAAGTGTCGTTGGCTCTAAATTTTGCTCAGCTCGAGAGTAAACAAATTTCTGACTCGCGAGTAAAAGGAAATGTGAAAATAAATCAGCGCTCACAGCTAAGTAATAGCTTTGTTGACGAAGATGGGGCGGCAACAACGCAAGTGGCGAGCAGTGCCAGTAAACTGTTAGAAGCAGTTCCTAACAGCAGTAGTCGTAGTGTTCATTTAACATCGTTCTCACTTAATCAATCGGTCGATACCATTGGCAATACCTCATCAACAAAAACTAAATTATTTGATTCGATGTTGGGATCATCAAGCAGTGAGAACGGAGTAGGGGCGAGTCGTTTTTCTAATAAAGTCGTTACTGTTAGTCAATCAGTCATTGAAAGTGGCGCTAAAGTGGATGCCGATACATTAACGGTTAATGCAGAGAGTAAAGCACTGGTTGTTAACTACGGAAATTCCCACGGTTCAGGACGAGGTTTACTGGGCGTTGCGGGTTTAAGCATGCGTAACACCATTGATAGTACATCTCGTGCTCAGATAGAATCAGGTGTTACTGCCAATATTGGTTCGGATCCTTTGTTATCGTCAGATTCTGCTCAACAGTTACGAGTAGAGGCCAGTAATACGGTTGATGTGTTTGCACTAGGCTTAGGTAAAAGCAAAGCAAATACCCTTGGGTTGGGCACGGCTCATGTTATTAATGATGTAAGTAAAACAACTGACGCCGTAGTGGGTAGTGACGGTTCCAATGTCGGCAATATCACAGTACATGGTGATAGCCATATAGAGGCCGTCAGTGATGGAAGCATTATTGCTACTGCTATGAGCGGCGCGAAAATTGGTCGTAGTGTCGCACCGACACAAACCTCGTCAGGTCAGAGTGAAAGTCGTTTAGGTATTGGAATATCTGGTACTTATATTGCCAATAAACTAACCAGTAATGTCTCTTCATCGCTACGGAATGTCGCCAGTTTTACCAGTGATGATTTAAGTTTGAACGCTAAAGAGCAGAGCAATGTTATCGCTTTCCCTCTCGCTTACTCCAAAGCATCCTCACAGAACTTTTCATTAGCGGCTGCTGGTGTCGGGTTACTAAATACGGTGGATATTACTGTAATCGCCAGCATGGAGAATATAAACAGTGCCAATCTAAACGCGGTTACTGTAAACGCCACGAATGATAGCCAAGTTATCGCTGTCTCAACTGCGGCTGCCTATGCTAAAACCACGAACACTTCCAATGGTTCTAAAGCAAGTGCTGCAATTGCCGGCAATATCTCCCTGAATAAGGTAACCAGCACCATTAATGCTCATGTTAGTGACGTGAATGCTTTAGTCGTTCGTGAGCAGAACGGTCAAGGGTATGGTGTGGACATTGTCGCACTGGATCAATCTAAAGTGTACGCGGGTGCGTTAGGGGTAGCGTATGCGGGCAATGTGGCGGTTGATTTAACCACAGCAGAAAACAGCATTACCAGCGATATTAATGCTCATATTAGTCATAGTGACATAACGTTAGCTCAAGGTAAGGTTAGGGTCGAAGCTGATAACAGCAGCGGTATTCTAGCTGTAGCATTAGGAGCAAGCCTTACTAAGGGGTCATCTCTTGGCTTGTCTGTTGGGGCTGCCCTTAGTTTGAATACCGTTCGTAGTACGACTCGGGCAAAGGTGAACAGAGATAGTGTTATCCGTTTAGCGTCAGCAGATCAAGCGGGGTCAAAAATTAATATTACCGCTAAAAATGATGCAGAGATACAGAGCTATGTCACGGCCGCTTCAGTTAGTGCCCAGCTTGCGGAAGCAAATGATCAAACCTTCAAAATTTCATTGTCTGGTGCGGGTGCTGAAGCAATAAATAATATATTCAGTGATACTGAAGCATCAGTGGTTGGTTCTACCATTAAAGAACAGTTGAGCAGTGAAGAAGCGTTAACAGAGCACATTGGAATTACCATTGAAGCAGAAGACAGCAGCGCGATTTCTTCAGTTGTCTTGGCAGGAAGCGCTGGGTTAGCAAAAACTCAAAACGGAGTGGCTGCATCCTTAGCGTTAGGGGTGAGTTTAGCTGAGAATAATATTGGCGATAGTGATAAGCCTTCGTTAGTGAGAGCTTATGCTAAAGATAGTCATTTCAACACCTCTGGTAGTTTAAATATTTCTGCGAAAAGTACCACCTCCATTGATGCAACGGTCGTTGCGGCGAGTGTCGCTGTAGTAGCAGGTAAAGCTGCGGTTGGTTTGTCGGGTGTGGGAGCTAAGAGCGACAACTCAGTTTATACCAATGTACAGAGTTATGTTGAAGGGGGAGAGATAACCAGCAGAGAGCTCTCAGTAGCAAGTACGAGTAAAGCGAGTATCGATGCGACGGTGGCCACAGCAGTTCTCGTTGCGGCTGTGGGTAAAGATGTAAGTGCCTCTCTGAACATTGCCGCATCAATCGCGAAAAACAGTATTCACAATGACACAATAGCTTATATAGCAGGCGATAGTGCTAGCTCTAAGCTCAAAATGGACAGTGGTGATATCACCGTCAGTTCTGTCGCGGACAACAACATTAATGCTGTTTCTGCCGCCGCATCTCTTGCTGTAGCGGTGAGTTCTAAGTTAAGCGTTGCTTTAAGCGGGGCAGGTGCGCTAGCTGAGAACATAATTACGGGTGATACGAAAGCCTATATAACTAATAGCGACATATCCAGTACTACCATAAAGCCTCAAGGAAAAGATAGTGAAGGTAATGACTTACCTGACCTTGTGTTGTTAAACAGTCGAGATATTACTGTTAGTGCTAGCAATATCTCAGATATTGACGCCAGTGTTATAGCGGCATCAGCGTCTGTTGCTGTTGGGGCTAAAGCCGGGATTGGTGTATCAATAGGGGTTGGTAAGGCAAACAACTATATCGGTAATGATGACGACCGTCTTCAGGTATACAGCTACATAGAGAACAGTAATATTAACGTCAAAGGGGATGTTGATGTCGTTGCTACATCTAATCTCACTGTGGATGCAGATGTAACCGTTGCGAGTATGGCAGTCACTGGATCCGGTGGCGGTGGTTTAGCTCTGTCTGCGTCAGGTATTGGAGTCTCTAATGAGATTTACTCTCTAACAACAAGTTATATCAAGAACAGTAATGAACTTAAGGCAAATAATGTATCGGTTGGGTCTAGTAATACATCTAACATAAAAGTAACAGCCATAGCCGCGTCAGTGGCGGCTAGTTTTGCACCTAAAGGCGCGGCTGTCTCTATCGGAATATCTAAGGTCTCAAACCTAGCGGATATGCGGGTGAGAAGTTATATAGATAGCGCTAAGATAACGAGCAATAATAAGTTTGATCTAGTTTCAGATGCAAAAGCGAACCTAGAAGCAAAAGGCTATGCAGTGTCGATTGCTGGTGGAATAGGCTTCTCCGGAGCGGGTGTCATTGTTAATAGTGATATTAAAGGGTACAGCCGGGCTGACGTTATTAACAGCACATTGAAAGTAGGTAATAAAGGTAACATCAAAGCACTATCAGATATGTCTCAGAGCGTACATGGTTATGGTCTCTCCGTTGGGTTTATCGCAGCAGGCATTGTTTTATCTGAAGTAGAGACGAAGCTAGATACCTTGGTTACCTTCGAAAACTCTGATTACTCAGGCAACAACCTTTCAATTAGTGCTTATAGCAATGAAGATCATGATCTTGTCGCTATAGCAGGCAGTGGAGGACTCGTTGCAGGTGCAGGCGTTTCTGCCAGTGTGACGAGTAGCAGTAACACCCAAGTTGATATTACAAAAGGCAGTCGCATTACACTTGAACGCCACGTTAACAATGATGTAGAGGCCGATGGTGCAGAGAAAAACAGTGCAGCCAAATCAGGTCAATTGTCGATAAAAGCTGAGCACGTGACAGCTTTTGATGCAGATGTAAAAGCTGCATCAGGTGGGGTTTTATCTGGCTCTGGAGCTATCGCTGACAACGAAATTTCCGCTAACGTTCATGTCAACTTAGGGGACGATAGCACTAAGGCGGCATCAGATAGCGGAAAGAATGTCGCCATTAAAGCAGAGAATATTACGGTTGATGCGATCAATCGTGTTCGAAAAGATGATGATGGACGCATTTATGCGGTAGCAGCGGGAATATATTCTGCTGCTGGGGCAGACAGTCGCACTGAACTGAATTTAGATACCAAAGTACGCGTTGGCAAATATAACGATATCTATGCCATTAGTGGTGATGATAATAATGGTATTGCACTCAATGCACTCAATGATGTTGTCGTGAAAGACGAAGTGGTGATGAATGCGGTGGGAGCGGCAGCTGGAACCTTTGCTAAAGTAAAAATTAAAGACTCAGCGTTAAATGCAACCGTTGAAATTGCTGAAGGAGCAAGGATATTCTCATCTGGAGATGTGCAAATTTCCGCACGAGGAAAAGGCGAGTTTGTTGCCAGTGTTGAATCCGATTCAGCTGGTGCGGTATCGGTAACTAAAACCAGTGCAATAGCCGATATTACCCCGACCAATACGGTAGTCGTCGATGAAAAAGCAAAAATCGCAGCCTATGGTGATCTAAATATTTCCGCGGGAACCGATACTTTATTTAATCGCGATCAGTATAAAGTACATGCCAGCGTAGACAGTTTTGCCGCCAGTGTTATTCCCGTTGACATTGTTAAATCGGACGCAAGACTGGTTCAGAGTAATACCATAACTGTGGGTACGGGGGCACATTTACAAACCGCTAAACGGATGAATCTGCATGCAGAGCGATTTGGTTTTGCTGATATGGCATCGCAAACAAAAACCGTCAATTGGGCTTCTAAATTAGGAGGAACCGCAGATCTTGGTGGTGACTTGCACAGTAGTGCTGAAGGCAAGGTTATCAATGCAGGTAAATTGGAAACCGGTATACAGCGACATTTATCGATAGAGTTTAATCAGTTAGATGATAATGGCTTGGTTGATGATGCTCATGTAGTACGAAATGAAAATACCGTATTGGATGGTTTTGGTCTTCAAGATAACGAAATACTCAAAGGTATCACTTATAGCAGTACGGTTGCCGCTCTTAATTCTAGTTTGTTGCATGCATTGGAAGACGCTGAGCGTCAGTTAATTTTGTTTAGAGGTTCAGTTGCAGGAGGTGAGAGTAAAAAACTGGTGGTCTTCTATGAAAAAGAGGTTAAACGACTTCAACAGCAACTAAAAGAGAGAGGCTTGCTGGAAGAGGTTAAACCAAATGTGTTTATTCGTAATGAAGTGCGCACTCCGGTTATTGTGCTTAATGATATTCATGCAGAAGCGGGCCGGGTAGATGTTCGGGCAGACGACTTTGAACAGAAAGTATCAAGTGAGATAGTTGTTCCTGGCGACGCATCAATTAAGATCACCAATCATACCATTGCAGCGTTAGTGGTTAACAATATCACCATACCCCAAGAGAATGGTGGCAGTTACTTAAATGGTGAGGTACTACAAGATGGTGGTACAACCGATCCATCAATCGTTATCACCAATGATGTGGATATTGATCTTGCCAAAAAAGCGCTGGCGGAGAGATTTGCTGATCAATTGCAGGTTAATGACCCTGATGACAATGAGACCTCGTTTCAGCAGAGCTTGGTGGTTCCATCGATTACAGTTGCAGGCAATATTGAGAACCGAACAGGCTCTTTGACACTACGTAGCTTAAAAGGCGTTGATGGACCTAAAGGAACGGGTGATATCACCATCAACGGCAAGATTGACACCAAAGAGAACGAAATTTATACCGGAGGTTCGGCAACCATTGGCTTACCTCCGGGGTCAACTTTCTCGACTTCTGGCGAAGAGTACAATAAATGGAACAGCGTTATTGGTAACTATGGCTTGGACAGAGCTAGCCCAGAAGCGATTGATGATATGATTAAACGTAATGCTGATACAGCCAGCATCTACGCGGATAGTATTTCTATTACCGCAGAATTTATCAATATTAACGGAAAAATTCAGAGTGGCACTGAAAGCTTTAAATTAACCATTGATGACAGTATTGAAACTCAAGTTAATAATATAAAACGGTCTGGCGCCTCTGGTTTGGTGCGTTTAAATATCGAAAACAAAGACTTTTCTGTTTATTACGATGTGGGAAATGATCAGATTGTCGTAGGAGATATGCGTGTCTCCGGTGGCTATATTCGCTTAGAAGGCAATATCATGAATACCAACAAAAACTCACAAATTGAGTTGCTTGGTGGGTATGCCGGTATTGAGGTGATAAATAATACTCAGCTAGACGTTAAGATTATGGGTCTAGACGCGTCTCAACGTGGTGAAGGCACGTTAATTATCAAAGATAAGTCTAAGAGTCGAGACGGTGAGATACTCGAGACAATTTATACCAAAAGCAAAGATGGTCTAAACACCATTCAGAGGTACGGTGAAGAGATTGTTTCCTCTGCATCCGGAGATGATGTTGATTTAACTTACACACCTAAACAGGGCTGGCGCTATAAGTGGTCAATGGCAGAAGAAGAATATACGCGTAATAGAACGGTGGAGTCTAAATCGTCTTGGGCGGGTATAGACGCTTTGTCTGCGGATCCTGATGATATCGATTTTGATCCAGAGGATGAAAAAACACTAAGCCCAGCGCAATTGACAGGAAAAGGCGCTTACTTTGAGTTAATCGATCCTAAAAATGATAATGATGCCCCTTATCTGTACTTTTACGAGAAAGTAAAACTATCGGATCAAACTTTTGTTACCGACAAATGGAAAAAAAGTACTTGGTGGGGCAAAAAAACCTACTATACCGAGTTCACTCGAGAGAGAAAGTACCGCAATGTTGCCACCCATTCCATTAAAGCTGATTATGGCATCGCCATTAATTTCACTGGAGCAGAGCAAGGCTCTGTAACAGTGAAGTCTAATCGTGGTGGCGATGTGATTGTTCAAGGCAATATTAGTAATGAGCACGGCACAACCATTATTGAAGCCGCAGGCTCTGGCATTTACAGCAGTGAAACCGCCAGTGTTGGTGGCAAAATTATAGACCTGACAGCCGATGAAATTGGCTATGCACCAGCTATCAATATCGATAAAAGTATTAATGCTGCGAGAACCGCACTACGCACCAACTTAACCAATGATTCATCAGCAAGTTTGTCCGCAAGAACCTATGGCGGACGCATTAATATTGTTGAAAATGATGGTCCTTTGATGGCTGGTAATATCACTTCTGCTTCCGATTATGAGCGCGATAGTCTAGATAGCGGAGGAAAGATATTCCTTTCTGCAATAGGTGGTATTGAGGCGGCAACGAGCGGTAGCGTAGTACGTGGTGGGGTTATTGACCTCAACACCGAAGCCCATGTTGGCCGCGATACACTTGCACTAAATATAGATGGAGGCTCGCTCAATAAAGACGCTCTCTCTATCAAAGCGAATAGTAATATATTTGTCAGTGAAACGGATGGTGACTTACGTGTTAACTCTATTCAATCAAGTGCCGGTAGTGTCCACATCAATGTTGCACATGGTTCACTTATTGACGCGAACACCAATGTGGTTAGAGATGAACGCAGTTATAGCGAGTTGAGTACCGGACTATGGAAAAACCTCGGACTTATTGATGGTAGCGATGCTGCTGAAATTAAACGCCAACAGATTTTAGATGCAGCAAAAAATGCCAAACAGAGCCAGTACCACCAATATTGGCAGATAATAAACAGTCAGTTTGGTGGCGAATACAGTGCTGGCCAAAAAGCGGTGATCAGCGATAGTGAAAAAAGCTATTTTACTGAGCAATTTACTCAACAAGGTATTGCCGACGGAAAAAGTGGCGCAGAACTTGAGGCATTTGTTGCTGATGGTATTGAAACACTGAACAACAAACGAGATGCAGAGTTTCAGCAGTTGCATGATCGGTATGCTGGTACAGGGGCGTATGACGCTGATTACAGCGCAGAACTGTCAGAGTCAGAAATCGCTAAATTAACCGGACATATAGTTAAATGGAGTGAAAATGATCTGCTTAACCTAGTCAGTGGCAGCCTGCTAAAACCGGTTACCAATACCCAAGCGACCATTGAAGGTGCGAATATTACCGCAGGTAAAGGCGTTCACATTCAAGCGAAAACCGATGTTGGCTCTGCTAATGGTAGTGTCGAAATAGTATTAGATAATAATTACTCTGAGCAGCAGCGAGTCCAATTGGCTGCGGCAGAACGCAACGATGTTTACTTCCTATTTTCTCAACGAGTAACCAATATTACTGTTGATGTCGTTGACTCGGTGGCAGGGGATCAAATCGTTCGTCAGTCAGGAAGTTGGCGAGAAGATGGTTTTGTCGCAGGTATGCAAATTCGTATTGCGGGAGATAGTGCTAATAGCAATAACGAAGGAACATTCTATGAAATCGCGTCGATATCCAGTGATGGAACTAGGTTAATTTTAACGTCTACAGATCTAACCTCCGAATCTTCAGTAGATTTAGATATTGCAGCAATTAGTAATAGCCCAACATTAACCACGATTGTGAGTAATGATGTTAATGGGTGGGATAATTCAACCTATCAACTCAATGATTATATTGAGACCGAAGGCAACTTCTACCAAATCCAGCGTATTTCTGGTCAAGTGATGGATCTCAAGCAAGTTGATGGTGAACAAGCGGCAGGTGCTGTGATTGTCTCGGCTTCTAAATATCATGAAATTGAAGTAGAGAAAGTGCTGATCGACCAGCGTGAAGATATCGATATTTTAGCGGTATCAGATGTGAATGTTTCTGCGAGCCGTAATCTGTATCTTGGCTCTGAAAAGGCGTTGATTATTGCTCATGTCTCTGCCGACAATGTACGAATTAAGAGTAAAGAGTCGTTAATCGATGCAGCCAGTTCTAACGCAGCGGTAACCGCAACATCCAGTTTAGTCTTGGAGGCAGGTTATGGTGCAATTGGTAGTGAGGCGCAACGATTCACTATTGATTTAGGGACCGATGGCCTTCTAACGGCAAGAGCAAAAAACAGCATCGTATTAACAGAAGTAAACTCAACGATTAATGTTGGCACCTTGTACTCTGCCAATGGCAAAGTAGATTTGCTGGCGAGCAATGGCTCCATTGTGGATGCTCTTAACCACGATTATGAAAATATCCGTGCCAAAGATATTGAACTCACCGCCCTGCATGGCGCGATTGGTGAGACCGGCGACAGGTTGGATATCCACCTCACTGGAGGAAATATCACCGCCAATAGCCGTGATGATATTAGGCTAAATGAAACAGATATCAGTATGAATATTGATCATATTGAGTCGCTATCTGGTGACGTAGATCTTCACGCACAATATTCCATTATAGATGCCGTCGATGATCAAGTTGGCGAGCAAGCCGATATTGTGGGGGCAAGCATCTCTCTTACTGCTCGTACTGGTAGTGTCGGGGCGTTTGGTGAAGATATAGAGATCGACAGCGGTTCAAAAGCCGGTGACAACTTGACTATCGATAGCGAGCTTAGTAGCTATGTGATAGAAACTATGGGTGATTTATACCTAAATAGCATCAAGTCCGGTTTGACGGCAACGGCCTTCATTGCTGTACCGACAGGGCGCATTCTCAATGACAATAAATCGGGGCAAAACTTAGAGTCAGGCAAAGCGTATCTGTTCGCGGCAAGTGATATCGGCGAGTTTGGTCGGGCGATAACCACTCGAGTGGGACATCTGCAAGGGAAGTCTACGTCAGGTAATGCTTATATCGTTAATGACCGTTCATTAAATATCGGTGGTGTCTTGGAGAGTATTCCTGATGGCATTACTGCTGGTGGCAGTGTCTCCATTGTGACGAAAAATAGCTTAACGATTTCCAAAAATATTGTTGCGGGTAGCGAAGTAAACTTAACCACGATTGATAGAGATAGTGAAAGCGACAATGAATCCATCACCATTAAAGATGGTTTTGTGGTGAAGTCTAGATTGAGTGAAATCAATATCAATGCCGGTGATGACGTCATTGTTGAGCAAAATGGTCAACTTTCTGCCAAAACAGATATTAATATTTATGTAGATAAAGGGTTAAACAACAGCGTGGATGACTCGGGCGGTCATGTGGATCTAGCCGGGCACCTTTACGCGGGTGAACGTATTAACATTCATGGTAATACGCAAGACGACAGCGTTGATATTCATGTTCAAAATATTGGTGGTGACGTTTATGTGAATAGCTATCAGGGTGAAGATAGAATCACCATTTCTCAGCTACACAGTCGCAGTGGAAAAATGGTGCTGGATGGTGGAGCAGACACCGACCGTTACACCATAAACCGAACTGGCAATGATGCTGACTATGTTATTGATGTCGTTGATAGTGGCTTAGAGAACCAAGGCGCAGATACCTTAACGATTAATGGTACTGAGCTGAATGATACCTTCTTGTTACGTGCCAACTTTGTTGCTGCTTTACATGGTGATAGCACTGCCGGATACAGTAGCAACGTAGAGCGTATTAACTACAACCGAAATATTAATGCCCGCTTAACGGTTAATGGGTTGCAGGGGGATGATGCTTTCTATAGCGATGACAATAGCAGCATCACGACACTGGATGGGGGTAAAGGCAATGATAGTTTCCAAATTGGACAACTATTTGGCTCGGATCGTAAACACCATCTCGGCGTAGTTGCCCAAGGGGATGATATAGAAACCACCGAAACAACTCTTGGCTTCCTCAGTAAAGGTAACAGCCTGCCAATGGTGGTGTACGGTGGTGACGGAGAAGATCAGATAACGGTTTACTCGAACAAGGCCATTACCAAACTATATGGTGAGGATGGGGACGATAACTTTGTTGTGCGTGCTTTCCTTCAAAAAGGCTCCAATAACACCACCAACAGTGTCGATGTCGAGCTATTTGGTGGCGATGGTGCCGATAATATTGAATACAGTATTAATGCTCCGCTGAAAATTGATGGTGGTGCAGGAGTGGATACCGTTGTGGTACTGGGTACTGAAGCGGATGATAACTTTATTATTACCGAAAATGGCATATTTGGTGCCGGACTTAATATCGGTTATCAAGGAGTAGAAATTGCCGAAGTGGATGGATTAGAAGGGGATGATACCTTCTATGTACTTAGCACCAATGAAGATGTAACGACCACCATCATAGGTGGATTAGGTTCTGATAACTTCCATGTGGCTGGCGATGTAACCAAACCTGTTGTTTCATACTCCGTAGAAGGGCGCAGCAGCTTTATTAATCACAGTGTATTTAGTGATGATCCTGCTTATAACGGTATCTTTGTTAATGGCTTACCTCTTAATGTCGCCAATAAAGATACCGGTGCCGTTACCATCGACACTGAAGGAGATATGACGGTTAGTGAGAACGGCTTAGAAAGCAGTTATAAAGTGTCGTTAGATGTGCCGAAACCAGACGTTGCAACTGTCGCTTATATCACTGTGTCGGCGGCAAGAGTCTCTTCCAGCGATCGAAACAGAGGCAATAGCAGCAATCCAACGGGTGGGGTATTGATCTCTACTGATGGGGTAAATTTCTATGAGTCGCTGGTATTGACTTATGACTCTGAAACTAACTGGGGTGATGACTTTACTATTCATGTAAAAGCGATAGACGATGGTGTTGCGGAAGGTGTTCGTCAGTACGTAGTGAGTCATAGCATCCGCAGTACTAACCCTGAGTTTGATAACTTGAACATCAATAATGTTGAGTTGACCACTTATGACAATGATCAGGCTGGCGTGATTGTTGTGCAAAAAGGTCCTGCTTCCATTGCCGAAGGAAGCAAAGGAACCGAAGTTAATGTGACGCTAACTAAGCAACCCGATGTGGGAGAGGTTGTTACCGTTAAAGTGAGTGAAATTGTTACAGGGGATAATAAAAATCAGCTCTCTTTTGTTGATCAAACTTTGACCTTTACTCATAGCAATTGGAACTCAACTCAAACGGTATTAGTTAATGCCATTGATGATAGTGATACTGAAAACAGTTATCGCGCTACTGTCCAGTTTGAAACCAGTAGCAATATCGCCGATTCAGGGTTCTCCAGTTTGAATACAGCAGAATCTGAGATCAATATTATCGTTGAAGATAATGATAAAGGCGCAGTATTGGTGACCGCTAGCCACGGCTCAACGGTTGTGAATAGTGAGAAGAGTGATAGCTATAGCTTGGTGTTAAGTCGAGCGCCTAAGGCTCCTGTTACAGTGAATCTGTTAAATGATGGTCAGACGCTATTTAGCTGTGATGATAAACGTTTTAATGCTGAAGATAACAGCGTCACCTTTACCGCAGAAAACTGGAATGAAGCGATTACGATTACGTTAAACGTCAATCCAGACTACGATGCGCAATCAACCAGTCAACCGGTTCAGAAACCACCGCTACAACCTCATTTGCTTACTCAAATTCGAGGTAAACTTAACATCCACGGTGGCGTGCCTGAAGGTAAAGAACGTACGTTGACTCAATCGGTAATGCTTCCTTCTGAGAGTGATACTGAACTGCCGATTGTGGATATTCAGATCGATGAGAACAATCAAACCGATACGTTAACCCTGTTTAATGACGGCAGTGTTGAGTCCTCGACGGGTGAGCTTACCGCATCAACCATTACTGGTTTAGGAATGGGGGCTGGCGTTGAGTATCACAATGTGGAAGTTGTTGAGACCCTACTAGGTAGCGGAGAAGACAAGTTTACTGTTTCTGGTACGGCGAAAGGTGCTATTACTCTGGTTCATGGTGGCGGTGGTGTTGATAAACTGACCGTTACCGGCAGTGACAGTGACGGAGCCCTGATCTTATTGGGTGATACGGTACAGGACGGCAGCAGTTATAACGCGACATCGGATCAAAAAACCGACCGTGCCCGAGAATATGATAATGCTGCAGGTGACTTTATCGATGCCTCTGGTGCCGGAGGGTCAGTTGTTATTTATGGTGGTAAAGGCGATGACATCATCATAGGTAGTCAATATGGTGATCATATTGCGGGTGGTTCAGGTAATGACACTATCACGGGATTAGCGGGCGATGATCATATATACGGGGATGCAGGATTTAATGTTGATATCTCGACGCGTTTAGACCGTTCAAGCCAAGTGCTTACCGTGGTAAATAGTGGCAGTGATAGCGATAACCAAGAAACGGCGGATACATTAGTAACGGGCCAAGATATTATTTATGGTAATCAAGGCAACGATATTATTATTGGTGATAAAGGGGTAATCAGTTTGACCCCACAAACCAACCGCATTAAAACGACTGGCGACGTTATCAATTTTCGCACGGTAGAAATCGACCAAGGAAGTAACGATCAAATTTATGGCAATGAAGGTGATGACTTCATTATTGCCGGTAATGGCAATGACCGAATTGAAGGCAATCAAGGTTCGGACTCTATTATCGCAGATAATGGCTCCATCGACGTGCTGCAAGGCGTTCGTATCTCATTAACGAGCACCGATGTCACTGAAGCGACCGGAGGCAATGACACCATATACCTTGGTACTGGCGATGATCAACTTATCGCTGGTGTTGGCAGTGATACCATTATCAACACTTCTGGTGAGAGTGTAATTCTTGGTGATAACGGTCGTATTGTTAGTAACGCTAGTGGCCGATATGTCTTGGCTAGAACAGGGCAAACCAACTTGGGTGGTAGAGATGTCGTTACAGGTGGTAGTGGACAAGATATTATCTTCGGCGGCGTTGGCAGTGATCATCTGGATGGTCATGCAGGAAATGATGTTATCGGTGGCGACGGCTCTCAAATCACTCGAAATGATGACACCATCATCTTTGAAGCTGTAGACCTCTTTACTGGAGGGGATGACACCTTGCTAGGTGGAGATGGTTTCGACCGTATGCAAGGGCAGTTCGGTGGTGATCTCTTCTTTGCCAACTTTAATGAGGATGTTCTACTGGGAGACTACGGCCGATTTACCTTTAATGCTCGATCGGATAATGAACAAGCAACGTCGGTCATCTCTTTGGCACAAGGCGGTTTAGACCTGATTCGCCAAACACAGCTAAATCTCTTTACTGGTTATGCCAAGCAGATCTTTGCTGAATCCAATCTGGGTCAGGCTGCTCGAAGTCGTGTGGCAGTAACCACAGTGTTTACTAGTCAGGCGCAAAATGCCTTTGATCAGTTAGATGGCACTTTCCAAAGCTTAGGTTCCGGCGCAAGTGAGGGGGCAGATTTCGTAATTCCTACCGCACCGACTGCTGCTGGTGTCGTCAGTGAGGTTCCTTCGGCTGAAGGTAAAGATAATGTTCAAGTCATTACCGCGGATGACGTCGAGTCGTCGACGGATGCGGCGGCTGAACGGGAGGTTGAACCACAACAGAGTGAAACACAACAGAGCGAGCCTCAGCAGGACGACGTTGAATGTCAAAGTGGTGCCGAAGGTGAACTTTGTGGTGAAGAGGCTGAAAACAAACCACAAATGACACCAAATAGCGAATCTACCGAAGATGACCATCACCTACAGAATGAAAACCGTGATGCTGATAATGAACAACAGAGTCAACAATCGGGTATCAATCTTAATGTTGCCATAGCCAGTGTTGGTGGCTGGGTAATGATGACGAATAATCCGCAAGGACAGCAGAAAAAGAGCAAAGAGAAAGAAAAAGTGGCTTAAGCTAATGATAAGTAAGGTTAAGTCTTAATTTTTACTTTGATAACGAACGGAATAGGATAATAAGGTATATGGAACTATGAAAGAGCAGCTCGGTACAACTGAGTCTCAGTTGGCATTTTCCGAACTGACGAGTGAAGCTAAAGATAAGGTAATTGATCACTATTATCAGCAGTGGCTTGAAAAGCACCGCTCTTTTATACCCGGTCTATTATCGGCACAAGTACAGGTCATGCTGGATGACGCCATCGTAGTAACCGCCTCATTAAATGAGGGGGATGATAGCTATGCAGCGTTAGTAAACTTGTCACAACAAGAGTTGCAGAGTGAGCAACCACAGGTTGCGCAATTAGCCCACAATAAGCAATTTGCACTGCTCTATCCATTACGTGATGAGCAAGGGCAGTTTTTTGCTTTGGTGTCGATGGCGATAGAGGTGGACGATCAGCAAGGGTTACAACAAGCATTATCGCTTGTTCAGTGGAGTGTTGCCGGTTTAGAGGTCATTGAGTACCAACAGCGCCTGCAGAAGATTGATGATGGCCAACAAGATTTGAGTGATCGAGTGGATATTTTGGCTCGGGTATTGGCTGAACCCTCTTATCCGAATGCGGTTATTCGTCTGGTTACTGAGTTGGCTGTGCTGTTTAATTGTGATCGAGTCAGTTTGGGAGAGTATAAGAACAAAGCTTGCCATCTAAAACATCTTTCCCACAGCACTCAGTTTGGCAAAAAAATGAACCTCACTCGTGCAATCGAAAAGACCATGGATGAGTGCCTTGATCAGGGTAAGGTGATGACTTTTCCTGTTAACGATCAATCCGATAGTCAGGCTGCTGGCGCAGACATATTGCTCGCTCATCAGTTGTTGTCAGAAAGTCAGGGAGACAGCTATGTTCTCTCTATTCCCATCTATCTTGCTGGTAGCACTTATGGCGCCATGGTGCTTGAAGCTAACCCCCAAGCCCCCTTAACCCAGCAGCAGATTAATGCATGTCAGGGTATTGTCCATTTAGTTATGCCCGCATTGGAAGATAAAAGAATCAGTGAACGTCCACTGTGGAAAGTGGCGAGTGATTCATCGGCAAAACAGCTGTCTCGCCTTTTAGGTGCAGGATATCTGGGGCGCAAGCTGTTGTTTATTTTCGTGGTCGCGGTGGTCGGATTTTTATCTTCTGCAACAGGAGAGTATCGATTATCCACTGATGCTATGGTAGAGAGTGCTATTCAGCGAGCCATTGTTTCTCCTTATGACGGCTACATTCAGTCGGCTAGTGCTCGCGCTGGTGACACCGTTGAACAAGGTCAGATTCTTGTGACCATGGATGATCGAGACCTGCGATTAGAGCGATTAAAGTGGTTAACAGAACAAGCCAAATTGAATCGACAGTATCAAGAGGCATTAGCGCTGCGTGACCGCGCTAAAATCAATATTATTAACGCCCAAGCGGAGCAAGTTAAGGCGCAGATTAACCTGGTTTCCAGCCAACTTGAACGTGGGCAACTTGTGGCGCCATTTGATGGTTTTGTCATAGATGGAGATTTAAGCCAGCGTTTAGGCAGCGCAGTAAGTAAAGGTGATGGTTTGTTGATGGTGGCTCCACAAGATAACTACCGTCTTAAAATGTTGGTGAGAGAGAGCCGTATTGCGGATATTGAGCTCGGTCAACAGGGGAACCTATTACTTTCGGCACTACCGGAGCAGAATTACTCATTTTCCATTAGTAAGTTGACGCCTTTAACCATATCGAAAGATGGTCAGAGCTACTTTATTGTTGAAGGAGAGTTTACTGACGACACATTGAACATTGAACCGGGAATGGAAGGGATTGGTAAAATTTATATAGATAACCGAGCTCTTGCCAGTATCTGGTTTAGAGAGGCGACGGAGTGGATGCGCCTAAAAGTATGGTCTTGGTGGGGATAAAAGCCTAAATGTCAGCCTCCCTGTTCAGCTCGTCGTGGTACAAAGTGTCGGATTTGAAAGTGCGCTTAAGAAAACATGCCACTATTCATCGCCATGTGTACCGAGAGACGGTGTGGTACGTTCTTCAAGATCATGTCACAGGGCAGTTTCAACGATTTACTCCCCAAGCATATCAGTTAATTGGATTAATGGATGGGCACAAAACTCTTCAGCAGATTTGGGACATCGCGTGCCATCAGCTTGCGGACGAACTGCCAACCCAAGATGAAGTCATCGCTTTGGTGGGACAGTTAAATAGCGCCAATTTAGTACAAACGGATGCCTTGCCAAATATCGAGGAGCTGCAGAGAAGACAAACCAAGCAGAAACGCAACAAATTGATACAGCAGCTAAAATCGCCTCTTAGTATAAAAATCCCCTTGATAGATCCTGACGCCTTTTTAACCGCTACCATGCCATTTGTTCGCTGGATTTACTCGTGGTTTGGTGGCGCTTTGTGGTTAGTCACCGTGTTGTTTGCACTTGTGTTAGCCACGCTGAATTGGCCATCATTGACTGAAAATGTCAGTGATCGTCTGCTTGCGGTGGATAATCTGTTATTGATGATGTTTGTCTATCCGCCAGTTAAATTAGCCCATGAACTCGGACATGGTTACGCGGTAAAACGATGGGGTGGTGAAGTCCATGAAATGGGTGTCATGCTGCTGCTATTTATGCCTGTGCCCTATGTGGATGCATCGTCTGCGTCAGCCTTTAGACATAAGTATCAACGCATGCTAGTTGGTGCTGTTGGCGTTTTAGGCGAACTTTTGATGGCGGCATTAGCCATGATTGTATGGGCATCGGTAGAGCCGGGAATGGTTCGAGCCATTGCGCTCAATGTGATGGTGATTGGCGGTTTCTCAACCCTACTTTTTAATGGCAATCCATTATTGAGGTTTGATGCTTATTATGTTCTGTCTGATTATCTAGAGATCCCCAACCTTGGTAATAGAGGCAACGCGCAGGTGGCTTACTTGCTGAAACGATATTGCTTTGCCATGACTGGCTTGAAATCATCCGCGCAAACCGTATCAGAATCTATCTGGTTAGTGAGCTACGCGGTGGTGGCTTATATTTATCGTCTATTTGTGATGATGGCGATATCTATGTTTATTGCCTTACAGTATTTTTTTGTAGGAGTGCTCTTGGCTACGTGGTCAGTGTGGTCCGGTCTATTTTTACCTGTAATAAAAGTGGTGTCGAAACCTATGACAGATCCGCAGTTGAGGCGTAAGCGTAGCCGAATATATAGCTCGTTGGCATTGCTATTGGTGTCCTGTTTTGTATTGGTATGTCTCGTCCCTTTCCCTTATAAAACCTATTCTCAGGGTGTGCTTTATGTTCCTTCTCAAGCTTATGTAAAGGCAAGTGTGTCCGGATTTGTTACCTCAATTTTGCAAGAGACCGGTAGCCAAGTCGTTAACAAACAACCTCTGGTTGAGATGCAAGATGCCGACATACAGGCAAAAGTAGATGTACTGCGGGCGCAGTTAAACGAGGCTAAGGTTCGTTACCAAGCCAGTGTTGGTGACCGCAGTAGTTCGGACATTTTGTTGCAAGAGATACATTTTATCGAACAAGATTTGCATCGTTCTACTCAAGAATTAGCGGCATTAACTGTCGAGAGTAAAGCGCAAGGAGAGTGGGTAATTGCCAATCGAGTTGGCTTGGAAGGGCGCTATTTATCTCGTGGCGAAATGATAGGCTATGTGATTGATTATCAGAAATTACCTTTGATGGTGATGATCGCTGAAGATGACATAGATAGGGTCAACCACCAAACATTAGGGATTGAACTGAGATTTGCATCTGATCCTAATCAAGTCTATCTGGCGCAAAAACATAATGATATTTCGGTTTCAACCCAGCAGCTACCTAGCGAAGTGTTAAGTACCAAGGGCGGAGGTGACATTATACTGGACCCTAACGGAGAACATGGACTGCAAAGTTATCAGCGTTACTTTCGTATTGAGCTGGATATAGAGAGTATTCCCAAACAGCGATTTGATGAACGAGTTTATGTTCTGTTTGAGCATCCATCAGAGCCGTTAATTTGGCGCTGGTATCGAAATGTTCGACGCGTATTTTTAAGAAACTTCGATGTATAAACGTCCGCAAAGAAGGCCAGCAACCACGCTTGACCGCCCACAAAATAATATAGAGCGACAGCTTCTGATGATTCGTTGGTGGCGAGCTATTACCGCTTATGTTAGCCGCCCGGTTCGAGCGTCCAGTTGGTTTTATAGGCCTCTATTATGGCGTATTAAGCGGCGTGGAAAATCATTGCTTAACATCAGTGAACAACAACTGGACGAAGAGATTGTGCTGCTTGGTAAAAAGCTGCGTCAGCAGGGTTTAACCACCTCGCTGGTTGTTGAAAGCTTTGCGATAATAAGAGAAGTTGCAGGAAGAGAGCTATCAATGTGGCATTTCGATAGCCAAATACTGGGTGGGTTAGCGATACTGCATGGCAATATTGGCCAGATGCAGACAGGAGAAGGAAAAACCCTTACGGCTACTTTACCCGTTGCGGCGGCTTCGTTAGCGGGAGTTCCCACTCATTTAGTGACGGTTAACGACTATTTGACCGCTCGGGATGCCGAGTTAATGAAACCGGTATATCAAAGACTAAAATTGAGCGTAGGGGTTATTGTGCAAGGTCTATCTCTACCTCAGCGTCAACAAGAGTATGCCAAAGACATTGTCTATTGCACCAACAATGAGTTGGCGTTTGACTATTTAAAAGATGCCATCGTTTTGGATGGAAAAAATCATGCATTACACCTTTATGGTCTGCAATTACAAGGAGAAGAGCGTATACAGCCGCTTTCTAAGCTGATGCTACGAGGCCTACATTTTGCGGTGGTGGACGAAGCAGATGGCGTGTTACTGGATGAAGCTAATACTCCGTTGATCATTTCAGGTAATGAAGTTCCTCAACAGGCTCAACAACAGGTTTATAAAGAGGCCATGTCTCTGGCGAGCTATATGCAGGAAGGAAAGCACTACCAAATTCTTCGGCAACAGCGGCAAATTGAACTTACGCCTCAAGGAGAAGAGCAAGCGTTAACCATCACAAAAGAGCTGGGACCATTGTGGCAAGGCCGGGTAAGGCGATTGGAGTTATTAAGGCAAGCATTAACGGCACAGCACCTATTTCTGCGCGATAAACAGTATTTAGTTGATGATAACAAAGTGATGATCATTGATGAGCATACGGGTCGTTTAATGCCGGATAGAACATGGCAGCAAGGACTTCATCAACTGATTGAGATTAAAGAAGGGTGCCAACTTAGCGCTCCGAGAGAAACTTTGGCCAGTATTAGTTTTCAAAACTTCTTCCGTCATTATCATCATCTTTCTGGAATGACAGGAACAGCGGAAGAAGTAAAAGCTGAGATGTGGAATGTTTATGCTTTGCCCGTCGTGACGATTCCGACCCATAAGCGCAGTAAGAGGGTATTGCTGCAAAAAGTGGTGACTCGCAGCGACAGTGAAAAATGGCAAGTCGTGACAGAGCGGATTTTGGCTATGCTTAAGCTCAATCGTCCCGTTCTGGTAGGAACACAATCTTTAGCTGCATCGGAACAGCTAAGCTCTATTTTACATGACTCTGCAATTGAACATCAGGTGTTGAATGCCCGGCAAGACAAAATGGAAGCAGACATTGTAGCGAAAGCAGGAGAGGCCGCAAGAGTCACGATTGCTACGAGTATGGCGGGTAGAGGAACCGATATTAAGCTAACTAAGCAGGTAGAATTCCTCGGCGGTCTGCATGTCATTATTACTGGATTGCATGACTCATCGCGAATAGATAGACAGTTGCAAGGGCGTTGTGCTCGTCAGGGAGATGCTGGTAGCTATGAGTATATTCTGTCACTGCAAGACAGTATTCTCAGTGATCGATGGTCAAAGATATTGAGTAAAATCATGTTTATCCCTCTTTATCAACCAATTAAAAGCAGGTTACTATTACTCTGTATTCGTTATTGTCAGCGCAGAATTGAGAATGATCATCAGAGAGTTCGTAAAGAGCTATTGAAACGAGATGACAAACAGAACGAACTTCTCTCCTTCACCAATCAAAGGACATAGATTAAATGAAATGGATGTTTACAGTGAGACGACCCGTCGCGATTAAACAAGTAATGTCTTTTCGGGGATGTAACTTAACAGCTCTGTTCGCCGTTTTGTTTAGTCATATTACTTACGCGGATAGTGTCACTGCCGATACCATGGATATTAACCTTATCAATGATGCACAGCTAAGTTGCCTGTTGGCACCTAGTCGAGAGGTGGAGTTAAGCAGTGCGGTACAAGGTGTGGTGAAATCATTACCTGTTGAGCTTGGAGACCGAGTAAAAAAAGGGCAAGTAGTGATGACCTTAGACTCAACCGTTGAGCAAGCAGCTTTAAATACGGTGAAGGCGAGACTTGAATTTGCTTCTCGGAAAGTAGAGCGAAACGCAGATTTATTTAAAAAGAACCTTATCTCTGACAATGAACAAGATGAAATGTTGACGGAACAGCGCTTAGCGGCCTTTCAACTAACAGAAGTCCGAGTAAGATTGCAGCAGCGCAAAACCATGAGTCCGCTGGACGGGGTTGTGGTAGAGAAATTAAAAGAGCCGGGAGAGTTTGTGGATGAGACTCCCTTTTTGCGAATCGTAAGTTTAAACCCAATGCATGCAGAAGTGGTATTGCCTGCCGAGTATTATGGAGAGATTAACCGAGGTAGAGACGTTACCCTAATAACATCGGGAGATAATGCGAGGTTTAAGGGTAAGATAAAAACCGTGGATCCTGTGATAGATGCTGCCAGCAACACCTTTGCTATCATTGTGCAGTTAGACAATAAAAAAGGCCAACTCACGGCTGGCCTTAGGTGTCGAGTAGAGCTCTCTCCGGCGGAATAATCGCAATCCGGTCAAGCATTAGCATCACTAACAGGTAACCCGATCAATGGTTACCACATAAAATGTGTTGCGCAGATTTTATTTCCTGAAGGATCGCGTAGATAGGCTAAATAGAGTTTTCTTTTACCGCTATCTCTTACACCCGGAGGCTCTTCGCATATTGTTCCACCATTTTCTAGTCCTACTTTATGCCAAGTATCAACGAGTTCTTGGCTGCTGGCTTTAAAGCCGATAGTCATACCATTACCTGCCGTTGCTGCTTCACCGTTGAGCGGTGCTGTGATGGAGAAAACACCATGATCACTGAGATAGAAGTAGCGACCTTTATGATCGATGACCCCTTCGGAATACCCCAGAACTTGCAAAATGGCATCATAAAACTTTTTTGATTGCTCGATGTCATTAGCACCTAGCATTACGTGACTGAACATAACTCATCCTTTGTTATAGATTCTTAATAAACAAGTACCTATGGCCTGTTCTCGAAAGATCAACAGACCCTAGAAGCGACTTGAATTCCGTATGTGAAATGCGAACTGCTCTAATGCTTATACGTTGATAATCAACGCATAAAGAATCGCATAAGTAGTTTTTGCATCCAGCCGCCGTAAGGAGGGTGAATGAATTTACCGCTGTTGAAATTCCCTCTTGTCAGTACAGTTTTTGCGTGACTAAAGGTCAAAAATCCTTCTTTTCCGTGGTAATGCCCCATTCCAGAAGGGCCAATACCGCCAAATGGGGCATCATCTGCCGCCACATGAAATACAGTCTCATTGATACAGACCCCACCTGAATGGGTGTTATTTAATACCTCTTGTTGAACGGCTTCATCAAAGCTCATTAAATATAATGCGAGAGGTCTAGGTCGATCATTGATATGTTGTATCGCTTGCTGGATATCTTTATAACCAATAACGGGAAGCAGCGGGCCAAATATCTCTTGTTGCCGGATTAGCATATCGTCATTGGTGTTTGTGACCAACTGTGTTGGAATCTTGCGTTGCTGATCATTGATTTCATGACCATTAGCGCTGATGACCTCGGCTCCTTTTTCTCGGGCATCATCCAGTAGCTGTTTGATTCGGTCAAACTGACGTTGATTAATAATGCTGCCGTAATCGTCGTTATTGTCAACATCGCCATACATGCGATTAAATTTAGCGCTGTAGGCTTGAATAAATGCCTGCTCTTTGCCTTCTGGCACTAATACATAGTCTGGGGCAACGCAGATCTGCCCTGCATTGAGGCATTTCCCGTAAATCATTCGTTCCACGGCCGTCGTTAGGTCCATATCATCGGCAATAATAACCGGAGATTTACCACCAAGCTCTAAGGTGACTGGCGTCAGGTTGTCCGCCGCGCTCTTCATTACATGTCGTCCAACGGTCGTTGAGCCGGTAAAGAGTAGGTGATCAAACGGCAGTGAGGAGAACTGGGCTGCGATCTCAGCTTCGCCTTCAATACATGCCACATGATTGGGTTCAAATATATCCTTGAGCATCGCCACAATGACGGCATTAGTTTGAGGGGTAAACTCAGATAACTTAATCATTGCTCGGTTACCTGCGGCAAGCGCGGTGATCAAAGGTCCAATAGAGAGCATCACCGGAAAATTCCAAGGCGCAATAATACCGACAACCCCAACGGGTTGATAATGAACCGTCACTTTAGCAGGAGCGAGCAGCAGCCCTGCATGGCGACGACTTGGTTTCATCCATTTCTTTAGCTGTTTGATGGTGTAATTGATGTTATTTATACACGGCAAAATATCGGATATTAAACTGTCATCCACAGAGCGATGACGGTAATCCTGATTAAGTGCTGTAACCAATTTTTCCTTATTGGCGAGTAGAGCCGACTTTAGCTTGGTAAGTTGTTCAACCCTAACGTGGTAACTTGGATTAGCTTGAGATAGAAAATGTGCTCGTTGTTTGGCAAATATCTGTGCCATCGATGGTTCAAGCTCAATGTTGTTATTTATGTGAGGAGTATTGTCCATATTAACCACGCTAACGGTGCAATTAGTATCATTACTCAAGAGTAATTGTTTCATTACAGCGATTCAATCAATTAAGGCTGGAAGATCGTCGTTTGGCTATTTTTCATAGTAGATAGACTCAAGTGATCTCAAGGTGCTTGTTCAGCGAGAATGTATTGGCAACTGATCAAGGCACTGATTTGAAGGCATCGTCATTCTACGGCAAGAATTATACAGTCCTTTAAAATGGATTCATTAGATTACGTGAGTATAACTAGAGCTATTATACTTTGGTCACAACGGTATATAGCTCCTTTTACTAATGATAAGAATCGCTATGCTGTCCGGAGAAATTTACTGATTAGGAGTTGGTGGTGGTGTTATCTACAAGTCGTACAGGAATATTAGTCACTGTCTGGATTATTGCTATAGGAGTGGCACTCTATTTCTGGGGATTAGCGGCGGCAGCACTATTTGTTAGTGTTGGAAGCTTAGTCATTGTCGTTTTGTATGCAGAAAAGCAGAGTGATAGAGAGTCAGAACCTGAAGAAAGTGTAGACAACAAACATATAGCCTCATTGATTGCTGATGAGATGAACAGTAGTGCCGTGAGCTCGGCAGAAGTCTCTTTTGCTACTGACCAGCTAAAAAATAGAGTCGGTAACCAGCTTCAGTCCATTGATCATATTAGTGACACCACAAAAGAGATCACCGACACAGTAACACTGACCTCTTCATCGGCATTGCAAACATTGACCGCATCAAAAGATATGCATGAGACAAGCCGGCTAGGCTTGGCTGAACTGCACTCAGCAGTACAGAATATGCAGCAGATAACCACTTACACAACAGCCTCGGTAGAGCAAATAAGCAGTCTTGATGCTCAAGTCACTCGTATTCAAAATGTAACAAAGGTGATAGGAGATATCGCTTCTCAAACAAATTTATTGGCGCTGAATGCTGCTATAGAAGCGGCGAGAGCAGGAGAGTCGGGACGAGGGTTCGCTGTTGTTGCCGATGAGGTGCGAGTATTGGCAAAGCGAACAGCTCAGAGTACCGATGAGGTTACTCAAATTGTCAGCCAGATTTTAGCCGAAACCCATGAGGTAACCGGCACAATTCAGACCCTTTCTAATCGAGTTGATCAAGGTGCTAGCAGTGTTGAAAGTGTTGAGAAACGCTTGGGCGTTATCGCTAGTCAAGCTCAGCAAGTTGAACAGCAGGTGTCATCCATCTCTAGCGGCGCATCAGAAAATGAAAAAGGATTATTGGCCATATCCGGATCGATTATCAATATTCAACAGACGTTGGCGGAAACCGATCATGAGTTGCAGCATCTGCAATCTCAGTCTCGACATTTAATGGAAATGGCAGAGCATAGCAATGCAGTACTGGTCGAACATTATGAGCAAAGTACTCATAGCGAGATCTATAAAATGGCCAGTAACTTAGCATTATCTATCTCTAAGCAGTTTGAAGATGGTATCTCAGCAGGTCAATTAACGGAGAATGAACTGTTTGACCGTCATCATCGTGCAGCGAGTACGCCCGGCTCAGATACTCCAACGAAATATCATACTAAGTACGACAGCTATTGCGACAAAGTACTGCCCGCGATGCAAGAACCGGTTGTTGAGCAACGTAATGAGATTATCTATGCGATTGCGACGGACGATAAAGGGTACGTTCCTACCCATAACAACCAGTTCTGCCAGCCCCTAACAGGGGATGCTGACGTCGATATACTTCAAAATCGGACGAAGCGAATATTTGATGACCGAGTTGGCTTGCGTTGCGGTAAACATACTAAAACCATGTTATTGCAAACTTATAAGCGAGATACTGGGGAGGTGGTACATGACCTTTCGGTGCCAATTTATGTCAATGGACGACATTGGGGCGGCGTAAGAATAGGTTATCACCCTATTCAGGGTGATAACGCTTAAAGAACCGATTAATTAGTTAAAATGCTTACCTAAGTACTCATCAAAAGTAAGCTTTTTATCTTTATTATCATCAAGGTACTGAAAAGACTCATCAACATATTTGTTGGCTTCTGAGTAGTATCCTTGCCAATATTCCATATCTGCTTTGCACTCTACGGGAATATTTTTATCTTGATAACTATCTTCAAGACGTTTTATATAACCGCTTGCTTGATCTTTATATTCTTTCATAGACAGCATATTGTTTTTATCGCTATCGGCTTGTTTAAAAGAGGTCTTCCAGTAGTCGTTGTATACCGTTTCCCCTTTTTTATTAAACTCATCTCTGTTTAGTTTCTTATCTTTATTTTCGTCCATTAATTCAAAGGTTTTTATCAGTTCTGGTTCAACCATTTGCAGAGACTTAGTGGTACAAACAGAAGAGAGTCCAGCAGACCAGCTGTCACCTTCTGAGTCTAAGCCACCATTTTTAAACTCTTGTAGCGAGAGTTGGTTGTCTTTATTACTGTCAAACTCGGTAAACATACTGTCTGTTTGAGCAGACGCAAATACATTGCAGCTGGTAACGGTAGCAATGGTTAATAGATAGGTCTTTAGTTGTCTGTTCATCATTTATCCTGCTTATAGATTGTCTGTTTCTGGCAAGGATTATGAGTGCGGCATGGTTAATTTTACGTTAACTGATTTGTTTATTTTATTTGAGAGAGAAATGGTGAGTTAAAAATATAACCAAGTAACTTTGTAATTGCTGAGAATGGTGAAAAATATTAATTAATATGATCCATTATAAAAATCTTAACGTATTGCTAGCTGACATTAGGACACTAGGATATAGAGGAACAATTATGTTAAACAAATATATGAAAGCATTTATGTTATTGATTGCTAGCTTCGCTATTGTGGCTTGTTCGAACAACAATCAACACGGTGAGATGAAAAAAGATATCGTAGATATTGCGGTGGAAAATGGCTCATTTACCACGCTAGTCGCGGCGGTTCAGGCCGCTGGGTTGGTCGATACTTTAAAAGGCGATGGGCCGTTTACCGTATTTGCTCCAACGGATGAAGCGTTTGCTAAGTTGCCTTCTGGCACGGTAGAGTCATTATTAAAACCAGAAAACAGAGACCAGCTTGTGGCCATTCTTACCTATCATGTTGTGCCGGGAAAAGTGATGGCATCGGATGTGGTTAAACTCTCTAAAGCAACCACAGCTCAAGGACAGGACGTCAGCATAACGGTTAACAACGGAAGTGTGATGGTAAACCAAGCAAAAGTTTTAGCCACTGATGTAGAAGCGAGCAACGGTGTCATCCATGTCATTGATAGCGTCATTTTGCCAAAATAGAACGACGGTTAAGTCAATTAAGCCAGAGCAAAACAACAATAATCGATAGAGCGCAGTGTGTTTAAGCTGCGCTTTTATTTTTTATCTGATGAGACAGTTTGCGAATGAGCGATAAGGAGTGGCGATGATAGTAAAAGAGAAGGGGGAGCTGCAGAACCTAGTGGATAAAACAGACCAGACAGTGGCTACGGTTATACCTTCACCTGTTATCCTTTTTCCACAAGGACGGTTACGCTTAACCCTTTACCAACCTGAATACTTGACCTTACTGGCAGATTGTCTGAAGAATGACCAGCCGTTCATTCTCTCTTTTCAAAGTGATGCTCATACGATTAAACTGGGTATATCGGTGAGTCTGGTGAACTTTGATTTGGATAATAATCAATATCTTACTATTGATGTTCAGGGCGAATGTTTGGTTTCACTCTCTAAAATAGAGAAAAACGAGAATGGACTAAGGTATGCAGAAGCGCAAGCGTTACCACATTGGACTACTATTAATAGCGATAACCGTGGTAATGGCCATCTTGATAAATCGCTGCCGATACTGGTAAAGAGTTTGCAGAAGCTGTTTGAAAAAAAGATAGAGGTGTCAGCGCTCTATTCACAAAAGCAGTTTCAGAGTATTGAGTGGGTATGCGCAAGGCTTTTAGAACTAACACCAATGCCGTTTCAAGCCAAACGACATTTTCTAGCCGACGATAGTTTTGATGCCGCCATTGAGTGTCTAACCATTATTTTTAATGAAAACTAAAAATAAGTGATCCATTATTACTGTTAACGCGTATTGCCGTAAAACATCCACTAACTGGTGAGCAGTATGCGGCAGAATGTAAGTTCTCAACAGATCCAAAAGGAGCAGATTATCAGCGTTGATTCTCTGGTGCCAATAGAGCTTTCTCACTGGCTAAATCGAGTGGCGGAGCAGAGATGCAAGCAGGCATTTACCCACCTGTTTCAGTTTTTCTCGCCCAAAATTCAGCGTTTTGGCATGCAAAAGTTTAATAACGAAATGCAGGCTAAAGAGTTGGTTCAAGAGACCATGACTTCTATTTGGAAGAAAGCGCATATGTACAGTGACGATAAAGGTGCAGCGACCACTTGGGTCTACACTATAATGCGCAATGCCGCATTTGATATGTTGCGAAAGATGCAACATCGTAATGAGCTCTCGTTGGCTGACGATATCTGGCCTGTGGACTCCATTGTAGAGTCGACGCAGCAAGAGAGTGATGTGTTTAAAGACCATCTTATGTCTAACAAACTTCTTGCGCATGTTGATAGCTTGCCAGATGCTCAGCAAGCGGTGATTAAAGGGGTCTATTTTCAGGAGTTATCTCAAGAGCAGTTAGCGCAACAGCTTGATGTCCCGATAGGAACAGTGAAATCGAGATTGAGGTTGGCATTGGCTAAGCTAAAACAGCATATGGGAGGACAGTACAATGATTAAATATCACCCCACAACAGAAGTATTGCAGCGTTTTGCCGCAGGGGAACTGCCCGCATCTGTCTCCATTATTGTTGCTAGCCATGTTGAGACATGCGTCGATTGCCGCGAACAGGTAGAGGCCATTACCGCTGAGATGGCACAACAACTTTTTTCCCAAGAGAGTGCTGCCGAACAAACAAGCTTGGTCGATGTACCCTACAACGCAATTTCCAGCCAAGAACATCTGGCGGATCAAATAGCTATAGAAGACCCTTTAGCTGATAGTGATGCGTTGGCAATGATCAATAGTATTATTAGTGAGCAGGAGGATAGCGCCACTATTGAACTGCAGTCACAAGATAAATTACCTGAGAGGCAGGAAATAGACGTAGCAGGTAAGCGATTAGTCTTGCCTCAGGCGATGCGTTCAATTGCGTTAAAAGAGTGGCAGACGTTGGGTAAGCTATCTCGATCTCGACTGGCACTGGAAGATGACAATTTAAGAATGAGTCTGCTATCTATTGAATCGGGTGGCGGGATCCCTAGCCATAGCCATAACGGTTTTGAAATTACCCTGTTATTGCAAGGTAGCTTTGATGATGAAATGGGGCACTATGCCGCGGGCGATTTTATCTGGCTGGATGGAGAGCATAACCATACACCTGTCACGCAAGAAGGGTGCGTTTGTTTAACGGTATCGAGCGACAGCCTGCACTTTACTAAAGGACTTTCTCAGTTAATTAACCCAATGGGGAAATTTATCTATTAACTGGCAGAGCGTAGAAGGAGAGCATCATGGAAAGGAAACTCACGATAGGCATTAGTGCTTGTGTATCAGGACAAAAGGTTCGCTATGACAGCGGTCATAAACGTTCAGCATTTTGCATGGAACAGCTAGGGGAATTTGCTGATTTTCGTCCTGTTTGCCCAGAGGTTGCTGTGGGACTACCTATTCCTAGGCCCACCATTAGACAGATAAAAACAGATAACATCATTACGGTGTCACGCCCTGACGGTAGTGGTGATGTTACCGACGCCCTTAAAGCTTATGGCAAGCAGATTTCCAGCAATAGCAGCGACTTAGCGGGCTTTATCTTTTGTGCTAAAAGTCCGACTTGTGGCATGGAACGGGTGAAAGTGTACCACCATCACGGCAAAGGATCAGAGTCCAACGGTGTTGGCATCTTTGCCCAGCAAATTATGCAAGGAAACCCCGCACTGCCAGTAGAGGAAAATGGTCGGTTAAATGATCCGGTAATCAGAGAGAACTTCATCACTCGCGTGTTTACTTATCAGAAGTGGTTAGATCTGGTGAATGGTGGACTGACAAAACATAAAGTCCTTCAATTTCACAGTGCTCATAAATATCTGTTGATGAGTCACCATGTTGAAAGTTATCGAACGATTGGGCGTTTTCTCGCTCATTCAGACTTACCACTGCAAGAACTGGCGGAACAGTATATCGAGCAGTTAATGTTGGCGCTAAAACACAAAGCCACTCGAGCCACTCACACTAATACCTTGCAGCATATTCAAGGCTATTTTAAGAAGCAGTTAAATAAAGAGCGCACCAAAGAGTTAACCGATGAGATTGCAGCTTATCGGCACGGCCACACCCCGTTATTGGTGCCGTTAACCTTGATAAAACACTACTTGCGTGAATACCCTAATGAATACTTAACTCTTCAGGCTTATCTTTCGCCACATCCAACAGAGTTAAAACTGAGGTATGGATATTGAGTGGCGGTATTTTATGGGTTCGCAATGATGTTCGGCTGCATGATAACCCCGCGTTAGCGGAGTCCTTGAAGCAGGGTGTAACGAAAGCGGTCTTTATTTCTACCCCCCAACAGTGGCATAAGCATAATAGCGCTGGGATTAAAATTGACCTGTTAAAGCGGCATCTAATTCAGCTATATCAAGAATTTGAATTGCTTGGTATTGAGCTGGTTCATTTGCAAGCCGAAGACTATGACCAGCAGGTCGGCGTTTTGGTTGACTATTGTCGGCAACAACAGACCAAGTTGGTATTTGCTAATCGTGAGTTAGAGTTGTACGAAACGAAGCGAGACCAAGCTGTTAGCGAGCAGGGCATCCATTTGCAGCTGTTTGACTGCCAAATGATGGTCTCTGCTGACAGAGTGTTAACGCAGCAAAATAGTCCATTTAAGGTGTTTAGCGCTTATAAGAAAGCGTGGCTAAAACAGGTGCAGTTAACGGGAATAGAGTGTGTTTCCCCTCCTAATATGAGTACCACTCCCGACACTTGCCATGACAAAAGCCTGCTGCAACAGTTTAATGTTGATTATCCGCTAAGTGACTCATCGAAGTGGCCTTTGAGCTCTGTGGTAATGGCGCGTGTTTTGCCCCATTTTTTTGCTGAGAAATTGCCGCAATACGCAGTAGATAGAGATTATCCGGCCATTAAAGGAACCTCTGGCTGTTCTCCTTATCTGGCGATTGGTGCCATGAGTGTCCGTTGGTTGGCAAAAGAGTTGATCGAGCGCGATCCGGATGTTCTCTATGACCAAACACATGAGGCATTTTCCTGGTTAAACGAACTCATTTGGCGTGACTTCTATAAGTACTTACTTGTCCATTTTCCGAGGTTAATTCGCGGAGAATGCTTTGTGACTAAATATCAATCTCTACCGTGGTTAAATCAGCCATCAGAGTTTGAGGCGTGGTGTACAGGTCGAACGGGCTACCCAATAGTTGATGCCGCAATGAGGCAACTGATCAGTACAGGATGGATGCACAACCGACTACGAATGATCGTAGCGAGCTTTTTAACCAAGCATCTATTAATTGATTGGCGCTGGGGAGAGCGCTTTTTTATGTCGCACCTTATTGACGGTGATTACAGCGCCAACAACGGCGGCTGGCAGTGGGCAGCGAGCACGGGGTGCGATGCTCAACCCTATTTTCGAATGTTTAATCCCATCTTGCAGAGCAAAAAATTTGATCCAAATGGCGAGTTCATACGTAGTTATTTACCAGAGCTAGAGGAAGTGCCTGATAAGTACATTCACTTTCCTCATCAGTATTTGCAGAGCGAACAGGTTTTACTGCAGCAGCAAGTGATAGAAGAGAAGCAAAGCTCTGACCGTTATTGGCCCGCGATTGTTGATCATAACTTTGCTCGCAATAGAGCGTTGGCATTTTTTAAGCAGCTTTAGGGATAGCAGTATGGAAAAAGCACTATGGATAGACAAATTTTGCACCGTTTACAGTGAGCTAGGTACTGATAATCTGGATTCGTTGTCTGCTATTTATCACTCCGAGGTGGAGTTTATTGACCCTATGCATAGAGTCTCGGGAAGAGAGTCGTTGTTAGCGTACTTTAAGCAGAGCTACCTTAATGTAATCTCTTGCCAGTTTATTATTACTGACGTGATTGCCGGTAATGATCAAGCGGCGGTGTACTGGACCATGACATTTAGCCACAACAAGCTCAACCGCCAGCAGCCTATCTCAATTGACGGTCACTCGCGCCTAGAAGAAAAAGATGGTTTGGTGATTTATCACCGGGACTATTTCGATGTGGGGGCGATGGTTTATCAACATATTCCAGTCGTCGGCACGCTGGTCAAGCTAATCAATAATCGGGTAGGTCAATGATGAGAGTAATGATTACTGGCTGTACATCAGGAATTGGAGAGAAACTGGCGATAACTTATGACCGTCAAGGTGCTGATGTTATCGCGTGTGGGCGAAACAGGGCAAAGCTGTCAGCTTTGGCTGAACAAGGGGAGCGTATTACGCCACTCTGTTTTGACTTAACCGAGGTTGATCATTACCCGTCTATTGATCAAGAGATCGACCTGCTTATTCTAAATGCCGGAGACTGTGAATATATTGACTCTCCTTTAGGCTTTGATGCCAAGCTATTTGAGCGAGTTATCAACATTAACCTTATCTCCATTGGCTACTGTTTGCAGGCTTGGTTAAATAACCTTAAACAGGGGGGAAGGTTGGTATTAATCAGCTCCAGCGCGGCCATTATTCCATTGCCAAGAGCGGAAGCTTATGGGGCATCGAAAGCGGCTTTAAGTTATTTAGCCAACACCTTATCCATAACCTTAAAACCCCATAATATTGGCGTTACCTTAGTTCAACCGGGCTTTGTAGACACGCCACTTACCGAAAGAAACACCTTTGCTATGCCGATGCTGATGGATAGTCACCAAGCGGCAAACAAAATCATGGCAGGAATAGAAAAGGGAAAAACTGAGATCAATTTCCCACTGCTGTTTGTATTTATCATGAAGCTGTTTCGTTTTTTACCTGCCAAGGTTTGGCAGCACGTTGCGACAAGGATGGCCTAAAAATGAAGAAAATTGCAATCATTGGAAGTGGTATATCTGGGCTGACTTGCGCCTACTTATTGAGCAAAAAACACCATGTAACTGTGTTTGAAAAAAATGATTATGTCGGTGGACATACGGCAACGGTTGATATTGTTCACAACCATAAAGAATACGCCATTGACACCGGTTTTATTGTGTTTAATGACCGAACTTACCCCAATTTCAACCGTTTGTTGCAACAGCTAGGAATAGAACGACAAGCCACAGAGATGAGCTTTAGTGTACACAATCGTGATAGTGGCTTTGAATATAATGGTCATGGCATAAATGCTCTGTTTGCTCAGAGAAGTAACTTGTTTAGTGTGCAATTTTGGCGCTTTATTGTTGAGATCATTCGATTTAACAAACTGTGCAAGCGGCTATACCAACAAGACAGTATTGATGAACAGCAAAAACTGGGACAGTTTTTAAATCAACATGGCTTTTCGGACTTTTTTAGTCAGCACTATATTTTGCCAATGGGAGCGGCGATATGGTCGACAAGTTTAAAAGAGATGGAAACGTTTGAGCTTAAGTTCTTTATTCAGTTTTTTTATAACCATGGATTACTCAATATTACTGACCGACCTCAATGGTACGTGGTTCCCGGAGGTTCAAGAAGTTATGTCAATAAAATCCTTTCTCATCTTAAGCAACCTGTTCAGCTAAAGAGTGACATTCGTGCGATAAAACGAACGGAACAAGGGGTGGTAATTGAGATGCAAGAGGGGGAAACGCAGCATTTTGATGAAGTGATTTTTTCTTGTCATTCTGATCAAGCGCTTGCCTTGCTGGCAGACCCAACTGACGAGGAGCAACAAATATTATCGGCGATTCCATTTAGTCGGAATGAGGTGGTATTGCATACGGATATCAATTTATTGCCGAAACGAAAACTGGCTTGGGCAAGCTGGAATTATATGTTGCACCAAGAGAACACGCGTCCCGCTTGCGTCACCTACAATATGAATATTCTTCAAGGGCTCAACGACAGCACTACTTTTTGTGTCACGTTAAATCAGAGTAGTGATATTGAACCAGATAAGGTGATTCGCCGTTTTGTTTATCACCACCCTGTACTTAACAGCCAGAGTGTTGCAGCACAAAAGCAGCGTGAGCAGATCTGTGGCAAAAACCAGACGCATTTTGTTGGCGCTTATTGGTACAACGGTTTTCATGAAGACGGTGTACGTAGCGCATTAGATGTAACTCAAAGGTTTGGAGTATCGTTATGAGCCAACCAGATGCAAGCAATGCAGATGTTACGGAAGGTGACTATAGCGGCATCTATATTGGTGATGTTCGTCATCGTCGCTTTGGCGCCGTTGAGCATAGCTTTAGTTATCCTATTTATATGATGGCGCTCGATCTTGATGAAGTACCAGTGGTGACTAGGCGTAGTGGTCTATTTGGAACCCATTGGTTTAACCCAATACGATTTTGTGAAAAAGATTATTTAAAAAGTGATCCTGGTGAACTGAAACAACGTATTGCCTTAAAAGTACAGTCGTTAGGAGAAGAGTGGCAGAGCTCAAATAGAGTCATCATGCTGGCACAGTGCCGATGCTTTGGTCTCTATTTTAGTCCGGTTAATTTTTACTTCTGCTACGACCAAAATGGTGATTATCAATGCATGCTGGCGGAAGTGAGCAATACGCCATGGAACGAGAGACACTACTATCTTGTTCGCGCTGAGAAAGGCGAAAAGGTGAAAAAGAACTTCCATGTGTCACCGTTTATGCAGATGGATATGACCTATCACTGGCGCATAACACCGCCCAGTGACAAAACCATTATCCATATTGAGAACCATAAAAATAACAAGGTGTTTGATGCCACGTTAGCGCTTAAAAAACGAGTCATCAATAGACGAAACTTAGCCAAAACACTGACGTCTCTGCCTTTTATGGCATTGAATATTGTTGTGGGGATTTACTGGCAGGCGATGAAGCTGTATTTGAAAAAAGTGCCATTTGTTCCTTACAAAAAAGGCTCCAACAGTGCAGGGAATGGGTAGCTAAGTAACAGACTAGTTTAGAAAACATTAATAAGGATATTGAGGTGTTTATGGGTCACATTGCCAAACGAAATCACGCTATTTCTTCTCAGGACATGTCTGCACAGAAACTCGCTGAACATGAATTATCTGCACAGGATCTAGCGGCAATCGATATGCCTTCCGCCAATCTCTTCTCTGCAAATGTTGTCCCTTTAAATGCAAAGACGCAGGGTGACGATAATCACGCTTATCAAATGATTAGCAGCAAAAACAGCGCTTATCGCCAAATGATCTTTAGCGTCCTTAAGCAGTTAAAAGACGCCAAATTAGAGGTGATTGAAGGAGATAACCGCACTTTGTTTGGCGACCGGTTGGCGACCTCATCAAGTGATGAACACTCTTGCTCAACGTTGATGGCAACCATCGTGGTACACGATGATAGCTTCTACAAAGATATTGTTTCTGGGGGAAGCATTGGTGCTGCTGAAGCCTATATTGATGGTAAGTGGTCATCCCCTCAGTTAACTCAGGTTATTCAGATTATGGCGCGTAATCAGTCTCAACTTGATGCACTAGACAGTAAAACTCGTTGGATAAATAAACTCAGTAATTTTTTACTGCAACGACGAAACAGCAACTCCAAGCAAGGATCAAAGCGCAATATATTAGCCCACTACGACATTGGTAATGAACTGTATCAAGGCTTCTTAGATCCTGCGATGCAATACTCCTCGGCCATTTATGCCAATGGCGCGTCAACACTTGAACAGGCCCAGCAACAGAAAATGGCCATTATTTGTCAAAGGTTGCAGTTGAATGAGACCGATCATGTGATTGAAATTGGTACAGGCTGGGGTGGGTTGGCTATTTATATGGCTCAAACCATCGGTTGCAAAGTGACCACGACCACGATTTCTGATAAGCAGCATGACTACACCCAGCAGCGGATTAAGCAACTGGGCCTTGAAGATCATATAACGCTGCTGAAACAAGATTATCGCGAGCTAACAGGACAATATGACAAGTTGGTATCAATAGAGATGATTGAGGCCGTGGGTCATGATTACCTTAATAGCTTTTTTACCACCTGTTCAACGTTATTAAAGCCAACCGGTAAGATGCTGATCCAGTCCATTACTATTGCAGATGCTCGATACGAGAAGTACCGCAAAAGTACCGATTTTATCCAAAAGTATATTTTTCCCGGCGGATGCTTGCCTTCGATTGCGGTTATTAGCCAGCAGATGGCAGAGAATACCGATATGGTGATAGAGCAGGTTGATGATATTGGTTTGCACTATGCTCGGACGCTACATGACTGGGATCAGCGTTTTATTAAGCATTGGCCGCAGCTAGAACAGCAGCAGAGTGATTCTACTAAGCCGCAATATGATCCTTCGCAGCGCGAATATAACCAAAGCTTTAAACGCTTGTGGCACTTCTATTTTTGTTACTGCGAAGGGGCATTTATAGAAAGAGTGATCAGCACTCATCATATAGTGGCGAGAAAACCTCGATTTGTGGGAGAAGAGCATGAAACGGTTTTGGATTATTAACCTAGTACTGTTTCAAGCAAGCTGGTTCAGTGCGGCATTTTTAACGGTCAATGCCAATATAATACTGGCCGCTTTGCTTGGCGTTCATTTCTTATTGTCGCCCTCAGCTAAAAAAGACTTGGCGGTATTACCACTGGCATTAATTGGTATAACGGTGGATGTTATCCATTTTAATATTGGCAGCTTCTCTAGCCAGTTAGGTGACTTTCCTCTCTGGTTGGCACTGCTCTGGTCACTGTTTGTGATCAGTTTCAACCACAGTTTGAGCTGGTTCGTGAACAAGCCTATCTGGTTGCTAATGGCGTTTGGTGCCGTTGGTGGGACAAGTAGCTACTGGGCGGGTATACAGGCAGGCGCTTTGCAGTCCGGCTTGCAGGATGCCACGCTCATTGCCTCACTTGCTCTCTCTTGGGGACTGCTATTTCCGTTATTGATTGTGAGTTATCGAACGTTCTCAACGTTTTTATCATCAAGAGGCGTTTTGAATACCGAGTACTGCAAAATGAATCATTCCAAAAACAACCACTCTTAAACGAATCACTCTGTGGTAGACAGAGGGAAAACAAACCACGAGGTGAGTTATGAACTGGCAATTTGTATCAATGCGACAAATATCGGCAGAGCCTGTTTTGATAAAGCCCGTTTTGGCAAAGCTTATTCTGGCGAAAGTGTGGCTATTCGTGCTGTTTTTTAGCCATAACCTGTCTGCCTCTCCGGTGGCTTTGCTGGACAAGCAGGGCGAAGGTGAGATGAACTATCTTTTTTGGACGTTGTATAAAGCGGAGTACTTTATCGAGCCGCAGCATGCGGTTAATGAACAGACATCCGCACTTCGTATTACCTATTACAAATCAATATCTAAGCAAGCTCTTATTGAAGCAACAGAAGATCAATGGCGAGAGCTTGGCTATAAACCGATGGATATTTTGTTGTGGCTAGAGCCGTTAAAACAAATCTGGCCAGATGTCAGCAAAGGAGATCAGCTTACTTTTGTTCAGCTAGCCAATGGTGCAGGGGAGTTTTACTTTGCTGACCAAGCCATTGGACGTATAGATGACAATGGATTTTCTTCCGCTTTTCTTTCGATTTGGTTGTCTGAGAACACCTCAGAGCCAGAGCTAAGAAGGCAACTATTAGGAGAGCTGCAATGATGAATACCATGAAACAGATAGTCATGACATTGGTGCTGATTACCCTAGTCGGTTGTGGCTCTGCCAGTTTGCAAGAACATAGCCAAATCAAACCTGAGTTAAAGTTGGAACAGTTTTTTGATGGCGAGTTGGTCGCATATGGTATGGTGTTAGACCGCTCAGGCAATTTGCTAAGACGGTTCGACGTGAAGTTGGTCGGTAGCTGGCAGGGCAATAAAGGCGAGTTAAAAGAGTGGTTTGTCTTTGATGATGGTGAAACTTCAACCCGAACGTGGTACTTAGAAAAAACCGCAGAAAATAACTACATTGGTACCGCTAGCGATGTTATTGGCACCGCAAAAGGAGAGACTAGTGGCTCTGCACTTTATTGGCGTTACCAGATGGAGATAGAGGTAGACTCGACCACTTATCAAGTCACCCTTGATGATTGGATGTTCCTGATGGATGAACACCGATTGTTCAATAAAACCGAGATGAGCAAATTCGGCTTTAAAGTGGGGGAGCTTATTTTGTACATCGAGAAACGACACGCTTCCAATGAGCATCTGTTTGCCAGTCAATGAGCCTTGGTAACAGTGAGTTATTCACACTGACAGATACTGTGATGCTCACACAACGTTTGCCACACCTGCTCCCCTGCAGGGTGTAACTTTGCTCGTGATCGATAAGCGTAAAGCTCGGTGATTGTGGATGCTTGTTGTTGCTGCAAAATGACAAGCTGTTTGGTTCGTAACTCTTCGGTTATGGCGTAATCAGGCAACCAGCCAATACCTTCTCCTCGTAAAACTAACGCTTTAACCAAGTCCGTCATTGCGGAAGAGAAAATTGGTCTTAAAGCGTACTGATTGCTTATTTCTCGGGTCAATCGCCCCATATAGCTGCTAGTTGAGTGCATAATCCAAGGAGATAGCTGATTTTTCGATAGCTGGTATTTAGCGGTTCCTTCTTCATTTAGTGCGGAAACACAATAGATTTTAGATTCCCCAATTTTATGAGCGAGATAGGGTTGAGAGTGGAGCTGGTCAATTTTATAGCTAAGTACGATATCACAAGCACTCTGTTGCAAAGTATTTACCGCATCATCAATGTCGATTGCACGTACATCAAGGATGACTTCTTTCTCTTCTGCAAATAGGTTAAATCGAAACTGCGGCAAAATATCCGTTGCAATGGAGTGTCCGGCCACGAGGCTAACCTTTTGATTTCCTAATACTGATAGATCATTTAGCCGCTCTAACTCATATTCTAACTGGATCATTAAACTGCGGGCGCTACTTCTAAATTCGCTGCCACTTTGTGTTAGGGCTATTGGGGTTTTATCTCTATCAAACAGTTGGCAGCCTACCGCACCTTCTAATGCTTGAATACGACGACTAAAAGTGGACTGAGTAACGTTTCTCTTTTGTGCGGCTTTAGAGAAGTTTCCGATCTCGGCAAGGGTAAGGAAGTCCTGCAACCATTTGGTCTCAATATTTAACATATAGGCGGCTCTAGTTAGATAAGGCTATGCAATTTATGCATCGTTATGCCAGTTATTTCATTTCTTGGCAACCGATTTTTTTGTTAGATTCTTGACTAACAAAGGAGTCGGTATGAATAAGAAGTTAGGTGTATTAGGGGGCATGGGCCCGATGGCAACAGTGGATTTTGTTAGACGAGTGGTTGAGAAAAGCCCAGCAAGCTCTGACCAAGAACATATGGCTATGATAATTTCGAATAATCCAGTTACACCTGACCGGACCGACTGCATCCTGAATAATGGCGAAGATCCGCTGAATACTATGCTCAATAACCTGATGAGTTTAAAAGAATCTGGCGCAACAAAGGTGGTGATTCCCTGCAATACTGCTCACTACTGGTTAGATAAGCTGGACAATAGCAATGTCTCATTTATCAGCATTATTGAGACGGTACTCAACGAAGCCAGAAGAAGAGAGATGACTCGAATTGGCGTTATGGCAACGGATGCTACTATTAAAACCGGCATATATGCCGATGCTATTGCGGCAAACGCAATGGAAGCAATGATTCCAACAGATAGCGAACAAAAGCGAGTGATGGAAGGAATATATGCGGTTAAAGCGGGAAATATAGCGAAAGGCAAAATGCTGATGGAACCCGTATTTGATCGGTTAATCGCACGGGGAGCACAAGGCGTTATCTTGGGTTGTACTGAAATTCCATTGGCATTTGATGATATGGAAGAGTACAAAAAAGCCATTTCGCTAGATTCTTTAGATCTACTTGCTGATCAATGTGTTAAATATTATTACCATGATAAGTAGCTTGAACTGCTTAGATAACATTTAGTTGTATAAAGGGTGAGAACTGCGGTTTTTGCCCTTTTTTATTCTGATCGTAAATAGTCAGTAGTTACAATTTACGGTCTCCTTTTGACTATCAGGTTAAAAAAGCGGTGGAAAAGGGGGGCGCCAAGTACAATCTGCGGCCATTATCAATTGGCGTATTCATATTCCCTCTACCGTTGCGGATGGATTTCAGTTTAATAATATTGAAAAATCTAAGTATGGTTACATTGAAGAGTTAACAGGAAAGGAAATATTTACTCGTGAACAGGATATTGCCGCATTCAATTTAAGAGATGAAGAAACAGCTAGCCTTTTAAAAGTGGATATCGATCAGGCGATGATTGAGTTGCGCGAAATTGTCTGTTTTGATGATGGCTCGCCATTTGAATACACGATCGCCGTTATCAATAGTGATTTGTTCAATATTCATCAGATTATCAGGCGAGAGTAGCCAGTTCTAATCTGCATTACGTTAGATCATTTTTGACCAAAGGTTTGTTATAGCAATGGAGCTGCTAACAGACTTCTGCCCCATTCGAAGTTACGCCTGATTAGCTTCTCAGTTCACTAACCCAACATTTGACTTACTTTTCCTCGTACCTGTAGTGTGTCTATAAGTATGCATAATCATTCGCTCTCTTACGAAAACGGAGATAGATTTAGTTGAATAACGATGAAAAATCTCATGATCTGTTTGATTTCATGGAACAAGCTAGTGCTGAGATGTCGTCTGAATATACGCGTATTCAGAGAAGAACCAAAGAGGACTCTGGTACGGCGGGTGACCAAGGAGAAGAAAATTGGGCTGAGTTGCTAGAGAATTGGTTGCCGTCAAATTTTCATATAGTGACCAAGGGAAGAATTATCGGTCATGACGGGAAAACAAGCCCGCAGATTGATGTGTTGGTATTGAAAAGTTCATATCCACGAAGATTATTATCGAAAAAACTATACTTAGCGGCTGGCGTTCTTGCCGCATTTGAATGTAAAAATACCTTGAAGGCAAATCATATAAAAGAAGCGGTTTGCACTAGTAAAATTGTTAAGTCACTTGCGGAAGTTAGGTCTGGGACGCCGTTCAAAGAGCTTCACTCTCCAATTATTTATGGTGTACTTGCTCATTCGCACTCATGGAAAGAGGCTAACTCTACTCCGATAAAGAATATCCAAAACAAGGTAACAGAAGAAGATAAACGACTTGTCACACATCCAAGCCAATCAATAGATCTGTTATGTGTTGCCGATTTGGGTACGTGGTCATTGTTTAAGTACACATATGTTGATATGGGAGAACCCAAGTATAACTCCGGTTTGAAAGGTACTCCTATGTCTGGATACGTTGGGTTTACAAATAAAACTAGTGGCCAAGGAGAAGGCTTTACGCCAATTGGTTCGTTGATATTTAATCTTTCTCAAAGGCTAGCGTGGGAAAGTCCTGAAATACGGTCGTTAGCCGATTATTACCGCTGCACAAACCTTTCAGGTGTTGGTGAAGGTTCTATGAGAAGTTGGAGCAGTGCTATTTATTCCAATTATGTACGAGAAAAGGTTGAAAGAGGTAATTACTCCGAATTCAAATCTTGGGATGAATGGGCGTCGCAGTTTTTCACTAGTTAACAAGTTGATGAATTTAGTCCTTACAGGGCTTTATAAGCTATTCAGTTAATTCAGAGTAATTAATGTTACCCGAAATACTTAGGCCTCCTGCAAGCCTAACTCACAATTGTCCAAAAACGAGTTAAAACTAAAATAAGTAGAAAATTTTATAAGGGAAATGCATCTAGTATTACTTCAACCGTACAGCTCATTTAGCACCAAGAACGTCTTATTTTAATCCAAAAAGAGCTGTACAAATCGATAGCTTAAGCCTTCGTATTCTCTCGTTTCGGCTGCGCTAGCTCTTCTTTTTTGTAGCTAGAAAGCAGCGTTAAGAGAAATAGGGCGATCTCGGTATTGGTGGCGTGATCCTCTGTTGAGTTATCTGCCACGGCACAAAGAATAAAGTCTTCTACTTGTTGATAAAATTCTGGATGGGTTTGATGGGTCATAGAGACCTCCATATGTAATTCATTAATTACCACAAATTTAGATATGCCAAAGTTACATATAAAATTGCCATGCATTGTATGTTTTACAAACGGTGTCCTAATCCCGACACTGGATTTTGCCAGTGCTTCGTTAGGGTATAAAAATGCAGAGTAGCGTGCAATAACAGTTTGGTTTGTTTCTTGAACGGCAAGAGAAGGAAATGCAAAGCAGTACTTGTTAGATGCATTTTCTTACAGACTTATTTTTGTATAATACTGAGCCGAGACAGTTGGCGTTTTTATCATAAAATTGTCTTAAAGTGTGAGTGCATATATGAGTGCTCTTGGTATAACTGTGTCTTGAATTAGTAGCTCTGTGTGCTACATGATATTTAATTAGGAGAATTATGAGTAAGTTGATTAATGTACCCTATATAAAGCAGCCAAAAGGTACAGCAAAATGCGGCGCTGCTTGTGCTGCGATGATTGTAAAACATTACAGTAACGTTCGAGTCGATTTGGATGATGTTTGGAATGCAATTTCTGACATAAGTCCTGAGCAGGGGAGGAAGTACTGTCGAACCTATAAAATAGGGGCTTACCTAACCTCCCAACATTTTGACTGTGTGACAGTTAGATATTCTTCGTTGAAAGACTTACTTGAGTTTTGTAATGTAAATGGAGTTGCCCCTATTATTAATCACAAGTCTTTTGATAATCCTACTGGAGGGCATTTTTCAGTTGTAAAAAACATTAGTGCGGGGAATGTCCTAATTAACGACCCAGAAAACAAAAAGAGAATCTCTGTGACTTTATCAGACTTAGAGCGAATGGCAATAAGGGGTGGTAAGTTGGATGAGGTCGGCGGAAACACAGCCATAATACCGATATTTGATAAATTTACTTTAACAACAAGAAAGTGCTTATCATGTGAAAATGAAATAAATACATCTTTCACTAATGCGATTAATTCTGCGTTTAAAAAAAATGTTGTTGAGGCCGAGTTATGTCAAAGCTGCGATGTATTCAATACTCTGAAATAACTATGAAGGACGGTTGAATGTTAAGTCTGATATACATGTTCTGGGTGCTGATTATATTTAATATCCTTGCTTCAATTTATCAAAGGAAAAAGATAATTAACGGAAAAGACAATGCGATACATGATGTACCATCGTCATTACAAGAAGATGTTAATAAGCAAATTGAGGATGGTTATAGGATTGTAGCTACAACGAAAGGTAGAGTAAGGTTGGTAAAAAAGCAGCGGAATCTTTTTTCATGGTTACTTGTTTTGGTTCTTCCCAATGTCACCTTTAATACATGCGTTTTGTGTAATGTATATGGTATTCAACTTAAGTTAAATAATGGCGAAATTGACTTATCAACGTTTTAACGAAAAATGGTTATTCTAATAAGGCATTTAATGCACCATTATACGCTTGGATGGAAAAAAGTATGGAAATTTTAACTAGACGTATTGATACAGACAGTATTGAAGATAAAGACATATTTGAGTCTTTGTTCAGAGAGTATTTATCAGGGTTTTCTATTGAGTTAGATGATACCGTAATTAGTCAACTGTTTGAATTACCTTACTTCTATGGATTTGTCAGTTTTGCGGAAAAAACACCCGCTGGTTTTGCGGTTTGCTTTGAATCATTCTCTACTTATCGAGCAAAAAAAATGATGAATATTCATGATTTTATGGTGTCGGAAAAGTTCCGAGGTAAAGGTGTAGGTATAGCACAACTTAATGGTATTGAACGGTATTGTCGTGATAATAGTTATCTCAAAATCACATTAGAAGTAGATGATGATAATGTTGCGGCTAAAAAACTATACAGTTCATGTAATTATGAGGACTACAGAGCAGTTTTGAAAGGTCAGCAACATTGGCAAAAGTATCTTGATTAGCACGTACATAGCAGACGGTTTAAGAGGGATTTGACAACGCTTGGTTATCGGGTTAGATGTTTAAACTAAAACAGTTTCAATAAGGTTGTAGCGTTGCTCACATCTACTGCTGTGTCAGGAAAATGGAGGAAGGATGAACCCGAGAGTAATTGAAGTCGTAGACTATCGATGTTCATGGATTGATGAGTTTAATCGAGAGAAAGTGTTGATTGAATCCGCTCTGAATCTAGACAATGTAGCAGCAATTCACCACATAGGTAGTACTTCAGTCAAAGGTCTTTGTGCCAAACCAATTATCGATATACTTATAGAAGTAAACTCACTAGAAGAAATGGATAATGAAAATTATTTGATGGAATCACTTGGATATAAAGTGAAAGGAGAATTTGGTATTGCTGGTAGGCGTTATTATCAAAAAGGTGGTATACAACGAAGCCACCAAGTTCATGTTTTTCTAGTTGGTTCTTCGGAAGTTAAAAGGCATATCGCTTTTCGGGATTATTTAACTACTTTTCCAGAAATTGCGTCGCTGTACGACAGTTTAAAGCGAGAAGGTGCTGAAATTTGTGATAATGATATTGATGCATATAGCACCCATAAAGAAAGCTTTATCAAAGAGCATGAGAAAAACGCACTAAGATGGAAATATACCTAATCTAAATATTTCAGTTAGAATCACAATGTTTGGCATTTTTCATCTTATTGTTAGTGACGCGGCAATAAGTATCAAAACATCGGAGGCAATACAATGTATGAGTTTTTAGTCGGTCTGGACGTTTCAAATAATGATATATACGGAGACTGTAATTTAATTTGTGTATCTGCTTATAATTAAGCCAGTCATGGCTAAGGATAAGCAACATGGATAAGAAAGCTCTAGAAGCATTTGCTCGTGAAGCC
>NZ_VTXE01000040.1 GCF_013114595.1 Vibrio sp. 99-8-1 | reverse complement strand
TTAAGTCTACGTTCGCTGAATGTAGCATGCGACACTAGCTCAGTTGGTAGAGCGCAACCTTGCCAAGGTTGAGGTCACGAGTTCGAACCTCGTGTGTCGCTCCAAATTAATGAAGCCCGATCAGAAATGGTCGGGCTTTTTTACATTTGCTCCATCAAGCTTCATTTCTCTCGCTGAGAAAGTGTAGGAATCATATCTAGAACTCATCCAGTTGGTAGAGCGCAACCTTGCCAAGGTTGAGGTCACGCCTTATGTTCAAGAGAAGGGAACCTCGTGTGTCGCTCCAAATTTCTTTAAGTAGAAAGCCCGATCAGAAATGGTCGGGCTTTTTTGCATTTAAAAAAGGTGATTATGAGTGATGCGGTAGAAATGAACTCGATTACGCAAATCGCTCAAGACATCCCTGTTCGCTTGAAAATGGGCGTCCTGCCCATTTACATTTGCTCCATCAAGCTTCATTTCTCTTGTTGAAGAAGTGTAGGAATCATATCTAGAACTCATCCAGTTGATAGAGTGCAACCTTGCCAAGGTTGAGGTCACGCCTTATGTTCAAGAGAAGGGAACCTCGTGTGTCGCTCCGCTCTTTTCGAAGGGACTGCAAAGAAGCCCGATCAGAAATGGTCGGGCTTTTTTACCTTTTTCAAATGGTGATTATGAGTGATGCGGTAAAAATGAACTCGATTACGCAAACCGCTCAAGACATCCCTGTTCGCTTAAAAATGGGCGTCCTGCCCATTTACATTTGCTCCATCAAGCTTCATTTCTCTCGTTGAGAAAGTGTAGGAATCATATCTAGAACTCATCCAGTTGGTAGAGCGCAACCTTGCCCGGCTTTTCATCAACCTATAGGTAAAAGACTCTTTCTATTATCGAGTTTCTGTTATCTCTAAATACTGTGGAGCCAGAGTGTAATTTAGTGACTGCTAAAGCACTACCTCTCCCTATGAGTACTCAAAGGAAAAGAATTTTGCAGATGTAAAAAATGGGTAATTCTGCCAACTTTTTAAGCTTTAGTGCTCTTGTAATTGCGATTTTTTGTAAAAAACTCTAGAATTGGCCTATTCCGACTATATGAAGGCTGATTAATGTTATTACGTTACGGGTGTTCAAACTACCGTTCTATCAGTGAGTATCAAGAACTTGTATTTACCGCATCAGAAAATAAGCAAGAACAGAGCGAAGGGCTTATCACTACCGATGTAATACGGGAAAAAGTGTTGCCTGTTGCTCAAATCTACGGTGCCAATGCATCGGGTAAAACCAATCTGCTGTTGGCGCTACAGTTTTTAACCCATCAAATTATGTTCGGTGCTTCATCCGGAAAAATAGCTGTACCGACTTTCAAACTAGATCAAAAGTACCAAAGTGTAATATCAACATTTGATATCGATTTTATTTGTAACGGGAAACATTATTACTATGGCTTTGATGTTTTAGACGGAGAAGTTGTAGAAGAGTGGCTGCATCAGACGACATATGGTAAGCGCAAATCGACAATTACCTTATTTCACCGTAAGAACGGCGATGAGTATAGTTTTAGTAAAAATCTGAAAGGGCAAAATAAAACTGTTGCTGGTATTACAATGGGTGACAACCTGTTTTTGAGTGTTGGTGGTCAAAAGAAACACCCATTACTCGCGAAAATTTATCGCTACTTTGTTATGAACTACAATTATCGTTCATATGTGGATCGTTCAGAAAACTCATTGGGAGAAAGCATTATAGAAAATAATTTACAGGAAATTATTTCTGCTTTTCTCTCTCGTGTCGATATTGGTGCAACGGAAATTAAGGTAGAGAAAATTGAACATGATGAGCGTAGAAGAGAGATTGATAAAAGTCTTAAGAAAATGCTCAATGAATCAATGATAAAACTGTTTTCCGAGAAGTTACCATTTCCTGATGATCTTGATGTTCCCCGTTTTTCTTATGAAATTAAAGTACAAAGAACAACCATTGAAGGTACCGAAGAAGAATTCCTATTCTCAGAAGAGAGTCAGGGTACGCAAGCATTGATCTCGTTTCTTGTTCCAGCATTATATGTATTAAAAAATGGTGGCGTGCTTTATGTTGATGAAATCGAATCCAGCCTGCATACGGTTTTAACATTAAGACTTATAGAGTTGTTTGCGGAGCCTGCGTTAAACCAGAATGGTGCTCAGCTGATATTCTCTACCCACGATACTCAGTTGATGACATATAAGGGTGTGCGCCGGGAAAGTATCTGGTTAACCGAAAAAGCCAAAGACGGCAGTACCAAAGTGACGTCACTGATGGATTTTGCGGTCGATAAGCGATCCAACTGGCAGAAAGGCTATATAGAAGGGCGTTTTGGAGCGATTCCATTCCTTGGTTATTTGGACAAAATCAATTTTTCCGGAGAAGCTAATGCCACCGAGAAAGGGTAAAAGAGTTTCCTTAGCACGTAAAGGCAAGGTTCAAAACAAAGTTAAAATCAAATTAGTTGCGGTTTGTGAAGGCCAGAATACTGAACCCGACTTTATTGATGATTTTAGATTAGCAAAAGGCAATGGCTTGGTTGACGTAAGGGCTATTAGAGCAGCCGGCGTACCATTAACCATTGTCGATAAAGCGATAGCAGAGAAAAAAGCACTGGCAAAGGTAGCTCGCCGCAGCGCTGATCCTATCGATAGAAATTTTGAAGTATGGGCAGTGTTTGACCGAGATGAGCACCCGCATATTCCGGCTGCATTTGATAAAGCCTATGCCAACGGTATAAAGATTGCCTATTCAAACCCATGCTTTGAGCTCTGGCCTATGCTGCATATTCGTAACCAAGGTGCTGAAATACATCGCCACGATCTGCAAAGGGCGCTGGCAATTGAGTTACCTTGTTATGATGCTGACGGGGCAAAAGTGGTTAAGTTGGCTGATTTACCAAACAATTATGACGAGGCGAAACGCAGAGCAGAAGCGCTCGGCAGAAGGCACGAAGAAGTCGGTGCTCCAAAAGCTAATCCTTACACTGATGTTTACAACCTTTTCGATGCCATTATTGAGAACGGAAAGAAATAACTTCCAACCCCTTGTCAGTCAGGGATTTTTTAATTCTCCCTTAAAATTCAGTAACACTTTCATCTTCGCATTTAATTGACTCCTTAAAACGGCAAAGCTAACTTGAACGGATAACAGCAAAATCTGTTATCTGGTTTAGCATCTGGTCAAATATCCTGAGAGCCTAATAAGACGCGCTTGCGTCTTTTTTGTGGGCGATGTTCCTGCACATCTAGAAAAAATGTATTCTATGGTGGCTCGGACAGCGGCGATTTCGGTCGCACCAGGACTTGGGACTGGTAATGCTAACGCTGTTCGGGCTATCACCATGGGCGTAGCATTCTCGGAGTGGTAGCAGTCAATTTGTTTTCCCAAGGAGACATCACTATGTCCGTACAAATCTATTCAGAAAAAGATCCCTATACTTTGATTGTTGAAGCCCGTCAGATGTGCGGCGGAATCGCAGCACTGGCTAGCGAAGCCGAAGGCTGTTTAGAAAATCTTACCGGCGATCAGCTCTACTATCTGCTTTCCTCGCTAAACGACAAACTCGATGATGCACTGGAAGAGATTGAGCTGTCACAGCCTAAGTTGTTGCAAGCGTATAGTCACCGCACAATTGCTTGAGCGATGGTTAATTGGTAAAGGATAATCTTTCGCTCTTACATCGAAAATAATTCAGCCCGGTTAATAATAACCGGGCTGATTTGTTATGTACGTAGTACAAGTTGTTTTTAAATCGCTTGTAGTAAAAAAGGCCTGCACAGCATTTAAGGTAACTGTTGCAATGTTAAATATGGGATTGAGTCATACTGAATCTAATTCATGGTATGTCTAGCATGTTGTCGCTCAGCTTGGATTCTTGGAGCCAAGGCTGACTCGTTTTTGCCCCTTTATAAGCTAGACGACATTTTAGTGGTGATAAAGTCCACAAGTAACTTTGATAGGTGCGAGTGAAAATTTATTGCACGATAATGAATGAATATTGTCAGTGGCGATAAATCATAATTTAAAGAGACTTGTTGCAACTCACCCTGTTTTATTTCGTCTGAGCAGAAGCTAGTGGGCAGAGCTACAAACCCAAGACCACGTTGGGCAAAAGCTTTTGCTATAAATCCACCATCTACTTTAATTCTTGATTTTGGGGATAGTGTTATAAATTCATTTGATTCTGGAATAGTGAAAACCCAAGGTTCTCCTCCAAAAGATTTATAGCTTGATATACACGGCATTGACTCCAATTCAGTTAGATTTTGTGGTAAGCCATAGCGATTAATACACTCCTTAGAAGCCAAGATAGTAGTCTCCCATTGGCAAAGTGGCTTCGACACCCAATCCCGATCATCGAGAGTTCCTCGCTCAAAACTGATAATAATATCGGGGTCGTTTGAGATAGCATTTTTAATCGAGGTACTATGGTCACAGTACAATGTGATGTCTGTATACTTGGTTGAAAAGTCGGCTAAACCTTCCCCAATAATAGGTATGTCTGGAGAGCTAAGGTGGATGCTTCCTTTCAGCGAGGTCTGTGTCTCACTGAGTCGTTGCAGTGACAGATTGAGGTTGCACAATGGTTCCCGAATTTCTTGAAAAAGACGATCACCTAATAATGTTGGGGTCACTTTACGAGTTGTTCGATAGAATAGCTTTTCACCCAATACCGATTCGAGTTGTTGGATATGTCGACTGACGTTAGAGCTTGGAATTGCTAAGTGTTCTGAGGCTTTAGCAAAACTATGTTTTTCATAAACAGCACAGAATGAGTGTAGCCAAACGTTATCAATTCTATCTAACATGATTATCCCAATAGTTAGGTTATAGAATCCAATATTATCTCATTTATTTGTTCCAAACCATGTCTTAAGCTTGTGCCATTGCAACTATAGAGAGCGTATACATGAACGATAAAAACCGATTAACTGTCCATCGTGACAGCTATCAATTACAAGTTGAGCAGCATGGTATAGGCCCACACTTGTTAATTATTGGTAGTGTGAACTATTACAAGAAAGTAATCCCTAAATCTCTGCACGATTACTTTACTTGTGTGTATGTGGATCATCGAGGGTTCTCCAAATGTGATGATTCGAATCCCGTTGATTCAGTCAGCTTAGATACTATCACTTGTGATATCCAAGCAATATGCGACAGTATTAAGCTAACTAAAACTAGTATATTGGGGCATTCAGGCCATGCTTATATGGCAATGCACTTTGCGAGTAATACGCAAGTAGATATCGAAAAATTGATTTTAGTTGGTGCCGCACCAAGTCTGTCAGGAGATATGCAAGAAAAGCAGTTTGCTTATTGGTCAGAAAACGCTTCTGAAGAGCGGAAAAAATTGCTAGATACAGGTATGGCTAGACTAGAAAATGATATTTCCAAGCAGCCAGAACGTAAGTTTGCGCATGTCTGTCGAAGATTAGGCCCAATGAGATGGAAAGATGCATCATTTGATGAGTTATCTTTGTGGGATGACGTTGAAATGAATACACCGATATTAGATACCCTTTGGGGAGAAATATTCAGAGATATCGAACTTATGCAGTTTTCATCTAACTTGGATATCACTGTCATGAATGGAGAGCTAGATTTTAGCATTGCTCCGATTGAGGCGTGGGAGAGTGTTGAAAACGCATTTAAATCATTACAGTTAATTCAGTTAAAAGGTGTGTCGCATACGCCAATGCTAGAAGATCCAGAAGAATTTGTTGGTACGCTCCTGAGTATATTTAAGCGTTAATGTTCAAATAATACGGATTTATCCAAAATCTCCACAGTTGGCATTTCGTAACTCAGAACTGTCCAAAGACGAATTAGAAGGTAAGTTGTTCTATTGAAAATAGACTTGAAACAACTGGCACTTTGTAATTCAGAAATGCAATAAATAGGTTTTAGTTGTTACTAGGTGGAAGGTACTTTAAATAAACAAGCCAGCATTGCTGGCTTGTTTTTTAGTCGAGCTAATCTGATTCTGGATTAACCATTCTTAGGTGGCGTAAATGCAGTAAGCTCAAGCGCAGGGCCAGTGTATTTCTCGATTTTCACTAGTGCAGAGTTTGCAGCGCAACCATTTGCCAGTCGAGAAGAAGGGATATCTACGGTTAATACATTTGCCCCTCCATTTTTACATAAACCTGTTTCCTTATCTAAGTCAGGCCAGCCTCCTTCATGGATACAGACCGCGCCTTTTTTAATGCCATCGGTGACCAGTGCTCCAACGAGTACTTGCCCTCTGTCATTGTAGGCACGAACAAGATCACCGGTTTTAATTCCCCGAGACTTAGCATCTTCACTGTTAATGGTGATAGGTTCACGGTTTGCAATCGCATAGTCGTCACGAAGTTTTGCATAGTTGAACTGGCTATGTAGGCGATGAGCTGCGTGAGCGGTCATTAATTGAAGCTCATCTTTATTCGCATTGTTATAAAACTCTGTAGGCGCTAACCAAGTAGGGTGGGCAGGGCAATCTTCTAATCCGTACCCCTCTAAAGTTTTAGAGAAGATCTCGATTTTTCCGCTAGGTGTGCCTAGAGGGTTTAGAACAGGGTCTTTACGAAAATCGCCATGACGAACAAATTGCGCGGCTTTCTTATTGTATTTCATCTCAATAAACTGGTTTTCGTCCCAGAATTTGCCAAACTTCGGCATACGAATACGTGCGGATTTACCCGCTTTTTGTGCGGCATCATAAAAACCTTTCAACCACGCCATTTCATCTTTACCTTCGGTATAAACTTCGCGACCGCCCGCTTTAATCAGTTCAGCCATATCGGCGAACACATCAAAGTCGTTTCTCGCTTCACCCTCAGGCTCAACCACTTTCTTCATTGGTACTAAGTGTTGGTTACTGTAATCGCCGGTCATGGTCATATCATTTCGTTCAAATGATGTGGTGATAGGCAAAACAATATCGGCATGTTTAGCGGCAGCAGTCCAGTATATTTCTGAAATAACAACCATCTCTGGTTTTTGCCACGCCCTGATCAAACGGTTGGTGTCTTGGTGGTGCGTAAAGTTGCCACCCCCTGCCCACCAGATCATTTTAATATCAGGGAAGGTAAGCTCATGGCCATTGTGCATGTATTTTTTGCCCGGGTTTTCTAGTGCTTCGACAATACGTGCAACAGGGAAACTATTTTTGGCTCCCGATATCGCCCAATCATTGCCAGCAGAAGATCCGCCGCCAATGGCCGCAGAAATCGCAGGAAGTACGCCGGCATCGCGTGTTGGGTTGCCGCCATTGGAGTAGTGGTAAGAGAAACCAAAGCCACCGCCGGGAAGCCCTATTTGACCTAGCATTGCCGCTAATGTTGCGAGCATCCAGTGACGCTGTTCTCCATATTGCTGACGTTGAATACCCCAGCCAGCCATTAACATAGTGCGATTGGCGCTAAACATATCTGCCAACGTTTCCATCTGTTTAGCAGAAACGCCAGTAATCTCTTCTGCCCAAGCGGGTGTTTTTTCAACACCATCACTTTTTCCGAGCAAGTAAGCTTCAAACTTGTCGTATCCAGTGGTGTATTTATTTAAGAACGCTTTGTCGTGTTTACCTTTTTTAATGAGAGAATGAGCAATGCCCATCATCATTGCGACATCCGTGAGCGGACGAGGTGCAATCCATTCGACTGAGTCACCAAGAAACTCAATCGTCTCTGAACGCATTGGGTCAATAGCAATAACCGTTTTACCTGACTTTTTAAGCTGATGGAAAAACTCTAATCCACTGCAGTCGGTCGAGCTCCATGCAATTTTTAATGTGTTGAGCGGGTTCGCACCCCATAATACAACCACGTCTGAGTGTTCAAGCACGACAGGGTGGGTTGTTTGCTGTTCATAAACTTCGATGGATCCCATGACATGAGGAAGAATAACTTGAGCTGCGCCCGTGGAGTAATCGCCTAAATGGCCTGAATAGCCGCCGGCCATACTCATATAGCGTTGCAAAAGAGTCTGAGCTTTATGCAGAACACCACTTGATCGCCAACCATAAGAACCGGCAAATACAGAATCAGGACTGTTTTCTTCACGTATCCGCATATGCTGTTCATGTATCAGCTTGTATGCCTCGTCCCATGAAATGCGAACAAACTCATCATCACCACGAACGCCTTCAGGTTTACTTGGGCTCTGCAAAAAGCCTTTACGTACCATGGGATATTTAATACGAGCTTTGGTATAAACTTGGTCTGGTCCGGTGGTTTGTAAGCTATTGGGAACGGTCTGAGCTAAAGCGTTTGTGGTTGATATCAGCTTGCCATCCTTAGTGGTACACAGTATCGGTCCCATTCGTCCAGCGGTTAATATACCATTGCCACGTTTATTGGCCGCTAGCGCATTCATTGGTGTAATAGATGTGATGGCAAGTACTCCGCCTGCCATACTGGTTCCTTTCAGGAAACTTCTTCGGCTAATCTTGTTCATTTCTACATCCTTATGTTTAGTGATCACTTGCATCTTTAGCGTGGTGCTGAAAATAGTTCGTTAATAGTTGTAAATCCTCATCGGTAATATCGGTTCTTTCTCCCATTCCTTTTGCAACAGGCGCCCATGCATTCACGGTAAAGTGGTTTGCTGGGATGATCGCGTGGCAGGTTGAACAGTAGACGTTGTCAAGTTCTTGTGCGTATTGCCATATGGGTTGCTGGCTGTCGAGTACTGGGGCGTCGATCTCTGCCGTTAGCTCTGCGCTTCGCCACTCATTTCCGTACTCATCGGCAACATAATTATCTGTTTTTAGCGCCGCGATACCTTGTTCGGTTAACGTTGCAACAATGGCACGTTGTCCTCTTGCCAAATAGAGAACTTGTTCTGCCCCTTTCATTTGGTAGGCCTGAATGTTGACGACTCTTTTATTGCCGTCAGTACTTAAAACCTTCAGTTCTGTTGTGGGATTAATGGTGCCCAGTTCCCCCATGGAAATGGACTGTATCGGGTAGACCGTTTCTGCATCTTTAGGCGTACTCTCTGTTGCTGAGACTAAAAGTTCAAAGGCTTCGCTATCCATTTCTGGCTCTGGGGCAAAGTGCGCGACACCTTTGTGGCAATCGATACACGTCTGTCCGTTGTCCACGCCGTATTGGTGCATTTTTACCGCTTCTTTTGTTTGTTCGTAGTTATCCATCGCGTCATAGGTATGGCATGAGCGGCAAGTAGCGGAATCATTTTCTCTAAATTGCTGCCAAACCAGTTCCGCCATCGCCACCCGATGTTCTTCATACTTCTCTTCGGTGTCGATTTTTCCAGTAACGTACTGGTGATAAATATCTTTGGATGCGCGAATTTTAGTGACAAGGTAGTCGATGGGGTCGGATGGAATATGGCAATCTGCGCACTCCGCCCGAATGCCCTTGGCGTTAGAGTAGTGCACCGAACCTTGGTACTCTTCATATGGAATTGCCATGGTATGGCAGGAGAGACAAAACTCTGTACTTGATGTGTAGTGAAAGAGGCTTGCTGCACCTCCTAAGGTTAGCCATCCAGTTAATATACCCAGAATTGCCACTGACATTACGACATATTTTTTTAATGACATATTTCACCGCTTGTATATTTATTGTACACGGATACTCAATGCTACTACTTTATGGGTAGGAAAATGTGATTGACGTCTATAGACTAATTTTTAACCAAATTGAGTTATTGATTCTTGTTATAAGTCACAATTAACCGTGGATATAAACAAGGCGTTACATATAATAATGATAACTAACCCATTGATTAGTCACTATTAAGTTGTGCGGTGTGAAAACTAAAAAGAGCCAGACAAGCGGGCTCTTTTTATCGTTAACAATGACGGTGTGTTATGTATTGCAGCTAGATCTTATCGACTAATTCAGGTAATACCTCAAATAGATCACCTACTAAGCCGTAGTCCGCAACGTCAAAAATTGGCGCTTCAGGATCTTTATTAATTGCGACGATGACTTTTGACTCCTTCATACCCGCTAAATGTTGTATTGCTCCGGAGATCCCAACGGCAATATAAAGTTTAGGCGCAACAATTTTTCCTGTCTGACCTACTTGCAGGTCATTGGGTACAAATCCGGCGTCTACCGCCGCACGCGAGGCGCCAACGGCTGCACCAAGTTTGTCGGCAACTTGCTCTACCAAGGTGAAACTCTCTTTACTGCCGACACCCCGACCTCCTGAAATGACGATTTCTGCGGCTGATAACTCAGGTCGCTCCGACTTGGTTTGGCTAATGGAAACAAAATTAACGTTAGCGGCAGAAATATCAGCCTCCAGATGAGTAATGTCGACTTGGCTTTGACATTCAACAGCATCAAACGCGGATGAGCGAACAGTAATCACACGAAGTTGATCTGAGGTGGATACCCTCGCTAATGCGTTACCCGCGTAGATGGGGCGAACAAAGGTGTTTTGATCAATTACTTGTATAATTTCAGATAGTTGCCCAACGTCACACTTGGCGGCTACTCGCGGTGCTATATCCTTTCCTTTTGCTGAAGCATTACACCAAATACCTTGGTAATCTGTTGCCATGTCGGCGATAACCGGCGCGATAGTTTCGGCAAAATGATGTTGAAAACATTCATTATCAACACAGATAACTTTGCTAATATGGTCTACCTGACTTGCTTGCTGCGCGACCGCTTCACACTGATAACCAATCACCAATAATGTATTATTGTCACTGGTCTGTTTTGCTGCGTTGACCACTTTCAATGTGTCAGCATGTAGAGTGTGATTATCATGCTCTGCCAAAATTAAGTTGTTCATGCAATCACCTTCGCCTCGTTTTTTAGTTTATCGAGCAGCTCTGTTACGGAGTCCACTTTTATACCTGCTTGTCGTTGCGCTGGTGGCGCGACATTTTCAATGGTATGACGGAATGAGATTGCAACTTCTAATTCATCCGGTTCCATTGTGACTAAAGGCTTGCGCTTCGCTTTCATTATATTGGGCAAGGAAGCAAAGCGAGGTTCGTTAAGACGCAAATCGGTACTTACTACCGCGGGCAGTGGCATGGTGACGGTCATCAAACCACCATCAACCTCTCTGGTCACTTCCATCTGTTGATCTGCGATCTCGACATTGGAAGCAAAGGTGCCTTGTGGCCAATCGAGAAGTGACGCTAACATTTGTGCCACTTGATTGTTATCGCTATCAATGGACTGTTTTCCGGTAATGATCAACTGAGGCTGCTCTCGCTCCGCGACCGCACTAAGGAGTTTGGCGACGGTGAGAGGTTCTAACTTATCGTCAGTATTAATATGAATGGCTCTATCAGCGCCCAATGCTAGGGCAGTACGTAACTGCTCTTGGCTCTGAACGCCTCCTGCCGTTACAACAATAACCTCTTGGGCAATACCTGCTTCTTTAAGTCGAACCGCTTCTTCAACCGCTATCTCACAAAATGGGTTAATGGTCATCTTCACATTGTTGGTTTCTACATCACTACCATCAGCTTTTACTCGAACTTTTATATAGGGGTCGATTACCCGTTTGATTGGTACCAGTATTTTCACAATCAGTTCCTTCTCTGCGAACACATATAACGTAAGTTTTTTGTCACCAGATACAACGTTGTTGCAAACAAACAAATAATAACAAGATAAAATGATGTTAATTTACCTTTACGTTTACGTCAACTGCATTATAATGTTTATTTAACATTTGGGTAACATGTAAAAGGAAGCGAGGCCATGGAAAGGGATTGCATGGAATTTGATGTGTTGATTGTAGGGGGGGGACCAGCAGGTTTGTCGTCTGCTTGTCGCATTAAGCAGTTAGCAGATGAAAACAATCAGGAGATATCGGTCTGCGTAGTGGAGAAGGGGTCAGAAATCGGCGCCCATATTCTTTCGGGGGCGGTATTTGAACCTCGCAGTCTGGATGAGCTGTTCCCGAACTGGCAACAAGATGGTGCGCCAATAAGCTGCAAAGTAACACAAGACCAAACCTGCTTCTTTACCAATGAGAATAACGGCCATTTTTTACCAAAGTGGGCGGTGCCAAAAACGTTACATAATGAAGGTAACTATATCATTAGTTTAGGAAATTTATGTCGTTGGTTAGCGGAGCAGGCAGAGTCCTTGGGGGTTGAAGTGTATCCAGGTTTCAGTGCATCCGAAGCGATTATCGATGATAACAATAGAGTCTGTGGCGTGCTTACTGGCGACATGGGGTTGGATAAGCAAGGTCAACCTAAGCCGACCTATCAACCGGGGATCGAGTTGAGAGCCAAATATACGCTGTTTTCAGAAGGCGCAAGAGGACACATAGGAAAAAGTCTGCTGGATAGGTTCTCGTTAGCTACGTCATCGACACCACAGCATTACGCCATTGGTTTCAAAGAGTTGTGGGAAATACCGCCGGAGCAGCACCAGCAAGGGTTAGCGTTACACGGTTTAGGATGGCCATTAAAAGGAGAAGCAAACGGAGGCAGCTATTTATATCACTTAGATGGCAACCAAGTGGCGGTTGGGTTGATAGTTGACCTTAATTATTCCAACCCTTTCCTCAGTCCGTTTGAAGAGTTTCAACGAATGAAACTTCATCCTATGCTGGCAAAATATTTGCAAAATGGAACACGCATCAGTTACGGAGCAAGAGCCATCGCCAAGGGGGGACTTCACTCTCTACCCAGCCAACAATTTAGCGGTGGAGTACTCATTGGCTGTGATGCGGGGACGTTAAATCCTGCAAAAATTAAAGGGACACACACCGCAATGAAGTCAGGAATGATTGCGGCGGAAGCGGTGTTTGAAGCGCTAAATAATCAAGTGGATGTGCCTGATTATAAAAGTAAATTTAACTCATCTTGGTTGTACGAAGAGCTGTATAAAGCGAGAAACTTCTCTTCGTCGATCCATAAGTTTGGTAGCGTAATGGGGGGCGGATTAACACTGATAGAGCAGAACTTATTGCAGGGAAAGGCTAAATGGAATATCCGTTGCGATAAAGCGGATCATACGACTCTGGCTTTCGCTGACAGCAGTAAACAAGTCAATTATCACAAGCCCGATGGTAAGCTGAGTTTTGACCGTTTATCGTCGGTCTATCTATCCAACACCTTCCATGAAGAGCATCAGCCCTGTCACCTAATCTTGAGAGACAGCCGGATACCGATTAGTCAGAACTTAATTCAATACGCCGAGCCTGCACAGCGCTACTGTCCTGCTGGTGTATACGAAATTATTAACCAAGGTGATGAGGCTGAGCTGCAAATTAATGCTGCGAACTGTATCCACTGCAAAACGTGCGACATAAAAGATCCAAGTCAAAATATTCGTTGGGTGCCACCTGAAGGTGGTGGAGGACCTAACTATCCAAATATGTAACTGGTTACGTACAGCTTAAGTTGTTTTGTTAACATTTTATTTACTTAAACTTTGCGTGACTTCAAATTTTTTAACTAGTAATACGATTGAAACTTAATCAATGAGAGACTATTCTGAATCAAGCTTTACGTTTACGTAAACTGAATTTAACAATTTGATGCAAAGGTGTTCGAGCTGTGGCCAGTATCAAGCGTAAATGAGTTTTCAGAATGTGCTTAATGGATTGCACAGAAAATAATTAAAGGGAGATCAGCGATGGTATCGGAAACGCCTCTATTGCAGATAAACGATATTTCATTGGCTTTTGGTGGGGTCAAGGCTTTAACAGATGTGAGTTTTCACGTGAATGAAAAAGAAATTTTTTCAATCATCGGCCCAAATGGAGCGGGCAAAACTTCCATGCTTAACTGTATTTCTGGCCGATATACGCCGAATAAAGGATCGGTTGTTTTTTCCGGCCAAGAAGTGACCAAGCGAACGCCAAGCCAAAGAGCAGAACTGGGTTTTGGAAGAACGTTTCAAAACTTAGCTCTGTTTGCGCATATGTCAGTACTGGACAACATTATGGTTGGCCGACATCACATGCTTAAAAACAACTTTGTTACCGGACCGCTGTATTGGTTTTCTGGTGCACAGAGAGAAGAGATGGCGCATCGCAAGTATGTTGAAGAGGTGATCGACTTCTTAGAAATACAACACATCCGTAAAGCGACCGCCGGCACCTTATCTTATGGCTTACGTAAGCGAGTCGAGCTGGCTCGCGCAATCGCATTAAAGCCCAAACTGCTGTTGTTAGACGAACCAATGGCGGGTATGAACTTGGAAGAGAAAGAGGACATGGCGCGTTACATCATGGACCTCAATGAAGAGTTAGGTATCACAATCATAATGATTGAGCATGATATGGGGGTTGTTATGGACATTTCAAATCGTGTTCTGGTGCTGGATTTTGGTAAACATATTGCGATGGGTGAACCGGAACAAGTGATGGAAAACCCACATGTGAAGCGAGCCTATCTAGGCGAAGAGCTACCAATGTTGGAGGAGAGTGCCTGATGGTAAAGCAACAAAACGATTGGGCAGATGTAACGACCCTAGATACGTTCCCTAAAGTACTGCAATACAACGCTCAAAAATGGCCAGAACAGATCGCGATGCGCGAAAAAGAGTTTGGTATTTGGCGAGAGTATAGTTGGCTCGATTATAACAATAGAGTGAAGTGGTTATCGTTAGCTCTATTAGATCTCGGCATAGTAGAAAAAGATGTCATTGGTTTGCTCGGTGATAACCGTCCTGAATGGGTATGGGGAGAGTTAGCGGCTCATGCCATCAAAGGGTATTCACTTGGTATCTATCAAGACTCTATGCACGATGAAGTGGCTTATCTGATTAACTACGCCAAAGTGAAAGTGGTTATTGCGGAAGATGAAGAGCAGTGCGATAAGCTGATTGAGTTAGCAGATGAAATCCCGAGTGTAGAGTTTATCGTATATTGCGATCCTAGAGGGATGCGCAAATACGATGACCCAAGGCTGATTGATGTTGAGAAACTGTACAAGATAGGTCAGAGGTTAGATAAGCAGTCTCCGTCGCACTACCCAGATTTGGTTGAGGCGACTCAAGGTGACGATCTCTCTATTTTATGTACCACTTCCGGAACCACCTCTAAACCTAAATTGGCTCAGTTAAGAAGCGGACAGTTTTTAGAACATTGTGGTGCTTACCTACGTGCTGATCCACGAACACCGGGAAGGGATTACGTCTCGGTTTTACCTCTGCCATGGATTATGGAGCAGGTGTATGTAGTCGGGCAGGCACTGGTCGCTCGTCAAATCGTTAACTTTGTTGAAGAGCAAGAGACGATGATGTCTGACCTGCGAGAAATTGGCCCAAGTTTTGTCCTGTTAGCGCCAAGAGTTTGGGAAAACATCGTCGCAGACGTTTCTGCTCGGATGATGGACTCGACGCCATTTAAACAGAAAATGTACAAATTGGGCATGAAGCTAGCGAATAAAGCGCTCGATCAAGGTCAACGATCTAAATTAGCCGAGTGGATACTTCTTAGAGCCCTTCGAGACCGTTTAGGCTTTTCGAACTTAACGTCAGCCGCTACCGGTGGTGCTGCCATGGGACCGGATACTTTCCGTTACCTGCAAGCCATTGGTGTGCCCCTTAAACAGCTTTACGGGCAAACGGAAATGTGTGGCGCATATACCGTTCACCATGCAGACGATGTTGATTATGACTCAGTCGGCGTGCCTTTTGATAACTCAGAAGTGAAAGTGATCAATCCTGATAATAATGGTGTAGGGGAGATTATTGCCAAGAGCACCGGCATGTTTACCGGTTACCTTAATAACATGAAGGCGTTCCATGAAGATGTGCGTGAAGGCTGGATGCACACCGGTGATGCCGGATATTTCAAAGAGTCAGGCCATCTCGTGGTGATTGACCGTCTAAAAGATATGTCAGAAACCAGCTTAGGCGCTCGTTACTCACCTCAGTTTATTGAGAATAAACTGAAGTTCTCTCCTTTTATTGCTGAAGCGGTTGTGGTCGGCAAAGGAAGACCTTGGTTGTCGGCGATTATCTGTATTCGTTACTCCATTGTTGCGAAGTGGGCGGAGCAAAAAAACATTGCCTTTACCAACTACACCAATTTATCTGCTCAGCCAGAAGTGTATCAAGCGGTTAGAGAGGAAGTGCTGAAAGTGAACGAATCACTTCCAGATGCACAGAAAATCAGCAAATTTATCCTGCTTTATAAAGAGCTTGATGCAGATGATGGTGAACTGACAAGAACACGTAAAGTTCGTCGTAGCGTGGTTGCTGAGAAATATAGCGATATTATCGAAACACTCTACAGCGATAACTCACATGTGGATGTGGATACGGTCATTACCTATCAAGACGGCACCAAAACGCGCATTAAAACGTCACTGGTGGTGGAAACGCTTATTGAAAATGAGCAGCCACTAGCTCAGAGCGAACAACAGGCGCAAGGCGAAAAACAAGCGCAAAGCGAACAACGGAGGATCGCATAGTGAATACGGATTTATTATTGCAACTGGTCATTAATGGCGTCATTGTTGGCATGCTGTATGGCGTTGTGGCCATGTGCTTTGTACTGATTTACAAATCAACTCAGGTGGTTAACTTTTCACAAGGTGAGTTCCTGTTGATCGGTGCTTGGGTCTGCTGGGCCGCTCTGGTTCATCTCCAACTGCCTTTCGTTCTTGGCTTCTTGCTAACCCTAGCATTCATGACGGTGTTTGGCATTGCCGTGCAAACCATCGTACTCAGACCTTTAATTGGTGAGCCAATCATTTCGGTCATTATGGTCACCATAGGTTTGTCCATGTTCTTTCAGGCTTTGATGAAGTGGATATTCGGAGTGTCAGCGGTTTCCTATCCAAGAGTCTTTGAAACGGAAGTGGTGAATATTGGTGGCTTGAATGTGGAGTTTGCCTACATTCTTAGCTTGATCTTCTCGGTAATCATCATGGTGGCGTTTTACTGGTTCTTCAAATTCAGCAAGATGGGTTTGGCGATGCGAGCAACCGCATTTAACCAGCAAGTCGCCCAGAGTCTTGGTATTTCCATTAAAAAAGTGTTCGCAGTGAGTTGGGCAATCTCAGCATTAGTTTCTGCCACCGCAGGTATTGTGATCGGCATTGTTAATGGTGTCTCAGATGCCCTTTCAATTATAGGTATCAAAGTCTTCCCGGCGGTTATCTTGGGCGGGTTAGATTCGGTCATCGGAGCCATTGTAGGAGGCATTACTATTGGGGTGCTGGAAAACTTAGCGGAGTTTTTCGATAGCCAGTATCTGCATGTTGGTAACTTATACAACATCGCCCCTTTCTATGTACTGCTAATTATCCTCGCATTCAAGCCATACGGCCTGTTTGGCACCAAAGATATTGAACGAATTTAAGGAGATAGACCGATGGCTCAACTAAGCATGCGGCCTTGTGGGGACTTCCGCACAACGTATAAAGACGATACGCCGATTTTTGAAACAAAAACCATCCGTAATATTGCCTACGCAAGCGTGGTGTTAATGGCAGCAGCACCGCTGGTTATGGATATCTACCTGCTGAATCTGTTTATTCAGATTTCATATTTGGGTATCGCCGCACTAGGGTTGAATATTCTGGTGGGTTTCACAGGACAGATCTCGCTAGGCCATGGCGCCTTCTTTGGCTTTGGTGCCTTTGCCTCTGCGTGGCTTAATAACCAGTTCAACATTCCGGTGTTTTTGGCGATACCTTTGGCAGGCTACTTGACCATGATAGTCGGGATGTTATTTGGTTTGCCTGCTGCAAGAATTAAAGGCTTGTATCTGGCCATTGCAACACTGGCGGCTCAGTTTATTTTAGAAGACTTTTTTGCCCGGGCAGATTGGTTTAGTGGTGGCTCTTATGGCGCCAGTGCCAATCCAATCAGTCTGTTTGGCTATGAGTTCTCAACTGACGAAAGCTTTTACTATATCGCACTGTTTGCTCTGATTTTTATGTACATGTGGGCATCAAACTTAATACGTTCACGTGACGGACGAGCGTTTGTTTCGGTTCGTGATCACTATTTATCTGCTGAAATTATGGGTATTAACCTCTCAAAGTACCGTTTGCTTTCATTTGGCATTTGCGCCTTCTACGCCGGAATTGGCGGGGCGCTCTACGGTCACTATTTGGGGTTTGTATCCGCAGAAGGGTTTACCATCATGATGTCGATTCAGTTTCTAGCCATGATCATTATTGGCGGGCTGAGCTCGGTGAAAGGAACCCTAATGGGAACAGTATTTATCGTACTGCTTCCAGAAGTATTAGAACTTGGCGTTTCAGGATTATCAATGTTTGGAAATTCTATGGCATTCATTGATGGTCTTTCTTACCTCAAAGAGATGGCTGTCGGACTGGTGATAATGCTGTTCCTTATATTCGAACCTCAAGGGCTAGCGCACCGCTGGCAACAGATTCGAGCATATTGGAAACACTATCCGTTCTCATATTAATCGCTACCAAGGTCTCTCACCGTTAAGTGTGAGAGCCACCTCATTAACAAGGACATTATTGACATGAATAAAGGATATTTAGCGGCACCATTGATGTTGTCAGCTGCGCTATTGACTGCACCAACGCAAGCAAAAGACTCTGTGTTTGTTGGACATTTAGTGGATTTCTCTGGACCGACAGCTTATGTAAGTAAGCCTTATGGTTCAGGGGTGCGAGATGCTCTGTTTTGGATTAATAAGCATGGTGGCATTGATGGAACTGAGCTTGAGTTTGAAACGGTAGATATGGCTTATAAAGTGCCGGTAGCGATCTCCAACTATAAACGTTGGGTTGCTCGTAAAGATATGGTTGCCATGCAAGGTTGGGGCACCGCGGATACAGAAGCACTTATCTCGTTTGTTACCAAAGATAAGGTGCCGGTATTTTCTGCCTCTTATTCTGGTCACTTGACGGATCCAACGGGTAAAAACCCTAAGACCGCTAAGCCTGCACCGTACAACTTCTTCTATGGCGCATCATACTCTGATGCGTGTCGAGCGCTGGTTAAGTGGGCGAAAAGTGATTGGGATAAAAAAGGGGAGTCGGGCAAACCTAAGTTTACTCACATCGGTGATAACCACCCGTTCCCTAACGCACCAAAAGCTGCCTGTGCAGAGTACGCGACAGAGTTAGGTTTTGAAGTGATGCCACCTGTGGTTGTGTCGTTGAAACCGGGCGATTTTAAGGCGCAGTGTTTGTCTCTTAAAGAGTCGGGAACCAACTATGGTTATATCGCAAACCTAGGCGGTTCTGTTATCTCTCTAGTGAAATCCTGTAATACCGTTGGTACCAAGTTTCAGTACATGGCCAACATCTGGGGTGGAGACAAGCCGGTTATCGAAGCGGCGGGTGATGGCTTAAAAGACTATGTTTTTCCTGGTATGACGTCATTTTGGGGAGACAACAGCAAAGGAATGAAGTTGGTACAAGAAATATCACAACATTCTGCATCTGAACCTAATCAGTTCAGAACTCACCACTATATTCGTGGCGTCTGTTCAGCTTTCTATATGAAAGAAGCAATGGAATGGGCCAAAGCCAACGGCGGTATTACCGGCGAGAACATCAAGAAAGGTATGTATGCTCGTGAAAACTGGGTACCAAAAGGGTTAGATGGAGTCTGTATTCCTGCTAACTGGCAGCCAGATGATCACCGTGGAACCACAACAGTTAACGTCTTTATGGGCAACAATAATGACGGCAATGTCGCGGTTGATAAAGTGGCAGAAGTGACGTTGTCTCGTCGTGACGACTGGCTTGGTTACTAATTAGAAATGCAGAGCGAGGGGAAACCCTCGCTCACACAAGGAGTGGCTTGATGAGCGAACTAGCAAGGAACATAGAACCTGCAGAGATAATGCTTTCGGTAAACAATATCGAAGTGGTTTACGACGATGTCATTTTAGTGTTGCGAGGCGTGAGTTTAGAGATACCTAAAGGACAAATTGTCACTTTACTTGGCGCCAATGGCGCGGGTAAATCCACCACACTGAAAGCTATTTCGGGGTTATTAAAAACCGAAGATGGCGAAGTGACTCGCGGTGAAATTACCTTTATGGGTGAACGAATTGACAATAAGAGCCCAGAAGAGATTGTTCGATCTGGCATATTTCAGGTAATGGAAGGCCGTCGAATAGTTGAAGATATGACGGTTATTGAGAATTTACGCTTAGGCGCATATACCCGCAATGACAACGAAGTCGAGCAAGATATCGAAATGGTATTTGGCTATTTCCCTCGATTGAAAGAGCGTACCGGACTGGCAGGTTATCTTTCTGGAGGCGAACAACAGATGTTGGCGATCGGTAGGGCGTTAATGGCTCGACCGAAAATGATACTGCTTGATGAACCCTCTATGGGCTTATCGCCATTATTGGTAAAAGAGGTGTTTGCCATTATTGAAAAAATTAATCAAGAACATGGTATTACCATGCTTTTGGTGGAACAGAACGCCAACTTTGCTCTACAGGCGGCCGATTATGGTTACATCATGGAGTCGGGAAAAATTGTACTGGATGGTACTAAGCATGCGCTGTTAAACAACGAAGATGTGAAAGAGTTCTACCTTGGTGGTGGCGAAGGTGAACGCAAGAGTTTTAAAAATCTGAAATCGTATAAGCGACGTAAGCGCTGGATATAAGGAAATAAAATGAGTGAAACTCTAGATAGTAAAAGCTTTTTGTCTGCTGAAGATCGTGAGGCTGCACTTTTCGCCGACTTACCGGAAAAGATCGCCAATGCCAAACTCAACAGTGGTCACTATGCCAAATTATTTGCTGGAATTGATGAGCAACTCGCCGCAAACCGAGCGAATCTTTGCCGTTTTCCTATCACTCGTAAGTCCTCATTACCTGAGCAACAGAAAAAAATCGCCCCTTTTGGCGGAATAAACTGTATCGATGCCGGAGATATGGTGCGGGTGTTTCAATCTCCCGGGCCACTATATGAACCGCAAACAGCAGAGCAGGATTACTGGCGAATGGGACAAGCGTTTTATGCGGCGGGTTTTCGTGCCGGGGAGTTAGTACACAATACTCTCTCTTATCATTTCTCTCCCGGTGGATTCATTATGGACAGCGGTGCAAGAGCGTGTGGTTGTGCCGTGTTTCCGGCAGGTGTGGGCAACACGGATGCACAAATAGAAGCGATAAAACAGCTGAGACCGACAGGCTACAGCGGCACTCCTTCCTATCTGATTGAACTGTTATCCAGATATAAACAAGCAGACAGTCAGCCCTGTAGTATTAATAAAGCCATGGTGTCTGGAGAGCCAGTAACAGCAGAGATGCAGCAGGAGTTCCAACGCAATGGCATTAACGTGTATCAGGCTTATGCGACCGCGGAGCTCGGATTAATCGCCTATCAGGCAGAAGGGGAACAAGGGCTGATAGTGGCAGAAGACATTATCGTCGAAGTGGTTGATCCGGAGGGTTATCCGGTCCCTGAAGGGGATGTCGGAGAAGTGGTGGTGACCACTCTCAATAGCAAGTTTCCTTTAATTCGATTCGCGACGGGGGATTTGTCCGCCAAAATGCCGATCCCCAAAGAGTCGAGTAGAACGAATATTCGTTTAAAGGGCTGGCTAGGCAGAGCGGATTCCGCGGTTAAAGTGAAAGGGTTGTTTGTTTATCCTCATCAAGTAGAGGAAATTTGCCGACGTCATAATGTGAAAGGATCACTGAAGATTGAACGACAAGGACATAAAGACAGCATCACTTTTTTCTGCCAGCAAGGTGATAGCAGCGTGAACGATATCCAGTCGACACTTCAGTCGGTAACTAAACTGAAAGGCGAGGTGCTATTTGTGCCTGCTGGTATGCCAAATGAGTTGCCTTTGATAGACGATAAGCGACAACTTGTGACTTAACTGGTTTTAGCAACGGTTGATCGGGTTTTTAAGGGGTATCGATTTTAGGTCGATATCCCTTTTTATAACCGGTCAACAATGACGGTAAGCTAGCTAAACTTGGCTTTACAGCGGTAAACCTCGGTTATCTAGCTTTGCTATTAAAGGCTTTTCAATTAAGGGTGAGTTAATCAATGGAGACAGCGAAAAATGAAAAATGGCAGTGCGAAAATAGATGTTAGTTTCTGGGACAAGCTGTTTCAAAATGAGAATATGCCCTGGGATCAAAAAGGCTCGCCGGAGCAGTTAATTCGTTTCTTATCCAATAGTCCGTTACAAGCAAAAAAAGTGTTTATTCCCGGCTGTGGTGCCGCTTACGAAGTGAACAGCTTCACTGAAGCCGGGCATCACGTTAAAGCGATGGATTACAGTGACCTAGCTGTCTCACGGGCAAAGCAACAGCTCAAACAGAGAGGGAACTTAGTCTGTTGTGGCGATGTGTTCCAATATCGTCCAGAGAGTGCCTACGACATTGTTTATGAACGCGCCTTCTTAGCTGCCTTACCAAGAGAGCATTGGTCTGAGTATTTTACTATGTTGAATGAGCTGCTTGATGCTGGTGGTTTGGTCATTGGATTCTTTGTCATGTGCGACGAGTATCAGTCACGCTATCCTCCTTTTTGTCTCAGAAGCGGTGAACTGCAGCAGCAAATGGCAGAGAAGTTTGAACTGGTTGAACAGAAAAAAGTGGCAAACAGCGTAGAGGTGTTTGCCGACAAAGAGTATTGGATGGTTTGGCAGAAGCGCTAGCAGTGGTTTTATACGCTGCTTTCAGGTGCCCCTAACGCTAAAGCAACTTTGGATACCGGTTGCTTACCCAATGCTTGGCAGATATCCCACCCCGCTTTATTCACCTGATGAAGGTCAACACCGGTAGTTAACCCTAGGTTGTGACAAAGGTAGAGCACTTCCTCCGTTGCGACATTTCCACTGGCACCATTGGCATAAGGGCAGCCGCCAAGTCCCGCGACCGCACTATCAATGGTGTTTATCCCCATGGTCAATGCTTGATAAATATTCGCTAGTGCTTGCCCCCATGTATCGTGAAAGTGAACCGCTAAGGCATCTTGAGGAAGTTGTGCTAACAGACGCTCTATCACTGTCGCAACAAGGTTAGGTGTCGCTTTTCCTACTGTGTCTCCTAGGGAGATTTGGTAGCAGCCCATATCAAACAGATCCCGAGAAATATCGCTAACTATTTGTGGTGAGATAGCGCCTTCATACGGACAGACCATGGTGCAAGAGAGGTAGCCACGAACCGATATTTGATGTTGATGCGCTAGGGCAATAATCGGTTCAAAGCGCTTGATGCTCTCGCTGATGCTGCAGTTGATGTTCTTTTTACTGAATGACTCAGAAGCAGAAGCGAAGATGGCGACCTGCTTTACACCACTGGCCAGCGCTCGCTCGAACCCAGCGGTATTGGGGGTTAAAGCGCTATAAACCACCTCATCACTTTTGCTGATGGCGGCAAACACCTGCTCTGAATCTGCCATCTGTGGCACCCACTTTGGTGAAACAAAGGAGCCTGACTCAATATGTTTCAATCCACTCTGACTCAATTGATCAATCAAGCGAACCTTGGCCTGTAAAGGAACGGAAACTTCATTTTGCAAGCCATCTCGGGGGCCGACTTCAACGATATTTACGTGAGAAGGTAACATGATTAAGCCTCCGCATCGCTGGTTAGCGTCTGTTGGCATGGCGACAAGTTGAGCAAAATGGCGCCATGATGAACTTGGTCGCCAATTTGGAATAGGATGTCATCCACCGTGGCAGGTTGCAGTGCAGATATGGTGTACTCCATCTTCATCGCTTCAATAACCAGCAAGGGATCCCCTGTTTTCACCGTATCATTTTTGTTAACCAGTATTGCTGACACTAAGCCATTTAAAGGTGCGGTTGGGTGAAATTGATCCTCGCTATCACACTCAGGTTCAAAGCTCGCTATATGACTAAACTCCCGCTGCTGACCACGATAAAAAATGCAGCTGCTCTGTTGCTGTATCTCTGCTTGAATCTTGTGGCGAGTGCCATCCACATCGATGGTCAAACCATCATCACTGTTTATAATGGACAGTGAGTAATGTTGATCGCCAACCTGCACCGATAGTTCAGGTTGAAGCTGGTTGTGCTCAGCACGTATCAGCACTTCATGGTTTGTTTGCTGATAGGTAAAATTAAATCGCCAAATACGACTAGGAGAGAGCTGAAAACCTTGTCTGCTGGGTTCAGCAAGTAACGTCTGCTTCGTTGTGGTGATGCTTTGCCAACGAGCAGAGGCCGCGAGGACTAACCAAAGAGATAAATCTATGCTGTGCAACTGCTGAATATCGGCTTGATGGGTGACAAGAAAGTCGGTATCGAGTTCTGCCTGAGAAAAGGCATTTAGCGATATTAGCGTGTGCATATAGCCAATATTGGTAGTGACACCTTGAATAGAATAGTCACACAGCGCTTTTTTAAGTTTACTAATGGCGATGTTGCGATCTTCCCCCCAAACAATCAGCTTACTCAGCATAGGGTCATAAAATTCACTAACCCCATCACCTTGAACGATCCCACTGTCCAGTCGTACGTAGTTCGACGGCTTAGGCTGATAAAGAGTGTTAATTCCCCCTGTCGATGGCATAAAGTTATTGTCGGTGTCTTCCGCGTATATGCGAACTTCGATGGCGTGCCCATGGTGTTCAACCTGCGATTGTGACAGGGTCAACGGCTCACCACTTGCCACTCTGAACTGCCATTCGACTAGGTCGATGCCTGTTATCATTTCGGTGACAGGGTGTTCTACCTGTAAGCGAGTATTCATCTCCATAAAGTAAAAATGGCCGCTGTCATCCAGTAAAAACTCGACGGTTCCGGCGCCAACATAATCGATCGCTTTTGCCGCGAGTACCGCTGCTTCACCCATTTGACGGCGCAGTGAATCCGAGAGTCCGGGCGCTGGCGCTTCTTCAATCACTTTTTGATGTCGTCGTTGAATGGAGCAGTCACGGTCTGAAAGATAGAGACAGTGACCATGGCGGTCAGAGAATATCTGCACTTCAACGTGTCTGGGCTTGATAATGCATTTCTCAATCAGCATTTCGCTGTTGCCAAAACTCGACAGCGCTTCACGTTGGGCGGACTCAACGGCGTTGGGCATCTCCTGCTTGCTGCTCACCACGCGCATGCCTTTGCCGCCACCACCAAGGATGGCTTTAAGCATGACCGGATAGCCGATCTTATCCGCTTCAGCGATCAAGCTTTCAATACGGTTATCTGTTCCGTGATATCCCGGAACCAAGGGCACCTTGGCATTGGTCATGATGGATTTCGCTTGAGATTTTGAGCCCATTTTTTCAATGGCATCAATAGATGGGCCGACAAAAATGATGTCGTTCTCCTTGCACGCTTTGGCGAGCTGGGGATTTTCAGACAAAAAACCGTATCCGGGATGAATTGCGTCTGCTTGCCATTTTTTCGCCGCTGCGATAATTGCGTCGACAACAAGGTAGGATTCGGATGCAGGGGAAGGGCCAATATATTCGGCGAAATCAGCACGTTTACAGTGCAAACTATTGCGATCGGCATCAGAGTATACCGCGATGGTTTCTATTGCCATCCGCTGAGCAGTCTCAATAATGCGGCAGGCAATCTCGCCCCTGTTAGCGATTAATACACGTTTAATCATGCTTCCTCCAATTGGCAGTGCGTTTTTCAAAAAAGGCATTGAGTCCTTCTTGGCCTTCCGCTGAAACTCGGGTTTCAGCAATGGCTTGGCTGGTGTAGTCAATAAGGGCGTCATTGATGGGGTGATGATGGCCTCTTGAGCAGAGCTCTTTTGCTTTTTGCATCGCGATAGGGCCATTATTTTTCATCTGCTGTAAAAGTTTCTCTGCATCCTGTTTTGGATGCGCCGAAATCATATGTAAGATTTCCATTGATAGGGCCGTTTCTGCATCAATGGTTTCTGCGCTAATGAAATAGCGTCGACTCTGCCTCTGGCCAATGGTTCGAATAACGTATGGGCTGATTGTGGCAGGAATTAAGCCGAGCTTAACCTCACTCAGACAGAAACGGCTTTTGGCTGTTCCAATCGCAATATCGCAGCAGCAAATGAGACCCAGTGCACCGCCATATGCTGCGCCTTGCACCAAGGCGAGAGTAGGGTGCTTAAATGTGTCTAGTTTGTGCAGTAGCAGGGCCAGTTGATGAGCGTCTTGCTGATTTTCTAGTTGGTTCTTCTCCGCCATTGAGCGCATCCAGTTCAGGTCGGCTCCGGCAGAGAAATGGTCCCCATTTGCCATCAATACCAGCGCAGTTAAGCTATCGTCTTGTTGCAAATCTTCGAGGATTTGTAGCATTGAAGCTATTATTTGGTCGTTAAAGGCGTTGTGTTTTTCTGGTCGATTAAAGCTGAGCCACGCAACGCCATGACTATCTTTTTCAACGAGTAGTTCTGTCATATCACTTCCTGTGTTTATCCCGTTTTATCGTTGTGAATGATGAAATTACATTCTGAATATGCCAAATTTGCTCTCTTCAATTGGAGCATTTAGCGCTGCGGAAATGGCAATACCTAACACATCCCGTGTTTGGGCCGGGTCGATAATACCGTCGTCCCAAAGTCTTGCGCTGGCGTAATACGCGTGACTTTGTGTCTGATATTGATCGATGATGGGTTGTTTAAATTCCTGCTCTTGTTCTTCACTCCATGACTCACCTTTACGGTTCTTAATGTCTCGGGTCACTTGAGCCATCACTCCAGCCGCTTGATCGCCTCCCATTACTGAGATTCTGGCATTTGGCCACATCCACATCATCGTTGGATCGTAGGCTCGACCGCACATACCGTAATTTCCGGCACCGTATGAACCACCAATTACAATGGTAAATTTGGGTACATTGGCACAAGCGACCGCGGTAACCATCTTGGCACCATGCTTGGCGATTCCTTCCGACTCGTATTTCTTACCCACCATAAAGCCAGTAATGTTTTGCAAAAACAGCAGAGGGATTTTTCGTTGCGCACATAGTTCAATAAAATGGGCGCCTTTTTGGGCTGACTCAGAAAACAGAATGCCGTTGTTGGCAACAATGCCGATAGGAAAACCGTGAATATGAGCGAAGCCACACACCAGAGTGTCGCCAAACAGCGCTTTGAACTCGTCAAATTGAGAGTCATCCACTATCCGAGCGATGACCTCTTTAACGTCATAAGGTTTCTTCAAGTCTGTACCCACTACGCCATATAGCTCTTCAGCGTTAAATCGGGGAGGGAGCACCGGCTTGGTTTTCAGTTGTGAGGGTTTAACGTGATTGATTTGCGATAACGCTTGTCGAGCAAGTTCTAACGCATGATGATCGCTTTGTGCGTAATAGTCGGCGACACCCGATACGCGACAATGCACATCAGCACCACCGAGATCTTCTGCGGAAACTTCCTCTCCCGTAGCAGCCTTAACTAATGGTGGGCCAGCGAGAAAGATGCTTCCTTGATCTTTTACGATTATCGATACATCGCACATGGCTGGAACGTATGCGCCACCCGCCGTACAGAGCCCCATAACCACCGCTATTTGTGCGATACCTTTGGCGGACATACGAGCTTGATTGTAAAAAATGCGACCAAAGTGGTCTTTATCGGGAAATACTTCATCTTGTCTTGGGAGGTTTGCCCCACCAGAGTCCACCAGATATATACAAGGTAAGCGGCAGTTTTCCGCAATTTCTTGTGCTCTTAGGTGTTTTTTTACCGTAAGAGGGTAGTAGCTGCCCCCTTTTACTGTGACGTCATTGGCCACAATCATACACTCAATGCCATCGACGATACCGATACCGGCGACAACACCAGCGCAAGGGACGTAGTCAGGGTAGACATCCCAGCCGGCAAATTGACCGACTTCTAAAAAAGAAGAGCCGGGATCGAGTAAAGCGAGTATGCGTTCGCGAACGGGCAATTTGCCCTTTTTCTGTTGATGCTGTCGGGCGGCTTCACCACCACCGTCTTCAATTTTATGAGTAATGGTAAACAGTTGATCAACTAATGACGCCATAGAGCGGTAGTTGTTGTGGTACTGCTCAGATTGAGTGTTTATGTTGCTTGTTAGCAGAGCCATAATAAGTCGTCTCCATTTGACGTCGCTGACACTGAATTCACAGCTAGCGACGACGATATTCAAATTTATGCTCTATCCATTGTTAGCTCGAATACTTAGCTAAAAAAATCAATGAAATAAGGCCATTAATGTAAATTGGTCATTAGGGTCAATAGACCCCAGAGATAAATGGATAACGAGAATTAGGCGCTTTCGTTAAATAGTTCGCGGCCAATTAGCATTCTGCGGATTTCAGATGTACCGGCTCCGATTTCGTATAGCTTGGCGTCCCGTAACAGTCGGCCAGTATCGAACTCGTTGATGTAGCCATTGCCACCTAAAAGTTGAATAGCATCGAGGGCAAGTTTGGTGGCGAGTTCCGCACTGTACAGAATGGCACCAGCCGCGTCTTTACGGGTGGTTTCTCCTCTGTCGCAAGCGGCAGCAACGGCATATACATACGCTTTTGCGGCGTTCATTTGGGTATACATATCGGCGACTTTTCCCTGAACCAACTGAAACTGGCCAATGGATTGACCGAACTGTTTTCTGTCGTGAATATAGGGCACAACGATATCCATACACGCCTGCATAATACCAAGCGGGCCGCCAGCGAGAACGGCGCGTTCATAATCGAGGCCACTCATCAACACTTTGACGCCGCCGTTTTCTTCGCCGAGGATGTTCTCAGCAGGAACTTCGCAGTCTTGAAAAACCAACTCACAGGTGTTGGAACCACGCATACCCAATTTATCCAGCTTTTGTGCTTGAGAAAATCCAGCGAAGTTTCGTTCAACGATAAAGGCGGTGATCCCTTTGGCATTCAGCTCTGGCTCAGTTTTGGCGTAAACCACATAGGTTGAGGCATCTGGACCGTTGGTAATCCACATTTTGTTGCCGTTGAGCAAGAAAATATCACCTTTGCGTTGCGCTTTGAGTTGCATGGAGACCACATCAGAGCCCGCTCCAGGTTCGCTCATAGCAAGAGCGCCGATATGCTCACCGGAGATCAGTTTTGGTAGGTATTTCTCTTTTTGTTGCTGTGTGCCATTGCGAGAGATCTGATTTACACAGAGGTTAGAGTGGGCACCGTAACTAAGACCGACAGAGGCAGAAGCTCGACTGATCTCTTCCATGGCTACGACGTGGGCGAGGTAGCCCATTTCTGCCCCACCAAACTCTTCGTCAATGGTGACGCCTAATAGGCCCATATCGCCAAATTTTTTCCATAGATGGTTGGGGAACTCATTGGATTGATCGATAGACTGAGCAAGGGGAGCGATCTCCGTTGCAGCAAAATGGTTTATCTGCTCACGGAGCATTTCAATGGTTTCGTCGTAACCGAAGTTTAACGAAGAGTAGGTAGATTTCATTTTATGTCCTTATATATGGAACCACCTACATCTTGTTAAAGTTGTCAGGTGGCGATATCGTCGTCCAGATTTTTCAGTGTATTTTCACATCGCGACTTCGCCGCGTTGAGTTCCATCATTACCGCCTTGATGTCATCGCTCTGCTGCTGCAATGTGGCTTTTTTATCTTCAATCAACTGAATCATGTAGCGCAATTGACTTGTACTTTGATCAGTATCGTAGAGCTCAAATAGCTCTTTTATATCTGCGAGAGAGAAACCTAAGCGTTTACCTCTTAGAATCAGTTTTAGCCTAATTCGATCTCGACCATCGTAGATACGGGTGTTCCCTTTGCGCTTAGGCGCAATCAGCCCCAAATCCTCATAAAAGCGGATACTTCGGGTTGTAATGTCAAACTCTTTAGCAAGTTCGCTGATTTTGTATGTATTCATTACTTAACCTTTCGACTTTCGTATAACTTACATACGAATATATAACTCGTTAACGTTAAAGTAAATGAATTGTAATGCTTGTTTATCCTTGAATTCACATATGTTTCGTAAAAAACGCAGTAATTAACATAACAACAAATAGTCTTTAACTTGACGTTTACGTAAATGTTAGTATATTTATTACGCAAACGTCAACGAAAGGTTAATAAAATGAGTAATGAAATTTGGGTTGTTGCCGCTAAACGTACGCCAATAGGCGCTTTCCAAGGGGCGTTAGCAACTACAGAGGCAACCGCTTTAGGAGCAAAAGCGATAGAAGCAGCGCTAGAAGCAAGCCAACTCGACAAAAACAAAGTAGACGAAGTACTTATGGGGTGTGTGTTGACTGCAGCAGTAGGACAGGCACCAGCAAGACAAGCGGCACTTGGTGCGGGCTTACCTCAGTCTGTTGGCGCGACAACTCTTAATAAGGTGTGTGGCTCTGGAATGAAAACTGTGATGTTGGCGTGTGACCTTATTAAATCGGGTAGCGCAAAAGCTGTGGTGGCGGGTGGTATGGAAAATATGTCCGCATCGCCTTATCTGCTCAGTAAGGCGAGAGACGGTTATCGTCTCGGTCATCAACAGGTCTTTGACCATATGTTTTACGACGGTTTACAGGACGCTTATCAAGGAGAGTTGATGGGTGTCTACGCCGAACAGACGGCACAACGTTATGAATTTAGCCGTGAAAGCATGGATAAATGGGCACAACAGTCAGTCACAAGAGCGCAAAATGCAATTGGCGATAAATTATTTGCTGATGAAATCGTCCCAGTGACGGTTAAGTCAAGACGCGATGAACAGATAGTCTCAGATGATGAGCAGCCGAATAAACTCGACGTCAATAAAATCCCCACGTTGCGGGCGGCTTTTGCCAAAGATGGTGGCGTGACGGCAGCAAACTCAAGCTCGATATCTGATGGTGCTTCGGTTCTGCTATTACTGGATAGCGAGTTTGCGACAGAGGAAAAATTAACGCCTCTAGCAAAGGTCGTTGCACACGCAACTCATGCGAGAAAACCAGAAGAATTTACTATTGCTCCTGTCTATGCCATTGAGCAGTTGCTGCAAAAGACCGGTTGGAAAAAGTCGGATGTGGATCTATGGGAAATCAATGAAGCGTTTGCGGTGGTTACTCAACACGCCATTAAAGCGTTGGATTTAGATGAGAACAAAGTTAACCCTCGTGGTGGTGCATGCGCACTGGGTCATCCTATCGGTGCCAGCGGCAACCGTATTCTGGTTACGCTTATTCACGCACTAAGACAAACCGGTGGAAAACGAGGAGTTGCTTCACTCTGTATTGGTGGTGGTGAAGCAACAGCAATAGCAATAGAGATTGCTTAATGGCGACAACAGAAATGATTTATATATCTTGATTAATAACTGCACACAAGGAAGTCATCATGACACAGAGAGTTAAACAATATATTGGTGGAGAGTTTGCCGATTCAGATTCTAGCGAATGGTTAGATGTCACCAATCCAGCGACAAATGAGGTGATTGCACAGGTGCCATGTGCAACAGAGCTTGAAATGAACGCAGCAATTACCCATGCGGCAGAAACGTTTAAAAAATGGAAAGAGGTTTCTGCTCCTGAACGTGCAAGGTTAATGCTTCGTTATCAACATTTGCTAAAAGAACAACATGATGAGATTGCGACTCTGCTTTCTAGCGAAACGGGTAAAACATTTGCCGATGCGAAAGGGGATGTGTGGCGAGGCATAGAAGTGGTTGAACAGGCGGCAAACATCTCTAGCGCGATGATGGGTGAGACGGTGGAAAATGTCGCCACCAATATTGATGGCTACTCTTACACTCAGCCTCTTGGTGTGTGCGCAGGCATCACGCCGTTTAACTTTCCGGCCATGATCCCATTATGGATGTTTCCTATGGCGGTTGCGTGTGGCAATACCTATGTGCTTAAGCCTTCCGAACAAGTACCGCTAACTGCGATGAAACTGGCGGCGCTATTTGAGCAAGCAGGCGCGCCAAAGGGAGTGTTGCAAGTTGTCCATGGGCAAAAATCGCAAGTGGACCGTCTATTAAGTGATCCGGTAATTCGTGCCGTATCCTTTGTTGGTTCAGCACCGGTTGGTAAGTATATCTATAAAACGGGCACTGATAATCTCAAGCGTGTTCAATCCTTCACTGGTGCAAAGAACCATATGGTTGTTATGCCTGATGCTAACAAGCAGCAAGTCATCAATAACTTGGTTGGTGCTTCCGTAGGTGCAGCGGGTCAACGCTGTATGGCGATTTCGGTTGCGGTTTTTGTTGGCGACAGTAAAGAGTGGATCGGCGAACTAAAAGAGGAGTTAGCTAAGATTCACCCGGGGGCATGGGACGATGAACAAGCCGGCTATGGTCCTTTGATCAGTCCGTTAGCAAAACAGCGGGTGGTTAAACTGATTAATGAAGGTAAAGAGTCTGGCGCTGACTGTCTACTTGATGGCTCTGATTGCCAAGTGAAAGGTTATCCGGAAGGCAACTGGGTTGGACCTACTCTGTTTAGCAATGTCACTACAGAGATGTCTATCTATAAACAAGAGATTTTTGGTCCAGTGCTACTCACTATGGAAGTGGACTCTTTAGAAGAGGCTATCGAGCTGATTAATAGCAGCCCATTCGGTAACGGTACTTCTATCTTTACAGCTAGTGGTGCAGCGGCGAGAAAATATCAACATCATATTGAAGTGGGCAATGTGGGTATTAATGTACCAATTCCTGTTCCTCTGCCTTTCTTCTCTTTTACGGGTTGGAAAGGAAGCTTCCATGGTGATCTTCATGCATACGGTAAACAGGCAGTGAGATTCTTTACTGAAACTAAGACCGTTACCGCTCGTTGGTTTGAAGATGATATTCCTTCTGGTCCTAATATGACTATTCAGCTCAAGTAGCATTAAGTTAACCACAGGTAAGCTTGTGATAGTGATAGGCGAGGCAAAAGAGACGCCCAGTGATAGGGTGACTTTTGCCTAGTAACAATGATTGAAATGGTTGGGATGCAAAATGGATTTTGAATTGAATGAAGATCAGCAAGCTTTTGCTGATGCGGCGAAACAGTTTTCTGATCTGGCGCTGCTGCCTTACGCGGCTGAGTGGGATGAGAAAGCTATCTTTCCCAAAGAGGTGTTAAAGCAAGCGGGTGAGCTTGGATTTCTCAGTATCTATACACCGCCAGAACATGGTGGACTCGGTCTGTCGCGTCTTGATGCTGCCATTATATTTGAGCAGCTGTCGATGGGGTGTACCGCGACAACAGCGTTTATGACGATTCACAATATGGCCACTTGGATGATTGCCAGTTTTGCTAAGCCGGAAGTGGCTGAACAGTTCTGTCCTCAACTAGTTAGCGGTGAGACGTTAGCGTCATACTGCTTAACGGAACCGAATGCCGGCTCAGACGCCGCCTCATTAACAACAAGCGCTGTGTTAGAAGGGGAGCACTATCGGTTAAATGGTGCCAAGGTGTTTATTTCAGGTGCCGGTGATACCGATGTTCTTGTTGTTATGGCTCGCACTGGGGGAGAAGGCGCAACGGGGGTTTCTGCTTTTGTGGTGCCGGCAGACAGTGATGGCATTAGTTACGGTAAGAAAGAGTCAAAAATGGGTTGGAATGCTCAACCTACTCGTATGATCAATTTCGAAGATGTGCGCATTCCCGCTAAATACCTGCTTGGCGAGGAAGGTGAAGGATTTAAGTTCGCCATGTTAGGGCTTGATGGCGGCCGAATTAATATTGCTACCTGTTCAATCGGAACCGCTCAACAAGCATTAAATGAAGCTAAGCAGTACATGACTGAACGGAAGCAATTTGGCCGAACATTGTCTCATTTTCAGGCGTTGCAGTTTAAGTTAGCGGATATGGCCACAGAGTTAGTGGCGGCAAGACAGATGGTGCGCTTAGCTGCCAGCAAGCTGGACAATCAACACCCTGAAAAAAGCGCTTATTGTGCAATGGCGAAGCGATTTGCTACCGACGTCGGTTTCCAAATTTGCGATCAGGCAATACAAATACACGGTGGTTACGGCTACATCAAAGAGTACCCAGTGGAGCGTCATTTTCGAGATGTCCGCGTTCATCAAATTCTTGAAGGGACAAATGAGATAATGCGTCTGATCATATCGCGACGATTACTGAGTGAAGGTGTCGAGCTGCTTTAGCCTGACCTTGTAATGATTGATTAAGGAAAACACTATCATGACAGCACAAATTAAGTTAGAAAAACAAGGACATATTGCGCAGCTGGTTATGGATAACCCGCCGGCCAATACGTGGACATTAGAGTCGCTACGCCAGTTACAGCAGTTGATCATAAAGCTCAATAACGACAGTGATATTTATGCGCTTGTGCTTACCGGTGAGGGAAAAAAGTTCTTTTCTGCCGGCGCAGATTTGAACACCTTTTCTAGCGGCGACAGAGGGGAAGCGTTGGACATGGCTAATGCGTTTGGTCAGGCCTTTGAAGCATTATCCGCCTTTAAAGGGGTCTCCATTGCTGCCATTAATGGTTATGCCATGGGGGGAGGTTTAGAGGTGGCGCTGGCCTGTGATATCCGTATTGCTGAGCAGCAGGTGCAGATGGGATTACCCGAAGCATCGGTCGGGTTATTGCCTTGTGCCGGAGGCACGCAAAACTTAACCTCGTTAGTGGGAGAAGGTTGGGCAAAACGAATGATTTTGTGCAGCGAAAGAGTCACGGCAGATCAAGCAAAGCAAATAGGATTGGTTGAAGAAGTGGTGGCGACTGGAGAGGCGTTTCAATCCGCAATGACATTGGCCAGTAAAGTGTCGGGACAGTCACCGGATTCGGTTAGGGCTTGTAAGTCGCTAATACAGCATGGTCGTGGTAATAGCCAACTCTCTGGTCTCGTACTGGAACGTGAACTGTTTATGAAGCTAATCAACAGCGACAACCAGACGGAAGGTGTGGCTGCTTTTTTACAGAAACGTAAACCCAACTGGCACTCAAAGTAAGGGAATATGATGCAGGCTAGAGTTAATTTATCGGTTATCGAGTGTACTGATGGTTCACAAATCGGCGTGGCTGAATTAGACAATCCCAATGCGCTAAACGCTCTGACTTACACCATGATAGAGCAACTATATCAGCAACTTTTACAGTGGCAGGCGGACGACAGTATCGTCGCTGTTCTGTTGCACGCAAGGGGTGACAAAGCCTTCTGTGCCGGAGGAGATATACAGGCCATCTATCGTTTGCTGGAGAACAGAGAGCAGGATCCTGCAACCGCGACGGAGGCGATGGATAGCTTTTTTTCACTGGAATATCGCTGTGACTATTTGATCCATACCTATTCAAAGCCAGTTATCGCATGGGGACATGGTTATTTAATGGGGGGCGGCGTTGGGCTGTTTATGGGAGCGAGCCAGAGAGTGGCTGCGAATAACACTCGATTTGCGATGCCAGAAGTGAAAATTGGATTATATCCCGATGTGGGAGCGACCTATTTTCTTAACCGTATTGAAAAGCCTTATGCGCTATTTCTTTCTCTTACTTCCGCACAAATTAGTGCTGAAGATATGAAAGCCGTTGGCTTATGTCATTGGGTGGTAGATGCAAATGACAAAGCGATGTTCATTGAGCAGTTAGCTTGTGTACATTGGCATAAAGAGAGCGATAAGAATGCCAAGATAGGGCAATTACTGGCTAAACTTGATTGCCCTAATCCTCAAGGGGAAAAAATGATGGCTTTTGCAGAGCAAATTCGCCAGTTATGTGAGGCGGAAGATCTCTCTTCAATCATCGCCAATATTAGTGCTGCTGATATTGATAACAAGTGGTTCCGTAGTGCGCAAAGCGCGTTAGAGTACGGCAGCCCACTATCTATGCAAATTAGCTATCAACAGCTCACCCAGTATCAAAACTTACCGCTCGATGAGTGTTTTAGGCTAGAACACGGTTTGACACTGCGCTGTGGAATGGAAGGGGATTTTAGAGAAGGTGTACGTAGCTTGGTCATTGATAAAAGTCATGATCCTAAGTGGCTTCATAACGACGTGTCTAGCGTTTCGCCTCAACTATTAGCGCGTTTTTTCTCACCAATCTGCACTACGCAGCAGCTTCTTAGTGAAGAGTTAATGGAATACAACCTATCATAATGGAGATGATTAACATGAAAAATATTACTTTTATCGGGCTTGGAAATATGGGTGGCCCGATGGCAGAAAACTTAATAAACGCGCAGTTCAACGTTACCGTTTATGACCTTAATCCTTTGGCACTAGAGAAAGCGATATCTCTTGGCGCAAAAGGGGCCGACTCTATTCAACATGCGGTCGACAATGCTGATGTTGTGATTACCATGTTGCCTGCTAGTCAGCATGTGCAAACAGTTTATTTTAGTCCAGACGGCGTTTTGGCCAATGTTTCATCGGGTACTCTGCTTATTGACTCTTCAACCATTGATCCTGCCACCGCAAGAGATGTTGCCTCGAAAGCGGAACAACAAGGTTTTGACTTTGTTGATGCCCCTGTGTCTGGTGGTGTGTCTGGCGCATCGGCTGGGACACTAACCTTTATTGTTGGCGGTTCGCAGCACTGTTTTGAGCAAGCAAAGCAGATACTGGATCATATGGGAAAAAATGTTTTCCATGCTGGAGACGCAGGCGCAGGGCAGGTTGCTAAAATCTGTAACAACATGATGTTAGGTGTATTGATGAGCGGGACTTGCGAAGCATTAAATCTAGGCATAGAAAACGGACTGGATGCCAAAGTGCTATCAAACATTATGTTGCAAAGTTCAGGAAAAAACTGGGCGCTAGAGCTGTATAACCCTTGCCCTGGAGTAATGGAAAATGTGCCTTCCAGTAATGGTTACCAAGGTGGATTTATGAGCCAACTAATGGCGAAAGATCTGGGGCTTGCGATGGAAGCGGCTGTACAGAGTCAAGTCGCCACCCCAATGGGTAACTTAGCGCGAAATCTCTTTACGTTACATAGTGCTCAAGGCAATGGTCAGAAAGATTTTTCCAGTCTATTTGAGTTCTATCAAAATAAAGCTTAAGGGTAGGTGATGATATGGATCTTGCTAACAGTGTTATTGCCATTACCGGAGCGGGCCAAGGGTTAGGAAAAACCATGGCGCTTTCTCTGGCCGAGAGTGGTGTGAACTTGGCGCTTCTGGATGTTAATGAAGCCTCGTTATCCGAGACAAAACAGCAGTGTGAACAGCTAGGCGTAAAAGTGAACTACTACGTAACGGACGTAACCAATGAAGAGCAAGTTTGTCAGAGCTTTCTAGCCATTGCTCAAGATTTTTCGCAGCTAAATGGTGTAGTCAACAATGCTGGAATGATGCGCGATGGGATGTTTATTAAAGCGAGAGATGGTCAAATTCATACCATGTCTTTGCAGCAGTTTCAGTCGGTGATGGATGTGAATGTTACGGGGACATTTTTATGTGCCAGAGAAGCGGCGAAAGTGATGATGGAGACGGACAGTGAGGGTGTCATAATCAACATATCCAGCGTTGCTCGTGCAGGAAATGTGGGTCAAACCAATTATTCCGCGTCAAAAGCTGCCGTGGCAACCATGTCTAAGGTGTGGGCGAAAGAGTTAGGTCGATACAATATCCGTTCTGTCGCCATTGCGCCAGGCGTAATAAAAACCGCGATGACGGATCAGATAAAACCGGAAGCAATGCAGCGGCTGGTGAAAATGATCCCTGTTGGACGATTAGGTTATGCAGAAGAGATCGCTTCTACAGTGAAATTTGCTCTTGAGAATGATTTTGTTACTGGTCGGGTGATCGAAGTCGATGGTGGAATGAGAATGTAGCGTGTTTTGTGGTAGTGTACTACTTTTAGGAGGCGTGGAGCCTCCTTTTTTTATTAAAAATCAGTGGCTTGAGAGTGTTTGATGGCTGTCGAATTCGCTAACATCCACTAATATCCATTTAGCTTAGCCAGCATCTTAGCTCTGTAGCTGATCATCAAATCTGAGCTGTTAACTATTTCCAATAGCCGGATGCATAAATCTTCTCTTTTGCGGTATTGGGTTTGGTTAACACAAATTGTCGTATGGCCTTCATATGCTTTGAACCCGCAGCGATAAAAATGGCGGGTACGCCGTTCTGCCATGTCATCTCGGTGACTTTTTTGAGCAGTACATTATTTTGCAGATCACCGTTAATGACCCAATGAATATTAAGATGCTCAGGGCAGAGTATATCTTGTATATCTTGCGACGAAGGCACCTGAATGAAGGCGTGACCAGTGGCCTCCTTTGGTAACTTTTCTATGGTAGCGGCTGCCGCAGGTAGCGCAGTTAAGTCTGCGACAATTAGATGCCAGTCCGCGAAAAAATCGGTATGTTTGATCTCTCCGGGTCCCGCTATACCGATAAAGTCGCCCACTTTAGCTTGCGATGCCCATTGAGTAGCTAAACCAACATGGTCATTTACAGCAAAATCCATCGTTAATTGGCGAGTCTTGGCGTCAAAATACCTAATGGTATAAGAGCGCATTCTCTTTTTAAGACCGAGATCGAAACTCAATTTCGGTTTTGATTCTCCAGGGGTAGGAAAAATAACTTTTACATGAGCACTTTCTAGCCCGCTAGGAATATCCGCTAGATCGTCACCTGTAACTACTATTCGGCGCATGTGTTTTGAAAGGTCGATAACATCACATACTTGAGCCATTCGTCGTTTAAATTTCATCTATTTGCCCTTACATAATTGCATCAACTCTGGATGTAGTTGATAATAGCAACTATGTTAGATATTAAAGTTGATAATGTCAACTAAGTTGATGGAAATGAAATCTCAAAATTTATTGGATTCTCTTTTTAAGCTCTTTTTTAGCGTGAAAACGGAGATGAAAGATGCCTTGATAGAGCAGCAACTTCCGGTTGCTATGATGCATGTGAAGGTACTGCGTTTACTGGATAAAATAGGGCCTTGTACGGCTCAAACGTTGGGACAGGTTATTCAGCGTGATAAAGCCCAGATTGCGAGGTTGGTTAAAGATTTGCAGCACAATGGTTTGATTGCACGTATACCTAATCCAAGCGACAAAAGAAGCCAAATATTAGTACTAGAGCCAAACGCAGTGGATTTATTAAAACAGATGAAACAAGTGGATGGGCAATTGATCGAGAGAATGGTGCAAGGTTTATCTGAGGAGGAGCTTGAGCTATTTGTCGTGGTGACTGAAAAACTGGCCGCTAACTTGCGACAAAAGCCGGAACAGATATAACAGATATTGATACCTCATGTTGTTGTATGAATGCAGAGACCACTTAGCAGTTTTCAAAATTTAGCTTAATTATTATAAATCAAATTGATAATTAGTAATATGCATCACAGATTACATAATAAAACGTTATGGATATGCGTTTGAATTCGTGTCAAACTTGTTTAATGGATGGGATGAATGAGTCGCTCATTATCATTTAGTGAATGAACTTTTCGCTCAGGACCATGAAATACAATTTTACGAGGCTAGAATGAAAAAATTAGTTTTAATTGCAGCACTGTCTGTATTGGCTACTGGTTGTGCTCAGCAAACTTTTACAATGTCTGCTCCAGCAGAAGACAAAACTCTTGAGCAATCACAAAGCTTTTTTGTGTATGGTATTGGCCAGAAAAAAGTGATCGATGCAGCTGAAGTTTGTGGCGGCATGGAAAATGTAGCTAAAGTAGAAGTTCAACAAACTTTTGTTAACGGTCTACTAAGTGCAGTAACATTTGGTATCTACACACCACGTGACGCACGCGTTTACTGCAAAAACCAATAAGATTTTTGGGCGTGAGAAGTTTTCTTCTCACGCTTTTTCCACTTCTCATTCCTCTCTTTTCTACCTCTTTTTATTCACTCTTCATCTTTTCTTATACCGCAAAATAGTTAGCCTTAAATAGGTAAATGTCGCTTTTTTAACCGACAAACATATTCGGATCTGTTTATCATCACTCAATTGTGCCTCTTTTTCCTGTTACAACATTGTTATTATTGTTTTATTTAGCTAAATAGCCTTAAGATAAAGTCCTAGATCTAAAGGTGAGCTGGCAGAATAGAAGTAGTGAATGGTGGAGGTGAATAGAAAGCATGCACACATTGAATGACCAAATGGACGATAAGATACCTTTGCTTTTATCTGGCCCGATAATAAGAAAATCTACAGCCTCACAGTTAACTTTTTGGTTGGCGACTTCGCAACCTTTGCAGGGCTCAGTTTCTCTCTATTTTCCTGATCAAAAGAGTCCTTTTTTTGAAAAAACCATAACGGAGAGCGAACAGATACAGCTTGGTCACTCTGCTTGGATAATTTTGCTGCAACTGAGAGGAGAGTTTCCGACCGATCAGCCGCTACAGTATCAAATAACCACTCAGCAAGGAGATATCACTTCACTGAGTCCTTCGTTACTCTACTCACAAGAACAGCGCATCACCTTTGTCATTAACAGCAGAGCAGACCATGTTTTACATGGGTCGTGTAGAAATCCTCATCACTCTAGTCAAGACAGTCTGGTTGCCGCTGACAATAAAATAGCGAAGCAGCAACCGCTTGATCGCCCCGCATTACTTATGATGAGTGGTGATCAAATCTATGCGGATCATGTTGCGGGTCCGATGTTGGACGCAATTCACCAAGTTATTCCGTTACTTGGTTTACCTGATGAGACTTTTCCACAAGGGAGTGTTAAACACTCTCAACAACTCTATCAGCATGTTGAGACTCTATATGGGCGAGATAAATTACTCCCTAGTGTTAAAACCGGACGTGATTGGCTCTCTAATGGATTTATAGAGCGACTGCTACCGAGTTCTGAAAAGGCGATATTTAGCTCAAGAGAGTGCGAAAACCACCTATTTACATTTGCTGAGTTTATTGCCATGTACCTTTTGGTATGGTCGCCTACACTTTGGTCGTTTGTTGATGACCGAATAGAGGATAAAGACTTTGTTGTTAACGGAGTTAAGCTGACAGAGCATTGGCAAAAAGTGTGGCATGAAGAGAAGCAGTCTATTGGCGCCTTTGTTGCTGGTTTAGCAAAAGTTCAAAGGTTAATGGCGCATCTACCCACCTATATGATTTTTGATGATCATGATATTACCGATGACTGGAACCTTACCGTAGGTTGGGAAAAAGCAGCGTATGAAAATTCGTTATCTAAACGGATTATAGGTAATGGATTAATCAGTTACTGGCTGTGCCAAGGGTGGGGCAATGATCCTGAACGGTTTGATGGTGCATTTATTGATGAGTTTCGCCAGTACAGCAATGAGTGGGGGAGTGAAGAGCAAGATCGATTTATTGACCGCTTACTAAAGTTTGAACAGTGGCATTACACAATTGAAACAACGCCGAAGGTCTTGGTATTAGATACTCGAACTCGTCGGTGGCGCTCTGAGTCTAAGATGAACAAACCTTCAGGCTTAATGGATTGGGAAGCGTTAAGTGAATTGCAACAATCCATGTTAAATGAACCATCTGTAATTATCGTTTCACCAGCCCCAATGTTTGGTGTGAAATTTATAGAGACACTGCAACGTATGATGACTTGGTTAGGTGAGCCGTTATTAATTGATGCGGAAAATTGGATGGCTCATCCCGGATCAGCGAATACCTTATTGAGTATTTTTACCCACACCAAAACGCCAACCAACTTTATAATTCTTTCTGGCGACGTTCATTACTCTTTTGCCTATGACATAAAGCTTAGGTTTCATCGTAATAGCTTAAATATTTATCAAATTACCTCTAGTGGGATTAAAAACGAGTTTCCTAATGGTTTACTACGTTTTTGCGACTTTATGGATAGGATGTTATACGCCAGTCAATCACCACTGAACTGGTTTACTAAACGAAAACGGATGAAGATTAAAAAGAGAGATCCTGATATTGCAGGAAGACACCGTTTAGTCAATATTAGCGCCATTGGAGAGCTAAAACTTGATGATAACGGTAAGCCAAACAGTGTTAGAATTATTACTGCTAGTGGAAAAGAGATAGATTTTCCACCTACGGATGGATAGAAAAATCCCCCTCTAACCTTGCGATTAGAGGGGGATTTTAATTTTTGCTAACTTATAGAGGTTATTTCTTTAGTAGAAAGTTAACCAGATCAAAATATTCTTGATAGTTCTTAATTTTATCCGCTTTAACCACATATTTATTATTAACCACAATACCAGGAACACCCGTTAACGTGCTTGAGTTAAACTGCTGGTCAAAACGCTTCTGCATGGAATCTACCGCAAAACCATTATAAGCGGCGTCGAATTTTTTAGCGGTTACCCCGTTGTCTAAAAAGATCTGGCGTAACTCTGCCTCATCCCTTGGTGCTTTCTGGAAGTCGTGAATCTGCTTGAACATGACCGGAACCATGGTTTCTTCGTTTTTCAGCACCACCATAGTGGCATAGGCTTTTGCCATAGGTACTGCCATATTATTTCCCATAAAGGCGACATGAACTTTCTGGAACTTGGCCGTGTCTGGAATATTTTTCTTCAGTTCAGTAATCACTCCCTCAAATTTATAACAGTGTGGGCAGTAAAATGAGAAATACTCAGTAACGGTGGGGGTGGCTGAGGGTTCATTATCTAGGGTCGTGTAGTAATCGCCTTCGGTAAATGTGGCTGCTTGTAGCGAGAAACTCATTACTAGGGCGGTAAATACAGTCAATAGAGCTTTCATTATTTGTTCTCCTATGGTCTAGGTACACTTATGCTTAAAGTGGTACTTAGCCATATAGTTGTTGATGCTATTAATATAATGTTTAGTTTTTAAAAATTAATAAAATCAAGCAATTGGAGGCTTGTAGAGGGCACGTGTGAAACTGGATAAAGGTGCAGGAGGATCACTCAGAATTAAGGCCAAACTGTGTGCAGGGAGTAATTCTAGGTGAGAAAATGGTGAGAATGGAACGCTAATGTAACAACTGCTACTACAGCAGTTATTTGCTGTGTTGTTACGCTCCACGTTATGTTCTTGTTTGTCTTCACAATGGGAAGAAAGGTGAGTTGACTCATCGATTACGTGAGCTGGCTCAGTTTGATCAACAGGCAATAATAGCGGAGCAGAGTGCACGACACTGGTTAGCGATAATGCTAACAGCGTTAAACACGTTGTCCAAAATGAGCGTACTGCTTTCATGCTATTCATTGCTACCTTATGTGAAGGTCAATAATATCTGATAGCTGGATGTGTCTGTCAAGGTTATTGTTTTTGATTTAGGATTGATACCGGAAAGCATAGTGACTTCGTTTCTATGGCCTTTTATCCGTTAAGTAGGAGCGGTGAAAGGGGTGTACTGCTTGATTTTTGGCAATAACGGCAAAAAAAACATCATTTCGCTTGTTGAGTAACCACTTGATCAAAATAACGAAATTTTTTGTTGACTCAATATCTCAATCCGTTAAAGTACCTCTCGTTCTCAAGGGCAAGCCTTTGAAAACAATGGCGCGTTGGCAGAGTGGCTATGCAGCGGATTGCAAATCCGTGGACCTCGGTTCGACTCCGGGACGCGCCTCCACATTTTGTGATATTGATGATTATTCGGTATCAAGATGGTGTCATAACTTGTTCAGTTAACAGCATCGCAATAAAGAATTGCGTGCCCTGGTGGTGGAATTGGTAGACACAAGGGATTTAAAATCCCTCGGCGTTCGCGCTGTGCCGGTTCAAGT
>NZ_VTXE01000039.1 GCF_013114595.1 Vibrio sp. 99-8-1 | reverse complement strand
TTCATTGAAACCGTTGTTGATTTCGTGCCCGAAAGCAGAGAATCATCTTCGATTGTCATCAACGAGTGCCCACACAGATTGATAGGTTTAAATTGTTAAAGAGCAACTTCAATAAGTAGTAAAACTTTACTTTTAAGCCTTTCAGCTTTCTCATCGAAGTGGGCGGCCATTTTAGCGAGATAACGTAATGTGTCAAACACTTTTTTAAATTATTATCTCAAGACCGAATTTTCTTCCCTTCTCTGAATCCCTTATTTGATAAGGTCTCGTCGTTGGGAGATGCGCATTATAGGGAGATTTCTTTTTGGTGCAACATCTTTTTTTAAATAATTACGATTTTTCTTTTTTCCGGCTAATTTTTCTTCTCTTTGCACAAAAAAAGGCCTAAAAAGGCCTTTTTCGATCAGATATCTTGCCTATCATTATATAAATGAATAAGCATCAGAGAACATACGTTCCACTAAAGCATTTTTTTCCTTAGTAAATTGCTCTCTGGCTGCGCCGGCCATCTCAAACCTGCCCGCAATGTAAATGTCATAATCTTCTAAACTGTCAAAATCATGTTTGATTGCGGATAGAACATTACCTGTCTTCCCTTGCCAGTTTCGGCCAACTTGTTCAACAACAGGAACAAAAGTAATATTGCTGTGTTGTGCGGCTATTTCCATTAACTCTTTATAAGCGTAGAGCTGACAATCCGTTCGAGCCCCCCAATATAAGTAGATATCTCGGTTGATATTCTGGCTTAAGCAGTGATCAAGCATCGAGCGGACATAACTAAAGCCGGTTCCGCCAGCGATCAGTAACAATGGTCTATTTGACTCTTGTAACCATGCATCACCATGAGGAGCATCAATCTCTATAGTACTGTCTTGCTGCATAACTTGACGCATCTTCTCAACCACTTCCTGAGAGTACGGGTTTTCATCAGCACTACCGATATGTAACTCTAATTCACCTTGATGGCGGCAAGGACTGCTTGCGATGGAAAATGGTCTTTTATCCTTCTCCCCCATAACAACCATCAAATACTGCCCCGCTTTAAAGTCTACGGATTTAATAGGTTGCAGCACTATTTGACATGTATTAGAGGCCAATGGCTCTATAGACTTTACTTTACAATTAACTATCATTATTTCCTCTTACTCTTCAAAGGTAAGTTTTATATTGGACTTAACATAAGCTAAGCAAGGAAACATCCAACCATCTGCTTGTTCTTTTTCTGTCAGCATTGGTTGCAATTGGTACTCTATGTTTCCTTCCAGTAACCGGCACATGCAACTAGAGCATGCTCCAATATGACAACGATGTGGAAACTTGATATTGCTGTTGAGTGCAGCTTCCAACAAGGTTGTCTCTTCTGACACCTCAAACTCTATATTTTGTGGATATAAAGTTACGATATGGTTCATAAAATATTTAACTCATCCCAAATAGCATCTATTTTTGCGACAAGTTGAGGATCTTTTTTAATCGGCCTTCCCCACTCTCGCTGAGTTTCGCCTTGCCACTTATTAGTTGCATCCAGCCCCATTTTTGATCCCAGCCCCGCGACTGGAGAGGCAAAATCCAAAGAATCAATAGGTGTATTATCAATCATAACGGTATCTCGAGCGGGATCCATTCGAGTTGTTATTGCCCAAATCACATCGTTCCAGTCTCGTGCGTTGACATCATCATCACAAACAATCACAAATTTAGTGTACATAAATTGTCTTAAAAATGACCACACTCCCATCATCACTCTCTTAGCATGTCCTGGGTACTGTTTCTTCATTGTCACTACGGCCATACGATACGAACACCCTTCCGGCGGCAAATAGAAATCAACAATTTCTGGAAACTGCTTTTGTAGTATAGGCACAAAGACTTCGTTAAGAGCAACACCTAGCACTGCTGGCTCATCTGGTGGTCGGCCTGTATATGTGCTGTGGTAAATAGGCTTATTACGCATGGTTACATGAGTTACTGTAAAGACTCGATGTTGCTCCACTTCGTTATAATAACCAGTATGATCTCCGTAAGGCCCTTCATCGGCGAACTCTTCGGGATCGATATAACCTTCTAAAACAATCTCTGCCCCGGCTGGAATCTCTAGATCATTGCTTATCGATTTAACCACTTCGGTCTTACTGCCTCGCAGTAATCCAGCAAAAGCGTACTCAGACAAAGTATCAGGAACAGGCGTAACCGCACCGAGAATAGTTGCGGGATCAGCACCAAATGCAATCGTGACAGGAAAGCGTTCTCCTGGATTAGATTCCATCCAATCTTGAAGATCTAACGCTCCACCTCTATGCGCAAGCCATCGCATGATAATTTTGTTTTTACTTAGTTTTTGTTGTCTATAAATACCTAAGTTTTGACGTTTTTTATTTGGACCTTTTGTTATCGTCAAACCCCAAGTTAATAATGGAGCAACATCTTCAGCCCAACAGCTCATTACTGGTATCTTATCTAAATCTACCTCATCACCTTGCCAAATAATCTCTTGGCATGGCGCTTTACGAAGTCGCTTAGTGGGCATATTTAATACTTGTTTAAATACCGGTATTTTATCTATGGCGTCTTTAAGTCCTTTCGGTGGCTCTGGTTCTTTTAAGTAGGCCAACCACTTACCGACTTCTCTTAGTTCAGAGACATCTTCTCTCCCCATCCCCATAGCCACTCGCTGTGCAGTACCAAATAGGTTCGTCAGCACAGGTATGTCATAACCAATCGGGTTTTCAAATAACAGAGCAGGACCACCTGCTCTTAGTGTTCGGTCACTAATTTCTGTCATTTCATAGTGAGGATCGATAGGGTGAGTAATTCGTTTAAGCTGCCCCTGTTTTTCTAAGTAGGCAATAAACTCACGTAAGTCCTTAAAATTCATAGGGCTAAATATCACTAAATAAAAAAACAATATTATAACAAATGGCGTATATACCCAAGCAACTTAGCGGTTCGACCTTGGCTTAGGGTAAGGGGTATTGGTTAACGGTTCGAAACGATATCACTCTGATAACACTTTTTTAATTGCACCGCTATTTACCGAAGGGGTTGATATGAGTAACTCCTTCAACCACTTATCATAACCCTGCTTGGACAACTCACTTGCAGTGAAATAGGCTTTATCATTTTCTTTTACAGACAAACTTGCGACTAAAAAATCTTCTATCACTTCAACTTTCGGTCTTTTAGCGGCAAAATATTTTATCACTTCTTCATTTAAAGAAGGATTAGAAGCGGAACCTATGATCATCTTTATAGAAAACTCATCTGCTACTTCCATCAAACGAAACAACTCTTGCTTACTACTCTTATCTGTCTTCATTTTCCATAGCATGCTATAGAGCTTCGGCTGATTACTTAACTGGGCAAGTTTGACCATGACTGCATTGGAGGGAAGCCAAAAAATTATCTTGTTATCCGTTTGGAGCACTTGTTCGACAAGAAATAAAATAGCTGGAGGGGATAATCCATCCATCTCTGCGATCAAAAGTTGCTCTCTAAGTTTATTTTCCGTCAAGCTACCTTCATTGAGCCATTTTTCTAAACTTAATTCTTGCCGCTCAACCGCCAAAATGAATTGGGTTACTTTTTGATCATACTGCCATTTTTTGACAATACGATTAGCTATCGAAGGATAAGAAAATGCAGGCGTCACAAACTCGTAGCCATCACCAAAATGGCGAAGATAAAATGCAGGTGCTATCAATGAGAGGCTCTGTACATACTCTGCAACCTCTGCGGTAAGCAGCATCTCCTCTGTTTCAATATGCTCTAACAATAAAAAACGTACCGCTTCTTGCTCATTTGTAGGCAACTGACTTAATGCCTGAGCCATAGCATCAACATCGCCAACACGTGCAAAGCGCACTATGTCTGCTGTATTTTGCTGAACATTGTCACTTTCTAGCCATAACTGACGAGTGCTAGGGGTAATCTCTTGTGCAAAAGCGGTTTGAAATAACCAAGGTAAAATCAGTAGAAAGGTCCACAACATTCCATGTCGCATAGTGACTCTCCAAATAAGATTAATAAAAATTAGAGCAAAAAAAAACACCACCCATAAAGTATGGCTGGTGTTCTTATATTCAGCTAGCTTAAATGCTACTGTCTTCGCATTGCATCAAAAAACTCGTTGTTGGTTTTAGTCATCGCAAGCTTGTCGATCAAAAACTCCATCGCATCGGTTTCACTCATAGGGTGAACGATTTTACGAAGTATCCACATTTTCTGTAGTTCGTCAGCCTTAGTTAGAAGCTCTTCACGACGAGTACCACTGCGATTAAAGTCAATGGCTGGGAATACACGTTTTTCAGCGATTTTACGGTTAAGGTGCAGTTCCATATTACCTGTACCTTTAAACTCTTCGTAGATAACTTCATCCATTTTAGAGCCTGTATCAACCAATGCTGTTGCAATGATAGTTAAACTACCACCTTCTTCAACATTACGTGCGGCACCAAAGAATCGTTTTGGACGATGTAAAGCATTCGCATCTACACCACCAGTCAGAACTTTACCTGATGAAGGAACCACAGTGTTATAAGCACGAGCTAGACGAGTGATTGAGTCCAATAAAATAATTACATTTTTCTTGTGCTCGACTAGACGTTTCGCTTTTTCAATCACCATCTCAGCAACTTGAACGTGACGAGAGGCTGGCTCATCAAAAGTAGACGCGATAACTTCACCTTTAACTAGGCGCTGCATTTCGGTTACTTCTTCTGGACGCTCATCGATCAAAAGCACCATTAACTCACACTCAGGGTGATTATAAGCAATGCTCTGCGCAATATTTTGCAGCAACATTGTTTTACCGGCTTTTGGTGGGGCAACAATCAAGCCACGTTGTCCTTTACCAATCGGAGATGCCAAATCTAAAACACGTGCCGTGATGTCTTCTGTTGAGCCGTTACCACGCTCCATCACCATGCGCTCATTAGCATGTAATGGTGTTAAGTTTTCAAACAGTATTTTATTGCGGGCATTATCTGGCTTATCGTCATTAACCGTATTTACTTTTAAAAGTGCAAAGTAACGTTCACCATCTTTCGGTGGTCGAATTTTACCGGAAATAGAATCGCCGGTTCTTAGGTTAAAACGACGAATTTGGCTAGGTGATACGTAAATATCATCAGGACCAGCAAGATAAGAACTATCCGCACTTCGTAGGAAACCAAAGCCATCTTGTAAGATTTCAAGAACGCCATCCCCAAAAATATCTTCACCGCTTTTTGCGTGAGCTTTTAGGATAGAGAAAATAATGTCTTGCTTACGCAGACGTGCAAGGTTTTCCAGACCTAGGCTTTCGCCAAGTTTCACAAGCTCAGAAACAGGCCTGTTCTTCAGTTCAGTCAGATTCATAGTAGTAGATACTTTAGTAGTCAAAATAGGATCTGTATGTGTTAGTTAAGATATTTTCGGTCTCAGGATCGACCAAGAAATGAACATTTGTTTATTTATCGTGCGATAAACTATCACTAAAAAGTAGTCTAGTCTAGTTTTACAAAAAACAAAACCGCGCATTTGTTAAGGTGCGCGGTTTCTCGCTCATCGAGTGCAAACTGTATTATAAGTTTGCGTCCAAAAACTCTTTTAATTGAGTTTTTGATAATGCACCAACTTTCGTTGCTGCAACACTTCCATCTTTAAAAAGAAGTAGTGTTGGGATTCCACGAATACCAAATTTAGGTGGAGTTCCTGCATTTTGGTCAATATTTAATTTACCAATGGTGAGCTTACCTTCGTATTCTTCTGCAATTTCATCTAGAATTGGGGCAATCATCTTACAAGGACCACACCATTCAGCCCAAAAATCAACAAGAACCGGGCCTGCAGCTTTGATTACATCACTATCAAATGCTTCATCAGAAAGCTGCAAAATCTTATCACTCATCTTCCACTCCAATGTGTTTATATGCTACTGGTTGGATGATAACCAGAAAATAGATACTCTATTGGAATGTATTTGCTTCCGTATTGCAACCCTAAACTGATATTCTATAACAATGAAAAAGACGCACATCACAGAGCAAAAGTTCGCCGACTTCGATTTACACTCGCAAGTCATTGAAGGATTGGACAAAAAAGGGTTCGAATTTTGTACCCCTATCCAAGCCTTGGCGTTGCCGGTACTGCTCACCGGCCAAGACATTGCAGGCCAGGCCCAAACTGGGACTGGTAAAACCTTAGCGTTTCTTACTGCTATTTTTAATCACTTACTGAAAACACCTGCTGTTGAAGGCAAAAAAGTTTCATCGCCACGAGCAATAATCATGGCGCCTACGCGTGAACTGGCTATTCAGATTTATAACGACGCTGAATCACTGGTTGAATCAACTGGCATCAAAGCTGGCTTAGCGTACGGTGGCGAAAGTTATGACAAGCAACGAGCTAAACTAGAGTCTGGCGTTGATATTTTGATCGGAACAACCGGTCGTATTATCGATTTCTATAAACAAAAAGTTTTCGACCTTAATCATATTCAAGCGGTAGTACTAGACGAAGCTGACCGTATGTTTGATTTAGGCTTTATTAAAGATATCCGCTTTTTGTTCCGTCGCATGCCGGAACCTCAAGATAGACTGAATATGCTATTCTCAGCCACCCTCTCTTATCGAGTACAAGAGTTGGCGTTTGAGCACATGCATAACCCAGAACATGTGGTAGTTGAACCAGAGCAGAAAACCGGCCACAGAATTCAGGAAGAGCTATTTTATCCTTCCAATGAACATAAAATGTCTCTACTGCAAACTCTAATTGAGCAGGATTGGCCAGATCGCGCCATTATTTTCGCGAATACCAAATACAAGTGCGACTCTATCTGGGGACACTTAGCTGCTGATGGTCACCGTGTAGGTCTATTGACTGGGGATGTACCGCAGAAGAAACGTGAAAAAATTCTTGAGCAGTTCACTAATGGCGATGTCGATATACTTGTTGCAACGGATGTCGCAGCTCGCGGACTTCATATTCCTCAAGTGACGCATGTATTCAACTATGATCTCCCTGACGATTGTGAAGACTATGTTCACCGTATAGGTCGTACAGGTCGTGCGGGCGCAAGTGGTCACTCTATCAGCTTTGCTTGTGAAGAGTATGCTATCAATCTAACTGCAATTGAAGAGTATATTGAACATACTATTTCTGTATCTGATTATGATGCTGACGCACTGATTGACGATTTACCTGCTCCTTTACGAAGCAGAAACCGTAACCCAAATATGCGCAGAACGAATACTGGCGGAGCACGAAACGGCAACCGCAATAAACGCAATTATCGTTCAAGACCACCTCGCAACTAAGGGAATACAACGCAAATATGAATCAAGCAGTGTCATCTCCGCTTTATGCAGCTATTGATCTTGGGTCAAATAGCTTTCACATGCTCGTCGTGCGTCATATCGATGGCAGTGTCCAAACTATGGCTAAGATTAAACGAAAAGTACGTTTGGCAGCCGGTTTGGACGAAAACAATGCATTAAGTATTGAAGCCATGCAGCGAGGATGGGACTGTTTAAGTTTATTTGCGGAAAGGTTGCAAGACATACCAAAAGAAAACATCCGTATTGTAGGTACCGCGACCTTACGTACCGCAACCAATGTGGATGTTTTTTTATCAAAAGCGAATAGCATTCTAGGTTACCCGATCGAAGTTATAAGCGGTGAAGAAGAAGCCGCGACTATATATCGAGGTGTGACTCACACATCAGGGGGAACGGGACGCAGGCTGGTGGTTGACATTGGTGGTGCTAGTACCGAAATCATCATCGGTAAAGGGTTCGAAACGAAAGCCCTCACAAGCTTAAAAATGGGCTGTGTCACTTGGCTCGAAAAGCACTTCAAAGATCGTCAACTAACCAATAGCAACTTTAGCAACGCTATAGATGCAGCAAAATGCACCTTACAGCCTATTTTGCAACAATATCAATCTATCGGTTGGGATGTTTGTGTTGGTGCCAGTGGCACTGTGCAAGCATTGCAAGAGATCATGTTGGCTCAAGGCATGGATGAAGTAATTACTTTGTCTAAGCTAAAACGATTGCAAAAACAGGCGATGAGTTCTGTTCACTTAGAAGAGTTGGAAATTGAAGGGTTAACCCTTGAAAGAGCACTCGTTTTTCCTAGTGGGCTATCTATTCTTATTGCTGTCTTTGAACTATTGGAAATCGACTGCATGACTCTGGCAGGTGGAGCATTACGAGAAGGTCTCGCCTACGAAATGATCGAGCCGATGCGTCAAAATGATATTAGAGCGAGAACCATCAACAGTGTTCAAACTCGGTATCAAATAGATAAAGAGTATGCTCATCAAGTTTCCGTTGTCGCCAACACACTATTAAAGCAGTGTGGGCCAAATTGGCTTCCTGAGTCTCACGCTAAAATGTTGCTGGATACCATAGCCCAACTGCATGAAATTGGTCTATCTATAGACTTTAAAAAAGGTGGTGAACATAGCGCCTATCTTTTACAACACCTTGATCTACCTGGTTATACAAGAGCTCAAAAGTGCTACCTGTCAGAAACCGCCAGACGATATAAAGATCAACTCACCACAATGCCTACCCAACATGCTCTATCAGATACCAGTAGTAAGCGCATACTTCGCCTATTGCGGATATCAATAATACTCACGCATCGTCGTAGCTTTGATCTTATCCCTCTCTATCATTTACATGCTGAGGAAGATAACTTGCAATTAAGTATCAGCAAAAAGTGGTTGGATGAAAATCCACTAACCAATGCAGAGTTAGAAATAGAATCTAATCGTCAGTCTGATTTAAATTGGCCGTTAACTGTCATAGCCACTGAATAGATAAGATGGACTAACAAAATATAGATGACATAAAAATAGGGCGAGAATCGCCCTATTTTTGTTTGCATCGAAAGCGCGCTATAAAAGCGTTTAGTTCGCTTCTACACCCGAAATAGTTAGTTTAGGATTAATACTTGTTAACTTTTTAATTAAGTAATTCAGTAATACACCATACATTGGTACAAACAAACCTAAACTAATAACCAGCTTGAAACCGTAATCAACCAACGCAATTTCTTGCCAGTGTTCGGCCATAAATGCGTCAGGACTGTTATAAAAAGCAATCGCAAAGAATGCTAACGTATCTAATGCGTTGCCAAACAAGGTAGAACAAGTTGGTGCAATCCACCACTGCTTCATTTGGCGTAGTCGATTAAACACATAAATATCTAATATCTGTCCAAGTAAGTAGGCCATAAAACTGGCTATCGCAATTCGAGCGACAAACAAGTTGAACTCACTTAACTGAGCTAACCCTTGGAATTGTCCTTCAAAAAAGACAACCGACAAGAAATAAGAAACCAATAGCGCAGGCAACATAACAAAGAAAATAATATTTCTTGCTAGTTTGGCACCAAAAATACGAACCGTTAGATCAGTCGCTAGAAAAATAAATGGGAAGGTGAATGCCCCCCAAGTGGTATGTAGCCCGAAAACAGTAAAGGGTATTTGCACTAAATAATTACTAGAACTAATAATCACCAAGTGAAACAGAACAAGAATTGAAAGGGCTTTGCGCAATTGCGCAGGGGTAAAGTTACTCATGCTAAACCTTTTTGTTGATGGGGTGGAGGGAACCCAATTGTTGAAGTGCCAATCACTTCAAACCCGTAATGTAATTCGCTCAACTGAGCGGGCGGCGATTATACCTTAATCATATCACGGTGCAATAGCGCAATAATAAGCAAACGTTTTAGTATGAAAATAAGCTAAATATTCCCAACAACATCACCATTAGTCGAGTCGTTAAATACCCGCGCTAAAGAGTTTGGCAAGATAGTTCAACTCTTCTTCACTTTCATTAATTGACACCGCTTCTAGCCATATTGACTCTGTGTAATGCTCCGCTCTGAGAAAAAAACGACAGCCTTCAAAGTCAATCAACCAAGAGTGTAAATCAGCATCAAACTGCTTCTCTACGATAGTGGCAGAAAGAGTTCTAACTAACTCATTACCTATTGCAGGAAAACTATCAACATCAAATGATGGGCCACTAAGTATTAGTTTGCCATCCGCAATATGCTCTTTAAGTTGCCAAACAACAGAGTTAGCCATGAGTTAAGTGCTCCTGAATAAGGTCGAGAAAATCATCAGCGTATTTATCCAGTTTTACCTGCCCGACGCCATTAACCGCCAGCATTTCACCATAAGATGTTGGTAGAATCTCCGCCATATCAATAAGTGTGGCATCACTGAACACAACGTAAGGAGGGATTCCAGCTTCGTCGGCAATGCTCTTACGCAGTTTTCTCAATTTAGCGAACAGCTTTTTATCATAATGCTTATTCGCCAACTTATCTGACCTAGCATTTCTAACCGAAGTATCCAAGCGAGGAACCGCTAGTTCTAATTCTCTATCCCCTCTGAGCAGTGGACGAGCCTCTTCTGTAAGCTGAAGCGTTGAATTTCGAGTGATGTTTTGGCTCAAAAGCCCTTTGTGTATCAACTGACGGATAATACTAATCCAATAGTCATGACTATGTTCTCGACCAATGCCATAGGTAGAAATCTTATCGTGACCATTTTCTCTCACTCTAATATTCTGCATACCTCGCAATACTTCAACCACATAGCCCATGCCAAAACCTTGCTTTACTCGGTAGACACAGGACAACGCTTTTTGCGCCGCTTCTGTAGCGTCAAAATGTTTAGGAGGGTCAAGGCAAATATCACAGTTTCCGCATGGCTCATGACGATATTCGCCAAAGTAATTAAGAAGCACCTGTCTGCGGCACGTTTGCGCCTCTGCAAACGCCCCCATCGCATTGAGTTTATGACTCTCTACCTGTTTTTGCGCGCCATCTGGCTTTTCATCTAATATACGGCGCAACCATGACATATCCGCAGGGTCATACAACATCATCGCTTCTGCTGGTAAACCATCTCGACCCGCTCGGCCAGTTTCTTGGTAGTAGGATTCAATATTTCTAGGTATATCAAAATGCACCACAAAACGAACATTAGGCTTGTTAATACCCATTCCAAATGCAACAGTGGCCACGACAATTTGTATATCATCTTTTTGAAAGGCATCTTGAACATAAGCTCTTTCATCTGCATCCATACCTGCATGATAACCTGCCGCCCTAATATGGTTATTGCACAGTTTCTCGGTCAACATTTCCACTTTCTTGCGGCTGCCACAGTATATAATGCCGCACTGCCCTTTTTGATTAGCAAGAAAACGAATAACCTGAGAAACAGGCTTATGTTTTTCGACCAAGTTGTAACGGATATTCGGTCTATCAAAGCTACCCAGATACTGACAAGGATTCTCTAGGCTTAAACGAGATAGTATATCTTCACGCGTCGCTTCATCTGCCGTTGCAGTAAGAGCCATAAAGGGGACGTATGGGAAATGCTGTTTTAATTGCCCCAGAGCAGCGTACTCTGGTCTAAAGTCGTGGCCCCACTGAGATATACAGTGTGCTTCGTCAACCGCGATCATTGATAAGTTAAGGTGCGAAAGACGCTGAAGAAACTCTTGAGTTAATACTCGTTCAGGAGAAACATACACTAGCTTAAGAACGCCGCTATTCATTCTGTTATAAATAGCAATCAATTCATCTCTGGGTAAAGAGGAGTTGATACACTCAGCTGCGACACCGTCTGCTTTTAATTGATCGACCTGATCTTTCATTAAAGAGATCAGCGGAGAGATAACCAGTGTTAAACCATCTTTTACTAACGCTGGAATTTGATAGCAAAGTGATTTACCACCGCCCGTAGGCATAATAACCAAACTGTCTTGGTTTGATAAAGCTGACTCTATTACTTCTTGTTGGCCGCTCCGGTACTCTTGGTAACCGAATACCTCATTGAGTACACGTTCAGCATCATTAGATTGCAAAGGTTCAGCCAAAAGTGTCGAAGTCATGAGGTTCCTAACATTTAGTCATTGAAACATCTTCATTATGAAGATAAGGCGCACATTGTAGTTTGCTTTGTAACTGAATAAAACATCAAATTATTAGGAGAAATTGAGATCTCACTCTTATACTTAGCATCTTGCTTCTCTTTATCACGTCTAATCAGGTCTTTACGTCAATGACAACAGAACAACAAACACGATCTCGCCAGGGGGTATTGCTGGCAATAGCCGCATACACCATGTGGGGGTTTGCGCCTATTTACTTCAAAGCGCTTGGTGAAGTAACACCTTTAGAAATACTTAGCCATCGAGTGATTTGGTCTTTCGGTTTTCTGGCTCTGCTCATTCACGTTAGTCGCCGCTGGCGTGTAGTACAAAGCGTTTTACGTAATAAAAAAACCTTACTGGTTCTTATCTCTACAGCGATTTTAGTTGGCGTCAACTGGTTAGTCTTCATATGGGCCGTCAATTCCGACCACATGCTAGATGCCAGCTTAGGCTATTACATTAACCCATTATTCAATGTTCTACTGGGGATGTTATTTTTGGGCGAACGGTTAAGAAAGTTACAGTGGCTGGCCGTAGTACTGGCTCTAGTTGGCGTAGCTATTCAAGTTATCGCTTTTGGAAGCATACCCGTCATTGCTCTGATACTCGCGACCAGTTTCGGCTTATACGGCTTATTACGAAAAAAAATCAACTTAGATGCACAGACAGGACTTTTTATTGAGACGCTGATCATGTTACCTATCGCAGCATTCTACTTACTGTTTATTACAACTAGTCCTACTGCAGATCTCAGCCAAAACCCAATGTCACTTAACATTCTATTAATTGCGGCAGGTTTAGTCACAACCTTACCTCTACTGTGTTTCAATGGTGCTGCCACACGAATGATGCTTTCTACATTGGGATTCTTCCAATACATTGGCCCAAGTTTGATGTTTCTACTGGCAGTTTTGGTCTATAACGAACCTTTTAGCTCAGATAAAGCCACCACATTCACGTTTATTTGGAGCGCGCTTGTTTTATTTAGTTTTGACGGTATTCGTCACGCAAAAAACAGACGAGAACAGTAACGCAGCATAAAAAGTCAACATTTGTCACCTTCTATGCAGATGCTAGGTTACGATTTACCTGCATCTGTTTGTAAGAGATCTCTCACATGACCGTAAGAGTTCCCTACTTCTCGTTATCAGACTTAGATTAGATCCATTTGAATTAACCTTATTTATCAACAACTAACGTTAATCCAACTTATTAGGCAAGTATTGATATTGCCATTCAGCTATTGCTGTTAGTCCTATATTCGCTAATATTTAACTTGTCGGAAGGATGCTGACACGGAATAGAGAGACCTAAGGATAGGTAATCTTCAGGATGAAGATTTGGTTATTTAGGATGAATAACCAGCAAGGAAAGCAAAATGGACATTGAATGGACGCAATAGTGACTAGGATGGTTACTACTAAGGAAAGACAATGGACACCTCTGGATGAGGCAAGGACTGAACATCAGGATGATGTAAAGGACACCGCTCAAGGAACAAGTGAAGCACGCTAACGAGGATTGTTGGCTGATCAGGATAAGATCAAGGACACCGCTAGGAAGGCGATGAAAAGGAATGCGCTGAAGGATAACAGCACACTATCAAGGATTTGATGCATGGAGCACATTTAGTAGCCGGATTGCTGCGAGTAAGACTATAACCCCGATACGCAAGTATCGGGGTTTTTCTTTTTCATATGTTGTATTGAGTTAGTGCATTATAGTACTTGCAACTTTGCATATTGCGTCACTAACCATTTAATACCTTCACCATTGAAAGCGACTTGTACACGACTCTGAGGACCGCTACCTTCAAAGTTAATAATGGTTCCTTCACCAAACTTAGGGTGTTGCACTCTCTGTCCCAGATTAAAGCCGGTTTCATTAAAGCTCTCTTTCACCGCCGTTTGGCTAAAACGCCCAGAAGAGGTGGATCGACTCACTTGAGCTTTCATTCTTACTTCTTCTAAGCAAGACTCGGGTAACTCACGAATAAATCGTGACGGCTTATGATATTTATCTTGGCCATATAAACGACGCATTTCCGCATAGGTAATGTAGAGTTTAACCTTCGCTCGTGTCATGCCGACATAACATAAGCGACGTTCCTCTTCTAAACGACCCGCTTCCTCCGCGGACATCTGGCTAGGAAACATCCCTTCCTCAACACCAACCATAAATACCATCGGAAACTCTAACCCTTTGGCACTGTGTAACGTCATGAGTTGAACCGCATCATCAAACTCATCAGCTTGTCCTTCTCCTGCTTCTAATGCTGCATGAGAAAGGAAAGCAGATAACATTGTCATTTCATCGGCTTCTTCAGGCCGCTCAAACTGTCGACATGCGGTGACTAATTCTTCCAGGTTTTCAATACGTGCCTTAGACTTCTCGCCTTTTTCTTGCTGATACATGGCAAATAAACCCGAAGATTTAATGACATGGTCCGCTTGCTCATGTAACGGCATTTCAGCGGTGTCATCTTCTAACGCCACGATCAACTCAATAAAACGACCTAAGGCGCTAGCAGCACGTCCAGCAAGCACTTTTTGCTCCAGTAAAGCGCTGCTCGCTTCCCATAACGTCTCTCCTCTGTCTCTTGCAGCAGCACGAATCGTTTCTAACGTCTTATCACCTAAACCACGGGTGGGTGTATTCACGACCCTTTCAAACGCTGCATCATCACGCCGATTTGCCATCAGTCTAAGGTAACTAAGCGCATCTCTGATCTCCTGACGTTCGAAGAATCGCATACCACCATATATTCGGTATGGTAAACCAGCCTGAATCAATGCTTCTTCCAAAACTCGCGACTGAGCATTGTTTCTATATAACATTGCACATTCGGATAGTGAGCCATCACTCTCTTGCCAAGCCTTTATTTTACTAACGGTAAATCTAGCTTCATCCAATTCATTGTATGCTGAGTAGACTGATATTTTCTCACCGTCATTGCCGTCGGTCCAAAGCTCCTTGCCCATACGCTCAGTATTATTAATAATTAGTTCGTTGGCAGCTTTCAAGATGGTTTTTGTTGAACGATAATTTTGTTCAAGACGAATGGTAGATACAGATAAAAACTCTTCTGTAAATTTATGAATGTTTTCTACTTTTGCGCCACGCCAACCATAAATCGACTGATCATCATCCCCTACAATCATCACTCGACAGTCCTTGCCTGCCATCATTCTCAACCAAGCATATTGGATATTGTTGGTGTCTTGAAACTCATCAACCAATATATGCTTAAAACGAGCCTGATAGTGTTGTCGGATAAACTTGTTTTCTCTAAGCAACTCAGTTGTTCTAAGCAAAATTTCAGCAAAATCGACCAACCCAGCTCGGTCACAGGCATCTTGATATGCTCTATACACTTGCAACCAAGTTTGAGTAACGGGGTCATGATAACTATCAATGTGTTGCGGTCTCAGCCCTTCATCTTTTTTACCATTAATCCACCAACACGCTTGCTTAGCTGGCCACTGCTTTTCATCCAAGTTCTGTGCTTTAATGATTCGACGTAGCATTCTCTGCTGATCATCAGAATCTATAATTTGGAAATCTTGCGGTAATTTGGCGTCGAGATAATGGGCCCGTAAAATACGATGGCAAATACCATGAAAGGTCCCGTTCCACATGCCAGATGCACTGCCCATCATTAATTCTTCTATTCGCCCACGCATCTCAGCGGCCGCTTTATTAGTAAAAGTAACCGACATAATCGAAAATGGAGAAGCGTTCTCGATGGCGATAAGCCACGCTATTCTGTGTACCAATACACGAGTTTTACCACTACCAGCACCGGCAAGCACCAGCATATTATCCAGAGGAGCAGCAACAGCCTCACGCTGTTTATCATTTAGGCCATCGAGCAATAGAGATGCGTCCATTATATTTCCTGACGGTTATTTACTGTTTATTTATACATGATTGGCTGATTATACATCAATCTGTGGTGTAATGAGGAAGACATACATAATATTTTTTAAATTATTTAACCCATATAAAACAATCAGATAGCGTACAAATGGTAATGATAGTGATTATTTTTTATCAATCAGTGAAAGTTTTTTATTAGAAAATTGCTCCTATACTGTAAGCAAGTTGATAGATGCTCAACAAAAATAAATATCAACTTAGCTCATTTAACTTAAGGATCTAGTTTAGAGGAATATTATTATGAAAAAATCAAACTTTGCAGTAACAGCAGCTGTTTCAAGCCTTCTAGCCATTGGTGCCACAGCACTGACTACAACACAAGCAATCGCAGCAGATAAAGAGAAATGCTACGGTGTGGCAAAAGCTGGTAAAAATGACTGTGCAACGAAAACAAGTTCTTGTGCAGGTACTTCTAAAGAAGACAACCAAACCGACGCATTTATAGTGGTTCCAAAAGGTCTTTGTGATCGTTTGGCTGGTGGTAGCACTTCATCTAGCTAATTTTTACCAGCCAGTCACACCCTCCCCTACTGGTGGCTGGCTTTTTTTGTCTTTTTTGTTTTTTACTTGAGGCATAGCTATGAAAAGTGATTTCCACCCCCAAGTTGGCGTCGGCTTACGAACTCCCCATTTAGATTTTTTTAAGCAGAATAAACCCAATCTAACTTGGCTTGAAATACATAGCGAAAACTATTTCCAACCGAACTCTCTGCTACGAAACGATTTGCGTCAGCTTCGTGAGTTTTATGAGATAAGCTGCCATGGTGTAGGATTATCATTGGGATCGGTTAGCCCAGTAAGCGAATCACATTTAGCTAAATTGAAAGCCTTGGTGGATGATATTGAACCCATCTTAGTTTCAGATCATTTGAGTTGGAGCGAGAATGGTGGCCATTATTTTAACGACTTACTCCCTCTTCCTTATACCGAAGAGGCGCTTAGAGTATTTTGTCGTAATGTACTCGAAGTACAAGACTATTTGCGCCAACCTATTTTAATTGAAAATCCATCCAGCTATGTTCGGTTTGACCATTCAACTATCGACGAATGGGTATTTCTGTCCGAGGTACAAAAACGAACAGGCTGTCATATCTTACTCGACTTCAATAACATCCATGTTTCTTCTTTTAATCACGGTTTCAGTTGCAGTGAATATCTAGCGGGTATAGACCCTCAAGTCGTTAAGGAAATTCACCTAGCAGGCTTTACGAAAAAAGTGACCGACAAAGGGGAAGTTTGGATCGATACTCACAGTAAACCTGTCAGTGATGAAGTATGGCAGCTCTTCTCTCAGTGGACGACTGCAAATGGCAGTAGGAAAACACTGATTGAATGGGATTTGGATATACCTGAGCCAGAGGTCTTACTATCAGAGGCAGATAAAGCTAGCACGTTACTTAATGGTATCGCTCTTTCTAGCCAGCCTCCTTTAGAGGTTGCATCATGACAATCTCATTATCTCAGCTACAATCACAGTTTTCGGATGCTCTCCATTATCAAGCGAAAGGAGAGCAGTGTCATATCGTATCGGATCATTTCTCAGCGGATGAACGGATGCAGATATATCGTAATAATTTCGTAATGAGCTTAACCGACGTATTAATGGCTGGATACCCAATCACTGCCGCGCTTGTAGGTGAAGAGTGTTTTAATGGGCTAGCCCGTCTTCATATACTTAAACACGCTCCTAAAGAGGCTGATGTTAGCTTATATGGCGTCGATTTTTTTAAAACCATTTCTGATACATCAGCCGTTATTGACGCAGTACCTTACCTTGCAGATATAGCACTTTTCGAATGGAAGAAAGATTATTCTAGCCATATATTTGGCCAACAATTTGACGAATGCCATTTCTCTTCATTTGACCAACTCACTTCTTTATCGCAAGTTCAGCAGCAAAGTATTCTGCTTGTAGCAAACCCTTCTTTACAGTTGTTTGAGAGCAAATTTGCCATCACAGCGATAGAACAAGCAATAATAACTAGTAACTTCGATGAGCTTGATATTCATCAGCCTCAACAAGGAATTGTCGTCACATCGAATAACGGTGAAGTTAAGTCATACACACTCTCTATAAATGAATATCGCTTATTGCAAGAGCTAGTCAAAGGCCAGAGTTTACGCCAGATTTCAGCGGATCTACTTGAACATCTTAACGCGCTACTTACTCTTGATATATTTCTTGGATTTAACATCAACTCAGATGAGGAGAAAAACAATGTTTAATCGCTTTATTCCCATTGTCACTACCTATGATAGTGCAGTGATTCGCCTGCAAGCTGTTGTCGTTCCTCTGTTGTTGTTGTTTTGTCGATTATGGGTTGCTTATGTTTTCTTTAATTCAGGGCTTACCAAAATTGCATCTTGGGACAGTACCTTGTACCTATTCGAGTTTGAGTATCAAGTACCTGTTATTCCATGGCAATTGGCCGCTTACACAGGAACAATAGCGGAACTCGTGTTACCTATTTTTGTCGCGTTAGGTTTATTCACTCGACCAATGGCTATTATTTTATTCGCCTTTAATGCAATTGCGGTGATCTCTTATCCATTATTGTGGGAAAAAGGATTTTATGACCATCAGCTCTGGGGATTAATGATATTAATTAATATTGTCTGGGGAGCAGGTGTCATCTCTTTAGACAAGATATTGAAGACTAAAGTTATTAAGTAATATTCTGCTATTTTAAGTTCAATAAAAAACAGCCTCTTATTTTGAGGCTGTTTTTATTTATTTAAGTAGGCTTGTAACTCTTCAGCAGAAATACCGCTGTCAGCAAGTTCTTTTGCAATCAATTCCACTTGCTCACCTTTACGTGATTCTATTACTTTTTGAAACTGATAAACTATATCACGCAAGATGTGCAGCGGGACTTGCTTCGCTGCACTGCGAATCCGTTCTTCACTTTGATTACCAAGTTCAGCAAGTAATTTGCCAAACATAATTTTTTCCGGCGACTCTTCTAATTGCTCAAGTACTCGAGCCATTTCATAAGTAGTTAAAGACATTCGGACGAATATTCCAGGTAGTTAATACATTTTGTTTGAACGCTAAATATACACCTTATTCCGTGGTAGTAAAACAGGTGTCGACTATTTAACTCAATTATCTTTATTTTTACATATTAGTTGCTTATCTAATTACATTAATTAATAAGTTGGACTAAAAATATTAAGTACACTACCCCGTATAAGATTCGTGCCACTGTTTACCCAACTTACTAACCAGTATTATCAACGCAGGTGCAATAAGCATCATCTGCAGTGATATCGTCATCTGAAGAGTGAGATCAAACCTTTGTAAGGTGCCAACCAATAAGCCAGCACCACTCATTTGAAACAATCCCAATAGAGCAGCTGCGGTTCCCGCTTTATCTCCAAATGGAGCAAGCGCTTTACCAGCAGCAGCCCCTAAAATGAGAGCAAAACTAGTCGATGATATAAATATTGGCAGCATAAACGCCCATGCATATTCATTACTTGGCAATATCAACATGAGTCCACTGGCTAGTAACATCATGCTAATGCCAACAATGAGAGCGCGTTTAGTGCCCAATTTATCCATCAATTTAGGTGCAGAAAAAGCAGAAATGATATTAAACACCGCATTGGCTCCGAACCAGTACGTGAACTCATTCATCGTTAAACCAAGCTGCTTCATAAGTACGATTGGTGCCGCAGTTACGTAAGCTAAGATCACCGCCATTGCCAACATACAAAGTGAAGCGTGAAAGGTAAAAGTGGGGTTTCTTAGAACCGCTAGATACCTGTTCAGCTTGAAATACGAGTTACCCGACTCCTGCTTCGGATTCGTTTCCTTCATTGAGATGAGTAGCACCGTGCCAATTACTGCCGCATATAAGGCCATAAAGCTGAAATTGCTTCGCCATCCAAGTTGTTGTGTTAAGTAACTACCTAAAATTGGAGCTAATGCAGGAATAAAACAGATCGCACCATTCAGGTAGCTGATCATTTTGCCACTCTTCTCAGGGCCAAACATGTCTCTCACTGTAGCAAATGCAGCAACCGATGTTGCACATGCGCCTAGCCCCTGAAGCAGTCTTGCTACGAGTAGCCACTCGATATTGATAGACCACCACGCAAGTAAAGAACTTAATCCGTAAATGGCTATACCGGTTATGGCTACCGACTTTCTTCCATACTTATCAGCTAACGGTCCAGCAAAAATCTGCCCAATACCCATTGAAAATAGGAACCAAGTAATGGTGTCTTGTACCATTGCATGTTTCACGTGAAACATATCTGCGATCATAGGAAGAGCAGGTAGATAAATATCTATTGCTAAGGGGCTAAACAGAACCAAACTAACCAGCATCACTACTTGCCACTTATTAATATTAGTATTACTCACCTAGACACCTTCATCCTACATTACAATTTGGACACGAAGTTTACATGGCTACTGATATGCAAGGAAATGGCTTATACTCATTGCTATTATTCCTAGATGGAAATTCAGGTGAGCATAGACAAATTAGCAAGAATAGATTTAAACCTTTTGGTTTGTCTAAAAGTTCTATTCGAAGAAGAGAATGTTACCAGAGCCGCTGAGAAACTCTGCCTAAGTCAATCTGCAATGAGTAAGTCATTAGCTAAATTACGGGTACAATTTAATGACCCTCTTTTCACTCGTACCTCTCACGGTTTAAAGCCTACTTCTAGAGCGCAAGCAATTAAACCAAAGCTAAACGCATTGGTTAATCAGTTAAGTGAAATTCACGGGCCCGACAAATTTGAACCCCATTTATCGAATCGCCGATTTAATATCGCGTTAGTAGAAAGTGGATATCCCTTAATCCTCCCCCACTTTCTTCCTTCTCTTTTTGTCGAAGCGCCAAATATTAAAATTAGTACTCATATCTGGGATGACTCCACTTTTAACAAGTTAAAAACTGGAGAGTTAGATATCGGTATTACCGGAAAAGATATTCAGTTTTCCGACGCAGCTCTGACAATGCATCCACCTCAAGGTATAAGTGAGCATGTACTTTACCAAGATAATCAGGTTTGTGTGGTTAGAAAGGATCACCCTGTTCTCCAACAAGAGTGGGATCTGCCTAAATACCTTTCATTAAGACACGTACAAGTACGTTGCGATGGTAACGAGAAATGGCTACTAGACTTCAAGCTAGCCAATTTAAATCTACATCGAGATGTCGCAATTACCGTTCCCGATTTTAATAGCGCAGCAAGCTTATGTACCTATACTGATTTCGTGTTTACCGCACCCAGTCACTTCTCAAATCTTGTCGCCAAGCACTTTGACTTAGTTGTGTTGCCACTACCTCTTGAGTTTCCACCTATGGCGTATACACTATTTTGGCATAAGGATAATCAGGCTGATCCAGCTTTAGACTGGCTAATCAAGATAATAGAAAAACGAACATTACACCTTGGACAATCTACCCATCAAGAGTAGATATAGACGAATTAGATAAAGGATTCAGATATGCTTTCAACTATAGAATCACGTGTTCATGCTATAAGAGAATGGCTGCTAACAAGTGATTTAGACGCTTTGATCATACCCCATGAAGATGAATTTCTTGGCGAGTATTTGCCAGCAAGAAACGAACGATTGTTATGGGCAACCGGATTTACTGGTTCCGCGGGGGTTTCAGTTATAACAAAAACGGACGCAGCAATATTTGTTGATGGACGCTACACCGTTCAGGTCCAAAAACAAGTGCCAGCGGATATTTTTGAGTATCGTCACTTGGTAGATGAACCTATCCAACAATGGCTAGCTAACAGAGCAGACGCCCTGTCTAAGGTCGCCTTTGATGCGCGCCTACATACTGGTGTGTGGCTACAAAGAACAAAAGTGTCTCTACCGGAGTCAATCACATTAGTTCCTTTAGAGTCCAACCCTATAGATGCCCTCTGGCAGGACAGACCTGATTTTGCCAACTCACCAATTAGATTACTTGATATCACATCAGTTGGTATTAATAGCTTAGACAAGCGGAACTCCATTGCTCAATCTCTAAGAGAACAACACGCAGATACCGCTATCATTACCCAACTGGACGCTATCTGTTGGTTGCTTAACATTCGAGGATTAGATGTCCCTCGCCTTCCAGTTGTGTTATCTCATGCCCTGCTATATTCAGATGGTTCGTTAGATCTATTTGTAGACCCATCAAGAGTGCCAGATACACTCAATAACCATGTTGGGGTTGGCGTTCAAGTCTATAACCCTAAAGAGCTGGAAAATCGACTCCATATGCTTAAAGGCAAAAACGTCATTATAGACCCGTCAAGCAGTAACGCATGGTTTGAAATGAAGCTTATAGAAGCAGGTGCAACCATTACAAAATCTGACGACCCTTGCTCTCTACAAAAAGCCGTCAAAAACTCAGTGGAAATAGACGGAATGAAGGCGTGCCACATTCGCGACGGCGCTTCGATGGTGACATTCCTACATTGGTTAGACAATGAAGTCGAGAAGGGTCAACTGCATGACGAAGCGGTTCTTTCGGACAAATTGGAGCAAATCCGTCGTCTGGATGATAGCTTAGTCGATTTAAGTTTTGACACTATTTCCGCAGCAGGTGACAACGCGGCCATGTGTCATTACAACCATAACGACCAAGAGCAGCCGGGTCGTCTAACAAACAACTCTCTTTACTTAGTGGATTCTGGTGGTCAGTACTTAAATGGAACCACCGACATCACTAGAACCATCGCCATTGGCGAGCCAAATGATGAAATGAAGAAACAGTTTACACTGGTGCTTAAAGGGCATATTTCCTTGTCATCTGCTCTATTCCCGAAAGGAACAAGTGGTCATCAACTTGATGCGCTAGCCAGACAACACTTATGGCAATATGGATTCGATTTTGATCACGGCACAGGTCATGGTGTTGGCCATTTCTTGAGTGTCCATGAAGGCCCGCAAAGCATATCAAAAAGACCAATCACAGTAGCACTTCAAGCAGGTATGGTGGTCTCTAACGAACCTGGCTACTACCGTGCAGATCATTTTGGTATCCGTATAGAGAACTTAGAATTGGTAGTAGAAAAAGAGACTGGCGGTGATTTTGTTGCCCTAGGCTTCGAATCACTAACACGGTGCCCTATTGATAAGCGCAACATTGTCGTTTCGATGTTGACAGACAAAGAGGTAGATTGGCTAAACAAATACCATCGACAAGTATGGAATGACGTTAGTCCGTTGGTTAGTGAGGATGCTAAAATTTGGCTTAGCTCAGCAACATCACCTATTACACCTGAAGATTCTACAAACTAGACATAAAGCTTGAAACACATTCGGCTTTGTGACGTGTTGTTCACTAATACTTTCCAGCACAAAGCAATACGCCGCAACAAATGTTGCGGCGTATTATGTTTCACGTGAAACATCTTCTACCCTTTGAACAGAATCTGAAATCCAATCCAAGCAGCAGAAATACTTAAAGTAACATTAAGTAGTACATTTAATCCCATCTTAAAAAATGCTCCCTGTTGCATTAACAACACATTGTCCATCGAAAAGGTCGAAAATGTGGTGAGTGCACCTAAAAATCCAAGGCCAATAATTTGCCTCCAAGGTTCTGTCGCAAGTAGCTCATTTTCGAAAGCGGCAATTAATAATCCCATAATGAAGGAGCCAACAACGTTTACCGTTAGCGTGCCGTATGGGAATCCTCGGCCAAGAAGAACAACACATAATTCTGAAATAAGATAACGAGAACAGGCACCGAAAGCACCACCGATAGCAATAAAACCCAAAATGGTAAGTTGACCCATAACGCCCTCAAAAATACGAAAAGACATGACACAGTTGCCACGATGAAAATAACAACACAATAAAAATTCGGCTATTTCTAACCAAATCGACCTGACCTATTCGTCGCCAAACTTGTGTCTAGTAAAACAGATATATTGTCAGAATGAATAAAACATCGCAAACGAAGAAAAATATCGCCAATTATTTTAAAGCGACTTATATCGGCTAACAGCCTAATACCTCTGCTTGTTAGTACTGAGAACAAGAGAACGGCGACAAAATAACCAAAAAAAACAACACAGTTAGCCACGAAGAATGCTCAGAATAAAAATGTTACAGGAGTCACTTTTATAGCTTACCAACAGAGAAAACGACGATTAAGTTATAAAAAACCATTTGTTATTATCATTTAAACTATACGTTCTGCCCTGCGACAAAACCGCTACTCCAGCAGAACTGAAAATTATAGCCGCCAAGATGCCCTGCAACGTCCAACACTTCTCCAACAAAGTAGAGACCAGCAACAGACTTACATTCCATTGTTTTAGATGAGATACCATCAGTATCTACTCCACCTAAAGTTACCTCTGCGGTTCGGTACCCTTCCGTACCATTAGGCAAAACTTTCCAGTTATGAAGTTTTTCAGAGATAGAATGTAATTGATTCCCGGCAAATTGTTTTAAAGGCTTATCATCGATCTCTTCCCTACTAATCAGCATCTCCACCAAGCGTTTAGGTAAAACCTTAGCCAGTGTGTTCTTTAATGATTGATTGGGATGTTTCTTAACCGCTTCGGCTAACAGTAAAGCAGTATCTACCTCAGGCAACAAATCAATCGTAATGTATTGACCTGCCGTCCAGTAAGAAGAGATCTGTAACACTGATGGTCCCGACAAACCTCGGTGAGTAAACAGCAAAGCCTCTTTAAACGTCTGCCCATTTGTTGCGGTGATCTCCACTGGTATCGCGATACCAGATAACGCAGCCATATGTTCCTTGTCTTCCTTATGCAAGGTAAACGGTACAAGTGCAGCCCTTGTTGTAACGACCTTAAGGCCGAACTGTTCTGCAATTTGATAACCGTATGAGGTCGCGCCAAGTTTAGGCATAGATAGCCCCCCAGTCGCGATAACCAAGGAATTACATTGAATCAGGTCATTATCCACTTCAAGTAAAAAACCATCCTGAGAAGGGTTTATAGAAGCTATCTGGGCTTGGTAACGAAATGAAACGGACTTATTGCATTGATCCAGTAGCATGTTGACGATCTGTTTAGCAGAATCGATACAGAACAGCTGACCATGCTCGCGCTCTTCAAATGCAATGTTATAGCTAGAAACTAAAGAGATGAAATCCCAATTGCTGTATTGAGACAAACAAGATTTAACAAAGTGAGGGTTCTGACAAAGGTAGTTATTAGCACTAACGTCATAGTTGGTAAAGTTACATTTACCGCCACCAGATATTAGTATTTTCCGTCCGGGCTTTTTAGCATGATCTAAAACCAAAACTGAACGGTTTCTTTTACCGGCCTGCGCCGCACACATTAACCCAGCAGCTCCAGCACCAATAACGACAACATCAACCTTTTTCAATATTCGCAACCCCCAAAATAAACAAAAGGATGTACGCTAACGTACACCCTTCATACTAGGGTCACATTCTAACTTCTCTTGTACAACTTGCCAAATGGCAAAGTTATCAAACTAAGAAGGAAGCAAGTAAAGTCACGCCAATTAAGGCAACAAATAAAATAAAAAGCTCTCTGACCTTAACACACTTGCTAACAAATACATCATCATGATGATGAAGATACTCTCTGTCCTTCAGGTAATGAAACAGTCTGACTTGTTTCACTACGTTACCATGAGTGGTAAAGAAGCCGCCACCATCGACTTGCTGATAAAGTAATGGGTGTGCTTCGCGCATAACATAAATAAGAGAGCGCAATGCGGTTAAATACCGCGCTAGGTTTACGCTTACGATTATCATAAGCGTAAATATAATTGTATCTCCACTGATCATCTTCTCCTCCCTACATCTTCTAAGATGCCGAAAGAGAAGACAAATCTGCTTCCCTATTTGCTGAATATGCTATTCAGCGGCGACATCCATCACTGAAGATGAACCTTCTTGTGCCATTGCTGCCAGGTCCTTATCGATAAAGAATAGTGCTTTACCATCTTCACCAACTAGTTCTAGCTTGTCCAATATCCCTTTAAACAATTTCTCTTCTTCATGCTGTTCAGCAACGTACCACTGTAAGAAATTGAACGTTGAGTAGTCTTGAGATGTAAACGCAACATGAGCCAGTTTATTGATTCGTTCCGTAATCATTTGTTCATGTTCGTAAGTCTCACGAAACACTTCCCCAAGGCCTGCAAAATCAAATTTAGGAGCTTCAATAGCACCCAAAATTGGCATAGCGCCTGTCTCACTAACATAAGTAAACAGTCGCTGCATGTGCTCCATCTCTTCCTTGGCGTGAGCTCTTAAAAACAGAGCCGCACCATCAAAACCGTTATCTTCACACCAAGCACTCATTTGTAAGTATAGATTGGATGAGAAAAATTCTAGGTTAATTTGCTCATTTAATTGATCGATCATTGTCTGAGATAGCATGAAAGCTCCTTTTTAACAGGGATAAACCCAATTTTTAACTTTAGTCTAATAGGTGCTAAATAGACGTCGATAACACCTAATGAGAGATCTAATGATTCACTGGTAATCACAATTTGAATAAAACTATACCATGTTCCTATCGTTATCACCGAAAGCAAATCTATAAATAAGACGATGTTATGAGATCGTAACTGCAAAAAAAATCTCAGTTAGCTGCTAATCTATTTATATTGGCCCTGAAATGGAGGTAGTCTAATGAGTTATAAACATATTTTGGTCGCAATTGATCTTTCTGATGAGAGCAAAACCTTAATAGAGAAAGCGGTAGCACTCGCAAAACCATTAGAAGCAGACGTGTCTTTTATTCATATCGATGTAAATTACGCAGAGATATACACTGGCTTAATTGATATCAACCTAGCCGAGACACAAAATCATGCGATGGAAGCATCCCTAGAACAACTAAAAACCTTAGCAGAGCATGCTAACTTTCCGATTAAACATACTTTAGTCGGAAGTGGCGATTTAGGTTATGAATTAAAAGATGCAATACGAGATAAAGAGGTCGATCTGGTTATATGCGGTCACCATCAGGATTTTTGGAGTATGATCCTATCTTCCACTAAACAGCTTCTAAATAGTGTTCCCATCGATATGCTGGTCGTTCCTCTGCATGATGAGTGACAAGTTAGATAAATAGCTACAAGACGCATAGGGGCCTATCGGGCCCCTAACTTAAATACCGTTAATGCAACTGCTTGGCCGTACTCTCTGAAGGATGCTTCACTGCGACCGTTGTCAACTTATCTGTTTCAACTTCTAGCTTCGCAAACTGCTTTTTGATTTTCTTCTGTTTCTTAAGCAACTGTTTCTGTTTTTTTGCCAGCACTTTTAGCCGCTTATGATACTTTTTCTGTTTCTTAAGTGATTTCTTTGCTTTCACTACCGCTAACTTATCGACTAAGCCATTCGCTAGGTGACTCGGCATATCAGCATCAAAACTCACAGGTTCTATAGGTAATAAACGCGTTTGTCCCTCACTAGCAGAAGCGTGGTCACCACACGATAACGAATGATGACTTGATGCCGAAGGCACTGCGGTAGGTTTGCATAAGCTTTGTTTATCAGAAGAAGAGCGAGCACATGAACGACACAAAAATTTTGGTTGTAAAACTAAACTATGGATAACGTTTAGATTATCCGCTATCTCTACTCGGTTATATTTACACAATCTTTTTGTCATAACGACCACCACATAATGTCATTGTAAACACTCTCAGAAAACAGTTCAAAATGTTGATTGAGAATTATTAACAATTAGGTATACAGTGTTCAGTATGGTAATTCAAGTTTTGCAGCAAATTAACTGGCTTTCATTGCCTCTTTTACGTAAACATCAAATCGATTTTTTCTCGTCTCTATTGCCATGGTAGGTTTTTCGTCGTCTAACCAACCTGCATAGCTGGGCCTTTTCACCACGACTCTCTTCGTTGCCAGTACCAACGCTGGCTTTAACAGTCCGTCAGCGTCGTCATCAGCACCAACGAGGGACTGAAATACTCTCATCTCTTTTTTAATCTGCGCTTTTCTTTTCCCCTCAGGATGAGGGTACATAGGATCCAGATACACCACATCCGGCCGGACGAAGTCTTTATCATCGGCTAGGTTGTGTAAAATGGTATGACTGGATTGATGAATCATAGACAACCTTTCGGACACCCAGCCACCAATTTCAGCATCACATTTCGCACGACTCAAACCGTCATCTAATAATGCCGCGACAACAGGGTTACGCTCAACCATCTGCACGTAACAGCCAAGAGAAGCCAGTACAAAGGCATCTCGCCCTAACCCTGCGGTAGCATCCAATACTGTAGGAACAACCCCTTTATTCAAGCCTGCTGCCTTCGCTATTGCTTGTCCTTTTCCACCGCCGAATTTACGCCGATGAGCCACAGCACCACCGACAAAATCCACATAAATTGCCCCTAACTTCTCTTCATCTAGCTTACGCAATTCTAGACGACTATCTGTTAATACCAGAGCAAGTTCTCCGGATTGATCGGACAACAACCCCCACTTTGACGCTAGAGAAGAGATATTGTGTTCTCGCCCTTCGGCTTCACAAAGCAACTGAATTCGCAAAAAATGGACTCCAAATATAATTACATCGGTGCAGAGCGTAGCTCTTCGACAAGTTCATTTAGGGGCTTAGGCTTGCTAATAACATACCCTTGAGCATAATCGACCCCTAGCTCAATTAAGTTGGCGATAATATCACTATTTTCGACAAATTCAGCAACGGTTCGCTTACCCATCTGTTTCGCTAAATCGTTAATAGAACGTACCATAATATAATCGGTCTCATTCACGTCCATATCACGGACAAATAGACCATCTATTTTCACTATATCTACAGGTAGTTTTTTTAAGTAACCAAATGATGAAAGCCCAGAACCGAAGTCATCTAATGCAATACAGCAGCCTAACTGTTTTATCTTACTAAACAGCTCAATAGCTTGTTTCATATTCCCCATTGCCGCGGTCTCAGTGATCTCAATACATATTTTATGATTAGGAACAGTGCTATGTTCGATAATATCTAACAAGAAATCGACAAAAGCTCGATTACCCATTGATTGACCAGATAAATTAATGGAACACATACCCAGTTCATCAAAACGAGTAAAATTGGTTTCAAGCCAGGTTAATGTCTTAGTAACAACCGCCTTATCAATCAGGTGAGCAATATTGTATTTCTCAGAAGCAGGCATAAAAATACCGGGGGAGATAACATTATTGTCTGCATCTTGGATTCTGACTAAAATTTCAAAGTACATTGTAGACATCTGCTGCTCTTCTGAAAGCGGCAATATTCGCTGTGCATATAACGTCAGTCGGTCGTTAGCGAGCGCTTCATGGACAATGTTTACACTCTCCATTTCAAGCTGTCTTTGTCGTAACTCTTCGTCATCTTGGTGGTACAAATGAAACCTATTTCTTCCTTCATCTTTGGCAGCATGACAAGCGGTATCCGCTTGAGCATGTACCATTTGCGGAGACTCAGCAGTATGGTCAATTAAACGTATACCGATTGAGCAAGAAATATTGATGGTTAGTTGGTCCCAGTTAAAGGCCTTGCTACCGAAACCATTGATAATCAATTTAGCAATTTTTATCGCATCAGCTTGGGTGCAGTCTCTTAACAGGACGGCAAATTCATCCCCCCCCATTCGCGACAACACCGAATTATAAGGAAGAACTGACTCAACAATCATCGCCGAAAACTTAATAGCGGCATCACCAGCATCATGGCCGGCGGTATCATTTAGCACCTTCAACTGATCAAGATCTAAATACAACATTGCATGTGTACGTAAGTTATCACTTACTTCGCTTATAGATTGTACTAACTCTATTTCAAAATGGTTACGATTAAAGGTTTCTGTTAATAGATCATAACGCGCTTGGTACTCAAGCTTCTCTGTTAAACTGTGAACTTCTGTAATGTCTTCTCCCACCAGCAAATACTGCCCCGAACTGCTAAGTGAGCGAACATTTTCCCTAATCCATAAGTGGCTATTATTATGATGACGATATCGAATTTCTCGCTTTCTAATACCGTTAATTGACTGCAATGGATCCGCAATAGTACTCTGAACCGGTTCTGCATCTTGATCGACATATAGCTCATTTAACTTATGGCCGAGAAGATCAATTTCTGCATACCCTAGTAATTCTGTTGCAAAGCGATTAATGGCTTGAATTCTAAAGTGGCTATCGAGCGTCAGCATCATAATAGGCTGTTGCTCATAATAATTACGCATTGACGCTTCTCGCTCGATCAGTTTTTGCTGAGCCAGCTTGCCTTGAGTAATATCGTTCGCTTCCATCAAGAATTGTGGTTTCTTAGCTGTTCCAGCAGGAAGCGCACTTATCACCACGTCGAGCAATACATTACCAGAACGCTTGCATAGCGCTTCTAACTCAAACCGAGTTGAGGATGACATCTCATCGGCAAAAAACTGTTTAAACGCTTCTTTTCCATTGTTTTGCCAAGCAGTAAAGTGCCAAATAGGCGGCTCTAATTCAGCGCCTCTTTCAAATAACAGATCGTGAAGTTTATGATTACTAGAAATGACTCGCCCATCTTCACCCAAAATAGCAATGTATTGCTGACTTTTTTCCAGAACAGACTCAATAAGCATCTGGCTTCTTCGCGCACTTGCTTCACTCATGGCGATACGGCGAAGATAGTAAAGAAGCACCACAATAACAGCGAACATAATTGCAAATAGAATCAACACCAACTGCACTTGCTTACTCATAGAGTCTGGCTTGTTGATCAAGGTAACAGCATTGTTATCCTCAATATTTAGCCCCCAATGCATCAGTGCTTGGTAATCTAGAACCGTTGCTGGCGTAGCGTAACGAACATGGGGTAGTGACCCCTGTTCACTTGCCAATGCATCCACTACAAGCTCTCCTGTAGAGCGACCTTGTGATAAGCTGTTATGAACAACTCCGCCGACGGCTCCTTCCCCTAAGACGCTATCGTGAAAGACATAAACCGGCACAGACGCAATTTCATCCATGACTTTCCATACTTTTTCTTCATTACGAAATGCACTTTGATCTAGATAAAAGTTCCAAAACAGAACGGCACTATTCGAGGGAAGATGAGAAGTAAATTGCACCAGTTGCTGAAAGCTTTCGGGAACAAAATGTTCGACCAAGCTATCTTCATGCGGATTATTGGCTAAATACTTTTCAATGGAAGCACGAACACCACTCCCTGTCACTGACTGACCGGAAATGATATATATCTTTTCTACCTTAGGTTGTAGCCTCTGAATAAGCCCTATATTTCCAGCAACTTCTACCTTAGAAACCACGCCAGTTGCATTTAAATTGGCATGCATACTCGGAGAATAACCATTGATGCCACTAAATATCACCGGGGTATCTTTAATATAACTAGCAAGACGGTTAACTAGATTCAATGCGGTATTATCTACCACAACAATGGCCCGAAAACGCTCTCGTTGAAATTTCTGCTGATATAGCTGTATTAACTGCTGTAAATAGGCCTCAGATTGATGACGTTTAGTATCTAAGTAAACAACACGATTAACGATATTATTGCGTTCTAACACCTCACTTAAGCCTGATTGAAATTGATCAGACCAGGCATATCCCTGATGATATGACTGAATCACGAGTACGTCCTTTTCTTCAGCAAATAATACTGAGCTCCAGACTAAAATCAGTGTCATTACAAAAAATCGCACGTATATTTACTCATCCTCTGACAGATAACTTATTCACTTAGCAACAAATAATGAGCGCTAAGTAATGCAACGTAAAAGCAAGTATAGTATCACTGTTAATGATAAAATATACTTTCACTTATAACAGCTTCCAAACATTCAGGTTTAAATATGCACCCTAACGCAAGGCTAGACAACTTAGATCGCGACATTCTCAAAACGTTACTGGCCGATGCACGACGTCCATATGCCGAAATGGCTAAGCAATTTGACGTTAGTCCTGCCACAATTCATGTTCGTATCGAAAAAATGAAAGCATCTGGCATTATTGAAGGAACTGAAGTGATTGTTAACCCCAAGAAGTTGGGCTATGACGTATGTTGCTTTATCGGTATTAACCTTACAACGGCCAGAGATTATCACTCAGCACTCGATAAGCTAACGGCACTAGATGAAGTTGTTGAAGCGTATTACACCACTGGAGCTTACAATATTTTTGTGAAGCTAATGTGTAAATCTATCGAAGAGTTACAGCACGTATTAATTAACAAGCTACAAGCTATTGATGAAGTTCAGTCGACGGAAACGCTTATTTCTCTGCAAAATCCAATCAACAGAAATGTTAGCCCTTAACCGCAGCTAACTAACGTTTTTGTTTCAATATTGAGCAAAAAAGGGCAATTATGCCCTTTTTCTATTTATAACATTAACCGCAACAGAGCGTTAATCTAAGATGCTACACCTCAATACCAGAGTGCTTTAATAATGCATCTATACTCGGCTCTCTACCTCTAAAGCGTTTAAACAGCGTCATCGGTTCTTCACTGCCACCCATCTCTAAAATATGGGTTAAAAACTCATTTCCGGTTGCTTTATCAAAGATCCCTTGTTGTTCAAATTTAGAAAAAGCATCAGAAGAGAGCACTTCTGCCCACAAGTAGCTGTAATAGCCTGCGCTATAGCCACCAGCAAATATATGACTAAAGGCATGAGAGAATCGATTCCACTCTAAGCTAGGCAATACCGCGACTTTCGACTTCACTTCTTGCAAGGTCTCTAGAACCCTTGCTCCAATTTCAGGGTCATATTCAGTATGCAAAGTAAAATCAAACAAACCGAACTCTAATTGGCGCAAAATAAACATGGCCGACTGAAAGTTCTTCGCCGCCAACATTTTTTCTAACATATCGGTCGGTAACGGTTCACCAGTTAGATAATGTCCGGAAATAAACGCTAGCGCCTCTTCCTGCCAACACCAGTTTTCTAAGAACTGACTAGGTAGCTCTACCGCATCCCATGGAACCCCATTAATGCCTGATACCGATGAAACATCAATTTTTGTCAGCATATGATGTATTCCGTGCCCAAACTCATGGAATAAGGTGACCACTTCATCATGAGTAAACAGAGCCGGTTTATCCCCTACGGGCTTATTAAAGTTACAGGTTAAATAGGCGACTGGAGATTGCAGTTGACCGTCATGGGTGACTCGTCTTACTCGACACTCATCCATCCAAGCACCACCGCGTTTGTGCTCTCTTGCGTACAAATCTAAGTAAAAACTTCCTCTAAGCGTTCCATCACCATCAAAGATATCAAAAAATCGTACCGATTCGTGCCAAGTGTCCACGCCTTGCTTTTCTGTTACCGTCATACCAAATACTCGATTCAGCACTTCAAATAAGCCATTGACCACTCGTTTTTCAGGAAAATATGGACGCAGCTCTTCATCGGATATCTGGAACAGATGCTGCTTCTGTTTCTCGCTATAATAAGCGATATCCCATAGGTTCAGCTCAGTAACCTCAAATGCCTCTTTTGCGAATGCCGTTAACGCTTGCACCTCTTTTTCACCTTGAGGTTTCGCTTTCAGCGCCAAGTCATTTAAAAAACTCATCACTTGCTCTGGGGTTTCTGCCATCTTAGTCGCCAGAGACTTTTCACTGTAGGATGCAAAACCCAGCAATCGAGCGATTTCATGGCGAAGCTTCAACTGCTCAGCCATTATCTCTGTATTGTCCCACTCCCCAGCTGTTGGACCTCGATCTGATGCACGAGTAACATACGCTTCATACATCTCTTTTCTTAGGGCTTGATTGTCACAGTACGTCATTACAGGCAAATATGACGGCATATCAAGAGTAAGTAACCAGCCATCCAGCTCTTTAGCTTCCGCTGCCGCTTTGGCTGCTGCCATCGCAGACTCAGGAAGGCCTTGCAACTCTTGCTCATCGGTAATCTGTTTATTCCAGCCCATAGTTGCATCAAGAACATTGTTAGAGAACTGCGAACCTAACTCAGACATTCTTTTACTGATCTCACCATATCGATGCTGTTCATCCGCCGGCAAACCAATTCCCGACAGTTCAAAATCACGTAAGGCGTCGGTAATGCTTTTCTTCTGCTGCTGGCTTAATGCATCAAACGACTCACTCGCTCGAATAGCCTTATAGGCGTCATATAAGCCTTTGTGCTGCCCTACCCATGTGCCATATTCTGACAACAAAGGTAAACAACTCTCATAGGCTTCTCTTAAATCTGCGCTGTTCACCACTGAATTCATATGGCTCACAGGTGACCAAATTCTGCTAAGTCGATCATCAACTTCCGCTAATGGCGTGCAAATGGTATCCCAACTTGGGTTCTTATTATCTTGCAAAACCTGCTCTACTTTGACTCTACAATCAGCGATAGCTTGCTCTATTGCAGGTTTAACATGTTCTGGCTTAATTTGAGAAAATGGAGGTAAGTCGGAAAAATTGACGAGTGGGTTGGACATACGACATTCCTTTTTTAATTGGTATTATCTAAATGTAGGCTGCTTATACTGTTTTCAATAGTAGCGTATAATCAATGTTATTGATTTTTCATCTTCTATCACACTCTAATTCAGAGCGTTATGAGAGTCTAATTTGTTAAGTTACAGACACAATTTTCATGCGGGTAATCACGCAGATGTTTTAAAACATATTGTCCAAAGCCTTATTTTGGACAGCTTAAAAAACAAAGAGAAACCCTTTGTTTATCACGACACTCATTCTGGTGTTGGTCGTTATGATCTGACTCATGAGTGGGCAGAAAAAACCGGCGAATATAAACAAGGAATAGATCGAGTATGGCAGCAAAATGAATACCCTAGCGGCATTCAAAGTTACCTAGACTCAGTCCGCAAGCTCAACGAAGACTCAACCCTTCGCTATTACCCCGGTTCACCGCGGGTAGCCAGAGCTCAAATTCGCTCTCAAGATCGAATGATATTGACTGAACTTCACCCGAGCGACTTTCCTCTACTTGAACAAGAGTTTCATCGTGATAGACAGGTCAAGATCTACCACGAAGATGGCTTTAAACGTTTAAAAGCCAGTTTACCGCCAAAAGAGCGTCGTGGTTTAGTGCTTATCGATCCACCATACGAACTCGCCAAAGAGTACCGTGATGTCGTTACCGCAATAGCACAGAGCCATAAACGCTGGGCGACCGGTATTTACGCCATATGGTACCCGGTGGTTAATCGCTGCGATATTGACGATATGTTAGAAGGACTTCAATCACTCGGTATACCAAAAATATTACAGATAGAACTGGGCGTATCGGCTGATAGCAATGAACGAGGTATGACCGCATCTGGGATGATCATAATTAACCCTCCTTGGACGTTAGAAAAACAGATCAATGAAATTTTACCGTTTCTTAAGCAAGCAATTGCTCCGGTCACCGGTCACTATAAAGTAGAGTGGGTTGTTCCTGAATAATGTTGAACTTTTCAGCAATTGACCCAATATGATTACTACATAAAAAAGAAAAATTGGAGAAAGTAATGGCAACACATTTTGACTATATCTGTATTGGTGGTGGCAGTGGTGGCATTGCTTCAGCTAACAGAGCAGCGATGTATGGCGCAAAAGTCGCGCTAATTGAAGCAAAAGATCTCGGTGGTACATGCGTAAATGTAGGTTGTGTACCGAAAAAGGTAATGTGGCATGGTGCCCAAGTTGCCGAGGCGATCAACCTTTACTCAGAAGATTATGGCTTCGACGTTGATTATAAAGGCCTTAACTGGGATAAACTGGTCGAGAGCCGTCAAGCTTATATTGGCCGTATACATCAGTCTTATGACAATGTATTAGGTAATAACAAAGTTAATGTGATTAAAGGCTTTGCAAAGTTTGTTGATGCGAACACCGTTGAAGTCAACGGAGAGCAATACAGTGCCGATCATATTTTAGTAGCCGTTGGTGGCCGACCAAGCATTCCAAACGTTCCTGGTGCAGAGTACGGTATTGATTCTAACGGTTTCTTTGATCTTACCGAACAACCAAAACGCGTCGCGGTTGTGGGTGCAGGCTATATCGCTGTTGAAATCGCAGGTGTATTGCATGCGCTAGGCAGTGAAACACATCTGTTTGTGCGTAAGCAATCCCCTATTCGTACTTTTGACCCAATGATCATCGATACTTTAGTGGATGTAATGGCAGAAGAAGGGCCAACGCTGCACACCCATTCTGTGCCTAAAGAGATCATCAAAGAGCAAGATGGTAGCTTAACTCTTCACTTAGAGAATGGTGAAAGCCAAAATGTAGACACGCTAATTTGGGCGATAGGCCGTCATCCCGCCACCGATGCTATCAACTTAGCCGCAACGGGTGTTGAACTAAATGACCGTGGCTACATTAAAGTTAATGAGTACCAAGAGACCAACGTAAAAGGTATCTACTGCGTAGGCGATATCATGGAAGGGGGTATTGAGCTTACTCCGGTAGCCGTGAAAGCTGGACGTCAACTTTCTGAGCGTTTATTTAACAATAAACCAAACGCTAAGATGGATTATGAGTTGGTCCCGACGGTTGTGTTCAGTCACCCTCCTATCGGCACAATTGGCTTAACCGAACCAGAAGCGGTTGCGCAGTATGGTGAAGAGAATGTCAAAGTGTACTCATCGGGCTTTACTTCCATGTATACCGCAATCACTAAGCACCGCCAGCCATGCAAAATGAAGCTGGTTTGCGCGGGTGACGATGAGAAAGTGGTTGGGTTACACGGAATAGGCTTTACCGTTGACGAAATGATCCAAGGTTTTGCCGTCGCCATTAAGATGGGAGCCACTAAGGCTGACTTTGACAGCGTGGTAGCCATTCACCCTACGGGCTCTGAAGAGTTTGTAACAATGCGCTAAGCCATAATACTAAGGCCGTATTCTTCGCTTGCCACAGCGATGAATACGGCCTTTAATGGCGATATTCAAGATAGGCTATGGTTTACTGGAAACAAATAAAGCGAAATATCAACTTTATGTTACTTCACACAGACAACGTTCAGTAAAGATGTGCCTGTTAACTGAGTAACCTTACCACTGGTAAATAATCCTTTTTTGCCATCTCCCCAGTACGGAACATGAATAGGCCACTGTTTGTTTACCATCACTGTTGAGTTAATCAGTGCTCGCCACTCTTTAGTACTCACTAAACGCATCTGCTGGGATTCACACACTTGCTTTGCTTGCTTATAATCAAGACGGTTCCAGCCAATACCATATTCCATGTAATACTGAGCATTACCTTCCATTAAAAAAGGAATGGCGTAATACGCTTCTCCTATTTTGGCTTCACGACGAAGCACAATGCTTCCAACAGATGTTTTCTTTATTTTCTGATTACTGTTTGCCACTTTACTGACCGGCTCTGCTTTTCGCTTCGGCGCTGGCGGTGCGGCTTTAGCTTTCTTAGGTACCACTTTAGCTACGGGTGCTTTTGCAGGTGAGGGCTTTTTCTTCGGCTTCATGGTACTTTTTGGCTTGGTAATTTCATTCCCCACACTGCGTATAAATGCTTTCTTATACGCTTTTAACGTTTGAACCTGTTTCAGATCTTGATTTGCCGCTTTATAATTTTCATACGGCCCTACTAGACAACGAAAGCCTTTATCTTCTGGCTTCATCCACACATCGGTAGAAATTTTTCCATATAAACTTTTTGCAATTGATAAAGACATTGGCTTCGACATGAGTCCGCACTGTATCCAGAAGAAACCATCGTCTTTCACTGGGCGATTGCTTCCCCATAAACCATTACCTATGGGACACTCAGCAGACAGCAGTGGTAATTCACTGTTAGAGTTTTGTTTCGCTTCACAGACATACTTACTGGCATCCGCTGCAACAGCAGAATAGCTACCAATAACTGTGACGATAAACAGCAATACTCTCAAGTTTCTAACTAGAACACTAATCATATACGTATCTCTAAAATCTTTATCCATCAGTATGATATAGACTATTGAAAAATAAAAAAGAGCCACCTATAGGTGACTCTTCTAGTTTAGAAAGCTTTTTGGCTAAAGATCAATTGCTTTGGATCACCCTTTATAAATTTTAGGGTTAAATACATCACGTAACCAGTCACCAAGTAAATTAATTACCAATACTAATGTTACCAGTACAAATCCTGGGAAGGCTGTTATCCACCAAGCACCAGAGAAAATGTAGTTGAATCCAATGCTAATTAGCGCTCCCAACGAAGGCTGATCCACAGGCAGACCTAGACCAAGAAACGACAGCGCCGCCTCTGACATAATGGCGTTAGCAACCTGTACCGTTGAAATAACCAATATAGGAGACAAACAGTTTGGCAATATATGTCGGAACATAATCTTAGGCGCTCTAAAACCCATCACACGCGCCGCTTCCACATACTCTTTCTTCTTCTCTGCCAATACTGAAGCACGAATGGTACGGGCATACTGTGGCCACTCTGCCACACCAATGATGACCACCAGCATAATCACTGCATATTGACTATAAAACTCGCTACCAAAACTGGCTTTGAATATTGCCGAGACAATGATCGCCACCATCATGGTAGAAAATGATAACTGCACATCAGCAAATCGCATTAAGAAGCTATCAATACGACCACCAAAGTAACCAGCAGATAATCCGATAACAATACCAAGGAACAACTGTAACCCTACCGCAAGAAAACCGATAGTAAGTGACAATCGCGAGCCGTATAGCATGGTCGATAAAATATCTCGTCCCTGTTCATCGGTACCTAATAGGAATCGCTCATCACTGTCTTCCATCCACACAGGTGGCAGTTCTGAGTCCATAATATCGATAGACGAAAGGTCATAGGGATCACTTGGTGCAATTAATGGTGCAGCTAACGCAAATACCAAAAAGATCATAAAAACAGCAAAGCTGAACATGGCAACTTTGTCACGCAAGAAATAGTAAAGAAAATCCGATTCTTTAAAGCGCTGCCATGGACTAGGAACAGTGTTTGATTGATTCATCGTTATGCTCCTTTTCCAGTAAGATTTACCGTTGGGTTAATCACGCCATACAATAAGTCAACAATGGTATTGGTCACCACAAAAACAAGCCCCACAAAAATGACATAAGCCGTAATCAATGGCGTATCAACACGATTGATCGCTTCTAAAAATAGGAAACCAGTGCCGGGCCACTGAAAAACAGTTTCAGTTAGTATGGTATACGCAACCATGGTACCAATTTGAACGCCACCAACGGTTAATACTGGCAACATGGTGTTTTTCAATGCATGTTGGTAATAGATTTTCTTCATTGGCAAGCCTTTCGCTTTGCCGAATTTAATGTACTCAGAACTTAGCACTTCCAACATTTCTGAACGTACTAGTCGAATAAACAGCGGTAACATTATCGACGCCAATGCAATGCTCGGCAGTACTAGGTGCGCTAATCCGTCCAAGGTGAAATAACCCGATTCCCAGCCGAGTACATTCGCCGTCTCACCGCGACCATAAGAAGGCAGCCAGCCTAGCTCTATGGAGAATATATACATCAACATAATTGCGGTAAGAAATACTGGGATGGAGATACCGACACTACTCAGTGCCATAATCACCTTGGTAAAGAAACTTTTGGGGTGAATAGCAGAGTAAACACCAAGTGGGATAGACATCACCACAATAATTAGCGCTGCACCAAAAACCAACTCGAGTGTGGCAACTAATTTATCTAAAATCACTTCTGTTGCAGGTTTTTTAAAGAAGTAAGAAGTCCCTAAATCACCTTGCAAAGCGTTACTAACAAAGCGGCTGTATTTAGCCAAAAACGGGTCATTTAATCCAAGCTCATCACGCAAAGCTTGACGTTCCGCTTCAGAAACAGACTGGCCCACCAGCTCACGTAACGGATCTCCCAGGTTATCCTGAATAGAAAACGCAACTAAACTGATCACAAACATCACTATCAGTGCCTGATACAGGCGCTTGACCAGAAACGAAAACATTCCTTGCCCCTTAATAATCCATTATCTTCTTGTCAAAGAAGTTTTTCAGTCAATCTTCTGTCTAAAAATGGCGCTCAATCCGACTGAAATAAGATAGAGCACCATAAAACTTTCAACACATCCAAATCAATGAGTTAGATGTAAGTTGGTCTCTGAACACATAGGTGTTAAGTGTTCAGACACGCAACCTTTTAACATATTTACTTGACTACTAGGTCACCAAAATATGGGAAGTTCATACCATTAATGATTGGACCAATTTCTACGTTGCTCTTAGCTGCCCAAGAAGGATCTTGCCAATGCAATGGAACAAATGCAGCTTCATCATATAGTGTTGCTTCAACTTGTTTCAGAGTCGCGCTACGTTTCTTAAGGTCTGTTTCGGCATTAGTCCCAATAACCATTTTATCTAACTCAGCATTAGAGTAACCACCACAGTTATATTGACCTTTACCTGTCGCTTCATCACGAGTCATCGTTAAGAACTCAGAGAAGTTTGCGGAATCTTCTGTATCTGGGTGCCAGCCGATCATCAACATATCTGCAGCACACTTATCAAACTCAGGCCAGTATTGCGCTTTAGGCATGGTTTTTAGGTCTACTTTAATGCCAATCTTAGACAGCATCGCTGAAACCGCTTGAGCAATCTTCGCGTCATTCACGTAACGGTTGTTTGGAGCCATCATGGTGAGTGAGAAGCCATTTTCATAACCCGCTTCTTTCATCAGCGCTTTGGCTTTCTTCAGGTCGTAACGAGGTTTAAGATCTTCATTGTAACCGGCATAACCAACTGGGCTTTGCTGAGCCGCCGCCGTTGCTGCACCTTTCATGATTTTCTTAGTAATACCTTCATTATTCACGGCATAAACAATAGCTTGACGAACACGTACATCTTTCAGTGCTTCGTTACTATTTTGGTTCATTTGGAATGTGATGATACGTGTACCCGGCATTGTGTACAGGTCAACATTGCTTGCATTTTCAATACGCTTGTAGTCGTTAGGAGCCACTGGCGCAATCATATCAACGTCACCAGAAAGAATAGCAGCTACTCGAGTTGCATCTTCTTTAATCGGTACAAGTGTTAGTTTATCAACGTTACCTTTTGAAGCTGTATCCCAGTAATCAGCGAAACGTTCAAATTCAACCTTAACGCCTTGCTCACGAGAAGTGATCGTAAATGGCCCAGTACCGGAAACGTTAGTCGATGCATAAGAGTTACCATGCTTCACTAGCTCGTCTTTAGATTTGCCGTCTTCCGTTTTACCTGAGTAGAACTTGCTATCCATTGGGAAAATGTAAGTTGCTACGTTTTCGATGAGTGGATAAGTACCGTCCGTTTTTACTTCAACAGTATAATCATCAACTTTCGTCAAAGAGACTAAAGGAGCAAAGATACCTTTAAAGTCTGGCGATGATTTTAGACGAGCAAAAGTCCAAACAACATCATCCGCAGAGAAAGTATTGCCCGAATGGAATTTCACGCCTTTACGAAGAGTAAAGCGCATCGTTTCGTTATCAATACGCTCCCATGACTCAGCTAGACGCGGCTCAAAATCCATTTCTTGAGTAAAACGTACTAGAGGGTCAAATACCATATGGGACATCTGAAGTGTACCGCCTGAAAGTTGTTCATGCGGATCTAGTGATACTGGGTCTGCGGCATATCCCACTGTGATGTCAGCGGCTGCAGCTCCAAAACTCAGGCCAGCAGCCATTAGAGCAACTGCTAATTTAGTCTTGATGGTTCTCATTGCATAACTCCTTATGCGGGAATTCATATCCCTGTTTGTTGTTTTGCTAGTGTTTAGGTGATTAATCTAAAGTAATTTGCTTACTCAAGAATCAATTTACTACCTCAGCAACGGCTGCCAAGATAGAAAAATTAAGCGATATCTTCTCTTAACCCTGTAAATTCAGGCATTAGAGATATTAGTTGTTTACTGTATTCATGCTGAGGGTCATTAAAAAGCTGCTCTGTAGGCGCGACTTCCAACAATTTCCCCATCTTCATAACACCAATTCGATCACACATTTGACGTATTACCGGCAAATCATGGCTTATGAAAAGCATTGTCAGGTTTAACTCATCCTGTAAGTCTTTCAATAAGTTCAAGATTTGCGCCTGTACCGACACATCTAAAGCAGAGGTAGGCTCATCACAAATAAGCAGACGAGGTCGAGTCGCAAGTGCGCGCGCAATGGAGATACGTTGACGCTGACCACCAGAAAACTCATGCGGATATTTAAGGCCGGCCATACGTCCCAACCCTACATGGTCAAGCAGATCATGAACAATCTCACGAGTTTGAGCCTCGTTGCGGGTCAGTTTATGGAAACGAATAGGCTCTGCGATGATATCGAAGATTTTCATGCGAGGGTTCATTGACGTATACGGATTCTGGAAAACCATCTGCATCTGACGACGCATTGGACGGCGCTCTTTTTCCGACTTCAATCCTGTCAGGTCGATTCCCTCAAACGTCACTTTCCCCGCATTAGGCTCATATAATCCAGCAATAACACGAGCGATCGTTGATTTGCCGGAACCGGACTCGCCAACCAAACCAAATGTTTCACCTTCATGTACTTCAAAGCTCACATCATCAGATGCTTGCACATACTCTCGACGACTCTCAAAGAGAGAATCCTTAGTAACAAAACGGAGGTGTACATTTTCCACATTAAGAAGTGGGCCAGTATAAGCACGTTGGTCTTGGCTCTGGCCTAACCAGTGGTTTTTTACATCTAAAGGCGCCATTTCTGCCGCTTCTTCAATATAACTAACCAGAGGAAAGCGATCTAATTTTCTGTCTGAACGAGGGACAGCGGAAATAAGGCTTCGAGTATAGGAGTGATCAGGGTCGCCAAGTACCTTGTCAGTATTACCGAACTCAACCAAATCACCGCGATACATAACCGCTACTTTATCAGTGACATTCGATACAACACCCATATCATGGGTTACCAACATGCAACCTACATTATTTTTAACGCAAAGGTCTCGGATAAGGGAAAGAATTTGGTCTTGAATTGATACATCTAACGCTGTGGTAGGTTCATCGGCAATAATTAGGTCTGGCTCACCAGCCAGTGCTATCGCGATAACTACACGCTGTCTCATACCACCAGAAAACTGATGTGGAAACTGCTTTAATCGATTCTCAGGCTGAGGAATACCAACCTGATTCATTAATGAAAGTGAACGCTGATACGCTTCTTCATCAGAAACATTCATATTCGCATGAATAGTTTCTTTAAGCTGATGCTCAACGGTAAACAAAGGGTTCAACGAGGTCATTGGATCCTGAAAAATAAACCCAATTTTTGAACCGCGAACCTTTCTCATTTCTGACGACGATAATCCTGAGATTTTTTCACCATCAAGGAAAACTTCACCATCAGCAATTAAGCCAGGAGGGCTCAATAAATCGATAACGGCATTACCGACCGTTGATTTACCTGCACCTGATTCACCTACAACACCAACGATCTCACCTCGTTCAACATTAAACGAAAGTTCTTTTACCGCGGCATGCACACCATGCCTTGACGGATATTCGATCCGAAGGTTTTTTACTTCTAAAAGAGACATTACCAGACCTCTACTGCGGCGCTACTGCCTTGTCTGCAAACATTGAATCCATTCATTACCAGAATAAAGTCCTGATAATCTGATAGCTATTCAATTTGGCAAATAATTCACGAAAAAGCAACAAATATAGAATAAAAAAGTGTATTACGTCCGTTTTAAAGCATGGGAAATCAATATTTATTCATTATTCATTCATTTTATTCGCTCAGGCCAAACAGATAACCGCTCTCACATAGACCAAAAACAAAGAACATATCACTACAAAAACAACAATACACAGTAAAAGCAAAAGGTAATACAAACGTCTAATTTTGAATTTTTATTCTATTTGTTATTTAACAAGCAAGTTACATATACTTTGTTACATAAAAAAAATAGAGTAAATAACCAATTAAGCAAAGATAGGCAGACTTTATAGTCATACGTACTAATAAAAGATAATACCAACAACCAGCTACGACTATTTATGAAAAGAGCGGATATCTCTATTTAGTGCATTTATCATACAAAGCAGTTTTTTATAAAGAGGTGCAATAATAAATCATTTTCTAGTGACGAAAAAATCCTTACTACTCGTGTAGTCATAACGATATTTAATTGATACAAGCTTGTTGAGTAACATCATTGATTTTATATAGACAAAAACGCTCTCCAATACTTGCTATGCATTTTGTTATGACGAAAAAAAAACCCCGTCTTACGACGAGGTTTCTTTAATATGGTCGGTGAAGAGGGATTCGAACCCCCGACCCTCTGGTCCCAAACCAGATGCGCTACCAAGCTGCGCTATTCACCGAAATATTCTGTTGCTTGTTTAGAATTTCGTACCGAGGGTCACCCTCTAGTCCCGCTATTCCAAACTTCAGGATGCGCTACCAAGCTGCGCTATTCACCGAAATATTTTGTTGCTTGTTCAAAATTTGCTATTTCATCTCGACTTTCATCAAGACAGGAAGCGAATGCTACCTAAATAAATGGGGTGGCTAACGAGACTTGAACTCGCGACAACCGGAATC
>NZ_VTXE01000038.1 GCF_013114595.1 Vibrio sp. 99-8-1 | reverse complement strand
GGTGCTTGTTTTGCTTGAGCAAGTACAGAAGTAGATGCTTGTTGCAAAATTTGTGACTTAGTCATAGACGTTGTTTCTTTCGCAAAGTCAGTATCTTTGATTCGGCTCTTAGACGCATTCACATTTTCGTTGATGTTATCTAAGTTGTTGATTGCACTATCAAAGCGGTTCTGGAATGCACCTAGCTCTGCACGGTGACTATCCACATACTTCATCGCTGCATCGACAATCGCTACTGCTTCTTGTGCTCCACCTACGCTACGAACATCAATGGTGTCTACTGATACTGATGTTGGGCCACTCATTCCAAGCTCACCCGCTAGGCTTCCACCAAAGGTCACATTACCTTCAACTGAGTTGTTACCTGCGAATACTTGAAGGTTGCCGCTTTCATCTACTGACGCACTGACTAGGTCTTGTTGACCATTGATGTAAGTTGCTAGCTCTTCAATATCGTCACCTTCTTTCGCATCGATAGTGATTTCGCGAGCCGCACCAAACTGGTCAGTAACACCAATTGTTAGCTGTGCATCTTTCGATACTTCCCAGTTCTTATCAATTTCGCCCGTTGCTTGATACGTTGAGCCACCCATTAGACGGTTGTCTGAACGCATGTCTTTTAGCTCAAGCATTACGGCTTCACCGTTATCCGCACCGATTTGGAACGATTTAGTACCGTGAGTACCGTTAAGTAGCTTGTTACCACCAAAAGACGTGGTTTCAGCGATACGGTTTAACTCATCGTTCAGTGCACCAATCTCTTCTTGAATCGCCACACGCTCTTCTGATGAGTTAGAGCCATTTGATGATTGTAGGTTCCATTGACCCATTAAGGTCGTTTGCTGCGTTATTCAAATGACGTTGTGCTGTCATTGCCGCTACGTTTGTATTTACATTAACTGCCATGGTGATTTCTCCAATTGATTTTCCGGTTGTAACGGTTTCCGACGTCTCGGAAAACCAAGTAGTTCTCTCAAAGTTACTTTCATTAACGGCGTGGCGAATAAATCCTTTAGAAATAATTCCCTTTTTTTTAACTTTTTTTGCTAAAAAACAGTTCAATGTGATCAAGTGCTTAAAACCGTTTTTTTTAAGACAATTAGCGCTAAAGTATGCTGAGAGTTGGTCGATATAGGCGGTTAACTTAAATTTTTGGCCGTGTTAAAGGTGTAAATAGTCGTTATTACCCCGTCATTTCTGAGTACAGAGTTCAGAACGCTATCTATCTATTCAGTGAAACAAAGTTACCTGAAGTAATGCCATCCCTTAGCAAGATTATCCGCACAGAAAAAGGCTGCTGATCCGTAAGCATCGCTTAAGCTGAGTCGCAAAACAGATACTTGGCAGTTGGGAAGATACGATGGAATAACAAAGTATTTAAGGAAGTTTATCTGGGTTTAGAAAAGGAAAAAGCCCCTATCCTTTGAGAGAACCGGGGCCGTTCGCAAGCCAGCTGCCTATGTGGAGATCGAGAGAAATGACACATAACTGGCTTAGCGCTGCACTTTAAACCTTCCAACCTTCAGCAATGAGAGTGAGAGAGCATCAGGTTTTATTATTTAAAGTGCCATTGCCAACCTCAAGTTACTACTGAAAGACCCACGTCTGTGCCTATCAACGACGAGTAATCTGAGGTTCAACGATGCTGTTACTGAAGTAACGACATTGCAGAGTTTGGCAATTGTTTTGCTTGAGCAAGTATGGAAGTACCTGCCTGTTGCAAAATTTGGTTTTTAGTTAATTCTGTTGTTTCTTTAGCAAAGTCAGTGTCTTTAATACGACTCTTCGATGCTTCAACGTTTTCTTGGATATTAGCCAAGTTATTGATGCTGTGACTTAAACGGTTCTGTTTCGCACCAAGATCTGCTCGCTGGCTATCAACATATTTAAGCGCGGCATCCAAAACACCTACCGCATTTTGAGACCCTTTCACCGTGGTAACATCAACATCTTGCGCAGTTGTATTTATCGCTTCAGCACCCGCGATGCCCACTTCACTCGCCAGTGAACCAGAAATTTCTAGGCCACCTGCAACATCAGGTTCAGCAACAAACAGTTGAAGGTTACCGTTTTCACCTACTGATGCCGTCACTTTATCGTTCTGACCATTAATATAGGTGGCAAGTTCTTCAATATCGTCGCCCGCTTTGGCTTGAATATCGATAACGGTTTCTTCATTTTCGCCGTCAGCTGCAAACACAAATTTCAGATCCATTTTGTCTGCTGGAACAACCCAATCTTTACCGATAACCTTACCTTCTGGTAATTCTGCGAAGAATGTCTCTCCACCCATGCGGTAATCGTCGGCTCGGATGCTGGTTAGCCCCATAATCATCGCTTCACCGGAGTTAGAACCAATCTGGAAGGCTGCTTCACCAAATGAACCATTTAGAAGTCGACGGCCACCAAACGATGTGGTTTCTGCAATACGGTTTAACTCATCTTGCAGTGCGCTCACTTCTTCGTTCAATGCTTCACGTTCAGAGAAGGAGTTTGAACCATTCGCTGATTGCAGTGACAAGTCACGCATACGTTGCAGAATCGCAGTCGACTCATTCATAGCACCTTCCGCCGTTTGAGCGATTGAGATGCCATCATTAGCATTACGCATTGCCACGTCTAAGCCTCGTGATTGAGCATTTAGACGGTTGGATATTTGTAGGCCCGCAGCATCATCTTTTGCACTATTAATTTTGTGCCCTGATGACAAGCGTTCCATCGATGTATTTAGATTATCCGTCGCTTTATTCAAATAACGCTGAGACGTCATTGCCGCGACGTTAGTACTTACTGTAACAGCCATATTTTGCTCTCCTGTTGAGTTCGCAAGTAGTTTGCGAAGCGGTCAGCTTAAGTCTCATTTGGATAAGCACTGACCGTATAGTTACTTGCTGAACTTAGCGCTAACGCTAAGCTCAAATCGTATTCATCAATTATGATTTAATACATTCAAGTAGCGTGCCACTTTTTCCATTACTAATTTATTTTTTATTAATTCAATTTAAACAATCACTTATAAGGTACAACTAACGATCGCGCCCCCTATTTTCTTGTTTAACTTGTCAATAAGGCGGCAACTTTTCGAGTTACATATTTTGCCGCTTTATCTTTTGCCACTTAATTTATCCACATTCATTTAGCTCGTACGGCATTTGCACATACGGCATTTCAAAATTAGATGTAGTTAAATAGAGTGAGATCTTTTGTTTTTCCAAACGCTTTTTGTGACGCTTCTAATGCTATCGAGTTCTCATTAAAATCAATCACCGCTTGGGAGTAGTCTAAATCCTCAAATGCACTTTGCGATTTTGCTAATGTCAGCTTAAAGTCCAAATGAAGATCTTTTTGAATATCTAAGGTGTTCATGCGAGCACCAACATCCGTTCTGGCTTTGCCCAAATGAACGAATGCAGCATCAAATTCTTTTGTTATTCGGTGTAGAGCCGCCGTCGCTGAAGAGTCTGAAACGGACGTTTCTGACAGATCAATGGCATCTTTAAAGCTTTCAAATATGCTAAAGGTTTTACGAGGCTCTAACGAAATAGTGTCCCCTGCGGTTATCTGCCCTTTTAGCTGAATAGAAAGGTCTTCAAACTTAATGCCTTTAGCTGGGTCAAATACATCCGCTTGGACAACACTGCCATCTTGTTCCAGTTGATAACCAAATTTTCCAGTCCCCATATCAACGAAGGTGATACGGTAACTTGAATTATCGGCATAATCTAAATTCGTCGCACGCTCTAGCAATAGCTCCGATGCTGTTTGCAATTGATAGCTTGGTTGGTAATCACCAAATGGGTTATCAACCTGCATATACATTTTGCTACCAGGATCATTGGTTGGCATTTCAAGCTGATTGGATATCTTCATTTTGCGCTGGTAGTCATCACCGGCGTAGCTAACATTCCCTTCGTTATCACGAAAGAACGGCTGATTCTTCGGTTTCGTTCCTGCAAAAATATAGTTACCAGATTCATCCTGACTATTTGCTAATGTCAGCAGGTTATTTGAAATTTCTTTTAACTCTCTGGTTTTCGCCATTCGATCTTCAGGAGAGTGTGAGCCGTTAATCATTTCCATAACGGTACGCTTAGCTTTATCAGCATAATCTTCTGAATTTGCCACCAGTACTTCATGGTGTTCTAAGCGATTGCGAACCAAAACAATGGCATCCATATATTGGCGAAGCTGCTCCGACTGCTGACCAATACTTTGTATATAGTGAGTGGCCAATGGATCATCACTCGCGTTGAGTAACTTCTTACCTGACGCAAGTTGTGCTTGATTATGGAAAACCTTGTTCTCTTGACGGCGAAGGTCATTCTGTACAGATTGGAAGTTATGAAAACTTGTGATTCTACCGACCATTTCTCACCTCCTACCTTAACGCCAAAATGGTGTCAAAAGTGTCATTTGCCGCTTGCATAATCCGTGATGACGCCATGTATGACTGCTGAAACTTCATCATATTGGCGGCTTCTTCATCTAGGTTTACACCTGATATTTCTGCCACCCGCTTAAGAGCGGATTCGTTTTCTAGGCGAGCTACTTCAGCCAGCCTAGATGCGGTGGACATTTTTAAACCAACATTGGTATTGAGGTTATGGTAGATCTCTACAATGGTAGAATTATTGTCATCTAAGGTTCTTGCCGTCTGTAAATCTTGCATTTTCAACAAGTTACCGTTATCCCCTTCAGATGCAGTAAGGTTGGCAGCAAATTTATCATTCGCAATAGCCCCTTCCGATAAAGTAAAGGTTGTTCCTTGAACGGTAATTGGCCCAGAAGGTGGATAGCTTTGTGGTTGAAGCAGTACTTTGCCGCTCATATCTAAAACGGCAAATTGGTCACCTTTTGGTGAGACTACAACCTGAAATTCTTTTAATGCACCGGCAGTTAATACGCGAAAATCGGCTTCGCCTTGAGCAAATGTTGCCGAGCTTTGATAACTTTGAGCGGCAATTTTTGCCGGATCATTCATCATCACTTTAATCTGTTCAGCACCAAATCGTACCGGACGAACGATGATTCTTTCACCCGCTTTGGGGGCACTGCCGATCTCTATACGCATACCATCGATATAGAGAGCCGAGTTTTGTGGTTCAGCTTTTACCACATCTCCCGTTGGTTTAATTATTGTGTAGTCACTACCATCATAACGAAGGTGGTAATCACCATGTTGAATCTTACTGATGTCATCGATATAAACCGCCATATCAGCTTCAGAGTCAATTTGTTGCAATACACGATCTCTTGCCACACGCTCTGAATTCACGTCGGTAAACAACAACTCACCCACATTACCTCGTAAATCAAGTCCTTGAGCCTGCAGTTCATTCACGCCATAGGATATCGATGTTGCAACGCGGCCTAGTTCATCTTGAACATAAGGTATTAACTCATCACGCATCTTGAACAGCGAGCCCAAGCGCCCATCAATACCTTCACTCTTAATGACTTTAACGCCTTTACCTTCCACAAGTGCCATTCGACGTTGGTTAGGATCTGGCGAACCATTGACCATAGTAAGACGACTCGCCTCTGTGCCGGACACCAACGTATGTCCACTACCAATATGAACGTTATACCCTTCATTATTGGAACGTGTGGTTACCGTTACCTTAGTATATTCCGATAGCTCTTTGACCAGTTTTTCAAACGTATCCATCAGGTCGTTGTGCGGCCCTGGAGTGCGCATCATCAACTTGTTGATATCGCGAATCTCAGTACCAATTTGATTCACTCGCTCTACCGCCAAATCCAATTTTTTATTGGTGTTTGACGACTCTTGGCGTACGACTTCATAAAAGGTATTCAGGTTCTGGCTAATCAGCCCTGCTTTCTCCATGACGACTTTTCGTGCTCCTAAGTCGTTAGGAGAGTCTGCTAACGTTTTTACTGAGTTGAACCACTCATTAATGTTTTCAGGTATTTTTTTAGACGCCAGAGATGACAACATATTAGTCAGCATATCTAAATGCTCTTCGTCATCTTTGCGAGTAGCGTTGTTGGTGGTGGCGACATTTAACTCATTAACGGCAAATTGATCCCATGAGCGGCGAACATTTTCCACATGTACGCCCATACCGTATGTTTCACCACCATATTGCCTAGGCATATTGGTGCCTTGAATAACCGATTGACGGCTAAAGCCTTCGGTATTCACATTCGATATATTATGACCTGTGGTGTTGAGTTGTCTCTGAGCGGTTAATACGCTCTGAGTACCAACATTCAACAAATCCGATGCCATAAAGCCCCCAAAAAAACCAATTCAATACGATAAATACGTTATCTCTTTACAGTAGATAGCAATTTATGTGCCATTTTGTAATGGTTGAGTGGAAACAGAAGGAATATTGTTAGAAAAAGGCAGAGTTGTTGCGATGAAAAAACTTGGACACAAAAATTGTGCAGCTAAAAGCATTCACTAAAAATCGAAATAAAACAATAATTTAGTTGACTATAAGTCACGACGTGAGTCTACAAAAGGAGATGATGATAAAAAAGGGCAACCGCCCTTTTCCATCTTACATTTGATCAATGCGCTGTTTTACTTTCAACACTTTATCAACGTAGTTAGGATCCGTCGCGTATCCTGCTTTATGGATGCCACGAATAAACGATTCAGAATCACCATTGTGTTTTAATGCCGTCTCATATCGTGGATTTTGGTTTAAAAAGCGCACAAAGTCATCAAAACTTTCTTCATAATTATTGTAAGAACGGAAAGCCGCTTTCTCTTTAACCGGCACGTTGTCATGAAACTCTAACGTTTGTGTGGCGACTTTATCGCCTTTCCAACTGCGGTCGGCCTTAATATTAAATAGGTTATTACTGTTGCCTAGCGAGTTCTTCACCATTTTTTGCCCCCAGCCAGTCTCAAGAGCGGCTTGAGCAATAAGTAGCGATGGGTCTACACCAAGCGCCTTCGCTGCACGTTCAGCATAAGGCGTCATTGAGCTGACAAAATGTTGAGGTGTTTCAAACGAAGACGGTTGTGATGCTGCCGAAGAGGGGGCTTTCATTTGCTCAATCGCTTGTTCTGCTGCTTGATTGGCTTGAACATTGTTCACTGGCATATCTGCTGTTGCATTCAGTGCCGCATTACGCATCACCACTTCCGCATCATCTTGCGGCAATCCAGCGCCCAACTGAGCAACAATCATATCCGCCAAACCTAATGAACCAGATGCGCTTATCTCACTGGCCATCTGGTCATCCATCATTTGTCGATAAAAGTCCTGACTTTGGCTTTTCAACATATCCGATTCAAATGCGGAGTTAGCATCACGCATTGACTTAAACAACATGTTGGTAAAGATAGCTTCAAACTGCTTTGCCGCGGCATGTAGCGCGGCTTTCTGTTCTCCGCTGTCACTATTTACCGCATTTTTTCTTAAAGAATCTAAGCTCGCTATATCATGGATAAAGCCAACATCATTTGCATCGTTTATCATGAAATCACCCTTAGATAATAATCAGTTGGCCTTCAATTGCACCCGCTTGTTTTAGCGCTTGCAAAATAGCCATTAAATCAGACGGTGCAGCCCCAACTTCATTGACTGCTCGAACAAGGTCATCCAGAGTTAAACCGGGTTCAAATTTGAACATTTTTCCTTGTTCTTCGTTCACTTCGATGGTGGAATTGGGTACAACCACCGTCTGTCCTCCAGAAAGCGCATTAGGCTGACTCACCTGAAGGTTTTCTTTGATTGCGACGGTCATACCACCGTGAGTGACAGCGGCAGGTTTTAGCTTCACATGTTGCCCAACAACGATGGTACCGGTACGAGAATTAACAATGATCTTTGCAGAGCCTTCCGCTGGATTAAACTCAACATTCTCAATTGCTGACATAAATGCCACTCGCTGACTGACATCTCTAGGGGCTCGAATCTTCACCGATGTCGAGTCCACTGCTGTCGCCATCTGTGGCCCTAAAAACTTATTAACGGCATCCGCCAGTCTTTGCGCTGTCGTAAAGTCAGACTCCAGTAAATTGAACGTTATATAATCACCACGGCTAAAAGGCGTTGGAATTTCACGTTCAACAGTTGCGCCACTCGAGATAAGTCCAACCGTTGGGTTATTGCCCACCACTTTGGAACCATCAGCACCGGTGGCACTAAAGCCACTCACCACTAAATTTCCTTGAGCGATAGCATACACTTCGCCATCAAGACCTTTTAAGAAGGTTTGCACCAGCGTACCGCCGCGAAGACTTTTCGCCGAACCGATGGAGGAGACGGTCACATCGACTTGTTGTCCTTGCTTAGAAAAAGCAGGCAACTCCGCCGTCACAACAACAGCGGCAACGTTTTTGGTTTTTGGCTTGGTGCCGGGAGGCAATTGAATTCCGAAATTTTGCAACATGGCGTTAAAGCTCTGATCGGTAAAAGGGGTCGACTCCCCTGTTCCCGGCAAACCAGTCACTAACCCATAACCTATTAGCTGGTTACTACGAACGCCTGCAACTTCCGCTACGTCTTTGATTCTCGCAGCATAAGCCGATGTCGTTAACATCATCAGGCTGACTATTGTTAGTACCAATTTCTTCATTGCTAAAACCTTACCTATTGTCAAAACATCGACATTTAATTATCTATCACAAAGAGACATTAAAGAATCGTGCCAAGAATCCTGGTTCTTGCATATCTTGTTGGTTTCCAGTGCCTGAATATTGGATACGAGCATTGGAAATTCGCGTGGAAGCGATTGTATTTTCATAACTAATATCATCCGGGCGAATGGTGCCACTTAGGCGAATATATTCGTCACCAGTGTTAAGGGTAAGCCATTTTTCACCGCGAATGACTAAATTACCATTGGCTAAAACGTCAATAACTTCCACGGTAATCGAACCACTGATGCTATTGCTCTGATTTGCCGTGCTGTTGCCTTTAAATTTATTGTCATTTTTCAGTGCATAGGAAAAATCATAATCATTGATGGTCAAAGGCTTGCCACCCACGGCCAGTGGGTCCATTGAAGCATCATTCGACTTGGATAGATCAGCATCGGCACTTTTTGCCGCTTTTGTCTGTTCATCCATCATGACCGTCACAATATCGCCAATACCGTGAGGCTTGGAGTCATCGTAAAGGTTACTTGCATAACTATCATTAAATAGCGAACCCGTTGCCGCAGCGTAGTGCTGAGGTTTATTCTTAGGTTGGATTGGAGCCCATGCAGGGTCACCTTTCAGCGGATCATTTCTGCCGCGCAATGTATCAATAATACCGGAGCTCTCTTCATCCGCTTTGTCACCTTCAACAGCATCCACTAGAGTCGTACTCTGCTCAACATCGGTTCCTGTATCGTCTGGAGACAACGAGCATCCTGACATGGCGACGACAATCAGTAAGGCTAGATAACGTTTCATATCAATTTACTCTATTTATTAAAGTTGTTGGTTAACAAAGCTTTGCATTTTGTCTACCGCAGAGATGACTTTGGAGTTCATCTCATACACGCGCTGGGCTTCAATCAAATTAACCAGTTCTTCCGTCACATTAACATTTGAGCTCTCAAGCATAGATTGACGAATAGCACCTAACCCTTCCAAGCCGGGGGTCCCTTCTTGAGCTTCACCACTTGCGCCTGTTGGCAGGTACAAGTTTTGTCCAATGGGCTCTAAGCCACCTGGGTTAACAAAATCTACCGTCGTGATCTGTCCCAGCACTTGGTTGTCCTGTTGACCTCTTAAACGGACAGAGACTTCACCATCGGTGCCGATGGTAACGGAAATCGCATCCTCAGGAACGGTAATTTCTGGCTCTAACGCGTAACCAGAACCAGAGGTAACAATCACCCCTTCATCATTTAAAGTGAACTGACCATTACGGCTATAACCAATATTGCCGTCTGGCATCAAAATTTGGAAAAAGCCATCACCCTCTATCATCATGTCCATACTATTAGAGGTGGTTTGTGCATTACCGTTGGTATGAATTTTTTGTGTTGCAACAACCTTTGAACCCGCACCTAACATCAATCCACTCGGTAGCTCGGTATTTTGCGAAGACTGGCCACCAGCCTGATTGATATTTTGATAGAAAAGATCTTCAAATACAGCTCTGCTTTTTTTATAACCTACAGTTGAGGCGTTCGCTAGGTTGTTGGAAATGGTAGCGATGTTCGTTTGTTGAGCATCTAACCCTGTTTTACTTACCCATAATGCTGGATGCATAATTTCTACCCTCGTTAAACTGTTAGCTCATTCTCAGCAATGAATCGGACGCTTTGTCCATATCTTCTGCATTGCTCATCAGTTTGACTTGCATTTCAAACTGTCGCTGTAAATCGATTAAACTTGTCATTTCACCAACGGCATTGACGTTGCTGCCTTCTATAGCGCCAGTCATTATCTTCACGTTAGCATCCGCGGTATAAACACCATTAGGATCCTTACTGCGAAATAGTCCATTAGTATCTTTATATAAATCTCTGTTATTGGTCTGCGTTAATTTAATTCTGTCTACCACTTCCATCGCTTCTGCAGGCGCACCTTGCGGCAATACGGAAATTGTGCCATCTCGGCCAATCTCTACTTTTGCTAATGGGATGGGTAAGGTAATTGGTGCGCCAGTTTCACCTAACACGACGTGACCAGAACCATTCGAAAGCAAGCCAGTTTCGTCAATGTGTAAGTTACCATTGCGCGTTAAACCTTCCTGTCCCGCTTTATCCATCACAGAGATCCAGCCATCACCTTCGACGGTAATGTCTAAGTCTCTTCCTGTGGTGACAACACTACCTTGAGAAAAACTATGCCCCGGACGTTCTGTCATAGCGAATACGCGAGACGGCAAGCCTTCGCCATAAGCCTGCATAGAACGAGCTTGAGCGAGATCGGCACGAAAACCTGTAGTGCTCACGTTAGCAAGGTTATTGGCTCTTAATTGCATCTCTTGCATATTTTGCTTAGCGCCACTCATGGCTAAGAACAGTGCGCGATCCATAGTAAAACTCCAAAGTACTTATATCTAAGGCTAATAAAGCAATAGACATGCCAACTTTTAAAGTTCTTTTATAACAAAGGTTTGAGGGGGAATATAGAAAAAGGAAAGCATTGCCGCTAGGTTATGGATTACGGCTTTGCCGCATCGGGCGGCAACAATAGTAAGCCACAAATAATATTGTGGCTTAACTATTCAGATGATTGTATTAACGAATTTGCAAAATGGTTTGAGCATTTTGGTTATGTACTTCAAGTGAACGTGAGTTCGCTTGGAAGTTACGTTGAGCAGAAATGAGGTCAACCAACTCTTGGGTCATATCAATGTTTGACTGTTCCAACGTACCATTATTAATGGTACCAAAAGAGCCTTTATTTGACTCACCCCAGATTTTATCTCCTGAGAACTGAGTTGAATCCCATTGGGTGCCACCTTTCTTATCCAAACCTTGCTCATTGGCAACACGAACCAAACCTACACGACCTAACGTGACATTTTCACCATTTGAATAGGTACCAAGGATGCTACCATTTTCATCGAAATCTATTTTGGTCAAAAAGCCGGTTGTTGCGCCATCTTCATCAAATTTGGTTAGTTCAAACGGTGCAGCAAACTGAGTTGCACCATCTAACTTAACGCTAATAACTTGAGTGGGATCCGCGCCATTTAAGTCAATAGGGTTGGCACCAGCACCAAGCTGTTCAGTCACAATCGGCTGACCGTTGTTCAAGCTGGCTAAGGTTCCGTCACTGTTGAACTTCATTGTATGACCAATATGACCCGTCGCATTAGTAGCATCACCACCAGTAATGTTGAGCGGTTTCTCACCCGCTTCATCACTCACTGTATAGTAAGTTTGCCATGTATTTGGCTGAGTCATATCTTTTAGATAATAGGTTGTCATTTTATATGACTGACCCATTGAGTCATAAATGGTAGACGAAGTTGAGCGGTTAAACGTTTCGTCATCGGTAAAATCAAAAAGAGCGGGGTCTTTTAAATCACCATTTGCCGGCACGTTCACACCCACTTCTACATTGGCTGTCTGTTTAGGTTTACCAAACTCGGCAGGAACATTTAGGGGAGACGGCTCATAAGAGAGGACATCACCGGTATCTGGGTTCACCTGATAACCTAATAGGAACTCATCGTTAGAGGTCACCATATAGTTATCTTTGTTTAAGTGAAATGCACCATTCCGCGTTAGCTCATTCTGAGACGGCGTCATACGGTCTTTAGATACAGCAAAGAAGCCCGTACCACCGATACGTAAGTCCATCGGGTTATTTGTGTATATGCTCGACCCTTCATGGAATTGTTGAGCCACTTTGTTTGGCTGAACACCACCACCTGGGGTTGTTTTTGCGTTAGTAAATAGTGAACTAGAATACACATCACCAAATTCAGCACGAGACTCTTTAAATCCGTACGTATTTGCATTGGCAATATTATTACTGGTTGTGTTTAAATCTAACTGAGCAGCGGATAAACCGCTTAAAGCTACATATGACATTTTAAATTCTCCTATCTAGCCAGCGTATTACGCTTTGCCAACTTCTAGTACTTCAGCAAGTCGAACTGGCGAATTAAATCCAGCCAGATTGAGCAGTACGTTACCATCACCTTTGCCAAGAAGGACACTATTCACATTAGCGTAAGTCGAAACTTCAAACTCTGTGCTTTGTCCATCCAACAGACCTGCAGCTTTTACATTGTACTTGCCAGCAGGCAATGGATTACCGTTTTCATCTTTACCATCCCATTCAACCTTGTTGTCACCAGCGGACTTAGCACCAACATCAAGTGTTCTTACTAATTGCCCTAACTCGTTTTCAACACGGACGAATAAGTTATCTACCGATTGAGGCAACTTAACCATAGCCGCCATTCCCGCATTCTCAGGCTTAATGCCCGCAGCACCAGGAACCAATACATCACGACCAACAAGAGACGACGCTTGTAAAGCCTGATTAGAGGTCATAGATGAGTTTAAGCTTTCAAACTGTCCATTCATCTCAGTGATACCATCAACGGTCGCAAATGAAGCCATTTGCGCAATCATCTGGTCATTACCAACCGGCTTAAAAGGGTCTTGTTGAGCAAGTTGCTTGGTGAGCAATGATAAGAAGTCCTCTTGTTTGAGTTCTTGCTTACCTGTTGTCTCAGCAGGCTTATTCTGCTCCTGAAGACTTTTAAGCTGGTCAAGGTAGGACAAACCGTTCTGACCAACATTGTTGACTGCCATTACGTTATCTCCTTATCCCTATTGACCCATCTGCAGCGTACGCAGCAGCATTTGTTTACTAGCATCGGCAACTTGAACATTCGTTTGATATGAACGAGAGGCCGATATCATGTTCGCCATTTCTTCCATCACATTGACATTGGGCTTATAAATAAAACCATCATCGTTAGCGAGTGGGTGGTCTGGATTGTATTCAGCTTGCAACGGCTTATCACTCTCAACAATACCTAATACTTTTACTGGTACGTTATCGTCTCGATTATAACGAGCCTTACTTAGCTCAGCGCCAAAAACTGCATGTCGTGCTTTATAGGTTTCTTTCGCAGAACCACTAACACTGTCCGCATTAGCAAGGTTACTTGAGGTGGTATTTAAACGAACAGACTCAGCACTCATGGCAGAACCTGTCACATTAAACACATTAAATAAACTCATCTAATTACTCCCCTCTAATTGCCTTGCTTAAGTTTTTGAATTTACTTCCTAAGAAGTCGAGTGATGCTTGATGCCTAATTTGGTTTTGCATAAATAAATTACGCTCCAAATCAAGGTCAACGGTGTTGCCATCACCCGTATCAGGCTGAGTTGGCATGCGATACTTAACATCCCCAGTCACATTGGTAGTGGCAGCAATATGCCGTTCATTTGTTCGGCTTAGACCAAAGTTTGCCTCTGACGTTGCCGTCGCTAGCGCTCTTTGGAAGTCCATACCTTTTGACTTAAACCCAGGTGTATTCGCTTGCGCAATGTTAGTAGAGATAACCTCTGCATTGCGTTCACGCACACCAACTGAGTGTTGATGTATACCTAAAGCGTTGTTAAAAGAAATGGCCATATTATGCCTCTACCATCAAAAAATGACTTACTAAGTAAATAAAAGCAATCTTCATGCCAAAAGTTTTAAAATTGCTTTTTTATGCTATTTCGATTCAATTATCGTTCGTTTTCACAATGACTCATTGAGATTGCACAAATCGGGCCAAGAGCCAATTAATTTAAAATGTCACAGTAAGAATAGTGATAAAAAGGGATTACAGCGAGTTATATACTCAAGTGACCTCAAGATGCAGGATTCAGAGCAACATCAACAACTTCAGTTCAAGAAAGATAATTGAAGGAATGGCATTCCGTTTCAAGATTAGTATAGTGAGAAATAACAAGAAAAGAAAAACGGCCCCATTACAATAAAGGAGCCGTTTAATATATGATTAAGACCTATTAAGCCCAAAGTCCAACTAAGCCATTATTTAAGTTTATAAATAATACCTGGATTACAACGTACCATATCAAATCGATCCGTTAATCCTGTCAATGACTCCGATGCACCCAATAACAAATAGCCACCGGGATTTAGTGAGTTAGCAATAGAGTTAAGCACTTGCGATTTCATGTCCGGTGAAAAGTAGATCAGCACATTACGACAAAAAACAATATCGAACTTACCAAGCAGAGCATAACTTTCCATCAAGTTCTGAGGTCTAAAATTAACCAAACGTTTCACGTTATCTTTAATCTTCATGCGACCATCATCAGCGTCTTCAAAAAAAGTCCGTCGCCTCTCTGGCGATAAACCTCTGCCCAATGCTAGGTTGTCATAAACTCCGGCACGGCACATATCCAGCATACTTGCTGAGATATCCGTTGCCGTAATCGAAACACTTGGCAACATACCAGGTCGTTTTGATTGCGTCTCAAGGACCGTCATCGCCATTGAGTATGGTTCTTGTCCCGAAGAACTTGCCGCAGACCAGATCTTAATTGGTCGCTTTTTCTCAGCGACTTCAGGTAGCAACTTATCGGACAAAACGCTAAATGGGTAACTATCCCTAAACCATAATGTTTCATTGGTGGTCATCGCATCAACCGCGGCAATTCTTAGTTCACGATTACGACCAGTTACAACATTACGGAGTAAATCAGACAAGGATGCAAGGTTAAACTTGGTTACAAGCGGACTTAATCTACTGCGCACCAAATACTGCTTGCTATCACCCAAGACGATGCCACATTGTGATTCCAAAAACCGGCTAAAGTCTCGGTATTCTTGATCGCTTATCGAAATTGCTGTCATTTACTTCTCTTTTTATTTGCTGACTGCTGCTTTTACCGCTGCGCCTAACTCATCAGGATTAAACTTGGCAATAAATTCATTAGCACCTACACGCTCAACCATTGCTTGGTTAAATACACCACTTAAAGACGTATGTAAAATAATATGTAGATCTTTAAATTCTGGATGACGGCGAAGCTCTGCCGTTAAAGTATAGCCATCCATTTCCGGCATCTCTATATCTGAGATAACCAAAGAGATCTGTTCGTAGATACTGCCTTCAGATGCCATTTCAATTAATTTATCATAGGCTTCTTTGCCGTCTTTTACCAAAATAGCTTCAAAACCGATGGATTCTACTGCGCGCTGAACCTGTTTTCTTGCCACAGTTGAGTCATCTGCAATAAGAATACGACGCACAATCTCTTTATCCGCTTCTTTTTCTACTTGTGCAATCTCTTCTGCTAAGTTGGCATCCATCGCTTCTTCAACCGGCGAGATTTCCGCTAAGATTTTCTCAACATCAATGATCTCTACCAGCTCGTTATCAATATTTGTTACGGCAGTTAGGTAGTTGCCCTTTCCTGCACCTTCCGGTGGCGGAAGAATGGCTTCCCAATGCATATTGATGATGCGCTCTACCGAAGTAACTAAAAACCCTTGTACCGTACGGTTAAACTCAGAAATGATAACGAAACAGTCATGTGGGTCTTGAGTTGGTCGTCCACCAATCGCTAAACTTAAATCAATAACCGATATGGTATGCCCTCGAATATGAGCCACCCCAATAACATTAGGGTTGAGATTGGGCATAGATGTTAACTTAGGGCACTGAAGTACTTCTTTTACTTTAAATACGTTAATTCCGTAACGCTGACGTCCCATTAAACGAAACATCAACAGTTCTAGTCTATTCTGACCTACTAACTGCGTTCGTTGATTCACAGAATCCATGATACCGGTCATAAACTCAACTCCATCTCAAACTTCTGATTAAAAAATGTTAAACTGTATACGCTACTATAAAGAAAGCACACAAATTAGCCCTCGTACAGTTAGGTGTATCCATAATGTATTCTATCTCTAAGTGTAAAGCTTTATACAAATTTCTTGATAAATCTATCGGCTTTTTCGCATTTTTCTTTAGTTTATCGTGTTTTGCTGCAACACCTGAACAAATTTTAGCCATTCAAGCCGCGGCTGAACATCATGCTAATAGCATTATAGACGTTCCTGAAAATGGTGAATTGGTAGTACGCGCTGCAAAGCTCGATTCTCGTATTAAAGCATCAGATTGTGATCAACCTTTAGCTGCATCCTCATCAACAAAAAGTAGCACAACTAGCCGGATTACCGTACTTGTAGAGTGCAAAAATGGAGGTTGGCGAGTTTATGTACCAGTAAAAACGTCGTTATCATTGCCTTTAGTTACTGCCAATCGCTCCCTTGCAAGAGGCGAACTTATCTCTTCATCTGACTTATCTCTAACAATGATAGAATTAAATGCCTATCGTAGACAAGGGTTTACTGATATACAACAAGCGATAGGTGCAAAGCTAAAGAAAAATATTCGCCAAGGAGAAGTACTCGAGCGCAATGATATTTGTGTAGTATGCCGCAACGAAAAGGTCATCATTAAAGCCGTGAAAGGCGAAATGATCATTACAACCAAAGGAACGGCACTCAGTGATGGTTCAACTGGTGAACAAATCCGAGTGAAAAATGACAAATCTAAACGTATAATAGAGGGAGTTGTGACGGGAATAGCTGAAATTACAGTATATTTTTGATTTTTTTTCCCGCAAACTAGATATATCGATAAAAAAGTCTAAAGCTTAGGCAATTTTGGTCGATACTCTGTATACAGAATTCACACATTTAAGCGAAAAGGCTTTTTATATGGCAGGCATTGACAATATTCGCACCGGACAAACTATGAACACCAGTCGTAGTCCGTCTCGTCCAGAATCCGGAGCGTCGCGCTCAGGTTCTGTAGCTGAATCTAAAAGTAATTCAGATTCAGTGTCACTAAGCCAGCAAGGTAAAGCTATGGGTAAGCTTCAGCAGAATATGGCCGCACAGCCTAGTTTTGACAGTGCAAAAGTCGCAGCGATTAAAGAGGCCATTGCTAATGGTTCTTACCAAGTTGATCCGGACAAGCTGGCAGATAATATGATGAAGTTTGAAAAAGAGTTAGGTGGGCTGTAATCAGCTCTACAGTATAACGTTACCATGGCAAAACTGGCTGATTTACTCGACTACCAATTGCAGAACGCTCAAGCACTTTCCTCTTTACTTGAAAGTGAGAAAGTGGCTATTACCTCGCGTGTTTCTAATGATATAGAGACATTAGCTAAAGAGAAACTGGTTCTCATTTCTCAGCTTCAGCAGACCGATCAGCGTATTGCTAGCCATGATGATGTTGCGTTGATCACGGAAGATGACAGCTATAAAGATAAAGTAAACCAAATCCGTTCTATTGTTCATGATTGCAAACAGAGCAATGAAGTAAACGGAGAAGCACTGCAAAGAGCTCAACTAAGCTACAACAAGCTAAGTAATCTAATGCAACAAAGTCGCGGCAAAATAGGCATGACTTATACCTCCGGGGGACGCACCAGCACGGTATCCACCTTGGGAACTGATATAAAAGCATAGCATTGGTAAATTATTCATATAAAAAAACGGCAATCATTGCCGTTTTTTTATATCTGGAGAATGTAACTGATTAGAATAGTGTCTGTTGTCTCTTTGATGGTACTTGCTGCACTTCACCGTAATCTCGTAATCGATTCATTTTATCGATATCCAGTTCCAGTTCAGTCACATAGCTATCACCAACAGGATAACTTCTCACAACTTCCGCACCTCGAATAACACCGTCCACTGATGCTGATGTTGTCTCTACACCTAGACGTTGATCTTGTAAGTTTGCCCGTCCACTGACTCGCATACCATAAATCTGCTCAGCAAGTTCGCGATAAGCGTCCATTTTCGACGCTCGCATCGCTCTGACGCGTTTCTCTTCGTCTGTGCGGCCCTTTTGTTCACTGACACTGGCATAACCCACTGCCGTCAATATGCTGGCGGAATCCATGTTCTGTAATGGCTGACATCCCGCAGCAACAAATATAAAAGCAATAACTAGTAACTTTTTCATAGCCACTCCTACGGACGTAAAATAATAGTATTCTTGGAACTACGAGTTGGATCTGAACGAATAATCAAACCATCTTCTGTACGGATTGTATTCAGCGTATCCAAGTCTCGCCCAATTCTGTCGGCTGGTAAGAAACCTTGTGCTGTTGCCACGACAACTCGGCTACGCATCGCTACCACGCGGGCATTTACGATTACACCGCCTTCTTGTCTCAGCATTGTGCCAGTAAGGACATACGTCACCTGCTGCTCTTGAGCTAAATCTTGCCAGTCTCTGCTTAACGCGAAATCACCTTGTTGTGTCACACGAATAGAGCCAGTGGTTTTAAAATCAACCACTTTAAAACCGCGTTGTTGCAGTTGAAAAATAAATGCCTCAGATACCGAATTACCTAACCAACTCGTGGTATCCATATTCTGTAAGTCCACAAAGGAGGTTACCGCTATCGGCGTTCTTGCTGAAATACTGGTATTCGTCTCAACCAGATCTTCAGTTAAACTCTCTACAAAGTAATCCATTGTATGACGAGGATTTTCCATCAGCATAAACCGACTACCGGAATAGGGTTCCTTGCCGTTATAAATGGGCGAATATGAGCAGGATGCTATCAGCATCGTCACTGCTACAATAAACCATTTTTTCATTTTCTTGATCTCCAGATATACTTGATGCCACATACAAGAGAATTGATTTCATAACTTAGTTATCTCTCTTTAACAGTTATGGAACAATCTTTGCTTTCTCTAACTTAGCAATTATCAGAAAGTGACATCTAAATCAGTTACCAAGATTACAAGCAAGAACCATACCCAATTGGGAAAATTAAATGAAAAAACAGATAATCAGCGCAAGCATGGCATTATTTACGACCATTTTCAGCACGTTAGCTCATTCGGAATGGTATGAAGCAAGCGGAACGGCCGACTATGTCTCATCGAAGGAAACGGCAAGGATCAATGCTCTAGAAGATGCACTTTATCAAGGAATGAAGTTTTCCGGAGCCGATATTGGCTCGCTAAGCGCTTTGCGACCATTTCTTGAAGAGAGCAGCAGTGAATATCAGTTCACTAACCATGAAGTTCGCTATATACGAGTAGTAGAATCCAATGCGGACGATGGAAAAATGACGCTTCGTGTCCAGATGGATATTTACCCTTCGGCAACAGGTTGCCATGTTAACCAATATAAAAAGACATTTTTGGTTGGTAATATCGATTTAGCCTCTCCTCAACAAGCCGTCATGGGACAGATATATAATATTGGTGATGATTTTAGCCATATTGTAAATAGACGACTAAAACAAGAGTCCGTTAGCTTTGTCTCTGTGGGGACAACCGATTATGAGATCGATAAAGATAATCCTTCGGTGCTTAAGATGATCGCACAAGATACAAACGCTCAATACATTATCGGAGGGGCAATTACTGACCTTAGTGCAACAGTAAAGCAAAACCTGCTTAAAGATGACACTATTAATCGTCAGTTTGCTTTAGAGATGCAGATTTATGATGGCAAAACAGGCCAAGAGGTGTACAACAAATCTTATCGAGAAGTAGCGACGTGGCCATTCCCTAAATCTAGCCAAGTGGATACACGAAGCGCTCGTTTTTGGGCCTCAACATATGGTCAAATGATGCTGCGTGTAAGCCGCAATATCATGTTGGATTTAGAAGCTGAGCTGTCATGTAAAATTACCCTTCCTCAAGTCGTTGCCCTTCGCGACAATATCGTCACTATGGACTCAGGTAGAGTTCATGGCGTTGAAGTGGGTGATAAGCTACAGCTTTGGCATACAGGATCATTTATTGACCAAGCAGGTATTCCAAGAAACCGTGTGTCTCAAAGTGAAATCACCTTAACGGTCACAAGAACCTATGATCAAGAGTCTGAACTGGTAATCGACCAGCCGCAATTGGCTCAAAGCATTCAATTAGGTGATGTAATGCACAAAGAGATCCAATAACTTCCCGTAAGCTATAAATGCTCCTGAACAGAAAAGGTCTATCAATCAAACGGTTGATAGACCTTTTAAATACTTAAGCTATTGCAAGTCTGGATATGTCAGTTTCCACAGCACGATGCAAAGTGACCCATTACTGACCTAACCCTTCCGAGGATAATTTAAGCAAGTTTAAATTTCCCTGCTAGATCTTGCAGTTTATCAGCTAAGCCCGTCTGTTCTTGAGCTGCTAGTGCAATCTGTTCACCACTCTCCGCCGTTACTTGCACGCTATTACTAATATCCTGAGCACTAACCGAGATTTCACTACTTACAACTACTTGCTCTTCAGCCGCGGTAGAAATTTGAACCGCCATTTCGCGAATATGATCAATGGATTCAACCACCGTTTCCAGTGTTGACTTAACATCGGCAGATTTTTCAACACTTGATGTCGCTAACTGCTTAGCGCCTTGAACTTGTTCAAAGGCACTATCACTGTACTGTTGCAGTTTTTTCACCATACCTTCGATCTCTAATGTCGATTCCTGTGTGCGCTGAGCTAACGATCTAACTTCATCAGCCACGACGGCAAAACCGCGCCCTTGCTCCCCTGCTCTTGCCGCTTCGATAGCCGCATTAAGCGCCAACAAGTTGGTCTGTTCCGCGATACCTTGGATAACATCTACAACGCTAGAGATACTACCGCTACTTTCATGCAGCTCTGAAATGGTTTCAGAGACAGAATCTATTCGAACCGAAACATCATTAATAGACTGAGTAGATTCATCAACAATCTTACTACTCTCAGTGATAAGTTCATTAGCAGAATTGGCCTCGTCAGAGGTCAATTTAATGTTGGCGGCGACTTCTCGTATGGATGTGCTCATCTGCTCCATCGAATCAACAACATTAAGCACCTGAACTTGCTCTTTCTTCAACAGGTTAGCGTTTTCTTTCACCGTAACCGTCGACTCCTCCGAGGCTGTCGCCAACTGTTCACTTGAATCGGCAATAATGTGCACGGTTTCGGTTATCGAATCTAACATTCTATTTAAGTTATTCGCTATCATGCCCAACTCATCATGACTAACCGCACTACAACGTGTTGCTAAGTCTTTATCAGCAGCCTTTTTCATCGTCTCTTTAAGCGCATTTATTTGCTGAGTAAAGCTTCTCAATAACATGAAACTGAAATAACAAGAACTGAGAAGAATGACACTTGAAACTATCAAATATAACCAGAAACTGTTTTGACTAGAGGTAACGGTATCACTAGAAAGCGATAGTATCTCCTCCGTCAACATCTCTTCTTCCTGCTTAAGTAAATTGATCCGTTTAGTTGATTGAGCAAACCACTCTTCAGCATTCTGATTCATGTCATCCGCAAACGCTTTACTACGATAACTTTCAACCTGTTTCACTGCTTCATTGCTCAAGGTCTTTTTGTAAGAGATAGCCTGTTCTGCTGACGCATAAATAAGAAACGAAGAGAAATAAGTGTTTTGCTCACTCACTAAAGTAACAAACTTGCGAAACATGCCCGGGCCAAACTTACCCTGACCAAATGAATTACTTAGAACCGCTCTTTCAATGCCTGCACGCTCTTTACCTTGGAGAAATTCATAATAGGCAGCCAGCGCACGACTGATTTCTGCTACCTCAGATATAGAAACGGCGAGTCCGGGAATAGAAAGCAGTTTACCGTTCAAGGTCGTATAGTATTTTAATGCTTCACCTATAGGCGTATTTAAAGCGGTAATACCACTTCGCATGGATTCAATCTGGTTAATCATAGTATTCGCAGCTTGTACCACTTGCCACAATTCACCGTAACTTTTTAAACCACTGCTATGTTGCTCAAGATAGTTTTTAAGATCCGCTAAACGTTTGTCTGTCTCTTTACGCTGCAATGGCAGTTTGCTTGAGAAACTCTTTCCTTTTGATCCAAGGTAGCCTGCCGACATTCCTCTCTCTTTCTGCAATTCATGAACCAGACGGCTATTAAATGCTGATAATTCTACAAAGGAGTATATGGTACTGGCTGACGTTTTAGCGTGGCTATTGGTATATACTTGCATGCTGGCGAAGTAGCACAATGTGGCTAGAATCGGCAAGACAACCAACATCAATTTTATTCTGACGTTTAACTGCATATGAAGTCCTATAGAAAATAGTTAAAACTTATCGGCACATGTTATTATATGTTAAGTGTACGTTATCAACAGGGCGAAATGTAACAAATATTATTTTTTACAGCTTTCTCGTTAACACTTTTCAACAAAAGCTATGTAAATTGACGGATAATCAATCAGTTGTTCTATTCAATCAGAAAAAATCGTTAAATTTCAGAGCGAATCCCGATATAATCACCAGCAAGTTACGTCCCCTTGGCACAGCTGGATAGCGCGACTCCCTCCTAAGGAGTAGGTCACAGGTTCGAATCCTGTAGGGGACGCCACTCTTCTTTTCTTTTACCAATCTCACTGACTGTCTTTAGCGTTACTCGTTGTTACTATTGGTTATTTCCTCTACTTCAAACAGGCTCTGTTGATAATTTTTCGTTGTCAGCTTCAAATTTAGTTCAGAATGGCTTACTCTTTATATTAATAAATATGTCATTTAGATAGCTGAGTAATGAGTAAAAGCAACCTAACGACAAATACGGGTCATCGGTTTATCTCCAAAGGTAAAACTGCATATAAGATCCATATTCATACCCCAGAAGATAAGATACTGCACCGCTCGGTGGGGTTTATTCGCTTGGGTGAAGAGAAAGCGCTAAAGAAAGCCATCGAACAGAGAAACGATCTGGGCAAAGAGATGTGGGGAAAACATTGGAACCGACTTCTAAAAGACCCTTTTCTGATGACCCGACTGCCCCATGATTTAGAGCCTAAAATAGTTTATAAGTCTAGAAATCCCGCAACAAGTGAAGGCTATTATATTGCCAAATGGCGGGAGTATTTAGGAAATGGTGAGTTTAAGTATCGCAGCAAAGTTTGCTCTATTGATAAACATGGAAAACTGGCTGCTTACTCCATCGCGAAACGAGCACTTCTCGAAGCGCATAAAGATGTTATCGATATATTGATGTTTATGGGACGCTTAAACAGTATTGATTTAAAGTAATCAAAGATAATGGCACAAAAAAATCGGTCTGCTTTCAAACAGACCGATTCACTTTAAATCATCAGTACTTTTTATTACTGAGCATTCGCCTCACGTTTAGCAATATACTCTAACGCCATTTGAATACGGCTAATAACACGCTCTTTACCGATCAACTGCATAACCGCATCAACCGATGGAGATTGTCCACCACCAGTCACCGCAACACGAAGCGGCATTCCGATTTTACCCATACCGATTTCAAGCTCTTCACAAACTTGAGCAATCATATTGTGCAAATTCTCTGTGCTCCAATCACTGATCGCTTCAACCTTGCTTAACGCCAGCATCAACGGCTCTTTTGCAACGCCACGTAAATGCTTTTTCGCTGCCGCTTGGTCGAACTCACTAAAGTCATTGTAGAAATAACCTGACTGTTGAGCCAACTCAACCAAGGTATTACAGCGCTCACCAACCAGTTGGATAACATCTGTAATTTCTGGTCCATTCTCAATATTTATCTCTTGCTGATCAAGATGCCACTGAAGATGAGTCGCAACGTAGCTTGGCTCTGATGTCTTAATATAATGGTTGTTCAACCATAAAAGCTTATCAGTATTAAATGCCGACGCCGACTTACTAATAGCGCCCAAACTAAATAGTTCAATCATCTCTTGCTGTGAAAAGATTTCTTGATCGCCATGAGACCAGCCTAAACGTACCAAGTAGTTATTTAGCGCATTTGGTAAGTAGCCTTCATCTCGATACTGCATAACCGATACCGCACCATGACGTTTAGACAATTTAGCGCCATCATCACCCAATATCATTGCACAGTGAGCAAATGTTGGTACTGGAGCTCCTAGTGCTTGATAGATATTAATTTGGCGAGGGGTATTGTTGATATGATCTTCACCACGAACAACATGAGTAATACCCATATCCCAATCATCAACCACTACCACAAAGTTGTATGTTGGTGCGCCATCAGTACGACGAATAATTAAGTCATCAAGTTGGTCATTTGCAATTTCGATACGACCACGAATTTGATCATCAAATACGACGCTGCCTTCTTTAGGGTTACGGAAACGAATAACACAAGGATCCCCCTCTTTAGCATTAGCGTTAGCAGCAATAATCTTTGCATGACTCGCATCATAACGAGGCATCTCTTTATTGGCTTCTTGCTCTTCACGAATCTCATCTAGCAGCTCTTTAGGTGCATAGCACTTATATGCTTTATCATCCGCTAGCAGCTTGTCGACCATTTCGTTATAACGATCAAAACGTTTTGACTGGTAGAACGGCCCTTCGTCCCACTCTAGTCCCATCCACTGCATACCTTCTAAAATTGCATCAACGGCTTGTTGGGAATTACGTTCAAGGTCAGTATCTTCAATACGTAGAACAAATTCACCGCCTTGATTTTTTGCATAAAGCCATGAATAAAGAGCAGTACGAGCACCACCGACGTGAAGATAGCCTGTTGGGCTTGGGGCAAAACGAGTTTTTACCGTCATGTAATTACCTTAGGGTTATAAAATGCAGCCGTTTGCTGCAAGACAAAGACAAAAGTGGCGGTATTTTAGCACTGTGTACCTCTATATCTCAATTGGGATTTAACGGAATCATTTCGTTGTAACTCTTGACCTTACCCTATAGGCAAGGTTTATCTTGACGTCATTAGTGGATAAAAGGGCATTATTTGATGAATCAGTTTACCATTCCGTTGAGAGGACTAGGGTGCGGCAAGTGCATCAAAAAAGTCACCGAGTTATTTTCCGATACAACGGAAAACACGATTATGTCCCTATCCAAGCACTCTTTGGTATTAGAAACCACTCTTGGTTTAAATGACGTGATACAGCAGATTGAATCTCTCAATTATCAAGCTGGAAACCAAGTTACATTAGCACTTAGCGGTTTAAAATGCGGTAAATGTGTTAATAAGCTAAGCCTGCGCTTAGCCGAGCATCAACAAATAGCCACCTTTAACGTAACTAAAACTGAGCTCACTTTAGTCACAACGTTATCCGAAGCAGACATTATTGACATAGTTTTCGATACAGGTTTTAGCGCCGAGAGCAAACAAGATAATATTGCTGAAGCTGAATCCGTCACCCAATCCACTGAGCAAACTGAGCAAACTGAGCAAACTGAGCAAACTGAGCAAACTGAGCAAGTTACCTTACAACAACAAGCCGCGCAGCAACAAAGTAAAAGTAAAATATCACTAATATTGCAAGGAATGACCTGTGCAAGCTGTGTTTCATCGGTAGAAAAGGCCTGCTTACGCGTGGAAGAAGTTACCCACACACAAATAAATTTAGCGGAACAAACTGCATCCATATCATTGCTGTCAGATACTGCTGAAGTTCGAGATAAGTTAATAAACTCCATAAGCAGTGCTGGATACCAAGCCTCCATTATTGAAGATGAGTCTCAACAGCAGAGCCAACTACAAACGGCAAATATCAGAGCGCAACAGCAGTTTAAGCGAAGTGCTATTAGTGCACTCTCTATCGGTGCCCCTTTAATGCTCTGGGGTGTTATGGGGGGAAACATGATGATCAGAAGCAGTACAGATCAATTCACTTGGGGCATTATAGGTGCCATCTGTCTATTACTGCTATTAACTGCCGGACGCAGCTTTTTCATTAACGCGTGGCAATCTCTAGTTCATCGAAGAGCGACTATGGACACCTTAGTCGCATTAGGTACAGGCTCCGCATGGCTCTATTCAATGCTCGTTGTTGTACAGCCTAGCTGGTTCCCTAGCGCATCTCGTCATGTTTACTTCGAAGCCAGCGCCATGATCATTGGATTGATCTCTTTAGGTCACTATATTGAAGCAAAAGCAAAATATCGTACCACCCAATCACTGCAAGCACTTGTCGGCTTACAAGCCAAGTTTGCAACGGTAAAACTCGAAACTGGCGACCAAAAACTGCCCATTGCAGACATTCAACTTGGTATGCAAATCCGAATAAAACCAGGAGAAAAAGTACCGGTAGACGGCATTGTGATCCAAGGTGAAAGCTACATCGACGAAGCAATGCTAACTGGTGAGCCGATAGCAAAATACAAACAAATTGGTGATAAAGTATCTGCTGGTACGCTAAATTATGATGGCAGCCTGGTTATTGAAGCAACAGGTGTGGGTAGTAAAACCATGCTGGCGCGTATCATTAAAATGGTGAGAGAAGCTCAAAGTAGTAAACCACCAATCGCCAAGCTTGCTGACTCAATTTCTGCTGTATTTGTACCAATTGTGGTTGCCATTGCCGCAATATCTGCGGTGGTGTGGTGGCAATTTGGTCCCGAGCCACAGGCGAGCTATATGCTGGTAGTGTCTACAACCGTTCTCATTATAGCTTGCCCCTGTGCATTAGGTTTAGCTACGCCACTATCCATTACTGTTGGAGTCGGTAAAGCGGCAGAACTAGGAATACTGATTAAAGATGCTCATGTGCTACAAAGTGCGAGTCAAATCGATACCGTTGTCTTCGATAAAACCGGCACCCTAACGGTAGGAAAACCCACCGTACAGGACGTTACTCTACTAAATAACGCCAGTTTAAATCAATTCCTAACCATGGTTTATGCGTTAGAAACTCACTCTCAACACCCTTTAGCTGCCGCTATCTGTGACTATGCTAAACAACATAATACATCGTTAATTGAGGCATCTGAGATCATCTCACTTGGTGGAAAAGGGATTAATGGCACAGTAAATAACGAACAGGTCATTATAGGATCAGTAAACTACCTACAAGCGCAATCTATTGTGCTAGATAAACAGGTCATCAACAGCTATATCGACAAGGCATGGACACCGGTTGTCGTTAGCATTAATGGTATAGCCGCAGGTATTATCGCCATTTCAGATCCACTCAAAGAGGACGCCAAACAAGCGGTAAGTCAGCTAAAGAAAAATGGTCTCGATGTTATATTGCTATCTGGAGATAACCAGACTGTTGCTGAGCATATAGCCACTGAATTGGGAATCACCACCACTATAGCTGAAGTTCTTCCCGATGAAAAAGCCCTACATATAACAAAACTACAAGAGAGTGGTAAGAAAGTCGCTATGGTTGGCGATGGAATCAATGATGCTCCCGCATTAGCACAGGCAGATATAGGTATTGCGATGGGAAGTGGCTCTGATGTTGCGATTGAAAGCGCACAAATGACACTACTAAACTCATCACCTCTGGCTATCAATAATGCCATTGAACTTTCTAAAGCAACCCTTAAAAATATGAAACAAAATCTATTTGGTGCATTTGTATACAATATAATAGGTATTCCTATTGCAGCTGGAGTGCTATACCCAACATTTGGTTTTTTGTTAAGCCCCGTATTTGCCGGGGCGGCAATGGCATTGTCTTCAATAACGGTAGTATCCAATGCGAATCGCTTAAGGCTGTTTAAAGTAAAACAGCCATAATGTATACGTGATATGCTGATACCACCATTGACCAGCAACAGTCGCCATGAGTAATAAACTGCAAACCTTCATAATGTTGACATTGATAACGCTCAGCCAGTCAGTTCTGTCTGAGCCTCTTTTTTGGCATGCTCAAAAAGGGAATAAGCAGTATTTAATACTAGGATCCATTCACATGGGCACGCCTGATATGCATCCGCTTTCAGAAGCCATCTTTCACTATTTAGAGGATAGCGACGGACTCGTCACCGAAATCGATATATCGGATGACAATTACAGTTGGGCAGCTACAACCCCTCCACTACTCACTCAAGATAGTTTGAACAAAGAGCAGCAACAGCAACTTGCAATAATCAATCAAGAACTGGGATATCCAGAAGGTGCTTTCCTAACTGCTCCGGCATGGCAAACAGCGTTGACGCTACAGGTGTCACTATTTAAGCGACTTGGTTTGCAACAAGATTTGGGCATAGACAGAGTCATTACCGATCTCGCCATACAAAAAAACATTCCCATCACTGGCTTAGAAAGCTTAGAGTTTCAGATGGATCTGTTCAGCAAAAACCCTCAGGTCAGCAAGTTACTGCTAACAGATACCATAGATAACTGGCAACAGCATCAACAGATAAGTCGATGTCTACCTAAAGCATGGTTAGCTGGTGATAAGAGTATGATGATACAAATAAGCAGTGAAAGCGAAATAGAAAATCTGATTACAGAACAATTCATCTATCAACGAAACCAAGACTGGGCTAATAAACTTAACTCTATTTCGTTTTTACCAGATGGGCGCTATTTAGTTGTTGTCGGTGCACTGCATTTAGTCGGACAGCAGAACTTATTGTCGCTGCTGTCACAAAAAGGATTTAAAGTTAGCCAACGATCACAATCGCAACAAATCACCTGCCCGTAAAGCGTTTACTCAGAAAGTCACGTCAACATATAGCTTAACGGTATCGCGGAACGACAAAAAAATAGATTGATGTTAAATAGTGAAAAGTAGCAAGAACTCAGCACAACATTACTGGATGGGTCACAGGGTTGTGCTGAGACGCCTAAATTATTTCGAGCAATGACTAACCAGCTTTTGATATAGACTATCAGCAAGCTGATGGGACGCGATGTTTCGGCAAACAACATCGCTGTCTAATTTACCTGAACTAACCACCGCTAACCAATCAGCAATCATCGCATCAAACCCTTTACTAGCAAGCATTGGGGTCCAATCCTTAAGGCTCAATCTAACTTGTTCATTTTCACGCCAGCGATAGCCTTGAGAAAAAGAATCAAATTGATATGACTCTCCTGCGATATTGGCGCTGACTATTTCATTGGTGATTCCATGCTGCCTATTCATCGATGCATGTAACAATTGGTTGTTTTGTTGCCACTGAATATCAACTCTTGCCAATTTATCACCCTGCATTTGATGGGTAATATAAGCATCAGAGATGTCACTCTTACCATAAATATTAACGCTATCTAAAGGGTGAATAAAATCGTCAAATATAAAGTCCTTAATCTCTCCAACTTGATTAAAACGATTCTTCTCCCAGCGGAGTGAGCTCAGTTCAGCACAGTTACCTCTCTGTACCCCAATCATATGCTGGTTATACAGTGGAATATGACGACGGTTAAAGCCAACATACAGAGGCTGCGACTTTATTTCCGCTAGTTCATAAAGCTCTTCACACAAGGCAGCACTATTCGCCAGTGGCTTATCTACAAAAGTAGCGATTCCCTGATGTAAAAAATAGCGAGCAATTTCAGGATGAGCCGACGTAGCGGCATGAATCATCACAGCATCAATATTAAACTGAGGCAGTAATTTATAATCCGTACAGCACTCTTTAACTCGGTACTTGTTCGACAAACGAGCTAACGTGTCACTATTCCGAGTACAAAAAACCAGCTCAACGCCTTCAAGCTGAGTTATAACCGGTAGATAAGCTTTTTGTGCAATATCACCAAGTCCAATAATTGCTATTTTCATTTATATACACTCTGTTGCGTTAACCGTATAAGGCTATCATGAAATACCAAACCATATACAAACGGAACAGAGATAGTTTGATTTTAAATGCACTAAAAAGCTAACCATCTTCCTGCGCGCTAAAACACAAAAAACCCCGCCTTAATGACGATGCTTCCTTAATGGTCGGTGAAGAGCCGAATTCAAGCAATAGCCGAACCCCCGACCCTATAACTCTGCTCTGTCACTGAAGCTGATGCATATCGACAATTCTTATTACGACAAACAGCAAAAAGCCCCAACATTTCTGCTGAGGCTTTTTAAATATGGTCGGTGAAGAGCTGAGTTCAAGGAATAGCCGAACCCCCGACCCTATAGCTCTGCTCTGTCACTGAAGCTGATGCTTATCGACAATTCTTATTACGACAAACAGCAAAAAGCCCCAACATTTCTGTTGAGGCTTTTTAAATATGATCGATGAAGAGCTGAGTTCAAGGAATAGCCGAACCCCCGACCCTATAACTCTGCTCTGTCACTGAAGCTGATGCTTATGGATAATTCTTATTACGACAAGCAGCAAAAAGCCCCAACATTTCTGCTGAGGCTTTTTAAATATGCTCGGTGAAGAGCTGAATTCAAGGATTAGCCGAACCCCCGACCCTATAACTCTGCTCTGTCACTGAAGCTGATGCTTATGGATAATTCTTATTACGACAAACAGCAAAAAGCCCCAACATTTCTGTTGAGGCTTTTTAAATATGATCGGTGAAGAGCCGAACTCAAGCAATAGCCGAAGCCCCGACCCTATAACTCTGCTCTGTCAGTGAAGCTGATGCATATCGACAATTCTTATTACGACAAACAGCAAAAAGCCCCAACATTTCTGTTGAGGCTTTTTAAATATGGTCGGTGAAGAGCTGAATTCAAGGATTAGCCGAACCCCCGACCCTATAACTCTGCTCTGTCACTGAAGCTGATGCTTATCGATAAGTCTTATTACGACAAGCAGCAAAAAGCCCCAACATTTCTGCTGAGGCTTTTTAAATATGGTCGGTGAAGAGGGATTCGAACCCCCGACCCTCTGGTCCCAAACCAGATGCGCTACCAAGCTGCGCTATTCACCGAATATGTTGTTCTATTTGAAATACCACCAGAGGGTCGCCCTCTAGTCCGCTATTCCAAAATCAGGATGCGCTATCAAGCTGCGCCGTTCTCTGATTATATTGTTCTATTTGAAATACTACCAGAGGGTCACCCTCTAGTCCGCTACTCCAAAAAATCAGGATGCGCTGCCAAGCTGCGCTATTCACCGAGAACGGAGCGTATAATACGGATTATTGAACAAGACGCAAGGCATTTTGTACGCTTTTTTTACAATCCAGTCTGTTTGCTTAAAACATCAGCAGCCCAGTATAAAGTGTGAGCAAAAACGCAACAACAGAAACATTCATGTAACTATTTTTCCACAATTGATCTAGATCAGGACATGAATGCTTTACACAAATTAAATTAGTTTTTGTCATCAGTACTTTATTAGGAGCAACTATGGATTTTTGGCTAGAACTTTTATTTGGCAACGCTGTAGGTTTGTCTTCGATGATCGTGATATTTATTACAGTAGGCTTAATGTTATTTTTCGGTAGCTACTTCATATATAAAGTAATGAGTGACAAATCTCCTCACTAGATCATTAGCAATTAGAACTATTGCACCGGAGCAAATTAATATTTGTTCCGGTTTTTCTTTGCCTGTTATTTCTCTTAGCTAAAATAATCTAATTCTTCATCTACTGGCATCTTAACCTTACATGAGTATACTCTCTGTATGGAATACCCAACTGAGATGCCCTTATGTCTCATGATGATGAACTTGACCTCTTCCAGCAGATGATGGGAGACGTTAAACAAATTAAGCAAGACACTGCTGAACTTAAAAAACAACACCAAGTCACCGACGCTCATCTTGCCAGACGAGAGTCTGCTATCTGGCTTAGCGAAAATAATCCAGACTATCTCTCCTTAGATTATGCAGTAATGCTAAAACCCGATGACATCATTGCTTTTAAACGTGATGGCGTACAAGAAGGCGTATTCAAGAAACTAAGGTTAGGCAAATACCCTATCCAAGCTCGATTGGACTTACACCGAAAAACCCTTAAAGATGCCAGAGATGAGGTGGTCAAGTTCTTAAAACAGTGCTTGCGAATGGATATCCGTACTGTAATCATCATTCATGGTAAAGGGGAGCGCTCAAATCCTCCTGCAATGATGAAAAGTTACCTCGCAAGCTGGTTAGAGCAGATCAATGATGTTATGTGTGTCCATAGCGCTCAACAGTTTCACGGTGGAAGTGGTGCGATCTATGTCTTACTAAGAAAAAGCCCCGACAAAAAAGCCGAAAATAGAGAAAGGCATCAAAAACGTATGGGGTGACAAAAATTAATGTTAAACTCCCCACTTTAAATGAAAGCAACTGCCCTCAGTTGCTTTTTTTATCGTTGTGAAACGCCAAAGAGAATATTGTATGTCACAAGAACCGCAAGGCAAACGCCTAAACAAGTACATTAGTGAAACTGGATTTTGTTCCCGCAGAGAAGCCGATCGCCTGATTGAGCAAGGCCGCGTCACTATCAATGATTCAATTCCTGAAATGGGTACTAAGGTAATGCCCGGTGACGACGTACAAATCGATGGCAAGCCGGTAAAAGCAAAAGAAAAACTCATCTATATTGCCCTTAATAAACCGACCGGAATTACCTGTACTACAGAAAGAGACATTGCAGGTAACATCGTTGATTTTATCGGACATCATAAGCGTATCTTCCCTATTGGCCGCTTAGATAAACCTTCTGATGGTTTGATATTTCTGACCAACGATGGGGACATTGTCAACAAGATACTACGTGCTGGTAACAACCATGAAAAAGAGTATGTCGTACGTGTAGATAAGCCTATTACTGCCCAATTCATTGAGAAAATGGCTTCTGGTGTAGAAATACTTGATACCGTCACTTTACCTTGTAAAGTGTCTAAAGAGACCAAGTTCTCTTTTCGAATTGTGCTGACTCAAGGTTTAAACCGTCAAATTCGTCGCATGTGTGAAGCGTTAGGCTATGAAGTGTTCAAGCTACGTAGAGTACGAATTATGAATATCTCTATTGACGGTATTCCTAATGGTAAATGGCGCTATTTAACCGATGCAGAAGTCGCTGAAATCAACCGCATGATATCCGACTCAAGTAAAACTGAAGAAGCATCTCAACTGGATACCAAAGGAAAAAAAATTAGACGCGCAACAGATGCAAAGCTATTTGATAGTCGGGAAGAGAATCAAAGCTCCACCGCGCGTAGAAACCAAAAACATCGTACATTTAAAGGCAGAGATGCCGATGAGTTCCGACACTCACCAAGTAAAAGGCGTGCAAAAAGCAGTTCATATTCAACGGATAAAAAACCGACCAAAAGAGTCTCTGGCACACTCTCTTTAAAAAAATAGCTTCTTACTTTGAACCACTCAATATCGAACTCATTTTAAGCAAACAGTGAGTTCGATTTCTCTTTTATTTAAGAATCATTATCGACCAAGTTGCCATCGCCTAGCCGCAACAAATCAGCAAACTACTCCAATCATGCGCGGAATATCTCTTACTACTGGAAAATACTTGCGACTCTGACTTTGTTAGTCCGAACTAAACTTAAGTAAGCGGGAAAAACGTTGCTCTCGACAACAGAGCAAGGTCATCGGGAGACAACTCAATCTCTAGACCTCTGCGACCAGCAGAGACGCAAATGGTCTCTAGATTACGGGCAGAGTCATCAATGTATGTAGGCAGTGACTTTTTTTGTCCTAATGGGCTTATGCCTCCGACAACATAACCGGTGGTTTTTTGCGCAATATCTGCATCCGCCATGTCCGCCTTTTTTCCATTAACCGCTTTTGCTGCCTGCTTTAAATTCAACTTTTTCATTACCGGAATGATCGCTACAGCTAAATTCTTGGCTTCACCATTAATGCAAAAGAGTAACGTCTTAAATACTTTGTCCGGATCATGTCCTAAGGCGCTCACAGCCTCTAGACCAAAACTGTGCTCGTTCGGATCATGCTTATACTGATGTATGGTATGAGCCACTTTTCTTTTTTTTGCTAAGTTTATTGCTGGAGTCATATCGTAATCACTAGGCTAACTCATTTATAGATAAAAAAACGGCGCTAAATAGCGCCGTTGTATCTTCAATTATTTGTCAGTTAGCGTCAAGCTTACTTGTAAACCATCTCACCTTTAGGTTCGAACTTGCTTACATCAATTGGACTGTTTTTCTCAAGGTATGCTTTAAGCACTTCTGCATCTACAAAGCCAGTGTTTACATGACCAGGGTTAGCAGTAAGTTTTGGATATCCGTCACCACCAGCAGCGTTAAAGCTTGGTACGGTGAAACGATATGTTTTATCCATATCTAGAGGCTTACCACCAATCATAACATTGCTTACTTTACCGTTAGCAACAGTCATTGAAATACCAGCAAATTGTGCATATGCACCTGAATCTACAGGTTTTGTCGCCACAACATTCAGGTAATCAAGAACGTCGCTACCTTTCATGTCATTAGTTGTAATGATGTTAGCAAACGGCTGTACAGTTAGAACGTCTTTATACGTTACATCACCTGCATCGATTGATGCACGTACACCACCAGAGTTCATTACAGCAAAGTCAGCATTAGTACGGTCCATATGAGCCGTAGCAATTAAGCGACCTAGGTTAGTTTGCTTAAATCGAACGATGTTACGCTCACCAACAAGCTTACCATTGGTTTCTGCTACTTTAACTTCTAGTTGAGCTTTACCTTTTTCTTGGTAAGGCTGAAGGAATGCTAATAGTTCAGCATCTTGTGCAATTTCATCTTGGATAAGAACACGTTTCTTCTTACCATCAACCTTGATTTTCTTCTTAAGGTTTACAGGGATTAGGTCATAGCTCACCATTTCTAGTTCACCGTTACGGAATTCATAGTCCGCACGACCTACGTATTTGCCCCACTCATGAGCCTGAACAATCCATGTACCATTTTGGATATCTGGCTTACACTCAGCACCTGGCTTGAAGTTCTTGTTCATGACATTAGGGCCTTCCATACATACAGGCTCTTGTGAGTGTCCACCCACAATCATGTCAAGAGAACCTTCGTCTAGGTAACGAGCTAATGCTACATCGCCAGGAGCGTTCACGCCGCGGTTACCATTTTCGTAGTGACCCATGTGAGTAACAGCGAAGATCAGATCAGGCTTTTCATTTTTCTCAATTTCAGCAATCAGTTTTTTCGCTTCAACTTTAGGATCACGGAACTCTAGACCACTGATAAACTCAGGGTTACCAATTTTCATTGTGTCTTCAGTTGTTAAACCAATAATGGCAATCTTAATGCCTTGCTTATTGATCATTTCATAAGCTTGGTACTTACGCTTACCGGTCTCTTTGTCATAGATATTTGCAGATAGAACTGGGAAGTTAGCCCAATCGATCTGTTTTTCCAGTACTGATAACGGGTTGTCAAATTCGTGGTTACCTAGTGCCATAGCATCATAACCAAGTTTGCTCATACCTTTAAAGTCAGGTTCTGCGTCTTGCAGATCAGACTCAGGTACACCAGTGTTAATATCACCACCAGATAAAAGAAGTACACTACCACCTTCTGCTGCCACTTCTGAACGAATTTGATCGATCAGCGTTTTACGTGCAGCCATACCGTATTCGCCGTATTTATTAGACCAGAAACGACCATGGTTATCATTAGTATGTAGAACGGTTAGCTTGTAAGTTTGGTCTTGCTCCCATGCAGGACTTGTCGCACAACCAGCTAGTGTCGCTAGAATTGCAGTACTTACCGCTGTTTTTAGTAATAGGCGTTGCTTCATCTTGAATTACCTTTCTTAATTATTCGAGGGGATTCCCACTTCTTATGCTTTCTACTATTGTCGAATTCAGCAGAAAATATGACCTAGTTTAAAATAAATAAAGAAATCATCCATTGTGATTTCATCATTATTAAATATTGATCACCTTTATATTACATAAATATTGCAAGAGTAAATGAACATTGCACACAAAACCAAAGCGAATCACAGGCAAACGGTTTCCTATGATGTCGATATTTATGCAGAACATTCAACAACCATTGCAAAGACTGCAACACAATGACTTTTGATATCAACAAACATAAGCTTGAGTATAAACAGTCACAAAAAAGCCAGCTAATTAGCTGGCTTAAAAATTTGACAGAACTCTTATTTAATTTCTATCGGTTCCATACCTTTAATCAGATCATCCAGTGCTTTCATTTGTGCCAAGAAAGGCTCTAATTTATCTAAAGGTAAAGCCGACGGACCATCACACCTAGCTTTTTCAGGATCGGGGTGAGCTTCAATAAATAGCCCTGCAATGCCTGTCGCAAGTCCAGCCTTAGCCAACTCAACAGTTTGCTCTCTTCGACCACCGGAAGCCGCGCCCGAAGGATCACGCATCTGTAGCGAGTGCGTTACATCAAAAATAATTGGGCTACCGTTTGACTCTTTCTTCATGACGCCAAAACCAAGCATATCAACCACAAGGTTATCATAACCAAGACATGAACCACGTTCACACAGAATGATTTTCTCGTTACCGCATTCAGCAAACTTTTCAACAATATTGCCCACTTGGCCAGGGCTCATAAACTGAGGTTTCTTAACATTAATCACCGCGCCTGTTTTAGCCATTGCTTCAACTAAATCAGTTTGACGCGCTAAAAACGCCGGGAGCTGTATAACATCAACAACATCAGCAACAGGTTGTGCCTGAGCTTCTGTATGGACATCTGTGATAATTTTCACACCAAATGTATCTTTCAGCTCTTGAAAAATTTTCATGCCCTCTTCTAAGCCAGGGCCGCGATATGAGTGTACTGAACTACGATTGGCCTTATCAAATGACGCTTTGAATACATAAGGAATACCCAGTTTTTCAGTAACCGTCACATAGTGCTCGCAAATCTGCATTGCTAAATCGCGTGACTCCAGTACATTCATACCGGCAAAAAGAGTGAAAGGTTTGTCATTGGCAACAGGAATATCACCAACATGGACGATTTTTTGTTCCATTGTAGTTCTCTACTTTTAATGAATAGTTACGGAGTTTTCATCCAAGGCATTTAACTGGCTTTTTAGCAGTTCTGCCGCTGGGTCTTCCGGACATTGATCGATAAAAAATTGATAATCATTTTTTGCAATCTGATGGCATTCCAGCTGTTGATAGATAAAACCTCTATCGCGAATCTCATACGGATCATCAGGAACAAAAGATAATGCCAAATCAGTGCATTTCAATGCTAGGGTATAACGCTCTTCCCTTAGCAGCGCACTTTTTAAAATCGCTAACCAGCGACCTATCACTGTTGGGTGATCCGCGGATTCTAAATGCTCAGATTTCAGTTCCGCAAGTGGCCCTTCATGCCCAATAAGCCACGCACGCAAAATGTGCTCAGCAACATATTCACCGTTATAAGGGTTGATATATTGTGGTCGTTCATCAAACCAAGTGACTTTAACGATAAATTGCGTTGGGAAGGTAATTCCTTCCAAGGGAAACCCTAGCTTCCGACCAAAATAGAGCAACAGCGCACCAAGGCTAACTGGGATGCCTTTTTTGCGTTGCAATACTTTATCTATAAAGGCATTTTCAGATGAGAAGTACGCTTCACTGTCACCTTGGAACTGCCAATGGTGGTAAAAAATTCTTAGAAACGATTCAAATTTCTGCTTTTCATCGGTTTCATTAACTAACAGCAGTTCCGCCTCACGAAACAGCTTATCTAACTCTTTTTCAACCCAAATCACTTCTGTTTCAGGATTAACTGCATGGTTTAAGGCAATGGCGCCTTCCACCAACTCTAGCTGATCCAAGTCTTCGTCAAACAGATCAAACATGTTTTATCCCATTAAAGAAGATGTTTTAGTCATCGCGATGTTTGCCGCCATAACCAACCAACCTAATGCACCAAAAAAAGCGAAAATTCTTAATAATTTATTCTTCGCCATTTTTAAGGCAAAAAAGCCTAATGCGAAATACGCCAAAATACAGGTTACTTTTTGGGTGAACCATTCCGTTCCAGCAGTAAAAGGTATAAAGCCTAGTGAAATAATCAAACCAATACCGGTTAACAATAGAACAGTATCAACCACATGTGGGGCAATTTTAATAAATTTCTTGTCTATTAACTGAGAATTCGCCATCACTAATGCAAAACGAACAGATAATAAGATCGCACTCAACGCGATGGATAATAGATGGATGTTTTTTAGTGCCAAATACACGGTATTCTCTCTTTAAACGATAAATTTTTTAATGGAAATATTGACCGAGGGTCACTCTATCATTTCCAGCATAATCTTTCTCAGTCAACACACTAGTATAGCCAAGATCTTGCATAATAAGACGAACAGCCTCTCCTTGTTCGAACCCATGCTCAAACAGCAACCAACCCGCACTATCAAGATACTGACGGGCGCAATTGGCGATATGCTTTATGTCCGCAAGCCCTTTCTCTTCCGCCACTAGCGCTGATAACGGTTCAAACCGAACATCACCTTGCGCAAGATGTGGATCATTTTTCTCAATATAGGGAGGATTAGAGACAATCAAAGCAAACTTTGTTCCATTTTTTTGCTTATCTATAGGTTCAAACCAGCTACCCTGCAAAAACTCAGCATTTTTCATCGCCAAGCTGTTCGCATTTTCTATTGCTAGTTGAACCGCTTCGTCACGCAAGTCCACCCCAATAACACGGCTATCCGGCAGTTCAGACGCCAAAGCTAATGCTATCGCACCGGTACCAGTACCCAGATCCAAAATATCTTGATGTCCAGAAACTGCTTTATCTAACGCCAGTTCCACCAAGCGTTCCGTATCTGGTCTAGGAATTAGAGTAGAAGGCGAGACTTTAAGCGGTAACGACCAGAACTCTCTCTCTCCGGTGATATACGCTACAGGTTCACCGAGTGAACGTCGGTTGAGTAAACGACTAAACTCTTGCTGCTGCTGAGGTTCCAGCTCTTTATCCGGCCAAGTGAGTAGATAACTTCGTGATTTCTTTAAAACGTGGCAAAGCAACACCGCACTATCCAATGATGGCGATTCACTGCCGCTCTGTTGCAAAGAGATAATGGCAGCTTTTAGTGTTGCTTCTATGGTCGTGCTGTCAGACATCCAATTAATACTGTTCTGACAATGCTGCGAGCTGATCCGCCTGATGCTCCTGTAGCACAGGATCAACCAAGCTTTGTAGATCACCTTCCATTATTTCCGCTAAACGATATAGCGTTAAGGTAATACGGTGATCAGAAACACGGCCCTGAGGGTAATTATAGGTGCGGATACGATCACTTCGATCACCCGTTCCTAGTAGGTTACGACGTGTATCTGACACTTCAGCAGCTCGACGAGCCTCTTCAACCTGAATAATACGCGCAGCAAGAACAGACATCGCTTTCGCTTTGTTTTTGTGCTGTGAACGTTCATCCTGACACTCAACAACGGTTCCCGTAGGTAAGTGAGTAATTCGTATCGCAGAATCAGTGGTGTTAACGTGCTGACCACCGGCACCTGATGCCCGGAAGGTATCGATTTTTAAATCTGCGGTTTTAATTTGTGGTAATTCAGCTTCTGGAATTTCAGCCATAACCGCAACAGTACATGCTGAGGTATGAACCCGGCCTTGAGATTCAGTAGCAGGAACACGTTGAACACGGTGCCCACCTGACTCAAATTTCAGTACGCCATACGCACCATCTCCAGACACTTTAGCTATCATCTCTTTATAGCCACCCTGCTCAGAAATATTGGAGCTCATCACTTCCACTCTCCAACCCATCTTCTCGGCAAACTTGCTATACATGCGGAACAGATCGCCAGCAAAGATGCCAGCTTCATCGCCACCAGCACCAGCACGGATTTCAAGGAAACAGTTTCGCTCATCATTCGGGTCTTTAGGAATCAACAGTATCTGCAATTCATCAGCCAGTTTTTCGATTAAAGCCTTGGCATCCTTAATCTCCTCCTGAGCCATTTCACGCATCTCTTGATCGTCTTCTTTCGCCATCTCTTGCGCAGCGATAAGATCATCCTGAGCTTGCTGATAAGCTTGGAAGCATTTTGTCACTTCTTCTAATTGAGAATATTCTTTTGAGAGTGCACGAAATTTGTCTTGGTCACCGATAATACCGGGATCACCAAGAAGATGCTGAACTTCCTCATAACGCTCTACGAGGGTTTCAAGCTTGGTAAGAATGGATGATTTCATAGTCTTCTTTAATTCTGTTGGAGGTCGTCAAGACCTAGACTCTGCCTTATTACAGAGAGTTTTTCTGGTTCACCCTGCTCAGCGGCACTTTGTAGTGCGCGTGTCGGAGCATGGATCAATCGATTTGTCAGTTTGTTGCTTAACTCCAGCAATATTTTTTCAGGATCACCACCAGAAGCAAGTGACTGAATGCTTTTTGCCATTAACTCTTCACGTATGACATTTGCTGAATTGCGATATTCTCGAATGCTATCAACAGCTTGTAAAGAACGAAGCCAAGTCATAAAGACGGCACTTTCTTCAGATACAATCGCTTCGGCTTGGATCGCTTCCACTTTTCGCTGTTCGATATTTTGGTTCACAATAGACTGCAGATCGTCGACAGTATACAAATAGATGTCATTAAGGTCACCTACTTGCTGCTCTACATCTCTAGGTACTGCAATATCAACAATAAGAATCGGCTGTCTCTTTCGCTTGCGAATCGCAGTTTCAACCATACCTTTGCCAATTATAGGCAAAGGACTTGCGGTAGAACTAATTACGATATCGGCTCGATACAAGTGGTCTGGGATCTCTTGCAAGCTAATAACTTCAGCACCAAATTGCTCAGCTAACCCCATCGCTCTTTCGCGAGTACGGTTAGCCACAATGATTTTACTGCAACCATTGTCAGCTAAATGCTTCGCCACCAACTCTATCGTCTCACCTGCCCCAACGAGCAACACTGTTGAGTTCGCAATAGATTCAAAAATATGCTTCGCCAATGTACAAGCAGCATACGCAACAGAAACGGCATTTCCGCCAATATCTGTTTCAGTACGTACTCGTTTAGCGACAGAGAATGTTTTTTGAAAGAGTTTTTCAATCGTTGCATCAACCGACATATCTTCTCTAGCCGACGCATATGATTGCTTAACTTGACCGAGTATCTGTGGTTCGCCCAGCACCAATGAATCCAAGCCACAAGAGACTCGCATTAAATGTTTTATGGCCGCTTGCTCTTCATAGATATAGAGACTCGGTTTTAACTCTTCGGACTTAACCTGATGAAAGTCAGTCAACCATTCAATAACTTTGCTTTTATTGGCAGAGTTTTTTAAATCACAATATATTTCCGTTCGATTGCAGGTAGATATAATCACCCCGCTGTTAACGTATGCACTAGATTTTAGTTGCTGATGAGCCTCTGTCACTTTGTCAGGGGAAAAAGCAACCTTTTCTCGCAACTCAACCGACGCTGTATTGTGATTGATACCAATAGCAAGCAAAGACATTAAATATGAATTCTCAGGTTAGAAAATAAATCAAAAACAGAATTTTACTTTATGGGCTCTTGTATTAAAAGGGTTGGAGCTATTTGTTTTACTGACTTCGTGATTTCGATGATATAGTTACCCCTAAAGTTGTAATAAAAACCTTGTTAATCACTAAAAAACGAACATAAAACCATCAAAATGAAAAATTTCAATAAGTTTATCTTTTTAGTTTTGTCTATTTTGCTTGTGGCAGGTTGTGAAACATTGCCAGAGCAATCGAAAACCACCGTTGAATGGCAATCGCATCAAGCACGCCTAACCGCAATCGAACAATTTGAAGCGTCAGGGAAAATCGGCTTTCGCTCACCAAAAGATCGATTAAGCGTTAGCTTTAACTGGAAACACACCGCTGAGTTGAGCAAACTCCGGCTGATTAATGTGCTCGGTAAAACCATGTTAACGCTAACCATAGATGATCAGGGTGCTAAAATTGTCACCTCAGACAATCAAGTTTATCAAGACAGCAGCGCTAACCGTCTATTCTATCAACTCACTCACATTATGTTTCCAGTAGAGCAGATGCAAGATTGGATTAAAGGCTTACCGACTCAGGCAGACAGCTACGCACTGGACGAGAACCACACATTAAGTTCTCTGCGTAAGACGATTGATGGCAAAAAATGGCGCATGAGTTACTCTCGTTACCAAGACATTGGCAGCACACCACTCCCTAATAAAATGACCCTGAGAGACGCGGACAACGTACTGAATATCGTTGTCTCAAACTGGAAGCTTGGCCAATGAACAACAAGACAGTGTGGCCATCTCCAGCGAAACTGAACCTGTTTCTTTACATCACAGGACAACGAGAAAACGGCTACCATGACCTACAAACTCTATTTCAGTTTATTGATTATGGTGACACTCTCACTATTGAAACGAACGAGACCGGCCATATTCGCATTGAGTCAAAAATAGAGGGATTACCAGAACAGCAGAACCTGATCTGGCAAGCGGCGAAATCGCTACAACAACATTCATCATCATCGAACTTGGGAGCAAACATCTACCTAGATAAGCGGCTTCCAATGGGGGGCGGCATTGGTGGTGGTTCATCGAATGCCGCAACCGCACTTGTTGCATTAAATGTCTTGTGGGGCATTAATTTACCTAAGGAAGAACTGGCGCAACTAGGACTAAAGCTCGGCGCAGATGTGCCTGTATTCGTTCAAGGTTTTGCCGCCTTCGCAGAAGGTGTCGGTGAAAAACTTCAACCCGTTCAAGTAGAAGAAAAAGTTTACCTAGTTGTTCGTCCAAATGTCAGTATATCCACAGCTGATATTTTTAATCATCCAGATCTAACGAGAGATACGCCCAAACGGCCGGTATCAACGTTATTAAGCACACAATACGTAAACGATTGCGAAAAAATAGTGCGAATGCTGTATCCAGAGGTTGATCAGCAACTTTCATGGCTGCTACAATACGCGCCGTCAAGATTGACTGGTACAGGTTCATGTGTTTTTGCTGAATTCGACAACCACTATGAAGCTGAACAAGTATTAAATAAACTTCCTGACAATGTCTCGGCCTTTATTGCCCAAGGACGAAATATATCGCCCTTACATGAGACACTGGCTAACTATAAGTTAGCTAATACCCAACCGACTTAAAACTGGACGCAACCCTGAGGTTTCCACCGTGCCTGATATGAAGCTATTTGCTGGTAACGCTACACCTGAACTAGCCCAACGTATTGCTGATCGTCTCTATATTTCCCTTGGTGATGCTACTGTCGACCGTTTCTCTGATGGAGAAGTCGCAGTACAGATCAATGAAAATGTTCGTGGTAGTGATGTATTCATTATCCAATCTACTTGTGCACCAACCAATGACAACTTAATGGAATTGGTGGTTATGATAGACGCAATGCGCCGCGCTTCTGCGGGCCGTATTACTGCTGTTATTCCATATTTTGGCTATGCTCGCCAAGATCGTCGTGTACGTTCTGCTCGTGTGCCTATTACAGCAAAGGTTGTTGCAGACTTCCTTTCTAACGTAGGCGTTGACCGCGTACTAACCATTGACCTGCACGCTGAGCAAATTCAAGGCTTCTTCGATGTGCCAGTAGATAACATCTTTGGTACACCAGTTCTTCTTGAAGATATGATTGCTCGTGGACTAGAAGATCCTGTTGTAGTTTCTCCAGACCTAGGTGGCGTTGTGCGTGCACGTGCAACAGCAAAAGCCCTTGGCAATGTAGATATCGCTATCGTAGATAAACGTCGTCCTCGCGCCAACGTTTCAGAAGTGATGAACTTGATCGGAGAAGTGGAAGGCAGAGATTGCGTTATCGTTGACGACATGATCGATACTGGCGGTACTTTGTGTAAAGCAGCGGAAGCACTGAAACAACGCGGTGCAAAACGCGTATACGCATACGCAACGCACGCCGTTTTCTCTGGAAATGCAGCTAAAAACATTGGTAGCTCAGTGTTAGATCAAGTAATCATCACTGACTCTATTAAACTAACTGAAGAGATGGCAGCAACAGGAAAAGTAACTCAACTGACTTTATCTAGTATGCTGGCAGAAGCGATTCGTCGTATCAGTAACGAAGAATCTATCTCAGCGATGTTTAACTAAGTTCGAGGTTAACTGGTAAATAAGGCCTAATCTGGCTCTTCACTAGTTAAGGAACTTAGCTGTTAGACAGTTTAAAAAAACGCTTCACGCTAGTGGAGCGTTTTTTATTATTTAGCCTCAGCGCAAGATAAAGTGATATCGCATCTTTCTACTTCCCTGTGCTATCATATCGCGCTTTTTGTTATTGCATGAGAGATCTAAACCGTGAGTCAAGAGATAAAACTACTCGTAGGACTAGCTAACCCTGGCCCTGAATATGCTAAAACCCGACATAATGCCGGAGCATGGGTCGTTGAAGAATTGGCAAGAGTTCATAACGTTATTTTAAAAAACGAAAGTAAGTTTTTTGGATACACCGGAAGAATCACGGCCAATGGACAGGATCTTCGTTTGTTAATCCCCACTACTTTTATGAACCTGTCAGGTAAATCAGTAGCTGCGCTTGCTAAATTTTATCAAATAAAACCAGAAGAGATCATGGTCGCACATGATGAACTCGATCTTCCTCCTGGCGTTGGTAAATTTAAAAAAGGTGGCGGCCATGGCGGACATAACGGTTTACGCGATACCATTAGTAAATTAGGCAATAATAAAGATTTCTACCGCTTACGGATTGGCATTGGTCATCCGGGGCATAAAGACAAAGTGTCAGGCTTTGTATTAGGTAAAGCACCTGCCAAAGAGCAGGAGTGCATTGAGGCGGTAGTGGATGAGTCCGTACGCAGCCTCGACATCTTATTAAAAGATGGCCTAAACAAGGCTCAGAATCGCTTACATACGTTCAAAGCAGAATAAGGTTTATATCATGGGTTTTAAATGTGGCATCGTTGGCTTACCAAACGTAGGTAAATCAACACTGTTCAATGCACTGACAAAAGCTGGCATTGAAGCAGCAAACTTCCCTTTTTGTACCATCGAGCCAAATACAGGCATTGTTCCTGTACCAGATCTACGACTGGATGCATTAGCTAAAATAGTTAACCCACAACGCATACTACCTACAACCATGGAGTTTGTAGATATTGCAGGCTTAGTTGCTGGTGCGTCAAAAGGAGAAGGTTTAGGTAACAAATTCTTGGCTAACATTCGCGAAACCGATGCCATCGGTCATGTTGTACGCTGCTTTGAGAATGAAAACATTATTCATGTTGCAGGTAAAATTTCTCCTTTAGAAGACATAGAAATCATCAACTTAGAGTTAGCTCTAGCGGACCTCGACTCTTGTGAAAGAGCCATTCAACGCCAAGCTAAAAAAGCCAAAGGCGGAGATAAAGACGCTAAATTTGAGATCACTGTTTTAGAAAAACTACTGCCAGTTCTCACCGAAGGTGGTATGGCAAGAACAGTGGCCTTAGCGAAAGAAGAACTAGCCGCAATTGGTTACCTTAACTTCTTAACGCTAAAACCTACCATGTACATTGCTAACGTTAATGAAGATGGATTTGAAAATAACCCATATTTAGACCAAGTTCGCGAATATGCAGAAAAAGAGAACAACGTTGTTGTTCCTGTATGTGCAGCCATTGAGTCAGAACTGTCAGAACTCGACGATGAAGATCGTGCAGAGTTCCTTGAAGACATGGGCATTGAAGAGCCGGGGTTAAACCGAGTTATTCGTTCTGGTTATGAACTGCTTACTCTACAGACGTACTTTACTGCTGGGGTTAAAGAAGTACGCGCATGGACTATTCCAATCGGCGCAACTGCACCTCAATCCGCAGGAAAGATCCACACTGACTTTGAAAAAGGCTTCATTCGTGCAGAAGTTGTTGGCTACGATGACTTTATCCAATATAACGGAGAAAGCGGAGCAAAAGAAGCAGGCCGCTGGCGCCTAGAAGGGAAGGATTATATCGTTAAAGATGGCGACGTTGTTCACTTCCGCTTCAATGTCTAAATAGACCAATTGCTAAAAATTGAACCAGCATTTATTTGCTGGTTTTTTTTGTTTATTGTTTGATAATTGTTATCACTTTTTGGGTAAAAACAGCCCGCTTTGTTTAAAAAAACCTCGAACAGTCAATTCAAGGCGATTTATTCAAAAAAACTATTGACGGTTTTCCTACAGATAAGCATAATGCGCTCCGTTCTTGTCTCTGGGAGACAACTTAGAAACAAGAGCAAAACAGATAAAATGGCTACTTAGCTCAGTTGGTTAGAGCACATCACTCATAATGATGGGGTCGCAGGTTCAAATCCCGCAGTAGCCACCATTTCCTAAGCACTTTTTCGAAAGTCT
>NZ_VTXE01000037.1 GCF_013114595.1 Vibrio sp. 99-8-1 | reverse complement strand
CATATATATTGTCCTAAATTCTTGAACGCCATAGTACATCTACTTTGCGGATCCTAGCAATTAAAATCATTATAATTAGCCTTCTGATGGAAATTTTTTATCTTATTGATTTGTAACAAAATATTATTCATGAATTCTGTAACTTTATGATATTTATATATTTATTTTTACATGTGATAAAAATATTTGTTAATCAAGCGGATTGATCCTCAAGACACCTTTTAAATTCATTCATGATAAGTATTATCTGCTTATTGCCGAAGAGCAATTTTTAAATGGCAAGATAGCCATATATCTAAAAAAATAGCGTTTAATTTTTAAATCACTTTGTCATTACCACGCGAACGATAAATATCGGTCGCTGTTTTTATGTGTCTTGCTAAGGGTTTAATAATGAGAGACCAAAGATTTTTTGACTATATGACTCGGTTTGGAAACAACAAGAATCGCTCAATGTTTGGAGGCCGAGGACTGTTTTTAGATGGTGCAATGTATGCGCTTATCGCTAAAGGGCGGTTGTTTTTGAGAGGGGGAGGTGATCTCGACTCAAAATTGGAAGCTCTGAACTGTCAGCGTTATTGCCAAATTAAGAAACAGAAAGTAACGACAGTAAATTACTTTGATGTTACTTATCTGCTTGATTCTGACTATGAAGAGTTAGACCTATTGGTTCGAGAATCAATCCAATGCGCTTTAAACTTTAAATCCTGCCCCAAGTCACTTGATAGTTTGCGGCTTAGAGACCTACCTAATATGCAATTAAATCTCGAGCGAATGGCCATTCGTTCGGGCATTTCTGATGTTAAAACCTTTATGTCATTAGGTGCGGTTAAATCTTTTATGCTGGTAAAAAAAGAGTACGGTGATGATGTGGATGTCAAATTGCTGTGGAAATTTGCGGGCGCCTTAGAGGGCATTCACTGGACACTGGTGCGTGATAATAAGAGAAATACTCTGTTGTCTGACTGCCATAATGATTAAGTGCACTGTAAATACTCAACTAACTTAAAGATGCTCATTCTTGCGTGAGATAACCTTGAAAGGGGAAGGCCATTTCTTCGATTATCTTTCTTGAACGGAACCTGTTGATGTAACTCTGAATCTAATCCATGGAGGTCACTTGAGTATATCCGCATATTGTTAGATTAACCGTAAATTACCACTTATAAACAGTACCGTAACTCCCTCTCACTTGTTAGGGGCGTTATTGTGCTGTTTTGTGCCTAGAGAGTGCTTGTTAATACGATGGCTTTCACTTAACTGTTTAATTAAAATCATGTTTTTACCTCACCAGTATTATCCAATAAATGCTTTTACTGTACGCATTGAGTAATTTATCTATTATTTATAGAGAATGCTGTCCGTTAACTTAAAGTTGTTAACAAAATGATCTATACTGCCTTTATAGAATGGAAATAAATGTGGCTAAAATTCATAGTGTTAGGCTTTTTCCCCATGTCCACACTAGGGTTTGAAGTAGCAAGTAAAGCAATATTTGATGGATAGCAAATATACTCAAGTGACCTCAAGGTGCTTGTTCAGCGAGAGTTTATTGGCTGCTGATCAAGGCACTGATTTGAAGGCATAATCATTCTACGGCAAGAATCAGTAACACAGAGCAGGGGCCAATAAAACTCGCCCTTTGGGAGCACATCAACACGCCCATTTCTGCGTCAGATAATCTTGAAAGGGAATACCATTCCTTCCATTATTTTTCTTGAACTGAACTTGTTGATGTTGCTATGAATCCTGCATATTGAGGTCACTTGAGTATAAGATTGGTCACAAACGGAATTGGAGAATTGATTGAGTGCTTGACTACTTTTTACGCAGAGCTGCGTTAGTCATTCCTACATTTATTGGCATCACCATACTGATTTTTGCTATTACTCGGCTGGTACCGGGTGGGCCAGTGGAGAGGATGCTGTCGAGTATGCAGTTTAGCGGCAGTGAGACGGCTGTTGCAATAAGTGATGTCGGTGCCAGTAGTGCTTTATCACAGGATCAAATTGATCAGCTAAATCAGTTCTATGGTTTGGATAAACCGGTCGTCGAGGCATATTGGCAATGGCTAACCAAACTGCTTGCTTTGGATTTTGGTGAGTCAACTCGTTATTATGAACCAGTAACCGATATGATAGCTGAACGTCTGCCTGTCTCTCTGTTCTATGGTGGAATGACCTTTTTCATCGCTTACTTTATATCCATACCACTTGGTTACTATAAAGCCATTAAGCATGGCTCCTTTTTTGATTCAGCATCCTCCATCGCCATTTTTATTGGTTATGCTCTACCGGGTTATGTTGTGGGTGTATTACTGATCACTTGGTTTTCATATCATCTTGAATGGTTTCCTATGGGAGGATTCACAGGAGATGATTTCGATGACTTATCTTCTCTCTCTGAACAAATTAAAGATATTCTCTGGCATGCTGTTTTGCCGCTAATTTGTTATTTGATTGGTGATTTTGCCACTCTCACCATGACCATGAAAAATAACTTGATGGAAAACTTATCGGCTGATTACATCCGCACGGCTATCGCTAAAGGCTTGCCTTTTCGCAAGGCGGTTCGTAAGCATGCTTTACGAAATAGCTTGATTCCTATCGCAAGCCACTTTGGTAATTCACTGCTGTTTTTTATGACAGGCTCATTTTTAATCGAGGTTATTTTCGATATAGATGGTATTGGCCTGTTAGGTTACGAGTCTATTATTGAGAGGGATTATCCGGTGGTAATGGGTATTGTTGCCATTAACGCCTTGATGCTGTTAATAGGAAACATTGTTTCCGATATCTGTGTTGCCCTTGTGGACCCACGTGTGAAGTTTGGGGGCGCATGATGATAGAACTTGATCCTGTTACCTATAAGAAAATACGTCGATTTAAGCAGATTAAACGAGGGTATTGGTCGTTTATCATCTTATCTTGCATGCTGATTTTGTCTATTTTTGCTGAGCTGCTGATAAATAGCAAAGCCTTGGTTGTTCGTTATCAGGGTGAATACAGTTTTCCCATTGTGAGTGATGTAAAACTCGGCAGCGATTTTGGTCTTGGCTACAGTGCCGAAGTGAATTACCGGCAGTTAAAGGCTCATTTTCAAAAACAAGATAATGGTGACTTTGTCCTGCTGCCGATTGTGCCATGGAATCCTTACGAACAAGATTTTTCCGGTGACTATCCTCCAGTAAGCCCAAATTTTGAGTCTAAACACTACTTGGGTACAGACGTCATCGGGAGAGATGTGCTAGCCAGACTGGTTTATGGTTTTCGCATCGCAATGGGGTTTGCATTAATTACCATGATTATCTCTTATTCCATCGGCACTGCGGTTGGGTGTGCAATGGGTTTTTGGGGAGGGAAGTTTGATCTTATTGTACAAAGATTGATAGAAATTTGGTCTATGGTGCCATTTTTGTATGTGATTATGATATTAGTTTCGATCATTCAACCTACATTTACTCTGTTTGTTTTAATCAATGTACTGTTTGGCTGGATGGGTATGACTTGGTACATGCGAACCATGACTTATAAAGAATCAGCTAGAGAGTATGTGTTGGCCGCTAGGGCTATTGGTGCGACCACATCACGAATACTATTTAAGCATATATTGCCAAATACCATGGTAATGATAGTTACTTTAGCGCCTTTTACTATTGCCGGTAATATCACAGCATTAACCGCATTAGATTACTTAGGCCTTGGATTGATGCCTCCAACACCAAGCTGGGGAGAGTTGTTGCAACAAGGCAAGTCGAACTTAGATTCTCCATGGATAGTCATATCTGTGGTTGTCGCAATTGTATCAGTATTGGTGATGGTAACCTTTATTGGAGAAGCAGTAAGAGCGGCATTTGATCCGAAAAAATTTACTCGTTATAACTGACGCAAGGATGACGAAATGAAAACAGTTTTTAAACTTATGAGTGTAATTCTGTCTGGTGTTTCAACCATGGCAATGTCAGCGTCTGAACTGCCAGCCAACCTGAAATGGCAAACCAATTTGGATGACCCTGTTTTTGCCTCTGAACAAGCCATATATGGCGGGACCTTCAGAACTTATATTTCAAGCTTCCCACAAACGTTTAGAACTGTAGGCCCGGATGCTAATGGTTCTTTTCGTTCTTGGTTGTTAGACGCACACCCTTCGTTGGTAACTAAGCATCCTGATACAGGTAACTGGATCCCTTCAATTGCTACGGATTGGGCATTCTCTGATGACAACAAAACGGTGTATTACAAAATAAACCCCAAGGCTAAATGGTCAGATGGTAAGCCTGTTACAGCAGATGATTTTACGTTTGTACTAACGTTAATGCGTTCTAAAGATATCGTGGCTCCTTGGTATAATACCTTTTATGAGAAGGTTATTACTGATGTTATTAAGTATGACGCCCATACGATATCTGTAACCTTGTCAGAGCCTAAAGATAAGAAAGATCTACTCAACTGGACATCATTAGGCCCAAAACCGAGACATTTTTATCAACCAAGTACTGATAACAATGGCGATGGTATTGATGATAACTTTGTTCGAAAGTACAACTTCAAAATGGAGCCAACTACATGGGCTTATAAAATGGATAAAGTTAAGAAAGGGCGCTCTATTACCTTTAAACATGTCGGTCAAGATTGGTGGGGATACAGTAACCCTTACTATAAAAATCGTTACAACGTAGAAAAAATTCGAATACAAGTGATTCGAGACAATGACATTGCTCGTAAGCATTTTGAAAAAGGCGATCTTGACGCTTTTGGCTTAATTCTTCCCTCGCTATGGCATGAGAAGTCGAATAGTAAACCTTATCAACGAGGTTATATCCATAAGTTCTGGGGCTTTAACCAAGTTCCACAAGGAGCGGGAGGACTATGGATCAACACAGCAAAAGCCAATTTAAGTAACCTGCAAGTGCGAAAAGGTCTCGCATATGCCAGTGATTTCGATGGCATGATTAAAAATATTCTTCGAAATGATTATGTAAGGAAACCTAACGGGTTAGGGGTTGGCCAAGATGAATTTACCAATGCGGAGGTAAAAGCTGCACCATTTGACCCAGAAAAAGCGGCTGAATATTTTAGCCAAGCTGGTTTTAACAACATTGGTCCCGATGGAATAAGAACAAACGATAAAGGCGAGAGATTGTCATTCGCGATTACCTATTCAGCTCGCCATCATACGCCTAGGATGGCCTACCTGAAAGAACAGGCAAAAAAAGCGGGTCTTGAATATACTTTAAATCTGATTGACGGCTCTTCAGCGTTTAAATATGTGAATGAAAAGAAACATGACATTTCGTTTCATGACATGGCTGGAGGCGATGTACCGCAGTACTGGGAGTATTTGCATTCAACAAATGCCAATAAACCACAAACCAATAATTTTACTAATTACAGCTCTGCCAAAATGGACAAGTTGGTCACTGAATATCGTGGAGAATTTAGCCGTGAAAAACGACAAGTTCTTTCTCGTGAGATTCAAAAAATCGTGGCAGATGAGTTTGTGATTGTTCCCGGCTATATGGTTCCTTATACCCGAGAAGCGTATTGGCGCTGGATGCAATTTCCTAAGCAGCCAATGACCAAAAAGAGTGAGGCGCTATTTAGTACGGGTACACCTTCGGACTTAGGCAGTTATTGGATTGATCCTGCAATAAAGAAAGAGACATTAGACGCGATTAAAAAAGGTGAAAGCTTTCAACCGGTCACAACCATTAATGATAAGTACCAGTTTTAATGAGTATTGCAGTGAACAGTGAAGAAGTAATCTTAAGCGTACGCAACTTACATACTGAGTTTGTAACAGATGATGATGTGGTTCGAGTGCTTCATGGTGTCAATTTCGATGTTAAGGCGGGAGAGACGCTAGGGCTTGTTGGTGAGTCAGGGTGTGGCAAAAGCGTTACCTCCATGTCGATATTAGGTTTGTTGCCTAAGCCTTATGGGAATGTCGTTGAGGGAGAGATTCTATATCGAAATGTGGATCTACTCGCTGTTCCTCACAATGAGATGCATAAAGTCCGCGGCAATAAGATTTCAGTGATTTTTCAAGACCCGATGACGGCACTAAATCCCGTTCACACTATCGCTAAGCAGCTAGAGGAGGTGTTAATTCTTCATCGACCTGAACTGAATAAAAAAGATAGACAAAGTTATGCGTTAGATATGCTCAACAAGGTAAGAATTCCTCAAGCGGAGAAACGCCTGCGAGAGTATCCGCACAACCTCTCTGGGGGAATGAGACAGAGGGTGATGATAGCGATGGCATTAGCGTGTAAGCCCGATATTCTAATTTGCGATGAACCTACGACTGCGCTGGATGTGACTGTGCAAGCGTCAATTTTGGATCTGATGGTGGATTTGCAACGTGAAACAGGGATGGCGATGATTTTCATCACTCATGATCTCGGTGTAGTGGCGGAAATGTGCGACAGCGTTGCGGTGATGTACCAAGGGAAGATTGTTGAGCAAGGAGATGTTTTTGAGTTATTTGACCATCCTAAGCACCCTTATACACAACATCTATTACAGCTTATGCCAAGTATAGACACACCCCTTAAAAGCAGGGCTGCAGTGACAACATATAAAGCGGATGGCGATAAGTAACAGTCTCTCGCTGGAATTTCAAACCCGTGTCAGTTAGTAACAGATAATAGGCCAACAGACGACAATGACAGAGATATTACGGATAGAAAATCTTACTCAATACTTTCGTTCCGGAGGTGGAGTATTCCGAAAAGGCTATACGGTAAAAGCAGTTGATGGTGTGTCTCTGTATGTATCAGAAGGAGAGACATTGGGTCTGGTTGGGGAGTCTGGTTGTGGCAAAAGTACCCTAGGTAGAACGATTCTAAAACTCTATCAGCCTACTAGCGGTGACATTTACTTTAAAGGCACCAATATTACTCAACTGTCAGATAAAGAGATGCGCCCGCTAAGGAAAGAGTTGCAGATAATTTTTCAAGACCCTTTAGAGTCTCTAAATCAGCGCCATTCAATAGGGATGATAATTGAGGAGCCTTTTATCATTCATAACATTGGTACTAAGCAAGAGAGGCGTCGCTGGGTTGAGGAACTGCTTGAGAAGGTAGGCTTAGCCAAAGAGAGTATAAACCGTTATCCGCATGAATTTTCTGGTGGCCAGAGACAGAGAGTGGGAATTGCTCGAGCGATAGCACTTAAACCTAAACTACTAATATGTGATGAATCAGTGTCAGCGCTAGACGTTTCAGTTCAGGCACAAATAATTGATCTGTTATTAAAACTGCAGAAAGAGATGAATTTAGCGATGATCTTTATTTCACATGACCTATCTGTCATTCGTCAAATTTCTGACAGAGTAGCAGTAATGTTAAATGGGAAGATAATTGAAGAAGGTAGTGTTAGCGACATTTTTGAAGCAGCAAAAGAAGAGTACAGTAAAACTTTGTTAGCGGCTATTCCAGCGAGCCACCCAAAGAATAGACGCAGAAAATAAAAAAACCGAAGCTATTATGCTTCGGTATTTTTAAATCAAACAGGTTTAGAATTTAAAACGTGTAGTGAACATTAACTGGTCACCATAGAAATCGTTAAATTTGCCTTCTAAGCCCATTGAGAATAATTCTGTTGAATGAAAACGTGCGAAAACTGTAGTCACAAAGTCATCATCGTTGTCGATTTCAACGTAACCGAGGCGGCCACCAACTTCTAACTGAGGCCCTAACCACTGACGTACACCAATGTTTAATTCTAGGCCGATGTCATTGCTATGATTTTTATCATCAACCATACGCATTAGCATTTCGCCTGTAAGGTCTGCCCAATTGTTGATAGGTGCGTGAAATCCAAAACCTGCACCCATGTTGTAATCATTTTTGAATTTAGAGTCTGCACGGATAATGGCATGAGCGTTAGGGTGGATTGACTTGCTATAAGCGCCACCGAATGTGACAGGATCAGCACCAATACGTGCTTCAGCGTAGTCGTAGTTGAAATTGCTCATGCTGATACGCTCAGGATCCTGTGCTGCAAACACTGAGCTAGAAGCAAGCACAAGACCTGCAACAAGAAGAATTTTACGCATAATAAAAGTAAACCTATGTCCTATATTAATCAATGGTGATAGTAAGCCAATTACTACTGTTATCCAACACAGTATATTAACCATTCACAGGCGTTAGTCACCAAAAATTTGTCGCTAATGCGCTGTTAAGCTAAATCTTAAGCAATATAAATGCCAAAAACAAATGATTCGGAATGTAATTATTCACCAAATTGATTTCTTTTGGCAGCAATGGCATTAAATATCTTTTCTGTATCAAGTATTCGTCCCCATGGCATAAGATCCGTTTCATTATCAATCATATATTGAGTAAGTTGTTGAGTTAATGTATTGACCAACTCTTCGCCTTTCCAAGGCTTAGCAATATAAAAATCCAGACTTGCGCTATTGACTGCTTGTACGGTCGCTTCAAGATCGGCTTGCCCGGTTAATAACAATTTTTTCGCACAGCGGGTTTCATCTTGGTTATTTAGCTCTATAAGGAAACTGATCCCAGTTTGCTCCGGCATAATATGATCACAGAGAATCAGTGCCAGTTTGGTGTTCTCTTCCGCGTACTCTTCTATCACTTCTTTCGCTTCAGATACCGATTCCGCTCCCTCAATAATAAAGTTATCTTCAAAATGAGATAGGTCTTGTACAACGCTGTCTAATACTTCTCGTTCGTCATCTACACAGAGAATAAGATATTTTTTCATCGTATTTCCTTATTGGTGTTTACCACTGCATTAGCGGGTTGAAATGGTAGCCATACAATCATTTTTGTATATTCATTTTGGCTGGATTCGACTTCTATCCAACCACTGTGCTGGGCCAATATTTGTTGGCAGACCGATAGGCCAATACCAAGTCCAAAATTGCCCTCTTTTTTAGTGGTGTAGTTAAGTTCAAAAATCTTGTCTTGTTGTTCTTGAGGGATACCTTCACCATTATCCTCAAAGGTGATCTTTGCATAGTGAGTGTTGTCTTTAATCGCTTGCTCGGTGCTGACGGTAAGTACACCATGCTCGGGAAATGCATCAATGGCATTGGATACAAGGTTGGTCCACACTTGCTGCAATGCGTTTGTTAAGCAGAGTATTTCAGGTAGAGATTGATACTCTTTTATCACCGTATGCCGTTTCAGCTTGTTCTCGAAAATGACTAAGGTATCTTCAATGCCTTCATGAAGATCAATGACGTGCATGATCTCATCATCTTGGCGAGCATATCCTTTCAGGCTTTTTACCATATCTGCAATTCTTTTGGCACATACCTGAATAGAGCGTAGAGTTGAGCCGGTTACATGATATTTTTCGAGTCCGGTAATGGTGCCAGCCAGATCTTTGGTCTCCTTCGCTAACTGAATGACTTCGTCGAGATCATGGTGCAAGTTAAGTTGAACCACTTTTTTAGCCAGTTGTTTATCGCCAATGGAAGGCAGAATGGATTTGGTCTGCTGACGAATCTCTGATGTAGACATAGGACGAGAGAGAAGAGACTCGTTGAGAATACTTGCACCAAGTTCTTGATGAGACGCAGGGAGAGGCGAGTGTATCAGTTCATCAATTTTTGATGTTAATGTATCGGCTCCTCTCAAAATCGCGGCAACGGGATTATTTAATTCATGTGCCACGCCAGCAACGAGCTGACCCAGTATCGCCATTTTTTCTCGTTCAATGAGTTGCTGATGTGCGGTTTCTAGCGACTCATAAGTTTGCTGTAGTTCAAGTTTGGTATTAATGCTGCGTTGCAATCGTCTATTAAAGTGACGTAATAGTAAATTAGTAAACAGAGGTAACAGTTCACTGTCTGAGTGCATGACTTGAGCAAACACGTCTTTATTCAGTTTGATGACTTTGGTTTTGGTTAGCGTTATCGCGGTAGAGAAGGAGAGTTCACCTGTAACAAATGACATTCCTCCAACGATATTGCCTTTCGCATGCCGAACAACTTCACGCTGTATTTGTAGCTCATCGGCTTTATAAAGCGCGACTTCACCTTCCACGATAAACCACAAAAATTGATTGGGTTCGCCTTCTACTGTTAATAGATGGTCTGGCGAGTAAGTTCGGCACGCTTTTGTTTCATCTTTCTCAGAGAAAAACTCCAGTAGTGAACCGATAAATTGATCAGCTAAGTAAGTGTCACTAAGTTCATGAAAGTTGTGAATGAACCCCGTTCGAAAAGAGTCGAGCTTATTCTCAATATGAGCGCTTAGAATACGAGATTGATCAAGGACGCCGCTGTAATGTAACCAGTTTTCATCTTTGATGCCGAGGATAAACGTTGTGAGCTCTTTTTTGGCGGTATCGAGTAGGGCGTTACGTTTAAGCGGTTTGGTCAAGCAGTGATCGAGGCGTCCTTCATTGACTGCCGCGAGAATGCTATCAATGTCCTCGCCATCACTGAGCAATACTTTACGAGAGTCTTTACTGTGCTCGGTTTTGTCTAAATGGATTAAAAAATCGGCACCGTTAAATGATTGGCTACTAGCCGCAATGGCCATTGCCACTTTTTGCTGCTGTTCTTTGGCATACTCCAAGGTCTGCATTGCTTCCTCTGGAGAGTCAACACAGTAAATATCAAACAAATTTGATAGTGGCGATAGCTCTTTTCTCAATAACTCAGCGGATATTGGATCATCATCTAAATATAATACTAGGTAAGGATTCACAACTACCTCATTTAGGTTTTATTGCTCAATGTAACAACTTTCGATCGTGCGAGTTGAGAGGTGAGTAAAGTTCTTTCACTTATCTGTTGGAAAAGCCTGATATAACTCAAGGTTTTAACTTAAATTCAACTAGGCTAAACTAGGTTTAATTCCTTAGCGATTATAAAGAGAAGTCATGAAAGAGTTGAAAAAAATAGCAGCAATTGGCGGAGCAGTTGTTCTGGTGGCATGTTGGCCGCTTGCTGTCGGACAAATAGCGCAAAATGTGTTAACGGATGGTGCTAACCAACTGAATAATGGTGACTATTCTGTTGAGATAATCAGTTATGATAGAGGGTATTTGTCTGCTCAAGCGGTAACCAGATACTCCGTTAATGATCCGCAACTTAAAGAACAGTTGAGCTTGGATGGCCTTCCTACTGAGTTTGAAGTTGAACATGATATAAAGCATGGTTTGTTGCGCATAGCGGCAGAATCTCGATTAGTTGATGTTCCAGACGTTCCTCTCACCCTGACTACAACAACTCAGCTAAATGGAAATACAGAGTTTTCTCTGTTGTTGGATAAGGTAAATTACAGCTTGGATGATGATCAGGGTGCTATCTATATCAGCAAGTCGACGATAGAGGGAAATGCCACTGTTCTTGGTCAGCTTGATTTTAACTACGACTTTCCTTCTATCCAGCTCGCTTTTAGTAATAATGAGCACGTCTCGTTCTCGAATATGACAGGCAGCGTGAGCGGCAAGAAAGTGAATCAGTTTTGGCATGGTGAACAGTCACTGAATATTGAAACCATCTCTATGATGACCGGGCAAGGTGAGACTTTAGCCAGCGCAAAGGATATTCGCTATAAGTTTTCATCCAATACTAATGAGGGTGGAGACAGAATTGAAACTAACCATCTGTTAAGTACCGGCGAAATCACCTCTAGCGATGGCCAGTTGCAGCAGTTACAGGTGGATTTCTCACTTGGTGGTTTAGATTTAAACTCTTTTGAATCCTTGGTTTCAACTTATCAAAATAATCCGGTTATAACCGAGCAAGTGCTTGCAGAGTCTGCGCCACAAATTGATGTCTTATTTGAAAAAGGTTTTTATCTGGCCATGAATAAGATGCAGTTTAATTTGGTTGACGGTCAGTTTGATTCTCAGTGGCGATTAGAGATACCTGAGGGCATGCAAAGTATTACTCAAGACATCAATCAATTGATACCTCAGTTAACGGGCAACTTAGATACCTATATTTCTAATGGCTTAGCTGATGCGTACCCATTTGTGCATCAGGGAATTGATGAGTTGCTGGTTATGGAATATATGTTTAAAGCGGATGATGGCTATAGAATGGATGCAGAAATTGCCAATGGAAACTTGCAGTTTGCTAGCGGTGAAAAAATTCCACTTATTGCTCTATTGATGTCCGGAATGGCGAATTAAGCATAGATTTTTTTCTCATTGTTAAAAAAGGGCTCTTTTGAGCCCTTTTTTGTGCTTTTTTATCATGGGAAAACATGTTATTACTTGAGAATATAGAAAAGTAATATCCATTCAATTTAATAACCGCAGGAGCAATGACCGTCATGGGAACGATTTACAATTTCAGTGCAGGACCCGCCGCCTTACCTAAAGCAGTAATGGAAAAGGCGCAGTCTGAATTAGTTAACTGGAATGAGTTAGGCACATCGGTGATGGAGATTAGCCATCGTAGTAAAGAGTTTATTCAAGTGGCTGAGACTGCGGAGCAAGATTTACGAGATCTTCTGGACATTCCTAGTAACTATAAAGTGCTGTTTTGTCAGGGCGGAGCGAGAGCTCAGTTTGCTGCTGTTCCTATGAACCTACTTGGTGATAGTGATACTGCAACGTATATTGATGGCGGCTACTGGGCAGAAAGTGCGGTAAAAGAAGCGAGAAAATATTGTCAACCTGATGTGGTGGATGTGAAGAGTGAAAAAGAGGGCAAAGTAGCTATAAAACCGGCGTCTGATTGGACGATAGCTGAAGATGCTGCTTATGTTCATTTTTGCCCTAATGAAACCATTGATGGCATAGAAATAAATGAACTACCCATCACGGATAAACCGATTGTCGCGGATATGTCATCAACTATTTTGTCTCGTAAAATCGACGTTAGCAAATATGGAGTGATTTACGCTGGTGCGCAAAAGAACATTGGTCCTGCTGGCATCTGTATCGCGATAGTGAGAGATGATTTATTAGAGTTGGCAAGAAAAGAGTTGCCAAGCATTCTTAGCTATAAAGTGTTGGCAGAAAAGGATTCAATGTTTAATACGCCGCCAACTTACGCGTGGTACTTGTCAGGCTTGGTGTTTAAATGGTTAAAAGAGCAGGGTGGCGTTGCTGCGATAGAAGAAGTTAACCGAGCAAAAGCCGCGTTACTTTATGACTATATCGATCAATCTGATTTCTACAGCAATAACGTGCATGAGCAAAATCGCTCTTTGATGAATGTTCCTTTTCAGTTAGCCAAACCTGAGCTAGATGGCGAGTTCTTGTCCTTGGCTGACAAAGCTGGACTTAAAGCGCTGAAAGGACACCGTGCGGTGGGAGGAATGCGAGCCTCTATTTATAATGCTATGCCTATTGAAGGGGTAAAAGCGCTAGTAGCGTTTATGCAGCAGTTTGAGAAAGAGAATGCATAAGTCAAACTCGTATCGTATTTAGTATAGTAAAAGCCACTCTATAGAGTGGCTTTTTTAGTTGGTCAGCTTTAATCAGCTATCGCTACAAAGTTTGATGAAGTTGGAAGTAGCGACCTTGTTCTTTCATCAACGTTTGGTGACGTCCTTGCTCAATAATTTGGCCATTTTCTATTAGACAAATATTGTCCATCTGCTCTAAATTGACCAAGCGATGAGTGATAAATATTACCGTTTTATTGGCAAAGAATTTGTCAAATAACGACAGTATTTGTTGCTCAGTTTTCTTATCTAATCCTTCGGTTGGTTCATCCAGCAATACGATAGGGGCGTTATGCAAAATAGCACGAGCAATGCCTATTCGACGCCTCTCACCACCAGATAGCTGTCGTCCACCATCTCCTAACCAAGTATCTAACCCTTTCTCTTCTGTAAGTGATGAGAGCTCTACTTGCTGTAGTATGTCGGAGATGGTCTCATCGCTAGCGTTAGGGTTGGCCATTATTAAATTATCTCTTAGCGAGCCATTAAGAATATCTACTCGTTGACTAACTACTGAGATAGAGTTTCGCAAAGTCGCTTCACTAATTTGCGTCAATGGTGTACCCGCAATGGATATGTTGCCTTTCTCTACATCCCAGTAACGACAGAGTAATTGCAGTAAGGTCGATTTCCCTGAGCCAGTTTGGCCAAGAATAGCCACATGGCTCTGATGTTCTACGTTAAGAGTTAAGCCGTTAATTGCGTTATTTTCTGCATCGGGATAGCGGAAAAATATGTCGTTAAGCTGTATATCAAAGTTTGTTGAGGTCAATTCGCCAGATAATGGGAACTCAACATCTGGTGTTGCAGTAATGATTTCGTTTAGTCGACGAGCGGAGGTTAGTGTTTGACCTAAATACTGAAATGCTCCCGCGATGGGCATCAATAGTTCAAAGCTCGCCATGGTGGCAAATGCGAACATGGCGATCATAGGGTCAGGTGGGTTTCCACCAACACCATCTGCTGCTAACCAAAGAATGGCGATAAGTGCGAGCCCATTGGAAAGCATCAGCAAGCCACTTGCAATTCCGGTTAAGTTAGCGTTAACGGATTGATTTTTTAGAAGTTTAGATTGAGCTTCTAAAATGGCATCGTGATAACGTTCTTCGGCACCAAACAGTACCAATTCACTGTGACCCTGTAACCAATCGAGAGAGGTTACTCTTAGTGAAGCTTTGTTATGGGTAAGCTGATGACCGTTCTTTTTCCCTAATTGATAAAAGAGTACTGGCCATATGAGTAGAAGTGAAAACAGAATGACACCCAAAACCATCGCTAAGTCTGCATCAAACCATCCTAAGAAAAAGGTTAGGGAAATACTCGCGAATAGACCAACAACAATAGGGCTGATAAGGCGTAAATAGACGTGATCCATTGCATCGACATCGGCAACAAGTCGGTTTAGCAAATCACCATCGCGTAAGTTGGCAACTGTCCCTGGAACAAGAGGGGTTAACTTCTTAAAGAAGAAAATCCGTAATTCAGTTAACAATTTAAACGTCGCGTCATGGCTAACGACTCTTTCTCCCCAGCGTCCGGCTGTCCGTGCTATCGCTAATCCACGAACGCCACCTCCCGGCAACATGTAGTTAAACGTTTGTCTTGCTATCGTTAGCCCGGCGATGCCTGCAGCGGAGATAAACCAACCTGAAAGGGTGAGTAACCCAATAGATGCGCATAAGGTTAAGAATGCGAGGATCATACCTAGCGATAAACCAAACCAATGCTTTTTGTATAGTTTAAGAAAAGGAATTAACTCACGCATCAAGATCTCCTTTTTCTTCATTTAACTGTGCTGAACGGCTATGTAACATGGTTGAGAATAGCCCTCCGCTGCTACTTAATTGCATATAGTCGCCTGATTCAACCAATTTCCCTGATTCCATCACTAAGATCATATCAACATTTTGCAGCTGAGTGAGCTGATGGGTAATCATCAAGGATGTGCGGTTTTCTGTTTTGTTTTTGATGCCAGTCATAACCAGTTTCTCGCTACGAGCATCCAAACTTGCCGTTGGTTCGTCCAGTAGCCAGAAGTTACCTTTTTGAAGCATGGCTCTTGCTAATGCAAGACGTTGAGCTTGCCCGACTGATAAACCACCGGAACGGTCACTTATTTGATAATCGAGACCATGCTGATGGACGAACTCCATCGCAAAAGAGTCATCTAAAGCATGGTTAATATCGTTGTTGCTCACGTCATCATTTCCAAGAGTAATGTTCTCTTTTATCGAGCCATGCAGCAGCAGCGGGTTTTGTCCTACCCAGCTAATTTGCTCTCGCCACTGCTTGAGATCACACTGGTTAAGCTCAACCCCATTGACCTGTAAACTGCCTTCATAGGGCAAAAAGCCCAGAATGGCGTTGATCAAGCTGGTTTTTCCTGCCCCGCTTGGGCCAACTAATGCGGTGGTTTTGTTAGCGGCTAGATGGAATGATACTGGACCTAATAGCTGTTTACCTTGTGGGCTTTTAACCACCAGCTCTTTGGCTGTGATGGTTAGGTTTTCAACATCGGTGATAGATTGTGAGCCTTGGCTTAATACCGTAACGTCAGTATCGAGAAATTCTACGATACTCTCTGCTGCGCCAACTGCTTGAGCCTTAGCGTGATAAAAAGTGCCTAAGTCACGAAGCGGCTGATAAAATTCAGGAGCGAGAATAAGTATAAATAAACCGGTAAATAGAGTAATGCCACTGCCATAGTAACCAAAGTCTAATTCGCCAATAAAACTAAAGCCAAAATAAACCGCAGTGATGGCGATGGAGATTGAGGTGAAAAACTCTAATACGGCAGATGATAGAAAGGCGACTTTTAGTACATCCATTGTTCTGCTACGGAAAACTTCAGACGCACCGCGAAGGGTCTCTGTTTCTGCTTCAGTGCGATTAAATAACCTAATCGTTGTCATGGACTGCAGACGATCATAGAAATGGCCGGATAATCGTTGCAGCGCTTTAAAATTCTTCCTATTGGCGTCAGAGGCTTTTTTTCCTACTAGTGCCATGAAAAAAGGTACCAATGGGGCAGTGATGAGAAAGATCAAACCTGCAGCCCAGTTGGTCGGGAAAACCACAATCAGTATGATTAATGGTACTAACACCGATAAGGACATTTGGGGAAGGTAGCGGGCAAAAAAGTCTTGCATATCTTCAACTTGCTCTAATAGCAGAGTTGCCCAAGTTCCTGCTGGCTTTCCTTTTATATAAGCGGGTCCAACCTCTCTTAACCTGTCTAAAATAAGTTGGCGAATATATATTCGTATTTGCTCTCCGGCTTTAAATCCTGCGACTTCACGTCCCCAAGTACACGCTGCTCGTCCAATCACAGACACACCTAAGCCGATAAAGTAATTAACTAGCTGATATTTATCGGTTTGTTCAATAATAAGTTGATGAAGAATGGAAGCCAGTAATCCGGCTTGAGCTAGCAAAAATAGACTGGATAAAACACCAAGAGAAATACTGATAACCAGCCAGCGTTTAGCCAGTTTTCCTTGCTGTTTCAACCAATTGTTTAAGTTTCGTTGTTTAGTTTTGTCCATTATTTTATGGCTTTCTTTAATAATAGTTATTAGGAAGTTCACCTAGTAGCCGGCTATCCAAAATCTGTTCGACAACACGATGGGTAAGGCGAATCAAGCTTCTGCTCAATACTTGCTGTAATACGATCGATGGTTTATCGCTTACATGACCGACCAAGTATACAAAAAGAAATCCAGCGGTAATACCGCCGGATTGTCGTGCCTTGATCAGGCACCAATAAAAGTCTGATTAAACCTTCACGGTGATCTTGATTACTGAGCATTGTCTAATGAATCTAGGTAACGCTCAGCATCTAGCGCCGCCATACAGCCTGTACCTGCGGAAGTGATAGCCTGACGATAGTTATGATCCATAACGTCTCCAGCGGCAAATACCCCTTCAATACTGGTTTGTGTCGCATTGCCATTTAACCCTGACTGAACAACAATATAGTCGTTGTTCATTTCTAGCTGCTGGTTAAAGATCGCGGTGTTTGGTTGATGGCCAATGGCTATAAATACGCCCATTACATCAAGTACTTCTTTAGCATCTGTTAATGTGTCTTGAAGACGAACTGCCGTGACGCCCATTTCATCTCCGAGCACTTCATCCAGCGTGCGGTGAGTATGCAAAATGATGTTACCACTACTGACTTTGTCCATTAGGCGCTTCATTAAGATTTTTTCAGCTCTAAAGCCTTCACGTCTATGAATCAGGTGTACCTCAGCAGCAATATTAGATAAATAAAGAGCTTCTTCTACCGCTGTATTGCCTCCACCGACAACCGCTACTTTTTGATTTCGATAAAAGAATCCATCACATGTTGCACAGGCGGACACTCCACGACCTTTAAAATTCTCTTCTGAAGGTAAGCCCAAATATTTTGCAGAGGCTCCGGTTGAGATTATCAGAGCATCGCAACTGTACTCTTTGCTGTCTCCTTTCAAGCGAAAAGGACGAGAGGAGAGATCAACGTCAGTTATTTGATCGAACACCATTTCAGTTTCAAATTTTTCGGCATGCTCTTTCATGCGGTCCATCAGTGCCGGGCCAGTTAGACCTTCTGCATCTCCAGGCCAGTTTTCTACTTCGGTTGTTGTCGTTAACTGTCCTCCCTGTTGCATACCAGTGATGAGGACTGGATTAAGGTTGGCACGTGCTGCATAAACCGCTGCGGTATATCCGGCTGGTCCTGAACCAAGGATTAATAGTTTGCAGTGTTTTACTTCACTCATTGAGCTGACTCCGAATAATTTTAATTTTTTACGATTGTAAGGAAAATATCTCTGAGGATAAAGGTAAAACAGAGTTCAGATTGGATAATTGGTTTTTATACTAGATGGTGAGGCATCAATATAGGCTATAAATCTAAAGGAATTGATAGCAATAATGCAGCTTGATTACGCTGCAATATTGCTAAATGACTCGGTTGCGCGAGGTTTATTGTTAATCAGTTTTACGCTGACTACCAGAAAAAATGAGCAATGATGGACAAGGTAAGAATACAGACTAAATTAAGCACTATCCCTACACGCATCATCTCTTTTTGTTCGATATGACCAGAGGCAAATACCAGTGCATTCGGAGGAGTTGCTACGGGCAGCATAAATGCACATGACGCTGATATCGCGATGATTACCGACAATATAATAGGAGAGACTCCTAACACCTCAGCAATGCTGGCAAATATAGGGATCAATAGTGCTGCACTGGCGGTATTACTTGCAAATTCAGTAAGAAAAACAACAAAAGCGATAATGGCAAGAAGGGTGATGAACATATTCATTTGGTTCAGCAGTTGGCTTAACTCTTGCGCGAGAAAAACACTTGTTCCTGTCGCTTTGAGAACGTTACTTAAACAGATACCGCCACCAAATAACAGCAATACCCCCCAATCGACGGTTTTTTCTATATCTTTCCACTCAACAACGCGAGTCGCTCCAAGCATCAGTATTGCACCGATAGCCACCAAGGTATCAAACTTAGCATATCCTCCGAGCAGGGCATTGATGGGCTTGCTAAACACCCAAAATGACACGGTAATTAGAAAAATGATTAAGGTAAGTTTGCGTTTATTCGTCCACTCAAGTGGGGTGTGGTGAATATCAAAAGTGTGTTTTAGGTTTGGCTTGGTCATTATGTAGATCACAATGACAGCAATCGGCAGCAAGGTTAATGAAACAGGTAGGCCCATTGCTACCCATTCGGTAAAGCTCAGTCCTAGTTCAGCTGCGGCAATGGCGTTTGGCGGGCTACCGACTAAGGTTGCGATTCCTCCGATCGAAGCGCAATAAGCGATACCAAGTAGAACGAATACATATGTACTTGCGTGCTTTTTCTCATCAATGTTGCTCATGACGCCCAATACTAAAGGCAGCATCATGGCGATTGTTGCGGTGTTGGATATCCACATTGAGAGCATCGCACTCACGGTAAATAGCATCATCACAGCGGTGAACATTTTTCCTTTGGCGGCAATGAGTACTTGATCCGCAATGGCTTTATCTATTTGCTGTTTGTGAAGCGCAGCCGCTAATGAAAATCCGCCAAGAAAAATAAAGATAATAGAGTTGGAAAAATGACTTAATGCTGAGGAGGTATCGAAAATATTAAAAATAACAGCCAGCATAGGTACCAGAAGGGCGGTGATACTGACATGAAGCGCTTCGGTTAACCACAAAATGGCGATAAATATGAGTATGCTTAAGCCTTTTACGACGCTCTCATCATAAGGAAGAGTGAAGAGCAATGTGATAAAGAGTGCACTATCGGCAATGAGAATGAGTGCATTTCTATTAAACATTGATAATGGGGAATGAGAAGATGAAGTCAACATAGCACACTCCTGATAGTTGAACGTCGAATGTCTAAGGCCTGTTGAGCTATTGAGTAGATAATCTATTCAACTTGAATGTCGTCAGATATCAAGCAGTAACAAACAGTGCAAAATAGCGGTGATCCGTTAACAGGTCCTAATAAGTAAAAGTTATTGGTGTAAATGTTACTGATTCAACAGACGGTTCAATAATTTTAAATCGTGGCTTCCATGCCTGTTCCATCAATGACAATTAGAGTAAATATCCAAATATTAGTATAGAAGAGGGTTTGAAAATCAGGCGGAAAGCAGGTTGATTTATAAACAAAATGGAATGAAAAATTGATCTAGATAAATAAATGGCGTGAATATTACGAGGTTTGGCCATTGAGATTAATAGGCTCTTTGGGACCAAGAAATTTAGGTTGAGTAGCAAATATATAGATATCAAGCAGGGCTTTCACACGAGCGAAAACCTCTCTAATCCGAACCTTAATACCTGAATGCTGCTGTGGACCGGGTACTGCCAGACAGACTGCGTGAATGTTGAAGTGCTGAGCAATAAATAGCGCACGCTCGCAATGAAATTTTTGAGTAATGATAATAAATTCATCGGCATCAAAAATTTCTTTAGAACGAACAATAGAATCAAGCGTTCTAAAGCCTGCATAGTCAAGAAAAATAGCTTGTTCAGGAACACCGGCTTTAAGCAGATCTCTTTTCATTGTCCATGGTTCATTGTATGAACGGTGCGCATTATCACCACTTAACAAGAAAGCTTCCACTTTCTTTTCATTGTAGAGAGAGATGGCGGCATTAATTCTGTTAGCGTAATAATCATTCAATACTTTGCCTAAGTATTTACTGGTGCCCAGAACTAATGCTACATCATAGTTTGGAAGATTTTCAGCTTGAACAAAGATTTTATCCTCAGAACCCCAACTGATTAAACGATCGGCAAATAACAAGCTGCACAAGGTCATGATAACCAGTGTACAGAAAGCTATTTTAATTCGTTTATTGACAGTAAAGTTCAAATTCTTTCCTCAAACATAGCGGCTCTAAACATGACGATTTCTTTGTGCCCAAATGCCGATAAGTGAAAATGCAATCAGTATCGTTAAAATGAGTATTTCTGAATCCAATGAACGCAACCAGCTAGCGAGATAAGGGGACGCTTTTACAATGAGCAAGCCATAACCAAATGCGTTAAGCAAGATAAAAGCGACTGTTCTCAGAATAAATGGTTGTCTAATCATCAACTTTCTAACCAGTCGATTTATATCGTTACCTAACATTACCAAGAAACAAGCGATAAAAGCGATGGATATTTCTGGTATATATTGTGCGATATAGCCGCCTAATGGGGCAATAAATTCAAGCATGGATATCTCTTGGCGTATGAACTTGCTGAGTGGGTTATAAAAAGAGGTTGTTTATATGGTAGAACCGTTATTCACACAAGCATATTGACGCAGATTCAGTATAATATCTCACTTCCGATTTAATATTGTGCGGTTTATCTCATTTATGTCTTTCCTTCCTATTGATTCGATAAAAGAGCAGTTTAATCAACTGATTAAGCATCATCATATTGTCGTTGAAGCCGAAACGGGGTCAGGGAAGTCCACTCGGTTACCTCTCTGGGCGAGTCAGTTTGGCCGCGTATTGGTTGTTGAGCCAAGACGCATTGCTTGTACTTCTCTAGCCAGTTACATCGCTCAACAAGAGGGGAGTAAGTTGGGTGAGTCTATTGGATATGCTATTAAGTTAGATGGTCAGTATAGTGATGACACGCAAGTGTTGTTCGTTACCCCAGGCGTTGCGCTACGTTGGTTTTCCGAAAATAGATTGAGTGATTTTGATATAGTCCTGATCGATGAGTATCACGAGCGACGTTGGGACATGGATCTTTTGGTGGCAATGTTGAAAGAGAACGCTAGCCATCGGCTTGTGATAACGTCTGCCACCATAGAAGGTGAAAAACTAGCAAAGTATGTAAAAGCAAAGCGACTGGTAGCATCAGGTAGATTACATCATGTCGTGGTGAGCTATAGGGCGGCGGATAGCCATTATCTGCCTGACGGGAGAGGGCTAGATAAAAGAGTAGTGGATGTCGTACGTACAGAGCTCGCCACATGTGACGGTGATATCTTGGTTTTTTTGCCCGGCCGTAAAGAGATTAGTATGTGTGCCCAGATGCTCGTCGCCATTGATGGCGTAGATGTCGTGCAATTGCATGCATCTGTATCGGACCGAGAGAGAGAGAGAGCATTAACCCCCTCAGTTCAGCAAAAAATCGTGTTGGCCACCAATGTGGCAGAAACCTCATTAACTATCGCCAATATATCATTAGTGATTGACTCCGGTTTGGAGCGAAGAACCAGCCAAAGAAATGGTCGTACGGTGCTAAGTTTAACGGCGATATCTAAAGCGAGTGCGAACCAGAGGGCTGGACGAGCGGGTCGGGTTATGGATGGTCAGTGTATTCGAATGTATGGTCAGCACGCCGCACTTGCAGCAGTGACTCCTCCAGAGTTACTGAGAGGAGAGTTAACCGAAGCGATGTTAGCGAGTGCTTGTTGTGGGTTTCATCTTGATCAGCTGGCCTTTTTGGAATTATTGCCAGAAAAATCAATCCAACAAGCAAAGAAAACATTAACTGTTATGCGAGCGATTGATCGTGAAGGAATAGCAACAGAACATGGTGAAATACTCTATCCTTTAGCAATTGACGTGCTTTATGCCGACCTATTGACTAGAATGCCAACCAGAGCCCTGCAAGAAGCAATGATCGATCTTGCTGCAGGCTTATCTGTTGCTGGATATCTATACAAATTACCAACGAGTGAAGAGAAATTAAAACATTTGGCAGACTGGTTGCCTGCCAGTTGTGATGTCGAGTTGATCATTCGACTCGTTCGAGGAGAGCAATGTCAGGCGTTAGACGTTGACCACCAAGCGCTATTTGAAGCACAAGCGATGGCACGACAAATACGGAAACTGTTTCATCTACCTGAATTAGAAGTCGCTTCTCGTTTTGATAGAAAATCCTTTTTTACCGCAGTGGTGGATACTCACCCTGAGCTGCTCTATGTCCGTCGAGAAAAACGTAGGCAAATGCTGGCCAATGGTTATGTAGAAATATCGCCAGCTCGTAATAGTCTATTTAATGACGAAGCAGAGGCTGCAATCGTCTTTGATCAACACTCAACTCCGGGACGAGGAGTAAAACAGACGTTAAACCTCGGTACGATAATGTTTCCCTGTTCGTTGTCGTATCTGTCGGAGCTCTCTATTGGCGATTGGGTTCAAGGGGAAACAGTTGTAGAAGATGGCGTGTTGTATTCTCAGCTAGCTTTAACTTATGCCGGGAGAATAATTTGCCGCAAGCTGGTTGTTCCAGAAGGTAACTTAGTGCTGAAGCCCATTATAGAAGCCGTTGTTGCTGAAACTTTTCTTAGTGGCTTTGCTCGGCAACGAAGCGAAGAGATCACTCATTGGCGACTTTATGTTGAGCTGGGTTTAGATGCATTCTGTCAACAGCACAATGATCTGAGTTTTGAACAGTGGTTTACTAAACAATTAGTGGATCTGGGCATTTCTGACGCTGACGAGCTAGAGCTGTTTCAAGCAGAGGATTTTCTGTTTGAAGGAATCCCTTATTGGCAGTATGAAGAGTTTGCTTCTACCTATCCGTTGATATTAAATCTAGGTGACCTGCAACTGACGGTTGAATATCATGCGGCTCAAAAACGGGTCTATGTTATCTATAAAAATGGATTACGAAGAGGCGATCCAAAAAGGTGGGAACTACCAAGGTGGCAAGGGTGGCGAATTCAGTATAAAAAAGGTAGCCGTATTGTTGATGTACGTTAATTGATCACCGAAGTTACTGTTTTTTAATAACCTTTTTAATTACTTCGGTAGTTGAAATATTAAAAACGTTATACATTACTTCGTTAGGCTGTAGGTTGTTTGTTAACAGCTTGGTTTTTATATGCTTTTTGTCTTAATTAACCGATGACAAAAGATTGTTGTTTTATATCGTATTGATGTATGTAAAAAGGTGCGTAATAGTAGCCTTACGCGTTTGTTGTTTACCGCTATCCTGTGGAGGAGATAATGGAAAAAAATGAAGCTGTATCTGTGGTTTTTGATTACACGTCATTTTTAGGTGCGTCTAGTAAGAAAAAACTAACATTTATAGAGATACTTTCGTCAATTGCGCCAGTATTTACCACGGTATGGAAGGACAGTGTCAAGGATTTAACTGCGCCCGAAGACAGGTTATGGCAACAAGCAAGCAAATCTTTGTCTACTCGAAGCAGTGATGAAAGAAACTTGATTCGCTTAGTAAGGCTCGCAAAACTAGAAGGCATTGGTGAACTGACTTTGATGATGCCTTATGAACTGGATAGAAACCAAATTGAACTAATAGCTGAAAAAACCAATACAACCATACAGCATACGGCTCAAGATCAGTTTACTATCAACTTGTAGTTCACTGTTAATTCATTGTTTACTAATGACTTATAGTTGATTAATGATATGATCTACCTTCTGATTTCTTCTTTTAAAATTAACCTTTTTAAATCAGAACAGCGGTTTTCTTTCGAAACAATGACAGCCGCTAGTCAGTGACTTATACAAGTCAGATATTGATTATTTGCGATTGTATGAGCCGTTCAATAAGTTAACGAAAATGATGTTACTATGGTTCAAATAAGCGGGCTTAACTTGTGAGTTATCATTAAGAAAAGCTCGCTTTTTTATCGATTTATCCTAGCCTTATAAGGTATCGTTTTTGTATTGTTTAGGTATTCAATAGAACAGAGTGATCAAAGAACTAACTAGAGAAAGTAAATTGGCAAAATTTAAATATTCTCATTGCGCATTGGTGTCCCTACTTGTCAGCGGCTCAATATACGCAGAAAGTCATCAATTAACAGTGAAACAAGAACATATTATTAAGCGTTTGCTTAGTGATGAGTTTTTACACTCCACCTTATCGGAATCTCAGCAAAAAGAAGAGCTTAAGTGGTTTATGGATGCGGCTAAACCTTTTCAAGGGATGACCATCCGTGTGGTATCTGAGAATATTGCAACGCATAGGTATGAATCTAATGTATTGGCGAAGGCATTTACTGAATTAACGGGTATTCATGTGGTTCATGAAATCACCGAAGAAGATGATTTGGTGAAGAAGCTTCAAGTTCAGTTGGATACCGGAATTAGCTTATATGACGCGTACGTTAATGATGCTGACTTCTTAGGTACTCATTACCGTAGTCAAAAAGTGGTCGCTATTTCTGAGATGATAAATGATAAATGGCGCGATATTACGTTACCTACGCTGGCTTTGGATGATTTCATAGGCATCGATTTTGTCACTGGCCCAGATGACATTCTCTATCAGTTACCTACCCAACAATTTGCTAACTTGTATTGGTATCGGCATGATTGGTTTTCTCGTCCCGATTTACAGAAACAGTTTAAACAGCTGTACGGTTACGCTCTAGGTGTCCCACAAAACTGGGCGGCTTATCAAGACATTGCCGAGTTCTTTACCGAGAAAGTTCAATACATTGATGATAGAAGGGTGTGGGGCCATATGGATTATGGTCATTTTGACCCCTCATTGGGCTGGCGGATATCTGATTCATGGTTGAGCCTTGCCGGAGCAAACCAAACAGATTCATCGGTTGGCGATTGGGGCATTCGTTTGAACGATTGTCACCCGGCGGGCGCTAGTGTTTCAAGAGGGGGCGCTCTTGATAGTCCTGCGGCAATATACGCGGTAAACAAATACGTTCAATGGTTAACGCAGTACGCTCCACCAGAAGCCATTGAACAGGACTTTGTCTCCTCTAGTGAATACTTGGCTAAAGGAAATATTGCTCAACAGATCTTCTGGTATACAGCATTTTTGCCGGATCTTTCTGCTGCTGACTCTTCGGTAATGAATGAGAAAGGGGAACCAGTGTGGCGTGTCGCACCTTCACCGAGAGGAAAGTACTGGAAAGAAGGAATGAAATCGGGATATCAGGATATTGGTGGCTGGACATTTTTGTGGCTTACGCCAGATAAAAGAAGCGCAGCAGCATGGTTGTACGCACAGTTTACAGTATCTAAAACCGTATCCATGCAGAAGTTTTTGAATGGTTTTACTCCCATACGTCAGTCCGACATTCAATCCTCCTATTTACAGGCAAGATCGAAAGAGTGGGGGGGATTATTGGAATTCTACCAAAGTGACGCTCGAAACTATTGGACACCTACCGGTTTTAGCGTGCCCGATTATGCTGAACTTGCAAGTGTCTGGTGGCAGCATATTGGCCCAGCGGTTAAAGGTGATGTCACGGTCGAAGATAGTATGCGTATGCTCGCGGATGAGATGGATTCACGACTTAAAAAAATAGGAAATAGAGCGGATATGCGCTGTGAACCTCGACTAAATGATAAGTCTGATGCGGAGGTTTGGCTCAATAAGGAAGGTGCGCCATGGAAAGAGATCATCAACGAAAGTACACCTAAAACGTTATCATTTGAAGAGTCATACCAACAATGGAAAAAATAGTACATTTGCCGATACTACTTTTATTACTTCTTTCGTCCAAATTGTTGGCTGAGGATACACTGACGCTATTTACCTACCACAATCCTCCGTTAGTGTCGGTAGAAGATAAGAAGGTTGTTGGCGGCAATTCTTGGCATGTGGTTGAGCAGTTACTTAATAAAACCTCAACCCCTTACAAGGTGGCAATTAAACCTGCAATGAGAGGGATGTACTCAGTAGCGGAAAATCGGAATACCTGTGTATTTCCTATCGATAGAACCCAAGACAGAGAATCTAAGTATAGCTGGGTTGGCCCAATTGCCATTGTCCAATATGCATTATACAGTGCAGCTAATCGAAGCATTCCACTGACAACCTTAAATGATGCTAAGCGCTATAACATAGCAACCTATCTTGGCAGCAGCATAGGTCAATACTTAAGGCGTAAAGGTTTTCATGTTCGTTTGACTGGAGAGATGAAACAAGGGTTGTTGATGCTGCAACATCGCCGTGTCGATTTTTGGGTTGTTGATGTCAATGCTGCAAATAAATTATCACAAGAGATGAATATAGAGTTAGGTGAACCTGAGTTGGTTTTTTTCACCAGTGTTAACTATATGGCTTGCCATCCGGAGATGGCAGGCCAACAGTTAGATAAGTTTGATCAAGCGTTAAATGAAATGTATATCAGTGGTGAGATTCAGCACTTGCTGGAACTGAATCTCTAAATTTATCTAAATGAACAACATTCTCCGTGTTGCGAAAAGCGTGGTTCTATTTTAGTAACTGCTTAAGTGACCCGTTTTCGCTTTTGATATCCATAATCGCCAGAAACGCACCGCAAGACCATACAATACATGCCATAGTAAATAACAATCCACCGTCGTTCCCTATGATTTCACCAGCGCTATTAAACTCGGGCATAACAACACCTAACGGAGTGAATAGATGGAAGAATATAGCACCGGACATGATGCCTACACTCATCACTGCGCCAACACCATGAAAACGAGTAAAGAGTAGTATTGCCGCGATTAGCTCTGCAAAACCAATTAGGTAACCACCGATGTTGCCAAACCAGGTAAAACCAGACCACTCTCCCAATGTGCCAAAAATAAATTCAGTCTCATATGACCCGGTAAATTTAAAAAATAGTGACTGGATAAAAACAAAAGCAATGAATGCTGATGGAATAAATTTTAGTAGTTTAGGCTTCATGAGACTTCCTGTTGGGTCATAGTAAATTGTGTATATCTATTCGACCTAGTATTTAGTAAAAATATTTCAGGGAGATGTAAATATTTGATAACAGGATTAGTGGATGATGGTGGGAATGACGTAAAACAGGGACTTAATTGTCCCTGTTACGTTAGTAAATTGACTCGATCAGCGATTAGGGCTTATTTTACGATAAGGTCATATTCCTTATCTAAGATATCGATGATCTCCTGTTTAGGGTTGGAACTTAGTGGCACTTTCTTCCCCGTGATTTTTTCAGCAATATTTAGATAGGTTGTGGAAACTTGCATAATCGCTTCTTGAGGGAGCAGATTGTTATTGGCTAATGCTTCTCTTTCAACCATTCGGTCTTTGTTGAGTAAAATATCAGCGTCAGGAAAGTAATTTAGCAAGAATTGACGGAAACCTTCTTTAGAGTTTTCTACAATATTGCCGTTTTGGTACTCTTGCTTATCCCAGATTCTAGATGAATCTGGTGTGCCCACTTCATCCATGTATATAAGTTTGGACGAGCCTGAACGATCAGTGACATAACCAAACTCAAATTTGGTATCAACAAACAGTTGGCCTACTTTATCAAGGGCATCGTGGATAACATTAAAGCCTTGTTTTAGTAGTTGCTCGTACTGAGGAATATCATCCGCAGAATTGAAATTAAAAGAGGCGTAGTTATCAATAATGTTTTGTTGGGTGATATTGACGTCGTCTGCTTCAGGAACACCGGGTATTCCCTTTAGTATCCCTTTTGTGGATGGCGTAATGAGTAGGTTTGGTAGCTTACTGTCTTTTTCTAGACCTTCGGGTAACTTTATACCGCAGAACTCTCTTTCGCCTTTTTGGTATGCACGCCACATTGAACCAGTGATGTAGTTTCGGCAAATAGCTTCAATCATAACGGGTTTGGCTTTTTGAACTATCCAAACAAAAGGGTGAGGAATATCTAGAATATGACTGTCTGCTAAACCTTGCTGCTTAAATAGTGAAAACCAGTGATTCGAAATGGCATTGAGTGCAGCGCCTTTACCGGGAACGCCTTTAAGTCCATTTTCTCCAGACCATATACAGTCGAACGCAGAAATTCGATCACTGATGACCATAATCGCCAATGGTGCGTCTGGTGAAACGTCATACCCTTTAAGTTTAATTAGTCTCTGACTATCTTGTTTAGTTAACCAATAAACAGAACGAACTTTTCCACTATGCACTGCTTGGTCAGTACGGATAGGAAAATCATCGTTAACAGCAAGGACTTGATCTGCAAGACTCATTCGACATTCCTTAGTTTGTCTAATAATTAATATAGTGCCATCTTAATAGCTAGCATCGGCATCGAAAGAGAATAATACCAGAACTTTTTAAAGCTTCCAGATAAAAAGCAAACGTTTGCTTAATATTGCGGAACTATAATAGTAAAAAGCCATTAATGCAGGAACATTAATGGCTATGAACTTGATATGTTAAGTTTTAGTTAGTGTAACTGAGCTGTTGATAATGAAGAGGCAGTAGGTTGAGATAAGAAAAAAACTTCGCAACTATAATTGCTGGCAATCCGTTGAATTCGGTTTTTGGCGTCCTGTTGAAGATCGCTACTTGCAACAATAGCGCTGGCTGTTCTCGCTTGAATGGCTTTAACGACAATTTGTTCTTCGCTGAACTGTATTGAGGGCTTCATATGGATGACTTTATCGCAACTAACATTATGTCTTGTTAGTTCATGTTGAGTAGGACGAGGACAGTTAGCGGTAAATAAAACCCATTGTTTTTTATTTGATAGCTTAGCTAAGTTTTGGTACACGCTATTTTCTGCAACAGGGAAACTGATTGCGCTAGATGAAATAGGGCTTAATACTGAGTAGGCTTTTTTATTTGCGTTTATTTGAAGCATCATACTGTTCCTATGTACATACTGTATAAAACAACAGTACTTGTAATTTGATCGGAGTGCAACTGTTTTTTTGCCTGTTTAGTAAACAGAGTGTGGAAAAAACAAGCGAGATCGCTTTGCAAAGCCCAGAAATAAAGAAGAAAGCGTTGTTTGCGAGAATTTATGAGCTTTAGCTAAAGATGCAATTTTGCGCAGCATAGTCATGCTGGGTTAACCGTTAGTAATCAAAAGTTGCGGAAAGTAAGACGTGAACGTATTAACGAATCTAAGTCAGTGTTAGATAACGTTGAGAGAAAATGGCTATTGACTTCGATGATTTTGAACTAAAGAGTTTAATGCTGTTCTCTTTTGCATTTTGATATTTATTGGCGATAACGAAATTCAATCAGATTGTCTAGGCGACTGAAGCTACAACTATTTTTGCATGCTATCGTAGCGGCTTCCATTGAGTGTGAGTTCATCTTTATTGAATAGACGGACGTCTAATGTTGCGATGTCATGGCAACTAGCACACGAGAAATGGTATTTTCCGTCTATATAGTCATGACGGGCTAATAGACTCATTTTACTACACCAATCACATATACCTTGTTTTTTGAACACAATGACTCTCCTTTAGCAGAAATTTCAGAATCTAATATTCGGATAACATAGACGATTATGCCGATTTTCTGATCCCAAACGGGGGATCATTAAGGTAATTCGACCAAGGATTATACATATAAATAGAGAAAATGTTAATTGTTTGTTATCGCGGGTTAGGCTTTGCTGCTTTTAACATGAGAAATCACTATTTTAATCGCGGAATTTAGTCTCTTCATCTCTTCATCGCTGCCATGTGTGTCTGGATGGTAGATGCGGCTTAACATTTTGTAACGTAGTTTGATCTGTTTTTCATCAGGAATGCGATTAGGGACATAACCAAGAACGGCACAAGCCGTTACCAGTTTATTGTCATTGGATACGGTTTTTTCTACTTGTTGATTTCGTTTAAGTTGAAGATGGGCTTTGTTCAGGTGCAGTTGAAGTGATCTAATTTTTTTACTTTGCTGTGCAATGGTTTTTTCCAACTTTGATAAATTGCTCTGTTTGTGGCTTCTCATTTTTCGTCGTAGTGCGACAGCAAAAACAACGACAAGTAATATGGATGAAATAATAATGATTTCTGGTTCAACTAAGCGACTTTTCTCAGGTTTTACTGTTGTGCTGCTTTTATTAGAGTCGGTGGTAATGTCTTGATCAATATGTTGATCCAGTAGGGCGATAGATGAGACCTGTTTTGCACGTTGCTGGTTGAAAAGTGCTTCTAATACACGAGAATAGCCATCTTCAGCATCACTGTTTCCCGTATCTATTGCCAGTTGGTACCAGTTTTCAGATACGTTGAGTGGATTTATCGGTTGTTTTTGTTGTTCATACAACTGACCAAGAGATTGCAGCGCTTTGCTATCTCCTTGCAGCGCGGCTTTTAGATACCAATAGTGTGCTTGCTTAAACTTATTTTCTGACTGATATTGCTGTGCAACCGCTATTTGTGCTTCGAGTTGATTGTCTTCTGCTTGTTCAATCAGTTCTTTGCTAGGCTGGGCGAGTACAGTAGAGCTAACAAGAAAGAAAAGCCAAACATAGTGAATAAATGCTGTACTGCTTCTCATACTAATGCCGCTCTCCCTGTTAATTTTCAACTGTTCTCTATCATTTAAGCATCTTATGAGCTTTTGCACCATCGACAGGCTTATTTACTGATAGCTTACGCCCTTTTTTAAGCCCGACTTCATAATCGGCGGTGATATTTTTCATTGCTTCTTTTAATTGCTGTTTAAATGTTTCACGGTCTATATTTTTGAACTCTCGGTCAATATAGTTGTTTATTTTGTTATTGGAGTCATCATCTGGTGCTATTACTGGTAGCTTTTCTAATGCGCCTTCTACCCAACCTGAAACAAAAGAGTTAACGCGTCTTGTGACTTCTGTATTGCTGGTTCCTGAACCGGCAAAACTATTGCGAAACTGACCAGTTTGTTCGTTCATCTCGCGGTAGATAATATCGAAAGCAAATGCACCAAAAATCGCTCTGTCTGCTTCCCCGATAAACTCAACACGTTTTAAACCTTTGTGATTTAGCAATACGGCTTCAACACCAAATTTTGTATTGATGCCTCTAATTACTCGTAGAATCGTCGAACTAATACTTGCAGGTAGCAGATGGGTAGATTGTGTTTTGCCCATTTTAATAAATTCAATATCGTCTTTATCAAGGCCATACTTAAGCATAAGGCGGTGCGCCATTTTAATTGCTTGAGCAGCTTCGTTAACGTTTGCTGAATTTCCGAGTTCAAGACACTTAGCGATCTTTTTTAGGGCTTTCTTTTTATCCATTGAAATTATTAAAAACAACCAGTTTGAAAAGGCCAGTCGGCCATTTTACCGATTTTTTGTGGGGAATTAAAGTTATCCCCGTAGATAACAGGCAATAAAAAACCGCCTATAAAGCGGTTTTTTGATAAGAGTGAGATAAGGTTTAGATACCTAATTCATCTAACAGGTCATTAGAGATGTCGTTTGCTGCGGTATCATTCTGGCTGTTCTTTGGTTTTTTATTCTGCTCAGCTTCTAGTATTGCGTCAGGTGATTCATCTTCTTCAATATCAAACTCTTCAAGCTGAATAAACTCGGTTTTATCCATCGCCAGTTCAAGGTAGAAAATGTTGTTATTTTCTGTAGTAAAGGTGACGCGTCTCGCCTGTGGACGATCGAGGTTAGTATCAATGGAAATTAATACTTGTTTGTTAATCGCCAGCATCTTAGGTTGGTTTTGAGTGATGTTGGTTTTAAGATCTTTACGAATCTTACTGGTAAAGTCACCAACCAACTGGTTCATTAACTCACCAAGTACATCACCAACTTCATCAGAGGTATGCAAAATGGCCAACTCTTCTTCTGGCATTCCCATATTTCTCATATAGTTTGTGTAAACTTCTAATGCCGCTTGAGAGGTAAAGTTAATTACCACTAAACCTGAGAAACCGCCGTCAAAAAGAACAAAACAGCCAAAGTCGGGTTTTAAACAGGTTTTATTGATTTTTTGCACCATTGCTGAGTATCCAACATTAGAGTTGGTAGCAGAGCTGAGTACGCCAGAAACTGATTGGCACAGTTTTAAAAGGATATCTTCTGTTGTTACTACTTTATTTTTTTTCATTTTGATCCGTTCTGTAGTATCGACACTACTTTGCAATTTTCAATATTGAATAAAAAGATTAGCAGTCTCAGTGGTTTTGTTAATATTTCAAATGTTGTAAAGTGACCGCAATCATAAAAAACACATATACCCGTACTGCAGGAATCAGTGATGTCGGGGCAGGAAGCGATATGTTACCAAGATTACAAAATGAAATTAATGTAGATCCAGTTGTCGTAACGTTTTTATCTAGGCTAAAACAGCGTGGATTTAGCGGCGATATCGAAACCCAATATGCGAGCCGTCTTGCTGTTGCAACTGACAATAGTGTGTATCAACAGCTTCCTCAGGCGGTAGTTCATCCTAAATCAACTGAAGACATTATGCTAATCGGATTTATCTCAAAAGATGCCGATTTTGAAAGGATAACATTTTCTCCTCGTGGGGGAGGGACTGGAACAAATGGTCAGTCACTGACTCAAGGCATTGTTGTTGACCTCTCTCGGCATATGAATCAGGTTCTTGAAATCAATCAAGAGCAAGGATGGGTTCGTGTTCAAACAGGGATAGTTAAAGACCAACTTAATGACGCTGTTCGGCCTTATGGTTATTTCTTCTCCCCGGAGCTCTCCACCAGTAATAGGGCGACTCTTGGGGGCATGATCAATACCGATGCATCAGGGCAAGGTTCTTTAGTTTATGGTAAGACGTCCGATCATGTTTTATCGCTTCAAGCGGTATTTGCAGACGGTTCGGTTTATGAAACTGATGGGTCAAAGGGCTCTGCCGAAGAAGGGGAGTATGCGTTTAATGCGCTTTCAGTTTCTGAACAAGTGTGTCGTTCAAAACGAAACGAGATCGTTGATAAATTCCCTAAACTTAATCGCTTTCTAACCGGTTACGATTTGAAAAATGCTCTTAATGAACAGGATGAATTTGATTTTACGCGAATTCTCTGTGGTTCAGAGGGGTCGCTAGCTTTTATCACTGAAGCAAAACTGAACTTAACTGCCATTCCTAAATCTCGCGTGTTGGTCAATGTTAAATACGACAGTTTTGATTCTGCTCTGCGAACGGCGCCATTATTAGTGCAAGCAAATGCTCTATCCGTTGAGACTGTGGATTCCAAAGTTCTCGATCTGGCTAAGCAAGATATCGTTTGGAATACGGTTAGTCATCTGTTGCAAGATGTGCCAAACAAAGAGATGTTGGGCATTAATATTGTAGAGTTTGCTGGGCTGGATGAGTTAAAGATACAGCAAGACGTCGATAAGCTAACCGCGGCTCTCGATACGATGATTGAGCAAGAAGTTAATGGCGTGATTGGTTATCAAATCTGCAATGATCTGGCCAGCATAGGGCGTATCTACAATATGCGTAAGAAAGCGGTTGGTTTATTAGGCGCGACAAAAGGTAAAGCCAAGCCGATAGCATTTGTTGAAGATACTTGTGTACCACCAGAAAACCTTGCTGATTTTATTGCAGAGTTTCGTCAACTACTGGATAAAAAATCGCTACATTACGGTATGTTTGGTCATGTCGATACTGGCGTTCTTCATGTTCGGCCAGCGCTGGATCTTTGTGACCCTCAGCAAGAGCAACTCATGTTGGAGATTTCAGAACAAGTTGTCCAACTGGTTGCTAAGTATGGCGGTTTGATGTGGGGTGAACATGGCAAAGGATTCCGATCTGAATATGGACCTGAATTTTTTGGTGATGAGTTGTTCCATGAATTGCGTCGAGTTAAATCTGCTTTTGACCCGCACAATAAAATGAACCCCGGTAAAATCTGTACGCCCTTGGATAGCGCAGCAGAACTGGTCAAAGTCTCTGGAGTAAAACGTGCTGACTATGATCGCCAAATTGACGTTAAAGTGCGAGACAGTTTCCAGCAGGCGATGGAATGCAATGGCAACGGCTTATGTTTTAATTATGACGTCAATTCACCAATGTGCCCTTCAATGAAGGTGATGGCTGATCGACGTCACTCTCCTAAAGGTCGGGCAGGTTTGGTCAGAGAGTGGTTACGTCAGCTCACTGAACAGGGTATCGATGTCCTTGATATGGAGAAAAAGACGTTACAGCATAATCCAACCATCAAGATGATGATTGATAGAGTGAGAAATAGTGTTAATAAGCGTCACGAATACGATTTTTCGCATGAAGTTTATGAGGCTATGAATGGTTGCTTGGCTTGTAAAGCTTGTGGAACTCAATGTCCGATTAAGGTAGATGTTCCGAGTTTCAGGGCGCGTTTTTTAAATCTTTATTATTCACGTTACCAACGACCTGCAAAAGATTACTTGGTGGCGAACATCGAAACTATGCTGCCAGTGATGGCGAAAGTACCAAAAGTGATCAATATGGCTCTTTCGCAAAAGTGGATGCAAAGTTTAACGGCTTCAACAATTGGTTATGTGGATGCTCCACTATTATCATCACCAACGCTACAACAATATCTGGTCAATCAACCTGATATCAAATTTGATATGCAGAAGTTGGCGGCACTGTCTAAAGAGCAAAAACAGCAGTATGTGCTTATCGTACAAGACCCATTTACCTCATATTATGAGGCAGAGGTAGTAGCAGACTTTGTTGCTCTATTAAAGAAAGTCGGTAAACAACCAGTGCTTGTTCCTTTCAAGCCCAACGGTAAAGCTCAGCATATAAAAGGGTTTTTAAAGCAATTTACTGAAACGGCAACCAGTACCGCCTCTTTCCTAAATATGCTTGCTGATCTAGATATCGACATGGTTGGGGTAGATCCTGCCTTAGTGCTCTGTTATCGAGATGAGTATGCCGATATATTGGCGGAAGATAGGGGCGACTTCACCGTGCTTAATGTTCACGAGTATCTGTTTGCCCAACTTGAATCGTTGCAAGTGGGTGAAGCTTCTCAGCAGCCTCCTTGGTATCTATTTGCTCACTGTACCGAGAAAACTCGAATGCCAAATGCAGAAAAAGAGTGGCAAACGATATTCAAGTACTTTGGTGGTGTTCTTGAAACTGTCTCTGTCGGTTGTTGTGGTATGGCGGGAACATTTGGACATGAATCCGATAAATTATCAGTATCCAAAGATATTTATGATTTAAGCTGGAAGCCTAACTTTGCCAAATTAGCCAAAGACCGCTGTTTAGTCTCAGGCTACTCTTGTCGAAGCCAAGTAAAAAGGTTTGAAGAGGAGAAGGTTAATCATCCGCTTCAGGCTCTACTTCAATTAGTATAAAGGAGTATCCATGCAGCCACTTGAACTTAAGGTACCACCAGTACTGGTTTTTATTCTTGCTGGTGGTTTGAGTTATTTGCTTGCGATGATTGATCTTTTTTCAATAGGGTTTCCACTGACATGGCTGGTTTTTGCAGCCTGTTTTGTTGCCAGTGGTTATTTTGGTTTAAGCGGTATAGCCGAATTTAAAAAGGCGAAAACTACGGTACATCCAGTTGATGTGCACAAAACATCAACCGTGGTTGAAAGTGGCGTGTACAAAAGAACTCGTAACCCGATGTATTTAGGTCTGCTTCTACTTTTGATTGGCTATGGCTATTGGCAGCAAAATTTATTGTGTTTGTTGGTGCCAGTATTTTTTGTTCTTTACATGAATCGCTTTCAAATTGAACCAGAGGAAAGGCACTTACAGCTTAAATTTGGTCAAGAGTATGGTGAATATAAAGCTCGAGTTAGACGTTGGATATAATAAAAAGGTCTGCAATTAAGTTGCAGACCTTTTTAATGTTCAATTCAGATTCGAGGATAACTTTGCTTGGCTAGGCAGCGATATCAAGCTTTTGCAAAAAAGCCTCTTTACACTCAAAGAAACGGGCAACTAAAGCGTCGACATCTTCTTGCACATAAGGTCGTAAACCACTGGCAACCATACGCTTAACGCCTTTACCAACTATGATGCCATCTTCTTTAAAATCAAAGTTGAGTGTAACAACACCACGTTTACCCTCTACATCAAACGTAGCACCAGAGTAAACCACTTCTGGGTGACTGATATCTAAACGGTCAAATTCAATTTCCATGCTTTCATATATGACCAATGGTCGCTGACAATTTATCATCATCTGCTGCTCTTCCATTAGAGGAACCATTATGTGTGGGAAATTCATACCAGAAAACTGCACATAGTTTTTTACTACATGTTCAATAAAATCTGGGTCGTGATTGACTTCGCCATGATGGCTCATATGAAGATACTCTTTGCCTTTTTCATCCAGCAGTGAGCTCTCTGTGTCTCCCTTATCTTCGATATGTAGAGCAACCCCGTCGCTTACCATGCCAGAGAAGTCGAATCGCATCTTTTGACTAATGCCTTCTTTTTTCAGTAATACAGCAAAAAGAAGGTCACCAGGAACACAAAAACGCTTATTGTCTTCATCGTGAATAGGGTTAAAGTCGCCAGCTACTTTTTTAGCGAAGTGACTTGCTTGCTGACGAGTAAATTGAAACTGCTCGTTGTTTACTGAAAAATAAGGTGATAGAAACATAATATTCTTTTCATAGCCAAAAACAGGCCAATTATATACAAATTTGTGTATTGAATGGTCTATCCAGTGGCGGGGATTTATAAGATAGTGCGACTTTAACAGATTAATGCTGATAACAAATAGTGTTATTCGCGACGGTTAGTGTGACCCTATTTGGCGCTAAAGAGAATATCTCTGCAAATTAACGGATGAGATTTGTTATGATGGCAAAACATATAAAAGAACAATAGAGGACCGCTATGTCTACTTCTTACTTAACAGAAATGACGTTTTTTGAACGATTTGTTGCTGATATTTTGTCTGGTAAAAAGGTAATCACCATTCGTGACGAGAGCGAGAACAACTTTTTAGTTGGAAGTACGGTGGAAGTCAGTACTTTTGAAGAGAATAGGTGGTTTTGTCGTTTGAAGATAAATAGTGTCGAACCCATTCAGTTTGAACAACTTACCGATTATCACGCCACACAAGAGAACATGACATTAACTGAACTTAAACAGGTTATTTCAGACATTTATCCTGGAATTACCAAACTTTGGGTTATCTCTTATCAACGAGTCGATTAAGGGATGATAAATAAAAGTAGATAAACTGAAAGCTTCTCTTTGCAATTCAGCCTTTAACGGGTAAAATTCCGCTCTTGATGAATTTCCGGTATGCGTATTACTGAGTGAGATTCATTAAGAAAATAACTTAAACTTTTGAACTCGCATGTGTTGCTTGGTACGCAACACCACTGTAAGGATATATCATGCCTGTAATTACTCTTCCTGACGGTAGTCAACGTCAATTTGATAACCCTGTGTCAACTCTTGATGTCGCTGCATCTATCGGCCCTGGTCTTGCTAAAGCCACCATTGCTGGTCGTGTAGACGGCAACCGTGTTGATGCTTGTGACTTAATCGAAAGCGATGCAAGTCTAGAAATCATCACCACAAAAGATGATGATGGCCTAGAAATCGCACGTCACTCTTGTGCGCATTTATTGGGTCACGCCATTAAACAGCTTTTTCCTGATGCCAAAATGGCTATTGGTCCAACCATAGACAGTGGCTTCTATTACGATATCGATCTTGAGCATTCTTTAACGCAAGAAGATCTCGATGCGCTAGAGAAGCGTATGAAAGAGCTGGCAAAAACCAAATATCAGGTTATTAAAAAGACGGTAAGCTGGCAGGAAGCGCGCGACGTGTTTGAAGCGCGTGGCGAAACATACAAAATGGAAATTCTGGATGAGAACGTTGCAAAAGACGATCGTCCGGGTTTATATCACCACGAAGAATACATTGATATGTGTCGTGGCCCGCATGTTCCTCATATGGGTTTCTGTCAACATTTCACCCTGTTGAATGTTGCCGGCGCTTATTGGCGTGGTAATAGCGACAATAAAATGCTGCAACGTATCTACGGAACAGCTTTTCATGATAAGAAAGCACTTAAAGCTCACTTAACACGTTTGGAAGAAGCTGCGAAGCGCGACCACCGTAAAATTGGTAAGCACCTAGATCTTTTCCATATGCAGCAAGAAGCGCCGGGAATGGTGTTCTGGCATCACAATGGTTGGTCTATCTTCCGTGATCTAGAAGTGTTTATTCGTGCAAAATTGGACGAATACGGCTATCAAGAAGTTAAAGGCCCATTAATGATGGACCGCGTATTGTGGGAACGTTCAGGACACTGGGATAAATACGCTGATGCTATGTTTACCACCAGTTCTGAGAACCGCGAATATGCCATCAAGCCGATGAACTGTCCTGGTCATGTACAAATCTTTAATCAAGGTTTGAAATCATATCGTGATCTACCATTACGTATGGCGGAATTTGGTTCCTGTCATCGTAATGAGCCGTCTGGTGCTCTACACGGGTTAATGCGTGTACGTGGATTCACCCAAGACGATGCACACGTATTTTGTACTGAAGAGCAGATTCAAGACGAAGTAACTGAATGCATCAAGATGGTTTACGATGTCTACAAGACATTTGGTTTTGAAGAGATAGAAGTAAAACTATCTACAAGACCAGAAAAACGTGTTGGTAGTGACGAGATTTGGGATCGCTCAGAAGAAGCACTGAAAGAATCGTTAGAAAATCTTGATATTAAATACGACATTCAAGAAGGTGAAGGGGCATTTTATGGCCCTAAAATTGAATTTACCCTTCATGACTGTTTAGATCGTGCATGGCAATGTGGTACAGTGCAGCTGGATTTCAACTTGCCGGGTCGTTTGGGCGCAACTTACGTTGGTGAAAACAACGAAAGATTGATTCCTGTAATGATTCACCGTGCAATTTTAGGTTCTTTAGAGCGCTTTATCGGAATATTAATTGAAGAGTACGCTGGTTTCTTCCCAACTTGGTTGGCACCAGAGCAAGCTATAATTATGAATATTACCGACAAACAAGCTGATTACGTTAAAGAAGTTGCAAATAAATTGCAAAAATCTGGATTTAGAGTCAAACCGGACTTGAGAAATGAGAAGATAGGCTTTAAAATCCGCGAACACACTTTAAAACGTGTACCGTACTTGTTGGTATGTGGTGACCAAGAAATGGAAGCCGGTGAAATCGCAGTACGTACTCGTAAGGGCAAGGACCTAGGTAAATTTAAGGTAGAGGACTTTATAAGTCACCTTAATGCTGAGGTTTCAAGCCGTAAGCTCAATCTGGAGGAATAAACTATTAAAGGCGGAAGACGTGGCCAACAACCGGCCAAACAAAACCAGCACCGTTTAAACGGTGAAATTCGTGGCGTTCGTGAAGTTCGTTTAACTGGCGCAGATGGTGAACCAGTTGGTGTAGTACCAATTGCTGAAGCATTAGATGCAGCCGTAGAAGCTGGTATGGATCTTGTAGAGATCAGCCCTAACGCCGAGCCACCAGTTTGTCGTGTGATGGACTATGGCAAGTTCCTCTTTGAGAAGAGCAAAGCTGCTAAAGAGCAGAAGAAGAAGCAAAAGCAGGTTCAGATTAAGGAAGTTAAATTCCGTCCTGGAACTGATATTGGAGACTATCAGGTAAAACTACGCAACCTGACCCGTTTCCTAGAAGACGGCAACAAAGTGAAGGTAACAATTCGCTTCCGTGGTCGCGAAATGGCACACCAAGAGATCGGTGTCGATGTTCTTAATCGTTTGAAAGTGGATACAGAAGAATTAGCTGTTGTTGAATCTTTCCCAACGAGAATAGAAGGTCGTCAAATGATCATGGTGCTAGCCCCTAAGAAGAAGTAATTATCGGCCTGCAAGTAATTAAGCCCTGTAGTCTCGTACTACGGGGTTTTATTCGCCCTAATTACTATGTTTATTAACAACTAACAATGCGGAGTTCTTCATCATGCCTAAGATGAAAACCAATCGAGGTGCTGCTAAGCGTTTTAAGAAAACAGCTGGTGGTATAAAGTTTAAGCACGCTACAAAACGTCACATCCTGACTAAGCGTACTACTAAGAACAAGCGTCAACTACGTCCTAACGCAATCCTTCCTAAATGTGAAGTGGCTGCTGTTATTCGTATGTTGCCATACGCTTAATTCTTTTTAGTTTATTTAATAGTTTAGGAGAGACATAATGCCTCGCGTAAAACGTGGTGTACAAGCTCGTGCATCTCATAAGAAAGTTCTAAAGCAAGCTAAAGGTTACTACGGTGCACGTTCACGTGTATATCGTGTAGCTTTCCAAGCAGTTACTAAAGCTGGTCAATATGCATACCGTGACCGTCGCAATAAAAAGCGTCAGTTCCGTCAACTATGGATCGCTCGTATTAACGCTGCTTCTCGTCAAAATGGTCTATCTTACAGCCGTTTCATTAACGGTCTTAAGAAAGCATCTATCGAGATCGATCGTAAGATCCTTGCTGATATCGCTGTATTCGACAAAGCTGCTTTTGCAGTTCTAGTAGAAAAAGCGAAAGCTGCTCTTTAATTAGACGCAGTTATACAGACTTTTAAAAAAGAGACCTTAGGGTCTCTTTTTTTTTGTGTAAAAATTTACTTTTTGCTTATGATTACTCTGATTAGTATATATTTGTGATTGGAACAAACGTCATGTTGAGTAGTGATAATAAGGATGCAAAACGATGACATACGACGAGTTTAATCAATATTGCCAGTCTTTATCGGCGACGAGCTACGTAATGCAGTGGAATGATTCTCATGTTTGGAAAGTTGGTGGAAAAGTATTTGCCATAGGTGGATTAGGCCCAGACCAACAGCCAGCATTTATTTTTAAAACGTCAGATCTCAATTATCAATTTCTAGCGGATCAATCGGGTTATAAACCTGCACCTTATTTTGCCTCGAGAGGAATGAAGTGGATCCAACATTATGAAAGTAGCGAAGAGACAGATGAAGAGCTGATATATTATCTAAATGAATCATATCGGTTGGTATCCTTAGGGCTGACAAAAAAGTTGCAGAAAGAGCTGGGATTAAACCAGCCGTCGCAGAATGATTAAGTTAGATTGGCAACGTTGGGCTAATGATGAGACGAGTCACTTGCAATTATTTATCTCAATAAGAAGAGTAATATGGTCAATCAAGAGCAAGAAATAGCGCAGTCGCCTTGTATTCGGCACTGCTGCTTAGATCAAAATGACAGATGTGTTGGCTGTTTTCGAACGCTCGACGAAATTGCCGCTTGGCGTTCATTTAACCAGCAACAAAAATTAGCGGTATTGCATGAATGTGATAAGCGAAAGAAACTAGCTGATGCAGGATTTTAAGTGTTGTTGAGTGCTGGTAGTTAGAATACCAACACTCAATTCACCGATCATTAGCTGAAGGGTTAAACGATATTATTTATCATCTCTACTAACTCATTTTCAGTTGTCGGCATCTTTGCCAGCTCAATGGATGGAGAAGCTCCACCTTTTAACATATAAACTGTGGTTGTACAGTGGTCGTGGTGAAACCATTTTCCATTAATACATACATCTGTATAACACTTTGGGTCTTGTTTTAGTTCCATACGACACTCCTTTGCTTTTACCGTTGTGTAACTAGCTGTTAACATATTACGTATTGTTGTAACGACAATATGATCTAGATCAATTCATGTTACAAATTACCTATAAAGGACTAGTGGTTTTTGTCTTTTTGGTGACTTGAGTAGGCACTGATTTGAAAGCATGGTTTTAAAAGGTTAGTAACGTAGAGTAGGGTATAACAATTGATGTCGTGCTCTGGATAACTTTAGGAGGATATATTAAATGAAAATGTTATGGTTAAAATTATTGGTAACCGTGCTGCTATTTGCGGCTCTTTTTGCTGCGGTATATTACAAGGTAGCAAGTGGCACAATGTAACGTCAGTAATTGCCTCTACTGACGTTATTGTCCTCAGTGTTAGCGGTTAGCTAATTTTACTCGAATCTTACTTTTTGCCACCTCGGTTAAGTTAAGAGCTGAGATGGCCGCAGTAGCTTCATCTTTCTCTGGCATCTCAACAAAAGCAAATCCTTTTGATTGTCCAGTTTCTTGATCAAGCACTAAAGTGCACTCTTTAACAGAACCGTGAGCGGAGAATAATAGACGAATTTCGTGTTCAGTTGTTGCGCGAGAAAGGTTGCGAACTAAAAGTTTCATATAAAACCATAAGATATTGGGATTCGGGCTAGATTGTCTCAATATATCGGCAGTAAACCAAGCAGAGAATGCAATTAGGTAATATTCTTAACAGTTTCAGAATATGAACTAGGATACATGTCTATTTTCTATGACTAAACTAAAGTGTTATCAGTACGTTGTATTATATACTTAAATGCATAGTAGAGTCATTTCATAGGTAACCTGCATGAAGTCATTTCAATGGGATAAGAGCTTTGAAACAGGAATAGATGAGGTTGATGAACAACATCTCTATCTAGTTGAGTTGCTTAATAAATATGGTGAACTTACCAATGAAAATGACTTTTCGTTGGAGGATGCAAAGCAAGTGTTGGTTGAGTTGTCAGCGTATACATCTTATCACTTTTACCAAGAAGAGATGTTAATGAAGAGAGCTGGAATTTCGCAGCAGCACTTTCAAGAGCATCACGCTACTCACCAGAAATTCATTAGAGACTTAAATGAGTTTGCTGAGGCTGTGTCGGATAACCGAGACAATTTATCTCAATCCTTATGGGATTTCTTAGCACAGTGGTTGGTTTATCATATTTTAGGCAGTGACCAAAATATGGCACGACAGATTGCAGCAATAGAGCAAGGTGTTGATTCTGACTATGCTTATGAAATGGGGGAGCGAGAACATGACGAAGCAGTTGGCCCACTGTTGAAATCACTAAAAGCTATGTTTGAGCAAGTGTCAGAACGAAATAAACAGCTCGTCCTGCTTAATCAATCATTAGAAGAGAAGGTGAGGCAGCGCACTGAACAACTCTCTCTCGCAAACGAGAAGCTACAACGACAATCTTTTACCGATGTACTAACCCAATTACCCAATCGACGATTTGCTATGCAAGAGCTGTCTCAGCAGTGGGATTTTGCTCAGGAGAACGATAGCGATTTGGTCTGCATGATTATTGATGCTGATAAATTTAAGCAAGTTAATGATAATTGTGGCCATGATGCGGGAGACTCGGTACTGATTAAACTGGCTAAAGAATTGCAGTCGGGCTTTAGGCAAGTTGATACGGTATGTCGGCTTGGTGGTGATGAGTTTATTGTGGTTTGCCCTAACATAGATCTTAATAACGGCATGAAACTAGCACAGAAAGTGCATCGCCAGATTCAGTTAATTAGAATGGAGTACGATCAGTATTGTTGGCATGGCAGTATTAGTGTTGGGGTGAGTTGTAGAACGGCACAAATGAAAGATCTCAGTGAGCTTATTAAGCTTGCTGATGAGTCTGTATATAAGGCAAAAGATTGTGGTAAAAACTGCGTTCGTTCTGTTCAACTCGCTTAACGGCAAAGACGACACTAAAAACCAAAGGGCCCATGATTGTGGCCCTTTTTTCATTTTCGCTTCTCTACCATTTAACTCATCATCTGGTTATCCAGCACGAGTTATCTAGTTTTGAAATGCACGAAATTGGCCGATGTTTTTCTGAAGCTTAAGCTATGGAGAGCGACTTATAGCAAGACAAAACCTTTCTAAAGTAGCGTTTTACCCAGAGCTTGTTTAAAAATTGTGGTTTTTTTAAGCAATAACACGCTTAACTACATATTCAGATTGGCAATATCGTTTGGTTTGATTACTATGTACAGCTATTCAAATACTATGTACTAGGCGTGTTGACCTTTCAAAATGAAAGCGCCATTTTGAAAGAGCAAAACGCCTTAATTATGGACACTACCCTTGGGTAGATGAGGAAAAGATGCAACATCTACAAGAAATTATATCTAACGCACAGCTTGCGATTGAGTCTGCTGATTCGTTAGTCGCACTAGACGAAGTGCGAGTTCAATTTCTAGGCAAGAAAGGCGAGTTAACCGCTCAACTTCAAAGCTTAGGTAAACTTCCACCGGAAGAACGTCGTACTGCTGGTCAAGAGATCAACAAAGCGAAAGGTGTCGTTCAACAGGCAATCGCTGCGAGAAAAGATGCATTGCAACGCGCAGAGCTTGAAGCAAAACTTGCTGCGGAAACGATTGATGTCACTCTGCCAGGTCGTCGTATTGAGAACGGTGGTTTACACCCTGTTACTCGAACCATCGAGCGTATTGAAAGCTTCTTTGGTGAACTAGGATTTACTGTAGAGTCTGGCCCTGAAATTGAAGATGATTTTCATAACTTCGATGCTTTAAATATTGCCGATGACCATCCAGCACGTACTGATCACGATACCTTTTTCTTTAATCCTAAGTTAATGCTTCGTACTCATACTTCTGGTGTTCAAATCAGAACGATGGAAGAGCGTCAGCCACCTTTGCGTTTTATTGCTCCAGGTCGTGTATATCGTAACGATTATGACCAAACGCATACACCAATGTTCCATCAGGTTGAAGGAATGTTAGTGGATGAAAATGTGAATTTTGCCCAGTTGAAGGGTATTCTTAATGACTTCCTTTGTAACTTTTTTGAAGAAGATCTAGAAGTCCGTTTCCGTCCTTCCTACTTCCCATTTACTGAACCATCAGCGGAAGTTGATGTTAAAGGTAAAAATGGCAAATGGTTAGAAGTACTAGGCTGCGGCATGGTGCATCCAAATGTATTGCGCTCTGTTGGCATTGATCCTGAAAAATATTCAGGCTTTGCGTTTGGTATGGGTGTAGAGCGCCTAACAATGCTTCGCTACGGCGTTAACGATCTTCGTGCGTTCTTTGAGAACGATCTTCGTTTCCTTAAACAGTTCAAGTAATTCGAGGTAGTCGAACAATGAAATTCAATGAATCATGGCTACGTGAGTGGGTTAATCCTGCGATTACTACAGACGAGCTAACACACCAAATCACAATGGCTGGCCTAGAGGTCGATGACGTATTACCCGTAGCTGGAACGTTTAGCGGCGTAAAAGTCGGTCAAGTGGTGGAGTGTGGTCAACACCCAGATGCAGATAAACTACGAGTGACCAAAGTCGATGTTGGTGAAGAAGAGCTTCTTGACATCGTTTGTGGTGCTCCTAATTGTCGTCAAGGTATTAAAGTTGCCGTTGCTACTGTTGGAGCGGTTTTGCCTGGTGATTTTAAAATCAAGAAAGCTAAGTTGCGTGGTCAACCATCTCACGGCATGCTGTGTTCTTTTACTGAACTAGGTATTGATGTTGAGTCTGACGGTATCCTTGAGCTGCCAGTCGGCGCCGAAATAGGTACTGACTTCCGCGAGTTCTTAGATCTTAATGATGTAACGATTGATGTCGATTTAACCGCTAACCGTGCTGACTGTTTTAGTCTTCGAGGTTTAGCTCGTGAAGTTGGTGTTCTTAATCGTGAAGAAGTGAAAACGCCAGCTTTTGATGCGGTTTCTTCTTCTATTGATGACACGGTTGCGGTTGAAGTGAAAGCTGCCGATGCCTGCCCTCGTTACTTAGGACGTGTGGTGAAAAACGTGAATGTAGCGGCTGAGACTCCTATCTGGATGCAAGAGAAGCTGCGTCGTTGTGGTATTCGCTCTATTGATCCTGTTGTTGATATCACCAACTATGTTCTGCTTGAACAAGGCCAACCAATGCATGCTTTTGATCTTGATAAGATTGATGGCGGAATTGTGGTACGTCTGGCTGAGCAAGGAGAGAAACTCACCTTGCTAGATGGTAATGAAGCTGAGTTAAACAGCGATACATTGATCATCTGTGACCATAAAAAACCTTTAGCCATTGGTGGTGTATTTGGTGGTGAAGGTTCTGGTGTAACAAGTGCTACCCAAAATGTACTACTGGAGTGTGCGTTCTTTGCGCCTGATGCTATTCGTGGACGTGCTCGCAGCTATGGCTTGCACACAGACGCCTCTATGCGTTTCGAGCGTGGTGTTGATTACTCTCGTCAAACCGAGTGTATGGAGCGTGCGACTCAATTATTGGTTGAGATTTGTGGTGGTGAAGCGGGACCTATTGCTGGTTTTGAATCTCAAGATGACTTGCCAAAACCGAACACAGTTTCACTACGTCGTAGCAAGTTAGATGCACTTCTTGGTCATGAAATTAGCTCTGAAGATGTTGTAGAAATTCTAACTCGTCTTGGTTGCCAAGTATCTGAAACAGAACAAGGCTGGAGTGCGGTATCTCCTGCATGGCGTTTTGATATTGCTATCGAGCAAGATTTAATTGAAGAAGTAGGTCGTATCTATGGATACGATAACATTCCAAACCAAGCACCTGTTGCTGCGTTGAGCATGAACCTACATAAAGAGGTTAATCAACCGCTAAAACGTGTTCGTGATTTGCTTGTAGATCGTGGTTATCATGAAGCGATTACGTATAGCTTTGTAGAACCAGAGCAGCAAAAATTACTTGTGCCGGAAATAGAGCCTTTGATTTTGCCGTTCCCAATCTCTGCCGATATGTCGGCGATGCGTCTAGGTCTTATGCAAGGATTGTTAAATACCGTTGTGCACAACCAAAAGCGCCAACAACCACGTGTTCGTTTGTTTGAATCAGGTTTACGCTTTATTCCTGATGAGCAAGCTGAAAACGGTATGCGACAAGAGCAAATACTTGCAGGGGTTATTGCTGGAACTCAAAGCGAAGAGCATTGGGACATTGCAACTAAGACTGTTGACTTCTTTGACCTGAAAGGGGATTTAGAAGCAGTATTAGAACTCACGGCGAATGAAAACAGTTACTCTTTCAAGACAACAAAACACCCAGCATTACATCCTGGTCAGTCTGCGGCTATTGTCGTTGATGCAGGTCTGGAAACGGAAAGAGAAGTAGGTGTTATTGGTACTGTTCACCCAGAACTAGAGCGTGCATTTGGCCTAAATGGTCGAACTATCATATTCGAAGTTGAATGGGATGCCATTAACCAACGTGTTCTTCCTGAAGCTGAAGCGGTATCTAAATTCCCTGCTAACCGTCGCGATATTGCGTTGGTTGTGGATGATAGCGTGCACTCTGGTGATGTTGTTGCGGCATGTTTGTCAGCCGGTGGTGCATTATTAACGGATGCTAAACTATTTGATGTGTATGTCGGTAAAGGCGTAGAAGAGGGCAAGAAGAGTTTAGCTATTGCTCTTACACTACAGTCGGTAGAGCGCACTTTAGAAGAAGCCGATATCGCAGGTTCGGTTGATGCCATTGTTGCATCTGTTGCGGATAAGTTTTCAGCAGCACTACGAGACTAGTCTGACATGAGGTACTCAGTTACCTCATGTTTGTCAGATAATAGAGAGTAAAAAGGGTTCTTTCGAACCCTTTTTTATTTTCAACCCTTAAACCACCTTCTAGGAAGGTGGTGATCGTCCATTAGGGCTTTGCCCGAAGGACGCTCATGTTCAATATATCCATGTTTGTAACCAGCAAATC
>NZ_VTXE01000036.1 GCF_013114595.1 Vibrio sp. 99-8-1 | reverse complement strand
AAGGAAGAAGAAGAGCGCCAGATGTTGTTAGGGCTCGATAGTTAAATAAGCCCCCTTATAGGGGGCCAGTCAAAGCCACCTGCTCTGCAGGTGGATTATTTACTAAAAGGTTGAACCTTCAAGCTTGACTGGAAAGGTATCCGGCCATGGACGAGTGATCTCTTTTATCATTGCTGGTTCAGGCTGCCAGAGTTCATTAACTGAGGTGGCCTCTTTGACATATAAGTTACTGACTTCGCGGTAGCCACTTGACTGATAAACGAATGTTTCGCCGAACAGTATAGAATAGGACATACCCCGGGATTCGATATCCTGATGTACATGATTGAGCAGTTTTCTGACGCAACCTCTCTGACGATAACTAGGATCAACACACACTTCCGCAATTCCGGCAATTGGAACAGGATTGTTATCAATCAACACTTGTTTATCGTGTACCGCGATATGAGCAATCAGTTCTGAGTGGTTGTTTACAATTAGGTAGCGGTGGGTGGGGACTTCTCGATAATACCGTTGCTGTTTGAAAATGGCTTCATCGCTATTGGTAAAACAGCGACTGAGTAGACGACGAATTTTTTTGTCGAGCAGCTCATCTACCTGATTGTCTTTTATATATTCAATATTCATTACAGCCTCATATGACGTACTCAAGTCATTTTACGGCAAGAATCAGTAACAGAGAGCAGGAGTCAAAATAACTCACTCTTTAAGAGCGCATCTTGAGGTCACTTGAGCATACGAATAGTAACCAAAAAAAAGGTCGCAAACATATTGCGACCTCACAGTTAATCAAGTTGTAGCGCTAAGTTTACTTTAGCTGGCTAAAGAACAATTACAGTTTGTCCGTTAACTCAATCGCTTGTCCGATGTAATTTGCTGGCGTCATCTGTTTTAGACGTTCCTTTTCTACCTCAGGAAGCTCCAGACCATCGATAAACTGACGCATAGCATCGCCATCAACACGCTTGCCACGAGTCAGCTCTTTTAGCTTCTCATATGGCTTTTCAATGCCGTAACGACGCATAACGGTCTGTACGGGTTCTGCCAGTACTTCCCAGTTCTTATCCAGTTCAGCCAATAATGCTTCACGGTTTACTTCTAACTTGCTAATGCCTTTAAGAGTCGAAGTATAAGCGATAATCGCGTAGCCACAACCGACGCCCAAGTTTCGCAGTACAGTAGAGTCAGTTAGGTCTCGCTGCCAGCGAGATACGGGCAGTTTTTGCGCTAAGTGAGCAAATACGGCATTGGCTAAACCTAGGTTACCTTCTGAGTTTTCAAAATCGATAGGATTGACTTTGTGAGGCATGGTAGAAGAGCCAATTTCACCTGCAATGGTTTTTTGCTTAAAGTGACCTAACGCGATGTAACCCCAAACATCACGATCAAAATCAATCAGGATGGTGTTAAAACGAGCAATGGCGTCAAATAGTTCTGCAATGTAATCGTGCGGTTCTATTTGAGTAGTGTAGGGGTTCCAGTTAACACCCAATGAATCGGTAATAAACTCTTCACTAAAAGCGTGCCAGTCTAGTTCAGGGTAAGCCGACAAGTGAGCATTATAGTTACCAACAGCACCGTTGATTTTTGCTAAGATTTCTACATTAGCGATCTGCTTGTATTGGCGTTCCATACGGTAGGCAACATTGGCCATCTCTTTACCCATGGTAGATGGAGATGCAGGTTGTCCGTGTGTACGAGATAGCAAAGGAATATCGCGGTACTCCTCAGCTAACTGACGTATGGCATCGATCACTTCTCTAATCTGCGGAAGAATAACGCTATCCCGTGCTTCTTTTAACATCAGCGCGTGAGAAGTATTGTTGATGTCTTCAGAAGTACAAGCAAAATGAATGAATTCATTTACTGCGTGCAGTTCGGGTATATCTGCCACTTTTTCTTTAAGAAAATACTCCACGGCTTTTACATCGTGGTTAGTGGTGCGTTCGATATCTTTGATTCGTTGCGCATCCGCTTCATTAAACTGATCGGCAATATCGTTTAAGTATTGATTTGCCTTATCACTAAAAGCAGGAACTTCCTTTATTGCATCCGTTGCTGAAAGCTTCTGTAACCAACGGATTTCAACGATAGTGCGATACTTTAGTAAACCATACTCACTAAAGAATGAGCGTAACGCAATCGTTTTACTTCCGTAACGACCGTCTACCGGTGAAACAGCAGTCAATGCTGACAGTTCCATGTTGATTCTCCTGAATTAAATAAATGGGGATTGTTGAGTTTAAAGTCTTGCGAGTAAAATTTGGGCTTGTTCAACCATTTTCTTTCTGCCAAACACCATATGACGACGTTTGCCGCCAACTTGACGCCAAAGCACAGTGCTTCGAATTCCGGATAACAGCAGGGCTCGAACCTTGTGTTGATTGGAGGTTTGTTGCAAAACAGATGGGGTGCCTGTTACTTGAATGCGAGGACCCACTGGGCTAATAACATCTAAATAGATGCTGGCGATATTGCTTATCATCTGCTCATCGAACAAGTCAAAATGTTCCGTTTGGCGTTCTGCCATCTGAATACGATCACCCAATTGAGCCATTGACTCTTTCTTCTCATTTAGTTTTCGTTCCAGAGCCATCAAGCTAATAATGTAGCGAGTGATTTCACTGCCTGATGGGGTGCTGTCTATGCCTTTTACCATACATTCAAGCCCAACTTTGAGGTTGGACTCGTTTCCGTAAACATCTAACGTGCTGCTAGGATTGATATTTAATATGGCGCTAACGGAAGTTTTAAACGCGTCAGTATCACAATAACCGTCTTTTGCTACCTGCTGAACTAAAGCAACCGCTTGGCACATTCCTGCAAAAGCGATAGTACGATCATAAAGTGAATTAGCCACGTAAAGCTCCTATTGAATAATTAAATTAGATTTTGCTTTCGATGATACCGCCACCTAGGCAAACATCATCTTTATAAAATACTGCTGATTGGCCCGGCGTTACTGCAACCTGAGGCTGATCAAAAATGACTTTAATGTTGTCGTCATCAATGGCAATGATTGTACATGGAATATCGGTTTGACGATAACGAGTTTTTACTGTGCATGCCAAAGGTTGAGACACAATGTTACGATCGACCCAATGCAACTGCGAAGCAATAAGACCTTGAGATTTCAATAACGGATGGTCGGCGCCTTGTACTGCGATTAAAACGTTGCGCTCCAGATCTTTTTCTGCCACATACCAAGGTTCTTCATTACCGCCACCACCTTTTTGACCGCCAATGTGCAGCCCTTTACGCTGGCCAAGAGTATGATACATCAATCCTTGGTGTTCGCCGATAACGTCGCCTTGTGGTGTTTCAATTTTGCCCGGTTGCGCAGGTAAATAACGAGATAAAAACTCAGTAAATTTTCTTTCACCAATAAAACAGATTCCGGTAGAGTCTTTTTTCTTTGCGGTAATCAGTCCTTGCTCTTCAGCAATACGTCTTACTTCTGGTTTTTGTAACTCTCCGACAGGAAATAGACTGCGACTAATTTGTTGATGACTCAAAGTATATAAGAAGTAGCTTTGATCTTTGTTAGAGTCGAGGCCTCTCAACATTTGAGGAGGTTTACCGTCAGTAGGAAAACTGCGACGAACATAGTGACCCATAGCGATATAGTCGGCATCGAGCACTTCATCAGCGAATTCTAAAAAGGCTTTGAATTTGATCTCTTTGTTGCAAAGAATATCTGGGTTAGGGGTTCGTCCCGCTTTGTACTCTTCTAAGAAGTACTCGAATACATTATCCCAGTACTCCGCTGCAAAATTGATGGTGTGCAGATAAATACCAAGTTTGTCACAAACAGCTTGTGCGTCAGCGAGATCTTCTGCTGCCGTACAATATTCTTCACCATCATCTTCTTCCCAGTTCTTCATAAAAAGACCTTCAACTTGATAGCCTTGCTGTTGAAGAAGGTAAGCAGATACCGATGAATCAACACCGCCGGACATACCGACAATGACTTTCTTTTGGCTGTTATCAGACATTTGTATTTACCACTAATAGTACACGGGCGCTGATTCTACCAGAAAGATTTTCAAGGATACAGTTCCGCGATGCAGTTCACAGTTTTTGTTTGCGTCGAAGTAGCCAGAGTAAGCGTATTGTTTAATTTACGCTTACATCGGATCAACATTAATGTCATAGTGCGATGCAAATTGAATAGGAACTAATGACATGAGTGAGTCAAACGACATTATTGATGAAGCAGTGCTGATTGAGACGATAGAAAATCAGCTGCAAGACGGTGAACCAAAGCAGGTTAAAGAAACACTGATGCGTTTAATGATGACAGGAACGCCAAGAGAAGATGCTCTGGCGTTAATGGCATGTGCACTTTCTGTGGAAGTGTTTGATGTAATGAAAAATGGTGTTGAGTTTAACCAAAAGCGCTATGCAAACCACCTTAGCCAATTGCCAGACCTTGGATTCATGGAAGGTGAGTAACTAACAGAGAAGCGGCATAACCCAGTAGCGGCTGATTACTCACCTGTAATCAGTTGCCATTCACCGGGTTGAAGAGAGCCTAACGAGAATTCACCAATCGAGTAACGGATAAGCCGTAGGGTAGGGAAACCGATATTGGCGGTCATACGCCTTACTTGGCGATTTCTTCCTTCAGTAATCGTGATTGCAATCCATGTGGTTGGAATTGCAGCACGAAAACGGACGGGTGGATTACGAAGCCAGACATCTGGTTCAGACATTACTTCGACTTTCGCAGGCAAGGTCAGTCCATCCTTCAGTACTACGCCTTTACGCAGTTTATCCAGATCGGACTCCGTTGGCGCACCTTCAACCTGAACCCAATAGGTTTTTGCCGACTTAGCATCGGGCTGGGTGAGTTTGGCTTGAAATACACCATCATTAGTAAGCACCATTAACCCTTCACTGTCTCGGTCTAATCTTCCTGCCGCATAGACTTCCTTAATCGGGATATAATCTGCAAGGGTAGTGCGTCCATCACCATCGGTAAATTGGCTTAGCGTGTCGTAAGGTTTGTTAAATACGATGACTTTTCGTTCACTGGCAGTAATGGTTTTTTTGGTGTGGCGCTTCTTTTCTCTCTGTTTGCTGCTGCTTGTTTTGCGTTTTAAATGTGCCGGTTTTGTTGAGGAAGATTTGCGCGCATGAGTGCCCTGCAAGCGAGATGACATGTTAACTACCTTACAATTATGTAAATAAACTGTTTGTTAAAGTTTGAAAATTTGACGTTTTAAGCTATTATTTTCGCGCCTACAAACCGGAACGAAGTACGTAATGATAAACTAACTGTCTGAGTTTGTTTAATTATACGTGAAAAATATTGCTCAAGGAGAGACTAGTAATACCGTATTGCTAATCAATATAACGAGCAGTCAAGCATAAACATGTGTGAGGATGTTTTAGATTATTGTTTATGTCAAATCAACCAGGCTGTTTTCTCATCCAATATAGCCTGTTAATTTTTATAGGGAAATTTCATGCCTACAGAAAAACCAACAATCATTTATACCATTACAGATGAAGCTCCAGCTTTGGCGACCTACTCATTGTTGCCCATTATAAGAGCCTTTACTGCATCGTCTGGTATTGATGTTGATACTCGTGACATTTCGCTTGCCGGTCGTATTATTGCGAACTTTCCTGAGTATCTAAATGATGAACAAAAAATAAGTGATGCTCTGGCTGAGTTAGGTCAGTTAGCGAAAACTGCAGAAGCAAATATTATCAAACTTCCTAATATTTCTGCTTCTATCCCACAATTAAACACTGCGATTAAAGAACTACAAGCGAAAGGATACGCCTTGCCAGATTACCCTGAAGAAGCGGTAACTGATGAGCAAAAAGCAGTCAAATCAACCTATGACAAAATCAAAGGTAGTGCAGTTAACCCTGTATTACGTGAAGGTAACTCTGATCGCAGAGCGCCTACATCAGTTAAAAACTATGCGAAGAAAAATCCACACTCTATGGGGGCTTGGGCTACAGATTCGCTCTCTCATGTCGCGAGTATGTCTGACAAGGATTTCTTTGGTAGTGAAAAATCGGTCACTATTGGTGGCGAAACAGACGCAACGATTACACTGCATAAAGCCGATGGTTCTACGCAAGTACTAAAAGATAAGCTAGCACTGCAAGACGGTGAAATTATCGATGCTTCTGTACTTAACAAGAAAGCCTTGGTTGCCTTTTTTGAGAAAGAGATAGAAGAAGCGAAAAAGCAAGATATTCTGCTTTCTCTACACTTAAAAGCCACCATGATGAAAGTGTCTGACCCAGTTATATTTGGTCATGCAGTTAAAGTCTACTACAAAGACGTCTTCGCTAAATACGGTGATCTTTTTGAGCAGTTGGGCGTGGATGTTAATAACGGTATTGGTGATGTCTATGCGAAGATTCAATCTCTACCTGCAGATCAGAAAGAAGAGATAGAAGCAGCATTACTGAAGGTATATGACACTCAACCGCCTTTAGCAATGGTAGATTCTGACCGTGGTATTACTAACCTACATGTTCCTAGTGATGTGATTGTTGATGCTTCAATGCCTGCAATGATTCGTGCATCAGGTCAAATGTGGGGACCAGATGGTAAACAGAAAGACACCAAAGCTTTGATTCCAGATCGCTGTTATGCCGGTGTTTATCAAGCAGTAATTGAATTCTGTAAGATAAATGGTGCATTTGACCCTACTACAATGGGCAGTGTACCCAACGTAGGTTTGATGGCTCAAAAAGCGGAAGAGTATGGCTCGCACGATAAAACCTTCATTTTGAAAGATGCGGGTGTTATTAAAGTGACCAATGCATCAGGAGAGGTTCTTCTACAACAAGACGTTGAAGAAGGTGATATTTTCCGTATGTGCCAAGTTAAAGATGCACCAATCCAAGACTGGGTGAAACTGGCTGTTACTCGTGCTCGTGCATCAGGTGCGCCGGCGGTATTCTGGCTTGATGAGAATCGTGCTCATGATGCCGAGCTGATTAAAAAAGTGAATGCTTATCTACCTCAGCATAATACTGATGGATTAGAGATTAAGATTCTATCGCCGATTGAAGCAACGCTGTTCTCACTTGCTCGCATCAAAGAAGGTCTGGATACGATTTCAGTAACAGGCAATGTTCTACGTGACTATCTAACGGATCTTTTCCCGATTTTAGAGTTAGGTACATCTGCGAAAATGCTTTCAATTGTGCCACTAATGAATGGTGGTGGTCTGTTTGAAACAGGCGCAGGTGGCTCTGCACCTAAACACGTTCAACAGGTAGAAAAAGAGAACCATCTTCGTTGGGACTCATTGGGTGAGTTCCTAGCCTTGGCGGCGTCACTTGAGCACTTAAGCGTTGTTAGCGGTAATAACAAAGCTAAGGTATTGGCGGACACGTTAGATGCGGCAACTGGTCAGTTCTTGGATTCTAATAAGTCACCTTCTCGAAAAGTGGGCGAGTTAGATAACCGAGGCAGTCACTACTATCTTGCGAGCTACTGGGCTCAAGCTTTATCAGCACAATCGGATGATGCAGAATTAGCCGCTGAATTTGCGCCTATCGCTGCGAAGTTATCTGAAAATGAAGCTGCGATTGTAGAAGAGTTGAATCAAGCTCAAGGTGTGAAAGGTGAGCTAGGCGGTTACTATGCCCTTGACGATGCTCTAGTGGCTAAGTTAATGCGACCAAGCAAGTTGTTAAACGATATTATCGGTTAGTGACCTTCCGCGATCTGAGTATCGCGGACATAAAATAAGAGCCTGCTATATGCAGGCTCTTTTCGTCTATAGATATTGTTCAATAGATGGTTTTAATCTATGGATGAAAACCTACTTGAACATACTGCTTTATTGGCAGCGTTATTATTTTGCCATTTGCCCTTCGATAGGAACTACTGCACTTGCGTGGTAGCCTTTAGGTCCTTGTTCAACTTCGTAAGATACTTGCTGACCCGCTTTTAATGTACGGTAACCGTCCATTTTAATTGTCGAGTAATGAGCAAAGATGTCACCATCTTCACCTTCTGGGCAAATAAATCCAAATCCTTTGGCGTTGTTGAACCACTTAACTGTACCGGTAGCCATGCTATACATCCCTCATTGCATTTTGTAACTGAAGTTGTTGTCTGAGAATGACGTCGATTCCCAGAGTTGTGTGAAAGATAATTCAGACGCTGCCAAATTTTATTCACTACAGCACACAATTTAGCCAATGAATCGAGACAGTCAATAGCTAAGTGAGATTTTTTGTTACATTAAATGCAACATAAGGCGTATTTTGTTAACATATTTCTAACTTTGTGATCTGTTGTGCAAAGTTGCACATATATAAAACGGCATCTTGTGAGTTTGATTAGCTTTTGAGCAGTTAGCACCTTAAAGCGAAAAGATGGCAAAGTTTTATTTGCAGGGATACAATTGGTGAATTAGTCTCTAAGTTAAAGAAAAGTTATTTTTCAGCTTTTCGAACAATTGTAGTCAGAATGAGCAAACAATATGAATGGGTAACTCCAGACTCAGATTTACTGGAGAAAGAACAGACAAAGGTAAAGCCACCATCGATGTACAACGTTATTTTAAACAATGACGATTATACGCCAATGGACTTTGTTATTGAGATACTCGACAGATTCTTTTCCATGGATTTGGAGAAGGCAACACAAGTAATGCTAAAAGTGCATTATGAAGGGAAAGCAATTTGCGGAACATATTCTGCTGAAATTGCTGAGACAAAAGTGATGCAAGTCACTATGTACTCTAAGGAAAACGAGCATCCGCTGTTATGTACGATGGAAAGGGCGTAACAAATGTATTAACCATTACAACATAGGCTGCTCTTTGAGGGAGGTCCTTATGCTAAATAAAGAACTAGAAACGAGTTTGAACGGTGCGTTTGCCCGTGCTCGAGATAAACGTCATGAGTTTATGACGGTAGAACATTTACTACTTGCCTTATTAGAGAACGAAGCAGCAAGAGAAACACTTAAGGCCTGCCAAGCTGATATTGATGTGTTAAAAACTGAACTCGACGCATTTATTGATCAAACCACTCCCCTTATTCCTGAAAACGACGAAAGCAGAGAAACTCAGCCTACATTGAGTTTTCAACGCGTATTGCAGCGTGCGGTTTTTCATGTGCAATCGTCAGGTCGTAATGAGGTATCCGGTGCCAATGTATTGGTTGCCATTTTTAGTGAACAAGAGTCGCATGCTGCCTATCTATTGAAGAAACATGATGTCAGTCGCCTTGATATCGTCAACTATATTTCTCATGGCATCAGCAAATCTTCAGGCAGTGATGACAGCGCCTCTTCGGACATCTTTGGCAGTGAATCCACGCCAGATGAAACACCAGCCGAAGAGCGATTAGAAGCGTTCGCCTCAAACTTAAATGAAGCGGCGAAGAAAGGTCATATTGACCCATTAATTGGTCGGGACAAAGAGTTAGAACGCACTATCCAAGTGTTGTGTCGCCGAAGAAAAAACAATCCATTGCTGGTTGGTGAGGCCGGAGTGGGTAAAACCGCGATTGCCGAAGGTCTGGCGTGGCGAATCGTTGAAGGGCAAGTGCCTGAGATTATCCAAGACAGTATCATTTATTCATTAGATATTGGTTCGCTACTGGCTGGAACGAAATATCGTGGTGACTTTGAGAAAAGATTTAAAGCCATCTTAAAGCAGTTGGAAAAAGAACAAGACGCTATTTTATTTATTGATGAAATCCATACCATTATTGGTGCAGGTGCTGCGTCTGGTGGACAGGTAGATGCTGCGAATCTAATTAAGCCGCTTTTGAGCAGCGGTAAGTTACGCTGTATTGGTTCAACAACCTATCAAGAATACAGCAATATTTTTGAAAAAGAGCGCGCGCTTTCCAGACGTTTCCAAAAAATTGATGTGATAGAACCATCGTTAGATGACACAACAAAAATATTGATGGGGCTTAAGCCTAAATATGAAGCGCACCATGAAGTTCGTTATACCAACAAGGCATTACGGGCGGCGGTAGAGTTATCAGCTAAGTATATCAATGAGCGTCATCTGCCAGACAAAGCGATTGATGTTATTGATGAAGCCGGTGCTCGCAGTCGATTGGCTCCAGCAAGCAGACGGAAGAAAACCGTTGGTGTAGCGGATATTGAGTCTATGGTGGCTAAAATGGCTCGGATTCCTGAAAAGTCCGTCTCCTCCTCGGATAAAGACATACTCCAGTCCTTGAGCGATAAGATGAAGATGATGGTGTTTGGGCAGGACAACGCCATAGAAGCGCTAAGTGAGGCCATTAAACTGACTCGTGCTGGCTTAGGGGCTGATAATCGTCCAGTCGGTTCATTCTTATTTGCCGGACCAACAGGGGTTGGCAAAACGGAAGTTACCTTGCAGTTAGCGAAAATGCTTGGAATCGAACTATTGCGTTTTGATATGTCTGAGTATGGTGAACGTCATTCAGTGAGCCGTTTAATCGGCGCGCCTCCGGGGTATGTCGGTTATGATCAAGGCGGCTTGCTAACGGATGCGGTGATTAAACATCCTCACGCTGTGGTGCTATTGGATGAGATTGAAAAAGCCCATCCAGATATCTTTAACTTGCTTCTTCAGGTGATGGATAACGGCACGTTGACGGACAATAATGGCCGAAAAGCGGATTTTCGCAATGTGATTTTGGTTATGACCACCAATGCTGGTGTGGCGGAAACCGTGAAGAAATCCATTGGTCTTATCCAACAAGACCATAGCCATGATGCGATGGCTGAGATTAAAAAGGTCTTCACTCCTGAATTTAGAAACAGGTTAGATAACATTATCTGGTTTAACAGCTTGCATGAGAATGTGATTCATCAGGTGGTGGATAAGTTTATCGTTGAGCTGCAAGCACAGTTGGACTTGAGAGGCGTCTCTCTAGAAGTGTCTGAAGACGCTCGCCATTGGTTGTCAAATAAAGGATATGACAAATCGATGGGGGCAAGACCTATGGGTAGAGTGATTCAGGAGAGCTTGAAGAAACCGCTTGCTAATGAACTGCTATTTGGTTCTTTGGTCAATGGTGGTACGGTTAAAGTTGAGCTTGAGAATGAAGAGCTACAGTTTCATTATCTGAATGAACAAGAAGAAGCGGTTCACTAAGGTTAGTGTCGCGATATACTAGGGCGATATTGAAAGATCAACACGCCCTAGATAGGCAAATAAAAAACGGAGCAATTAGCTCCGTTTTTTTAATGGGTTACTCTGAGAGTATTAACGAGCACGGAAAACGATACGTCCTTTAGATAGGTCGTATGGAGTCATCTCTACAGTAACTTTGTCACCAGTCAGAATACGAATGTAGTTTTTACGCATTTTACCTGAGATATGAGCCGTCACAACGTGACCATTTTCTAGCTCAACACGAAACATTGTATTTGGCAGAGTATCAAGGACAGTTCCTTGCATTTCAATTACGTCTTCTTTAGCCATTTAATCCTCTTTAGAAATAAGGCAATAATTCTCGGCATACAGTGCCGAAAAATTTAGAAATATAAAGTTGGGCGGTATTCTACCCTTGCCATCGATGATTTACTAGCCTTTGATGGCGTTGAAAGCGCACTTTATAATTCATCGCTGAGCATTCGTCAATCTGGTAGCCCAAATAGAGCCACTGTTTTTGCTGTTCAACACAGTGTTCTAACTGGTAAAGGATCGCCAATGTGCCTAGAGATAAAGGGAACTCTGGGTCGAAAAAAGTATAAAAAGCACTACCCGAATGGGTCAAATTATCCGTTATGGCGATGGCAACAAGTTTATCTTGTTGGTAGATATGAAGGTAATCTATTTTTAGCCATTCACAGCGAGAAAATTCAGAAAACACCTCTTCTTGTGGAGGAAACATGGTTCCATCTGCGTGTCTGGCAGTAATATAACGGCTGTACAGCTCAAACCATTCGCTATCCATTTCGGTTTTTACTTGCCAGTGAAGAGCTTGTTCTTTTGCTTTCGCAAGGATTCGCTTTTGACTTTTTGACGGCTTAAAGTCGAGGATAGAGACTCGGATAGATTGACAAGCATTACACATCTCACAGTGTGGCGCATAAATCGTCTGTCCGCTACGACGAAAACCGTTAGCAAGCAGCAATTCGTAACCGGATGTTGTATGCATAGCATCGTCTAACGCAACCGCGACGCGTTCTGATCGGCTGCTAATATAGTTACAAGTGGAATTTTTGGACAGGCCTATTTTGATTTGACGCTTGTCTGATGGCACTCAGTTATCTCCATTATTAAATGTGGTCAACCATTGAGGAGTGAAACAGTGTTGGTTGGTTTTACTCTTTTTACAATAGGCGAGTTTTGCCAAATATTCATCTCGAGTTATCTCCTTTGCACCTAAGGAGGCAGTATGGGGATTCAATACCTGACAATCAATAAACTTACCACCATGCGCAACGAAATGCTTTGTGAATGCCCACAAGGCAATCTTTGAAGCATTGGTTTGCCTGCTGAACATAGACTCACCACAAAACATCGAACCGACCAGAACACCGTATAAACCACCGATTAGTTTGTTCTCTTGCCATACTTCTACAGAATGGCATATTCCCTGTTTAGCCAGCTGGCTGTATGCCTGCTGCATTTTATCGTCTAGCCAAGTTTCCTCTTCACTGCGCATTGCTGCACACTGGCGAATGACCTCCTCGCTAGCAAGATTGATACTGACTTTATAATTGGATTTTCGATAGAACTTTCGCAAACTTTTTGCCGCAGAAAACTCGTTCGCAACAAAGATTGCTCGTGGCGAAGGGCTCCACCATAATATGGGTTCATCGGTGGAATACCATGGAAATATACCGTGTTGATAGGCTTTAACCAGGCGTTCAGGGCGTAAGTCTCCTCCCATGGCGAGTAGGCCATTTGGTTCTCGAAGTGCTTCCCTTGGCGAAGGAAAGGAGAGAGAGTAGTGATCAAGCTCAGGCAAATAGATAGTCATGGCGGAAAATCCCGTCACTTCAGATGTAAATCCTGATTTTAGCGTTTTCATTTGCATAAGTGAATGATTGATGTTTTTTGCTAGCGATCACAAAAATTTTTAGATAGTCTGTTGCAACGAAGAATTATTGTTTCGCACCCTTTAGCGAAATCGTTAAGGACGAAAAACCTCAATGGAAAGCCTTACGTTACAACCTATTCACCGGGTTAATGGTGAAGTTAATCTACCCGGTTCAAAAAGTGTATCAAACCGAGCTTTGCTTTTGGCCGCTCTTGCCACTGGAAAAACCACACTAACCAATTTACTAGACAGCGACGACATTCGACATATGTTGACAGCATTAAGCCAGCTTGGTGTTGAGTATCAACTGTCTGACGATAAGACCGTCTGTGAAGTTCAAGGGCTTGGTCGCCCATTTAACTCTGAACACGCGGTGGAACTGTTCCTTGGTAACGCAGGAACGGCGATGAGACCGCTTGCTGCTGCGCTATGCATCGGCAAAGGGGAGTTTGTTCTTACTGGTGAGCCAAGAATGAAGGAACGACCAATTGGCCATCTGGTGGATGCTTTGAGAGCGTCAGGGGCTGATGTCGAATATTTAGAAAATGACAACTATCCACCATTGAAGATCACTGGTACTGGATTACAGTCGGGCAAAGTGACGATTGATGGCTCGATTTCTAGCCAGTTTCTGACGGCATTTCTTATGTCAGCCCCCTTAGCGGATGGCGAAATCACCATTGAGATTGAAGGGGAGTTAGTTTCTAAACCTTATATCGATATTACGCTGCACATAATGAAGCAGTTTGGTGTTGAGGTGATCAATAACAATTACGCGGAATTCGTAATCCCTTCTGGCCAACATTATGTGTCTCCTGGACAGTTTTTGGTAGAAGGTGATGCTTCATCTGCCTCTTACTTTTTAGCCGCCGCTGCAATCAAAGGCGGAGAGATTAAAGTTACCGGTATAGGAAAAAACAGCATTCAAGGCGACATCCAGTTTGCTGATGCTCTAGAGAAAATGGGCGCAGAAATTCATTGGGGTGATGACTATGTAATCTCTCGTTGTGGTCAACTGAAAGCGGTAGACATGGATTTTAACCATATTCCTGATGCTGCAATGACTATCGCCACGACAGCACTGTTCGCTGAAGGTACGACAGCCATTCGCAATGTTTATAACTGGCGGGTAAAAGAGACAGATCGACTGGCTGCTATGGCCACCGAACTTAGAAAGTTAGGTGCTATCGTGGAAGAGGGTGAAGACTATATTGTTATTACGCCTGTCGCATCATTAAAACATGCGGCAATTGATACTTATGATGATCACCGAATGGCGATGTGTTTCTCGTTAGTCGCATTAAGTGATACAGCCGTTACCATTAATGATCCCGGCTGTACTTCTAAAACATTTCCTGATTACTTCAATAAGTTAGAGCAGTTAAGTCAGTAATAGTTAATGACCCTCCTGCGATTGTTCGCAGGGGGGATTATTGATCTGTAATTGTAAATTGATGTGACAGTTGATGAGCGAGGTATTTAAACATATTGAATACCTCCGTTGTTGCTGGAGTTGGTAATCCGTTGTCATCTAGAAAGTAGTTCCCTTTAAATACCAACACTCCCTCTTTTTCCTCGACAGACTCTGCCCGCATTCCTTCAATATAGTTGTCATGGTCTTGTATTAGTTGGTTGGCAATTAACAGTAATTCAAAAGAACTGATGGATTTTTTTTCACTCATTATGGTTTCCTGTTCTAAGCTATTAGTTTAGTTTACACCTTTGCTTGCTTTGGAGACAAAGTTTCCATTGTGGGTAATTGTTAAATTTCGGTGTAATTCATTGTCATACAGAAGAAAAAATGTGAACTACGGCATAGAATTATATTTCTAGTTAGGTAAAGCAATATCAGCTGATTACTATGTGCGCGATTGAGCCATTGTCGATTATTTCCATTTTCGTAACTGGTTATTTGTCGACCAGATAGCAGCAAAATAAAAAAAATTGGTTGATCTTCTTGCTCTCTCGCTCAATAGTAAAAAAAGAACGACTAAATTAGCGCGGTTATTTTTATTGTTAAACCGCATATCGAATATACAGCCATCGCAATGATTGAGGACGTCAGAATCAATTATGGGTAAGTCACTTGTTATAGTGGAGTCACCAGCCAAGGCAAAAACCATCAACAAATATCTTGGTAAAGACTTTATTGTTAAGTCCAGTGTAGGTCACGTTAGAGATCTACCAACGGCAGGCCAGAGTAATGGTCAGAAGGCGGCGGCAATTTCGACAAAGGGTATGAGTCCTGAAGAAAAAGCTCGTATCAAGAAAGAGAAAGAGCAAAAAGCCCTGATTAAAAAGATGGGGATCAATCCTTATCATAATTGGGATGCTAACTATCAAATTCTTCCCGGCAAAGAAAAAGTCGTAGCAGAATTGCAGAAACTCGCCAAAGACGCTGATAACGTATATCTCGCAACCGATTTGGACCGCGAAGGAGAAGCTATCGCATGGCACCTTCGTGAGATCATCGGCGGCGATGAACAGCGATACAAGCGAGTTGTGTTTAACGAAATTACAAAAAATGCTATTCAGCAAGCATTCCAAGCGCCCGGTGAATTAAACATGGATGGCGTGAATGCACAGCAAGCACGTCGTTTTATGGACCGTGTTGTTGGCTTTATGGTTTCTCCGTTACTGTGGAAAAAAGTCGCTCGTGGACTTTCTGCAGGCCGAGTACAATCTGTTGCCGTTAAACTGCTGGTGGAACGTGAAAGAGAGATTAATGCTTTTATTCCTGAAGAGTTTTGGGATATTCACGCAGATACGAAAACAGCCGATAACACCGATTTTCGCCTTATGGTGGCGCAAAAAGCAGGTGTTAGCTTTAAGCCAGTAAACGAAGCGGAAGCAAAAGCAGCCGTTACCGTATTGCAAAACGCCAGCTACGAAGTGTGTAAGCGGGAAGATAGGCCTACCCAAAGTAAGCCATCGGCACCGTATATCACATCTACTTTGCAGCAAGCGGCAAGTACACGACTGGGCTATGGTGTTAAGAAAACCATGATGCTTGCTCAGCGTCTGTATGAAGCGGGTTACATCACCTATATGCGTACCGACTCTACTAACCTAAGTGGAGAAGCGGTTGAGGCTGTTCGCAGCTACATTGCGGATAATTTCGGTAATAACTACCTTCCTGAAAATGCCAAAGTTTATGGCAGCAAAGCAGGTGCTCAAGAAGCGCACGAAGCGATTCGACCTTCTAGCGTTGAAGTTAAAGCGGATGATTTGCAAGGAATGGAAGCGGATGCGCATAAACTCTATGCTTTAATCTGGAATCAATTTGTTGCTTGTCAAATGACGGCGGCAAAATACGATTCAACAACTGTGAGCGTAAAAGCTGATGAGTACACCTTAAAAGCGAAGGGACGTATTCTTAAGTTTGATGGTTGGACGAAAGTTCAGCGCCCTATGGGTAAAAACGAAGACCAAATATTACCTGCGGTTCAGATTGGTGATAGCTTAAATCTAGTGGAGCTGGATCCGAAGCAGCACTTTACCAAGCCGCCAGCGCGTTTTACCGAAGCAGCTTTGGTTAAAGAGTTAGAGAAAAAAGGCATTGGCCGACCATCTACCTACGCTTCTATTATTTCTACCATTCAAGATAGAGGCTACGTTAAAGTTGATCAGCGCCGTTTCTATGCTGAGAAAATGGGTGAGATTGTTACCGATCGCCTAGATGACAGCTTTGACGACTTAATGAACTACGACTTTACTGCAAGAATGGAAGAGAAACTTGACCAGATTGCAGATGGTAAAGCGGGTTGGTTAACGGTGCTTGATGACTTCTTTAGTGATTTCTCAAATCACTTAGGTAAAGCTGAGCTAGACGTTGACGAAGGTGGCATGAGACCAAACAATATCGTTTTAACGGATATTGAGTGTCCAACTTGTAGCCGAGAAATGGGTATTCGTACCGCGTCTACAGGCGTGTTCTTAGGCTGTTCAGGCTATGCCTTGCCACCAAAAGAGCGTTGTAAGACGACGGTTAACTTAGGTGATGAAGATGGCATTATCAATGTTCTAGAAGAAGACGTTGAGACTGCGGCTTTAAGAGCCAAAAAACGTTGTCCTAAGTGTGAAACGGCTATGGATGCTTATCTTATCGATGATAAGCGGAAATTGCATGTTTGTGGTAACAACCCTAACTGTGACGGTTACGTTGTTGAGCATGGTGAGTTTCAGCTAAAAGGCTATGATGGTCCGGTGGTTGAGTGTGACAAGTGTGGAACTGATATGGTGCTTAAAAATGGCCGTTTTGGTAAGTACATGGATTGCACAAGCGAAACATGTAAGAACACACGTAAGATCTTGAGAAACGGTGAAGTGGCTCCTCCAAAAGAAGATCCGGTACATTTCCCTGAGCTTCCATGTCAAAACTCGGATGCCTACTTTGTATTGCGTGATGGGGCGTCAGGTCTGTTTATGGCAGCAAGCAACTTCCCTAAATCACGAGAAACCCGTGCTCCGTTAGTCAGTGAGTTGGTGCAATATAAAGAACGCATCTCTGAAAAGTACGCTTATCTAACCTCTGCACCAACGGAAGACCCAGATGGTCGTCCAACGGTGGTTCGCTTTAGCCGTAAATCTAAAGAGAATTATGTTCGCTCTGAAATCGATGGAAAGCCTTCAGGCTGGACCGCTCTGTATATCGATGGCAAGTGGGAAATAACCGATAAACGCAAAAAGAAAAAGTAGTTTATTGGCAACGCAGTAAACGTTGATAGAGAAGGTGGCCATTGTGCCACCTTTTTTTTTACTGTTTGAATTTTGTGTAATTTCTTCTTTAGCACTATTCTCATAATTGAACTAAAAAATATGTCTAAGATTGATCTCATTCATTCTACTTTTTCGTCCAGCAAACAACTCTTCTTAATGGTAGAAGTGTTGTTATGTTTGTTCTAACTAGATGAAAGAGTGTGGAGAGGAAAGAGAAGAGATCATTCCACTAATTAGTGATTTATATGGGAGAGCAGAATGGCAGGTGTGCTAAGTATGATATTGGCGGGCGGTGAAGGCTCACGGTTGATGCCGTTAACAAGCAGTAGAACGAAACCTGCGGTGCCTTTTGGAGGTAGCTACAGGTTAATCGATTTTGTACTTAATAATTTTGTAAATGCCGATTTAATGAGAATATACGTACTCACGCAATTTAAATCACAGTCGCTGTATCTGCATATGAAAAAGGGCTGGAATTTATCTGGTATTACCGACCGTTTTATTGATACGGTCCCTGCGCAAATGCGAGACGGAAAACGCTGGTATGAAGGAACAGCGGATGCCATTTATCAGAACATCAGCTTTATTGAGTTAGCCGAACCGGAGCAAGTCTGTATTTTCGGCTCTGACCATATTTATAAGATGGACATACGCCAGATGCTCGATTTTCATCGTAGAGTATCTGCCAAGCTTACGGTTTCTGCACTGCGAATGCCTCTTTCTGAAGCGTCTCAGTTTGGCGTGATTGAAGTGGATGATAATGGCCAAATGATCGGCTTTGAAGAGAAGCCCGCTAACCCTAAGTCAATACCGGGTCATCCAGATCTAGCATTAGTATCAATGGGAAATTACATTTTTGATTGCGATCCTTTGTGTAAAGAACTGAGAGAAGATGCTGCAAATACATCATCAAGCCACGACTTTGGTAAAGATATTATCCCGAAGATGTTTAAAGAAGGGGATGTCTATGTTTATGACTTCTCAACGAATCACATCACAGGTGAAAAAGAAGCGACATATTGGCGAGATGTCGGTACGATAGACTCTTATTGGTCAGCACATATGGATTTGCTTGATACAGATCCTCAGTTTTCACTATATAACCGTAAATGGCCATTACATACGTATTTTCCTCCATTGCCGCCTGCAACGTTTGTTGATATGGATAACCATGAAACAAAAGTGACGGATAGCTTAATTGCAGGAGGAAGCTACATACAGGGATCAAGTGTCTATAAATCGGTTTTGGGCTACAGAAGTAATCTTGCTGCAGGAACAGACATTAGTGAATCTATATTGCTTGGTGATGTAAAAATAGGTTCGGAGTGTCGAATTCGTAAAACTATCATTGATAAGCATGTAGAAATTGCCCCTGGAACGGTTATAGGTGAAGATCCAGTTTTGGATGCGCAGAGATTTAGCGTATCTCCAGAAGGGATTGTTGTAATAGCTAAAGGAACAAAAGTTGGGTTCTAGAATGGAACAAATGAAAATTTGGTTTGTGGTATCTGAAGCACAAGGTTTAGTAAAGAGTGGTGGTTTAGCGGATGTGGCGAAAGCCCTTCCTAAAGCGCTACAAAATTTAGGTCATCAAGTTTCAATTGTTATCCCAGGTTATAGCGGATTACCGGGGATTTCGGAAGCAGAGACACTGCTTTCTACAGAGTTGGATTTTTGGCCTCATATTCCCTATAAAATTAAGAAACTTGAGTTAGATGGTGTGGCGGTATACGCCATTGACTGTCCTCAGTATTTTGATCGCCCAGAGCTTTATGCCGAAAACAATGTTGCTTATGCTGATAATGGTGAGCGCTTCTCTTTCTTCTCTTCTGCTTCATTGGATTGCCTTGCTAAGCTTGGCATACAACCGGATGTTGTACATGCCAATGATTGGCATACAGGGTTAGTGCCGTTCTTACTGAAAACGCGTTATCGCTATGATAAACGTTTTGATCATGTACGTAGCGTGCTCACGGTGCACAATGCCATTTTCCAAGGCATATACTCCTATGATGAGTTGAGTATCATTCCAGAGCTTAGATTGGCTGGTATGGAACATCTGCGCTACAGCCATTCTCACGTTGGTATGCTAAGAGCCGGTTTGGCTTATGCAGATAAGATCAACGCTGTCAGCCCTAACTATGCTCAGGAGCTACTGACTCCGTTGGGCTCTCATGGCTTGGTTGATGACTTTAATCGTCGTGCGGATGATCTTTGCGGTATATTGAATGGTTGCGACTATAGTGAATGGAATCCGGAACATGATGAGTTTCTTCCTTTAAGATACTCCAGTGAAGAAAATTCCATGTTAGCGGGTAAGTTATCGGCAAAACATCTTCTGCAACAAGAAACGGATCTGGTTAAATGTGATAAGCCAATGTTTGGTATGGTTTGCCGGCTTACTCACCAGAAAGGTTTTGACTATATCCTGCCTATCTTGCGATCTTTTTTAAGTAATGATGTGCAAGTGGTTATTGTTGGTACCGGTGATCCGGATATCGCTAACGAGCTTGCAGAAATAGCCGCTGATTATCCTGATAAGTTTGCTTTTGTACAAGCATACAGTAATCGCTTGGCTCACCTTGTTGAAGCTGGCGCAGATTTCTTTTTGATGCCGTCAGAGTTTGAAGCGTGCGGTTTAAATCAGATTTATAGCATGGCTTATGGGACATTACCGATTGTTCGCGAAGTGGGTGGCTTGAAAGATACGGTGCTTGATTATGATCGTAACCCACTCAGTGCGACGGGTTTTGGTTTTCACTATCCAGACGCGAAAGACCTGCTCATTACGATGCAAAGAGCGTTGATTTTCTTCTTGCAGGATATCGACACCATGCGTGAAGTGCAGATTAGAGCGATGAGACAAGATTTTAGTTGGGAACGCTCTGCAGTAAGTTACTTAGAAATGTATCAAGCCGCATTAAATAGATAATATAATGTCTGCTGAAGTAAATAAGGGACTTTGTGCCCTTATTTACTTAATTGAAAGCTGTAGTCAACTGAGCATATATCGTATGGCGTTTCGTCAATATGAGTATGGAATAGGCCGCTATAGCTGTGATAAGCTAATTACCATCAATAGCCGATAACACTTGGAAGATATGTCAGAAGCGTTACTATTTCATAAAACTTTTCACCATCCTACCAGCAAAGATTGGGTTGTGTTTGTTCATGGTGCTGGTGGCAGTTCTTCTATCTGGTTTAAGCAGATCAAAGCCTACAAAGCTCATTTTAATCTATTGCTTATAGATTTAAGAGGGCATGGTAAATCCAATAATCTTATTAAGAATTTAATGGTTCATCATTACACGTTTAAGGATGTGACTGTTGATATACTCCAAGTTCTCGATCATCTAAAAATTCAATCTGCCCATTTTGTTGGCATGTCCCTAGGGACGATTATCGTACGTAACCTTGCTGAGTTAGCAGGAAACCGAGTACTCACCATGGTATTGGGTGGTGCTATCACGCGATTGGATGTCCGTTCTCAAGTGCTTGTTCGGCTAGGTAACTCGGCGAAACATATTGTGCCCTATATGTGGTTGTACAGCTTATTTGCCTACATAGTTATGCCACAAAAGAATCAAAAAGAGTCTCGCCATCTGTTTATTCGAGAAGCCAAAAAGCTGTGTCAAAAAGAGTTTAAACGTTGGTTTATAATGGCTGCGGAAGTGAATCCGATGATGAGGTACTTTAAGGATAGAGAGTTAGCGATTCCCACGCTGTACTTAATGGGGGATAGAGACTATATGTTTATCCAACCTGTTAAAGAGATGGTGGCTTTGCACCGTTACAGTTCTCTGCATGAAATTTCCAACTGTGGTCATGTTTGTAATGTGGAGAAAGCGGAAGAATTTAATGAGAAGTCGATAAACTTTATCCAACAGCAAATTCACTCCGCCTAGTATCAAACATAACAGACGTTATCTCAATATCAGCGCCTATTCAGGCGCTGACGTGCCGCAAGACCAGCACAGAGCAAACTGCCCTTCGTTTCGTTCGTTACACTCTTTACACTGCCACTCAGCGGACGTAATTGGCGCTGAGCGGAACTCTTCAATAACTTGGCTCGCTAATTCTGATTTCGATAGGTCCATTAACCAGATATAAGGATCGCTATCGTCCGTTAACGGCAATTCACCTTTTAAGCTAAACACGCCATCGCCACGAACTTCTGCGGCTATGCGCTGCTGCTTTAACAGCTCACATACTATATGCGCTTCAGTGGGGTTGCCGGCAGTATATATTTTCATCGTGCTATTCTGCAGCAGGTTTGCTAGGACGGAGCTTCTTCATAATCCACTTGGCAATCACGGGGAACAAGCCAAGAAGAACAAAGGAAGCCAGAACACTTGGTGAAACAATTCCAGACAAACTGTCTATATTTGCTAACTGTGTACCAGCATTGAGGAAAACAATTGTTCCCGGAAGCATTCCTAGCTGGCTTACTAAATAGTATCGAGCCGTTGATATCGGTGTTAATCCCATAAGTAAGTTAATCAAGAAAAACGGAAACACGGGTATCAGGCGTAGTGAGAAGAGATAGAAGGGGCCGTCTTTCTCCACTCCCTGATTAATGGTCTTGAGTTTATTGCCAAATTTTCCTTGTACCCAGTCGCGCAATAGATAGCGGCTACTTAAAAAGGCCAAGGTAGCACCAATACTACTGGCGAAAGAGACTAAAACTAAGCTGGTTACAAAGCCAAACAGAGCCGCTCCAAGAAGAGTCACTACTGCCGCCCCAGGAATGGAAAATGCGGTAATAAATATATAGGCAAAAAAGTAAATTGCGGAGGCGAGTATAAAGTTGTTCTCAATGTAATCCGCAAGTAACGCTTGCTGCTCTTTGGCATTTTCGAGTGTTAAGTACTGGCCAAATTGTGTGGCTAAAATAGCAATGAGAGCAACAAGTAGTACGCCAATGATGAGTTTTTTATTCATTCTGTTTATCCAAATTATGTTCACTAGCTATTAAGACAGGAGTGACAGCAAAAAACTTTCAACACTATAAGCAAAAGGTTACTTGAGTATATAAAAATACCGCTGAACGAGTCAGCGGTATTTCACTATTTAGCCTAAGTTACAACTGTCTATCGTTAACTCAGCGCCTGCATTAGCTCCGCACGTCTCTCTTGCGAAATAACAGACCAGTGAGTGCCGTTTAAAGCGCCTTCTAAAGCCCACAAAAGTTCTAAATTAACGGTGTCGGGGTGGCTTGATTGAATGGCTTTATAGGCTCCTACCGCACCGACGGTTCTAAGATCGACGACTGATGTAATGCCTGCTTTCTTAAGCATACGTTCTGTACCTAAGCGTAGGTTAGGTAGATCTTTAAGTCTTGTCGGTTTTTCCTCTGCGTGAGAGGATTTTTCGTTTCTTGCATGCTCTAATGCAAACGACGCGATAGTGATTATCTGCTCAGTGTCGTTCCACATTTCATTAGGCAAGGCAAAATATTTAGTAACGACAGGAAAACCACGCTTTTTATAAACATATGGCTTATAGCCAGCTGTTTTAAATTGATCGGTGGTGATGTCATTTGCTCGTATATGAAGGGAATCTTGTACAACGAGAGCAAACATTATCTCGTCTACAAAAATACCAAACCCACCAAACATTGAACGTGATTTGACTTTACCAAATTGTTCAAATAGTTGTAGTGAGTTCTTAAGTACTGGTTTATCCATCTGCTTAGTCTCGGGTTAGAAAGTTGCATCAACCAATTCAGTACCGAGAAATTAACAACGGCAAAGGATGTTCTTGTCAAAAACAAGTAAATAATCCATTTTATCGTCGCCAATTCGTCTTCGGCAACCCCGCTACCTTTCAAAAATGTTAAGGCCGGAGGCTTTGCGTCCCATCTTTTCAAATGGTTTGCCCTGATCGTGACATGTTAAATATAGTCAAAATTTGAACAAAGATCACTTACTGGCTTTCTTAATGTGATCTTACTCTCATTTTGGTTTTTGCTCAATTACCTATTCGTTGCTGTGTAAATAGCACTTGAATTTGTGGTGCGTAAACTCGGCACTGGTGGAATTACTTATCTACAGTGCCTAATTTTTGTTATTTAATGCTTTTAACGCTGTCACGTACGACTAATTCAGGTTGCATTTCGAATACACGTTTTTCATGTTCTTTGTTTTTAATGCGAGCTAACAAAATTTCGAAAGCTGTTTTACCTACGCGACGTTTAGGCTGATGGATAGTCGTTAAAGGTGGAGAAAAATAGGCCGCCAGATCGATATTGTCGTATCCAATGACTGAGATATCTTCTGGAATTCTCATCCCTTCACGTTGCAATCGGCTCATCAAACCTAGTGCCATAGTATCGTTAAAGCAGAATACGGCAGTTGGTTTGTCGTCCATGGCTAAGATTTTGTCTGCGGCCTCAACGGCAGTATCACACTCAAAGTTGCCTTCAAGAATCTTGCTCTGGTCAAATGGAATACCATTCTCTTCTAGTGCACGGCGATAGCCTTGAGAACGTTCAATGCAGAGTTTCTTATCAAAGTGCCCACTTAAACAAGCGATATTGGTGTGACCGTTCTCAATAAGATATTTGGTCGCGATGTATCCGCCTTCTTCTGAGTTGTCGATAATTTTATCGGACACTTCGTTAGATTTTGACTCGCCATGACCCCAGTCCATGACGACTTTTGGGATCGTGCCATGAGCATCCAACATCTCTTGTAACTCATCTGTGAAATCCGAACAGAGAATAAACATGCCATCGACGCGCTTCTCAGCCAGCATGCGTATATAGTCTCTCTGCTTCTCATAAATGCCACCCGTGTTACAAAGAATTAAGGTATAACCTTGGCGGTAACAATAGCTTTCAACACCATCGACAATCTCACCCAAAAATGGGTTTGTTGATTGCGTAACGAGCATGCCAATAGTTCGGGTGGTATTACATTTTAAACTTCTTGCTACTGCACTTGGGGCGTAGTTAAGTTCTTTTACTGCATCCATTACTTTCTGCTGAGTTGTTTCGGCAACAAATCGCGTTTTATTAATTACATGGGATACTGTGGTGGTGGATACACCTGCTATGCGTGCTACGTCTTTAATGGTGGCCATAAGCTTTCCTATTACTCTGATGCTTTAATAAATGTTCAGACAACTATTAAAATCATCAATATTTGCGCTGGAAACACAAAAAACCGCTAGTCAATAGCGGTTTACATTTACATTAGTTCTAATCGTTTGCGTCGATATTTTAGCTGTTTTTCTTGCCAATAACAAAGTATTCACCTTAATTTATTGGTTTTTGATCACATTTGCTTATGGATCATTCACCAGATAGGTAGGCGCAATCGAGTTGACAGAAACTGACTAGTAGTTCTGAAACGCTGGCATAAAAACCAAACTCATCAAACTCAACACATTTTTTACTAAATTGTGGGAACCAGCTTAAAAGATATTTTTCTATAAACTTTTTCTGTTCTAGTAGTGCTTTGTCGATATGTTCCAGTTTTTCTAGTTCATTACTACGGATAATCATATTACCTAAGAAATCCAGTTCAATCGCGATATGATCGGCAGGTTCATTTAAGCCTTTTTTTACATCAACGCCATGATCAAGCATTAGCTGCTGCATCTCTTGTGCCGGTTTATCATTAAGAAGCTTTTGTTCTCCAATATAGATTGAAGCGTAGGGTAGAGCTCCCGTTTTATCTGTGGTTAAAAATAGCCCACAAAAATCAGCGGCTAGTTCTAGTTCAACATCTGGGCGATCTTGAAGTCGGTTTAACGCATCTACCAATTTGTCGATTGACGGTTTAAGAACGTCATTCTCTCCTAAACCGGTTAAGAACGAACGAATTTCAGCCGAGTGGTAAGCTTGAAGATCTTGTTCTGTTAGTTCTTTGGCGAAGATGCTGGAAAGCCACCAATAGATTTCTGCTCTCTTTTCGTTAAACGCCTTTGTCTCTTCCATCTCTTAATTCCTAAATAAATAACCTTGGTATAATTGTATGCAAAAAATATGAATAGAACTAACTTAAATTATGAAAAAATATGATAAAAAATGGGAAATAATTAACACAAGGTCAAATACTTGCTCTCTGTCAACAAAAATCAAAAAACAGCACTAAATTTTTAATCTAAGCTAGAATTGTTAATAAATATAAATAGAATGCATCTTAACGTAGGAATAATAAAAGTCATGGTTATGAGCAGTCACGTATTAGTAGTTGAAGATGATGTAGTTACCCGAAGTAAATTAGTCGGGTATTTCCAAAATGAAGGTTACCATGTAAGTGAAGCTGAAAACGGTGATAGCATGAGAGCGGTTCTACAGGAACACCGTATAGATTTGGTCATGCTTGATATAAACCTGCCTGGAGAAGATGGTTTGATGTTGACGAGAGAGCTTCGCACTCAATCAGACATCGGAATTATTCTTGTTACAGGACGCACCGATAGCATAGATAAAATTGTTGGTTTGGAGATGGGCGCTGACGATTATGTCACGAAACCCTTTGAGTTACGGGAGTTGCTGGTACGAGTTAAGAATCTGTTATGGCGTATTTCTCTTGTTCGTAACCCTCCTTCGGAAGCGGAAAAAGAGGAGAACTCAGAGTTTTTAGTTCATTTCGGTGAGTGGGTCTTTGATATCCAACGTCGAGCTTTAAGCAAAGATGGTATCCCAGTTAAGTTGACTAAGGCAGAGTATGAGTTGTTAGTTGCTCTCTCTTCTAATTCAAACAAAGTGCTCAGTCGTGATCGTATTTTAAATATGATTAGCCATCGTGTCGATGCGCCAAATGATAGAACCATAGATGTATTGATAAGACGTCTTAGAGCCAAAATGGAATATGACCCTAAAAACCCGCAAATATTTGTTACCGTACATGGTGAAGGTTATATGTTTGCAGGAGATTGATAGTAAACATTAATAAATTAATATAATTATTAATAAAAACCGAGGTATTAACCTCGGTTTTTTTGTTTGAAATTGAGAAGTAGAACAGAAATTAAATTTTTACCAGCCACTAAATAGAAAAAAATGAGCAATAGCGAGATAAATTGTGTGACTCAAGTAAAACTCCTACAGCTTATCCGCTAAAAAAACTGCCTATCTTTTGCTGTTCAACAGACCTTAATGCCCTTGTTTAAGACACCTACTCCGGTTGAGTGACCGTTGCTTCCGGTGCTGTAACCGTTGGCGAATCCATAATAGAGTCTCGAATATGGCTCCACCAGACACCAAGCTTTTCGTGCCAGTATCGTTCTGTCTGTTCTAAATATCGAGCTTGTGGGGTGAACTTAACCCAAGGCTGATTTATTTTAGATTGAGCCAGGTAGTTGGTTGGTGCCGGGATGGGTTCTAATCCAGCGGATTCAAACTCCATTAGCGCACGCTTCATGTGGCTAGCCGATGTGACTAAAACCAACTCCCTCTGCTTGATAAAGGCTGCGGCTTGTCTCGCTTCTTCCCAAGTATCTTTTGCGGTTTCTAGCAAGATGATATCTGGTTTAGCGACCCCAAGTGCTAGCGCGACCTTTGCCATCATTTTTGCATGACTAAACTCTGCGCCACCAGCGTAGCCCGATAGAATCAATTTGGCACCGGGAAACATTCTAATAATGCGTATACCTTCTGTTAAACGCATTAACGCTGTCCTACTTAGTTCCGACGTTGGAGGAATCTGGTCATCAACAACATGACCACTGCCCAGTACCATCACATAATCGATGCTTCGATCTGTAGGTAAAAAGGCTGTGTACTCTCGTTCCATTGGCATCAATAGGCGTGTAGAAAGGGGTTGAAATGAAACGAGGAAGATCCCTGTTAAAGAAAGGAATACAAACAGAACACCGAATCGGTGTCTCTGCGTGAACATAATCAATGCTAAGCCTAAAAAACCAACAATTAATAACGCAGGCAGGGGCATTGATAGAGACGATAATATTTTTTTCAGCTCAAACATACTTAAATAGTCCGAAAAACCATCACTTAGTTGTAAAAACTCAGCATAACCCTTTATTCCTGTCATTCCTATGCCAGAATAGGCAACAAAATTGAAAAATGATAACTCAGACAGCGTGATAGAAGACCGTAACTTCGATGACATCGCAGATAAATTCGCCAAGAACATCTATGGATCAGAAAAAGGCGACATTCGCCAGACTATAGTTTGGCAGGATTTAATGGATGCGATACAACAATTTGACCAGAGCAAAATCCCTCTTCACATACTTGATGCGGGGGGAGGTTTAGCTCAGATGTCGCAAAAACTGGCGCTACTTGGTCATCGAGTCACTTTGTGTGACATCTCCTCAGAGATGTTGACGTTAGCAAAGCAAGAGATAGAGAAAAACCAACTGTCTACGCAGTACCGTTTTATCCACTCTCCGGTTCAAGAGTTGCCGACTCAGTTGAGCGACAAAGCTGATATGGTTTTATTTCACGCGGTGATGGAGTGGTTAGCTGAACCAAAACATGCATTGGAGACTGTACTTAATCAGATAAAACCTAATGGCGTAGCGTCGATTATGTTTTATAACCATCATGGCTTAGTTTTCAAAAATGTTATCTGTGGCAACATTCCTCATATTTTACAAGGGATGCCGCATAGAAAACGATTTAAGTTACAACCACAAAAAGGACTGCTTCCGGAACACGTTTATCAATGGATTGAAGACGCCGGATTTGAAATATGTGGTAAATCAGGAATTCGTTCATTTCATGACTATATTGGCAATATGGAATACATGGGCGATTTTCAATTTGAAGATGTATTGGAGCTTGAAAAAAGGCTTTGTAGACAAGAACCATACCTCTCCCTTGGTCGATACATTCACGTGTGGGCGAAGAAAAAAGATAGTTAGATAGGAACAACAGTGAGCAATAAAGAATTTGCTATTACCGATCAACCCATTGATGAAGTGGTGGATTGGGTAAAGCAACATGATTTCTCATTGAATCTCTCTAGTGAACGTTTAGCGTTTTTAATCGCTATTTCGCTTTTAGGGAGCACAAAATTTGATGAAGAACTGGGTGAAGGTGAGCTGCATGACGCGTTCAACATTGTCACCCAAAAGTATAAGCAGGACTCTGAGTTAATTTCATTTAGAGCAAATAACGCCATTAATGAGTTAGTTAGCCAGAGATTGATCAGTCGTTTTACCAGTGAAATCAATTCCGCCGCGAGTATTTACAGGCTTTCTCCTTTAGGAGTAAGCATCACCGACTATTATGTAAGACATCGAGAATTCTCCCAATTAAAGCTTTCAATTCAACTTTCGATGGTTGCCAATGAGATGGCCAAAGTACTTGATGCCGCAAAAGATGGTGAAGACGCGGAGTATTGGAGAAAAAATGTTTATGGAGTACTAAGGTATTCCGTTGGAGAAATTTTTGATCAGATAGATTTAAATCAACGTGTAATGGATGAACAGCAGCAAGAGATAAAAGCGCAAATTGCTCAACTGTTAAATCAAAATTGGCGAGAAGCGATTAGCCAGTGTGAAGTACTGTTAACCGCAACGTCTGATAATTTGGTTGAGCTGCAAAACACGCTTCAAGCTGCCAGTGATCAGTTACAAAGCCAACTGCTTGATGTCCAAGATACGATCTATTTAAGACATGATCTTGAGTTTATTGAACAAGCCCTTTTCTCATTGCAGATGAAGTTAGACCGAATCATACGGTGGGGACAACAAGCGATTGATCTCTGGATTGGTTATGACCGCCATGTACACAAATTTATTCGTACTGCTATTGATATGGACCAAAATCGAGCCTTTAGTCAGCGGTTGAGGCAATCAATAAAAGCCTACTTGCAAGAGCCGTGGTTATTGACCTACGCCAGCGCAGAAAAACTGCATGATCTACGTGATGAAGATATGGTGCTACGTAATGATGAAGTCACCGGATTTGTGCCGCAAGAGGTGGAATTTGAAGACGTTCAACAGGTGCATGATGATCTGTCATTACGAATTGCGGAAATGTTACAGCGCTTCAAGCAACATAAAGAGGATATAGATTTAGCCAAAGTGCTTAAAGAGTACTTGCTTCAACATCCTCATACTCATCATTTTGATTTAGCCAGAATTATTATTGATCAAGCGGTGAAGTTGGGTTACTCCGAATCAGATTACCAAGCGATTCAGCCTAACTGGACAGATATCAACAATTTTGGAGCAAAGGTACAAGCGAATGTCATCGACAGATTTTGATGAATACATGTCAGTGAAACTGGCAAAAGTAATTTCTAACCCTCTTTTTCCGACGCTTGATAGTGCGTTAAGAGCAGGAAGGCATATTTCTAGTGATGATTTAGATAATCACTCACTATTGACCGATTTTGAATCGGAACTGGTTGGATTTTACCAGCGTTACAATACGGAACTGGTTAAAGCGCCAGAAGGCTTCTTCTATTTAAGGCCTCGTAACGCTTCATTAATAGGACGAAGTGTATTAACGGAACTCGACATGTTGGTGGGTAAAGTGTTGTGTTATCTCTATTTAAGCCCAGAACGCCTTGCCAATGAAGGCATTTTTAGCCATCACGATCTCTATGAAGAGTTGTTGTCATTAAGCGACGAGAAAAAACTTATAAAGTTAGTGACTAACAGAGCGACAGGCTCTGACTTGGACAGAGAAAAACTGTTTGAAAAGGTGAGAACGTCATTAAGACGATTAAAGAAAATTGGCATGGTTCACTCAATGGGTGAAGAAGGAAAATTTATTATCAGTGACGCCGTATTCCGCTTTGGCGCAGATGCACGTTTAGGGGATGATCTGCAACAAGCACAAATAAGATTAATTAAAGATGGCGAAGCCGTTGTTGAAAAAAAAGTTGAAAAACAACCTGAACAACCAAGTGATACAGATGAGGCGCTAGCATGATTGAAAGAGGTAAATATCAATCGTTAACCATGATTAACTGGAATGGTTTTTTTGCTAGAACATTTGATATTGATAACTTAGTGACAACCTTATCTGGAGGCAATGGTGCTGGAAAATCCACCACTATGGCGGCATTTATTACCGCTTTAATTCCAGATCAAAGTTTACTGCATTTTAGAAATACTACCGAAGCTGGGAGCTCGCAAGCATCAAAAGACAAAGGTCTGTTTGGTAAGTTGCAACCAGGTGTCTGTTTTTCTGTGTTAGACATTGTTAACTCGCGCCAGCAACGTATTTTGTTTGGTGTTAAGTTGCAGCAGGTCGCAGGAAGAGATAAGAAAGTCGATATAAAACCATTTGTTATTCAAGGGCTGGATAAAGACATTCGGCCAACGGACATTCTGATAGAGTCGCTGTCAGGATCACAAGCAAGAGTGAAAGCGTTACCTGAGATAAAACAGCATATCAGCACTTTGGATCAGGTGAGCTTCAAAGCCTTTAATTCGGTTGCTGAGTATCACTCGCAGATGTTTGATATGGGTGTTTTACCTAAGAAACTTCGTAACAGTGGCGATCGCTCTAAGTTTTATCGTCTTATTGAAGCGTCTCTGTATGGGGGCATTTCAAGTGCGATCACCCGATCTCTGCGCGACTATTTATTGCCTCAAAACGGTGGCGTTAAAAAAGCATTTCAAGACATGGAGTCGGCACTTCGTGAGAATCGCTTAACATTAGAAGCCATCAAAACTACCCAAGCAGATCGTGATCTGTTTAAGCATTTAATTACCGAATCTACCAACTATGTTGCTTCTGATTATATGCGTAATGCCAATGACAGAAAAAACAATATTGACCAGATTCTGTCGCTACGCGGTGAGCTATTTTCGACCAAAAAGCAGATCATTGAACAGAACAACAACTTTAATCAGATAGAGCTGTCGTTAGAGAAATGGGTCGAGAAAGAGTCCACTTTAGAGCAAGAGCAGCAATCAGCATCTGAGTTTTTACAACTCGTACAAAATGCCATTCGACAAAAAGAGAAAATCGATAAGTATCAACAGGATTTAGAACAGTTAAGTGAGAAGGTACAAGAACAAGCGTTAGTTGTAGAAGAGGTCAATGAGCAAGTTGAACAGATTGAAGAGCAGATGCTGCTGGCGGAAAACGATGTGGATAGTTTGCAGTCGCAACTTGCGGATTACCAGCAAGCGTTAGATGTTCAGCAGACACGTGCTCTTCAATATCAACAAGCGATGGAAGCATTAACCAAGGCTATTCAATTAACAGAAGAGCCGCAGCTAGAGGCTGCAAATGCGAAAACTCATTTAGCCCATTACAAACAGCTAGAACAGAGTAAAACGGCGCTGTTACTTGAAGTAAAACATAAGCTTGATGTTGCCTCTGCTCAATCGGAAAAATTTGAAAAAGGCTATGAGTTGCTTTGCTCAATCCAAGGTGACGCCAGCCGTGATAATGCCGCTGATATTGCAAAAGAGTGGTTAGGCAAGCTTAACAAAATGGAAGCTGAGTTGGAGAATGAGTCTGGCTGGAGAGCGATTCAACAGCAACTAAAAAGTGACATTGAAAAGCAAGTCAACGCCAAACGGCTGTGTGAGAAATATCACTCTCTCACGGAGATTGAGTTAACAAACAGTGATGTGGTTGAACAACAAAATAGTCAACATCAACATTCATTAGAGAAAGCGCAACAGACCCATCAGCGCCTTAGAGACAATAAGGCCGAGTTAACTCGAAACATTAACCAGATTGATGAAGAGATTGATCGTTTGGTTTCTATCGCACCTCGGTGGATAGAGGCGAACAGTGCTAGGTTAAAACTAGAAGAGCAGAGCGGACTAGCATTAACCTCCAGCCATGTCGTATTGCAACAGATGCAAAAGCTGATGGAACAGGAAACGACACAAGTCCAACGAAAGGATCAATTGGCGGCTCAACGAGACAGAATCGATGCAGAAATTGAAAAGCTGGCGTTGCCGGGGAACTCAGATGACGCCAGACTCAAAGAGATTGCAGAGACGATTGGTGGGGTACTGTTATCGGAAATTTATGATGATATTGCTGTAGAAGACGCGCCCTATTTTAGTGCTATGTACGGGCCTGCGCGCCACGCGATTGTGGTACCGGATTTAACGGATATCAAAAGCAAGTTGCTGTCTGTCACCGATTGCCCTGAAGATATTTATATTATTCAAGGAGAGCCTGATGCATTTGATGATACCTCTTTTGCGGTAGAAGAGCTGCAAGGGGCGGTATGTGTTCAGTTTAGTGATAGGCAGATGCGCTATTCACGCATTCCTGAAATGTCTCTTTTTGGTCGTGCTGCGCGAGAGCAACGCGTACAACAGCTACGTGACGAACGAGCGGAAATTGTAGAACAGCATGCAAGTGTGGCGTTTGATGCGCAAAAGCTTTCGCGTTTGTATCTTGGCTTTAGCCAGTTTGTAGAAAATCATATTCAAATCGCTTTTGAGCAAGATCCAGACAAAGCGCGTTACGACCGTAGCAATGACAAGAAGCAATTTACTCGACAGTTAGCTGAAATTGAACAGCAAGAGAAACAGCTTGTTTCACAGATGTCGTTAGACAAGCAAGCGTTACATCTTTTGGCCGCTGTTCAGCCAATATATGCCATGCTGGCTAATCAAGCGTTGTCGATTAGCTATTCTGAAAATGAAGAGAAGTTAGCCAGTTTGCAGCAAAGCAGAGGTTTTATCACTCAGCATAAAAGGTCGATTTTAGATCTTAAGCCGCTTATAGCTTCACTTGAAGTTGACCCAGGTCAGTTGGATGGCTTGGATTCCAACTATCAACAACTAGAAGATGAGTTAAAACAGGTTAAAGCACAGATTTTTGCTATCGAAGATGTGTGTAAACGTAGCAGCCATTTTAGCTACTCTGACTCAGCCAATATGTTAGAGACCAGCAGTGAATTAAGCGAACAGCTCACCAAAAAACTGGCAGAAGCAGAACTACTGAGAAGCAAATACCGAGAATCGGCTAAGTCTATTCGTCATCAAGCCAGTCAGTATAACCAAGTGTTTGTCTCATTAAAGAGTGCCTATCAAGCTAAGTCAGAAACCGTCAGCGAGTTTTTAAACGAGTTTAACGAGTTTGGTGTTGCTGTTGAGCATGGTACGGAGCAGAGAGCCAGTGAAAATAAACAGCTACTAACTGAACAGCTACAAGCGTCAAGACAGGAAATCGCCCAACTGGGTAAAGATGCTACCGCGATAGAGTTTACCATTAAAAGTTTAATGAAAAAGCGGAACAAGACAGAGAAAGCATATGTTGAGTTACGTTCATTGGTTGTTGTCGCTAAGTCGGGTTGGTGCAACGTGCTTCATCTTGCTAAAGAGAATGATGTTCAAAGGCGACTTTACCGTCGTGAACTCGCGTATAAGTCAGCAGGAGAGTTAAGATCCATGTCTGATAAATCTCTTGGTGCCTTACGACTCGCGGTTGCGGACAATGAATCTTTAAGAGATGCATTGAGGCTGTCAGAGGACAGTGCTTACCCTGAACGCAAAGTGATGTTCTACATTGCGGTATATCAACATCTAAAAGAGCGTATTCGACAAGACATTATCCATACTGATGATCCGGTAGAAGCGATTGAGGAGATGGAGATAGAGTTAGCACGTTTGGCTGAAGAGTTATCTCAGCGAGAGAGCCGTCTCTCCATCAGTTCTGAATCCGTTGCCAATATCATTAAGAAGACCATTGTCAGAGAGCAGAATCGAATAAGAATGCTAAACCAAGGCTTATCTAATATTAACTTTGGTCAAGTGAAAGGGGTTCGTCTGAATGTCAATATTCGTGAAAGCCACCAGATATTGTTAACTAGCTTAGAACAGCAACAACAACAGCATAAAGATCTGTTTGAGAGCCACCGTCTTACGTTCTCTGAAGCCATGGCGAAAATGTTTAAGCGGGTGAACCCTCATATCGATATGGGACAGCGTTCGCCACAACTTTTGGGTGAGGAGCTATTAGATTATCGTAACTACCTAGAGTTAAGCGTTGAAGTCAATCGTGGTACCGATGGTTGGTTACAAGCTGAGTCAGGTGCTCTCTCTACTGGTGAAGCGATAGGAACCGGACAATCCATTTTGCTGATGGTCACTCAAAGCTGGGAAGAAGAGTCTCGTCGTTTAAGAAGTAAAGATATTATTCCGTGTCGTCTGCTGTTTCTGGATGAAGCTGCACGACTAGATAGTAAATCTATTTCTACCCTGTTTGAGTTGTGTGATCGTCTTGATATGCAGTTATTGATTGCGGCTCCAGAAAATATTAGCCCTGAGAAAGGAACCACCTATAAACTGGTTCGTAAAATCTTTAAAGACCATGAACATGTTCATGTTGTTGGTTTGAGGGGATTTGGACAAGCCGTTGAGCATGATAACCACGCAGCTTAACTTATTTTTGCGGCTAGCTCAGAGAGTTTTGTCTGAATAGACTGTAATTACAACGCCAGTGCAATCGCACTGGCGTTTTTCTCTGCCACTCTTTATTTGTCTTGGTTGCCGCGTTTTATCTGCTGTAGCTCTCTTCTCTACCATAGCCAAAGCCCCTCGTTAACGTGATGTTTACTCCCATTGATATAGACTTTTCGCCAATCTAGTAGGAACGGTTAAGGTCTATAAATGAAGCAAAAAGTGATTGTTTTTATCGTCGCCTCGTTGGTGTTGTCGGCGAGTTATCTCTGGTTTACCTCTCCAGTGGAGTGGCAGGAAGGAGAGAGTAAAGCTCGGGTTCTGCCCACAACTGAAGTGGTGGAGGCCTCATTAGTTACCGCAAGAAAAAAAATGACCCTTTATTCCGAAGTGAAAGCGAAATGGCAAACCGATATTGTTGCTCAAGTTCAAGGCCGAGTTGACTTTATTGACTCTCGTCTGGAGCAAGGAAACAAGGTTAAAAAAGGGGAGCTTCTTGCTTCATTTGAGCCTTCTCGCTATCAATTGAGCGTCGAAGAAGCGAAGGCACGTTTGCTACAAGCGCAGGCCGCGCTAGCTATCGCAGAGAGTAAAATGGCGGCAGCAAAACGGGGCTGGAAATTAGCAGGCAACAAGGGAAAACCAACCTCTTCCATCGTGTTTAAAGAACCACAGGTTGCGCAGGCGAAAGCGGATGTCGCAGCGGCACAGGCAAACCTAGCGAACAAAAAACTGCAACTATCATTTACCAAAGTGTATGCCCCTTATGACGCTATCGTTGCAAAGCGTAGTATTGATCCCGGCGAAGCGATTCAAAACGGACAAGCGTTATTAACGTTATTTAACGCTGGTGTCCGTGAAGTGGCGGTGGCACTGACTGAGAAGCAGTGGCAAGTTCTGCCGGAGCGTTTAATTATTGATGACATTCAAGTTAAGGCTGTATCGGCTAACACTCAACAGCAACCGATCATAAAAGTAACAGGTATCCGAAAAGCGGGCTTTATTGATCCTCTTAGCCGACAGCGGTTTATCTACTTAGAGCTTAGCGACGGTTTACCGGGGATGTTTGTTGAAGTCACTCTACAAGGAAAGCGACGATCTGACGCGGTACAAATACCTAAAACAGCGATGAGTCCATCGGGTCTGGTTTGGTACGTTGATGAGCAAAACAGACTCGGCAATTGGAAGCCACAAATACTGAGCGCGAACGACAGTAGCATCTATGTCACCGCGACCAAGAACTCGTCACTAAGAGTCGTGAAATACAGTCATGATGGCTTGAAAGTAGGCGCAAGAGTAGATGCTATCGAAGGAGCTGCACTATGATGAGTTGGTTCTTGAGAAACCCAGTGGCTGCCAATTTGCTAATGGTGATGATACTGGTATCCGGCTATTTGACGTTAACAGGATTAAGGTCGGAGGCATTTCCTAAGCTTCCAGCAAATAGCATCAGTATCTCTACCTATTTCTCTGGCAGAACAGCGGAGCAGGTTGATCAAGGTTTAACGTCAAAGATAGAAAGGGCACTGGAAGGCATTAATGGGGTAAAAGACATTTTTTCCTCTTCGAGTCGTTCAAATAGTTATGTTCAAGTCGTGAGAACCGACAACTACCCACTAGACAAACTGACCGTCGCTATTCGTCAAAAATTGGATGCGATTGAAAACTGGCCTTCCGCAGCAGAGAAAGCGGTGATAGAGCAGGAAGCCTTTAAATTCTCTGCTTTGATCGTTCAAGTTTATGGTGGCGAAGATATTAATACTCGACAACGAGTATTAAAACAGGTGAAGAAACGCCTTCTCTCTCAGCCGAGTATCAGCAAGGTGAAAAGTTGGGGGGAAGAGCATAGCCGAGTCACACTAGAAGTTGACCCTTTTGCTCTCAAAGCTTACGCACTCACTCTTGCGGATCTATCTGAAGCGGTAAATCGCTTCTCCATTACCGGTAAAAGTGGCTTGTTAAAATTACAATCCGGCAACCTAACTCTAAGTGCCGATCAACAAGGTTACTACGCCAAAGATTATGAAGATGTCATTATTAAAACCACCGAGAATGGTTACGCCGTTCGAATAAAAGATGTTCTAAAATCCGTAGATAACTATGCCGAACATGAAGTAAAAGTTCGTTTTAATGGCAAACCAGCTTTGGGCATAGAAGTCATGGCTGGAGATAAGAGTGATGTTAAAGAGATAAGTGAAGAAGTTAGTGCGGTGCTAGCAAAGATTCAGCCCCAGCTACCTGATGATATTAAAGTCACCGTATGGGCAGATACCAGTCGCTATATTGATCAGCGGTTGGATTTGTTAAAAAGCAATGCGCTGCAAGGGGTATTACTGGTTAGCCTGCTCTTGGCACTGTTTCTTGATACCAAATTGGCTCTTTGGGTGGCTGCTGGCTTGCCTGTCGCCATTGCTGGAACATTTGTTTTTATGGGAGAAAGATTCCTCAACTATACCTTCAATGAAATCACCACCTTTGGTTTTATATTGGTGTTGGGCATCTTGGTTGATGATGCTGTCGTAGTAGGAGAGAGCGTTTATTCAAACAGAATGAAGGCGAAGAAGAGCGGCCTTACTGCGATTCAATCCACCGAACAAGGCGTGAAAATTGTTGCCATACCAACGATATTTGGTATCGCAACTACCATTGCTGCCTTTATGCCAATGACTCAAATAAGCAGTGAGTGGGGCAAACTGTTTTCAGGTTTTGCATGGGTGGTGATCGCCGCTCTATTTATGTCATTAGTTGAATCCAAACTGATCTTACCGGCTCATTTAGCGCATACCCGGGTGGGAGAGCAGAACAGAGTTCAGCGTGTCGCTAATAACACGCTAGAGGCGTTTGGAAAACGGATTTATGCTCCGGTACTTTCTTGGTCAATTAAGCATAGATACTCTGTTATTGTGCTTTTCATTGCCGTATTAATTGGCAGCTTTACCTTAGTACAAAAGAATGTGGTAAGAACGGTGTTCTTCCCTGAGGTTCCCGGCGATTTTGTCTCTATTAATATCGCCCATCATGCCAATACTCCTCTTGAGCTGGTGGAGAAAAATGCCGAGCTGATTCGCAGTGCCGCTGAAACGATAAACAACGAAGCTGGTCAGTCATTAATAGAAAAACTATTGATAATCGTCAGTGATGAAACCATTTCGGTGGAAGCGGAGTTGCTGCCACAAGAGACGAGAACGTTAGGGCCAAAAGCGGTGGTTAATCGTTGGCGGACTCTAGTGGGAGACATTCCTGCCGCGTGGAATGTGAATTTCGGCACCTCGGAGGGGAGCACCACGCCTAACATGCAACTCGTGCTTATTCATAGTGATAGTGACGTGTTACAGAGAGCGAAAACATATCTGATTGAGCAAATTAAACAACAATATGGTGTGCTAGGTGTACGAGACAACTTAAAAAGTACCGTGCCTCAACTTAGCTTCACTCTTAAAGAGCACGCAAAGCAGTTGGGGTTAACCCAGCGGAATCTATCCGATCAACTTAGCAATAAATTTGGTGGTTTAGAGGTGCAGAGAATGCAACGAGGTAATGAAGAAGTTCGTGTGGAAATTCGTTTTCCTAAGAAGTTTCGTGACTCTTTACTGGATCTAAACCTGGTACAGATACGAAACCATAAAGGGCAGGCTTTTCCTCTTAACGCGATTGCCGATGTGAACTTTGAATATAAGCGCAGCGAAATTATTCGTAAAAATGGTAACCAATATTCCAATATCACCATTCAGGTTGATAAAGGGGTAACGTCTGCAGAATATTTATATGACGACCTCTCGCATTCGGCGTTTAAAGAAATGCATCTGCGTTGGCCTGACTTAGTGATTAAACAAGCGGGTGAGCTGGAAGAGAGCAAAAAATCGAAAGAAAATATCAAGAAAGCATTGATCATTTCATTGATCGCTATTTACGCACTGCTGGCAGTACCACTGAAGAGTTATGTTCAACCTATTGTTATCATGTCGGTGATTCCGTTTGGTTTTGTCGGTGCCGTTCTTGGGCATGCAGCTTTGGGGATCCCATTAAGTATGTTGTCATTTCTCGGTATGATGGCGTTAGCCGGAGTTATCGTAAATGATAGCCTAGTATTAATCAGTAGCTTTAATCGACAGCGCAGGGTGGGGCGAAGTAAAGCGTCACTGCACAAGTTATTGGTTGAAACTGGACTCACTCGATTAAGGGCGATATTTTTAACAACCGTAACGACATTTGCAGGCTTATATCCGTTGATGTCAGAGACTTCGGAACAAGCGCAATATCTTATTCCTGCGGCTGTTTCTTTAGCCTATGGTGAACTATTTGGAACCGGTATTACCTTGATACTGATTCCGGTATTGCTGGCGATAGTGGTGGATGTGCAAGATAAGCTCGCGACTAAAGAGCGCAAACAAGAACTGGGGCTAAACGATGCAAGTATTGATCATTGATGACGATAGTGAGTTTTCTGCAGCATTAGCGGATTACTTTGAACTAAAAGGAGTGGAGTGTGACTTCGCCTATAACGGTTCAAGTGGTTTGGCGCTGGCAAAACAAGAGAGTGCTGATGTGATTATTCTTGATGTGAATATGCCAAAGATGGACGGTTATGAAGTCTGTTCTCTGTTGCGAGAAGCGTATATCCAAACGCCGGTACTAATGATGACAGCTTACGATACCATGGAAGATGAGCTTGCAGGGTTTCGCAGTGGGGTAGATGATTTTGTTGTAAAGCCGTGTCCAATGCCAGTGGTGTGGGCACGAATTGAGGCGTTGTTAAAGCGAAGTCGTGCAAGAAATCAACAGACGATCACTATCGCTGACTTAGTACTCGATATTCCTTCTCAAGAGGTACGCCGAGCAGGGGATTTAATTAAGGTGACGCCTGTTGGCTGGCAATTATTGCTCTATCTGGCGAAAGAGAGCCCAAGAGTGGTGCCAAGAAAAGAGTTGGAAGCGTTGATTTGGCCGGAAGGTGATCCCGACTCTAGCAACCTTAAAGTTCAGTTGAGTCGATTAAGAAAAGTGCTGGATAAGCCCTATCAAACCCCACTGCTGCATACGCGCATCAACTCCGGTATTCAGTTGAAGGAACAGCAATGAAAAGAAAAGCGGTATCTTTACAGAAAAGCTTGTCACGCAAGTTGATCATGTTTGGTTCAATATTGGTTGTCTTCATGGTTGGCATTATTACGGTCCAGTACATTTTCGGTATTGATACGGCTGCAGATGTCGATATTCAAATTGAAGCGATCAGCTTATCTCGTCAGTTAGAACAGCAAAATGAACTTACTGATGTAGAGGTGTCTCTGCTGTCTAACTCTAACGTTTATCGTCACTGGGAGAAGTTGCCTGAGTATGTAAAAACAGAATATCAATCCCCCGATACTCTTATTTTGAATAAACCCGAGAGTAAGGAAGCCGAATTAAATGGCGAGCTTATTTACCTTGAGTTGATGAAGCTTCCACTCGCGTCTGGAGAGATAATCTATTGGTTAGGGGAGTACTCTAGTGAGTACTCTGAACGCTACTTTGAGAAGTACATTAAAATAATCGTTATGCAAAGCTTGATAGCCATCGCGGTATTTATGCTGCTTCTTTTTGCGTTGGTTGCCTGGTGGATGAGAAGTTTAGGAAAGCCGTTTGTTCATCTAAAACTGTGGGCGGAAAAACTGGGCACGGAGCAGCAGCAACCAAAGTCTGTTTATGATTATGAGGAGCTGAATGACTTGGCGGAGCAACTGGAGTCAGCTGTTGAGAGGATTAGCGCTTATAATCAGAGAGAAACCCAATTTCTACGTAATGCCAGCCACGAGTTAAGAACGCCACTCGCTATAATGCAGGCCAGTTTGGATACGCTCGATGAACAAATTGGCGAATCCCGGCCTTTAAATAGAGCAAAGCATGCGGTTGAAAATATGACGACTCTCAGTCGAACGATTTTGTGGTTGGCACGAGAATCAAAAGAAGAGTTGGAGGTTGAGTCGGTCTCATTGCGACAAGTGAGCGAGGAGCTAATAACACGACTTGATTATTTAAAGCAGCACAAGCAATTGAGTGTTTCAATTAAAGGTGAGGGGAGTTGCCTCGTTAATCCCGCTTTAATAGAAATCGTGATGAGCAATCTAATCCGTAATGCTTTTCAGTATGCAGAGCAGGGTGAGATCAGTATATTCGTTTCGGATGAGACGGTTACCGTGTCCAACCACAGTTCTTATCAGGGTGACCATTCTAGTGGTTTTGGTTTAGGACTTGAATTGGTCAAACGCATTTGTGCCAAGCAGGGCTGGAGGTTCTGTTACCAAAATTCACAACAAGAGGTGCAGGTTGAGGTGATATTTACAAGAGTCTGTTGAATTTTCGAGAACAGATTTTGTTCCATCTGAAAGCGGTTTGAGCAAGGCATGAGAAGAGCCGCATAGTTACTCTATGTAAACGACTTATCACGCAGTATAAAGCACCTGTTGCAAAAATAGTTTCGAAAGGCCAACAGACCTTAATGAAGAGAGTATCTCGGATGAAGTTGGTACTTATTAAATGATGACACCTTAGCAGTGCTGAAGGCCATCGATAGCGTTAGAGTAAACAAAATGATAGCCAGATTGCTGTAGCTTCTGTGAAGATATTTGCTTGTCTGCTGTTGTTGTTATTTCCGGCATATTAAGAGTGGCATCATACTGCTGGAGTGCCGTTTGATAAAATTCGGATTTATAGACTAATGCAGGAGAAGAGGCATTGATTATCTGATGGGTTACACGAGAGAGTACGAACTGAATAACACCAATGGCGTCTTGTAAATGTAGCATATTGGCAGGTGCTGCACTGCTGATCGATTTTAGTTTACTGACAAACCTTCCCGGATGTCGATTTGGTCCGAATAACCCCGAACAGCGAACAATCATATATCCCAATGTCGACTCTATTAAGGCTTGTTCTGCTGCCAACATGGTACGAGCATTATCGGAGAATAGTGCGTTATTGGCTGCCAGTTGAAGAGTGGCATCTTCCTCTTTGACTGTGCCTGACACCTGTGGATAAACTGTTGTTGAACTGACCATAATCACATTATCTATATTGGCTTGTTTTGCCACTTCAATAAGAGCTTGCCACTGTAATAAGTACTGTTGACCTTGTCCTTTACGAAATCCCGGCGGGAAACTGCCAATAATGGTGGAAACATTTTTTTCTATTAGCGATTGAACAAATTGAGAGGTTTGATCTTGATTGGTGAGTGGCAGTTTGAGCAAGAGGCCATTTAAGCCCGCATGTTGTAGCTCTTTAACACCTTGCTCGCTTGTGCGAGTGACGTATACCGGATGTACTCCTTGCTGCTGTATAGATAAGGCTAAAGGCTGACCGAGCCAGCCTCCACCAACAATGGCTATAGCACCTGACATATTAAGCTGAAATTACGCGTAGCAGTTTATCTGCCAGTTCTGCCATTTCTATTCCTTCGTCAGTAAGATAACCGCCGTCGGGCATGGTACATAGTCCTTTGCTATATAGACTTGCCACAGCACTCTTCATTTCGGCTGCTGCTTCTTGATGAACTTTAATACCTGTTGCAGAACTACTGATATCAAATTGAAGAAGAAGGTTAAGTTCTGCGATGTTTTCTTGGCTATATTTCATGCTGTGTTCTCAAAGTAGTTATTTTCTAACTAAAACCATAAAGCGCTCTATCAAGTGAAACAAGCAACAATCACCAGAATTGTTACCTTTGACTAAAATGGTCAGTTTTAAAACAGTTTATCCACATTATCTGTGGATAAACTCTGCTAAGCTTGATTTTCTCGGGATAGAGAAAGTGCAAGCTATTTTTTAATAAATTTTATCAGTACTTTGCCCTCTTTTGTGATTGTCTGTTTTATGCTCAATTGCAAAGAGACAGTAAGAGAAATACTCATCATAACGAAGATGGCGATCATAATGACCAACTGGTATTTGATCGCGAGCAAGGGGCTTGCTCCTCCAAGAATTTGACCGGTCATCATGCCAGGCAGCGTGACTAACCCTGTGGTTGTCATTGACGCTAGTATGGGCGCAAGGGCTTTTTGCATGGCAGTACGGACAAAAGGTACAGATGCATACTTAACGGACGCTCCCAGTGATAAAGCCGCATGGTATTCGTCTTTTCTCTGTTCAAATGCATCGTATAAGTTTTGTAGAGCAACAATGTTTCCGCTAAGGCTGTTGCCTAACAACATTCCCGATATGGGGATTAAATACTGCGCACTGTACCAAGGACTTGGTTCAATAACATAAAAGCAGAGTAGTAAGATAACGGGGAGAAGACCGATGAAAAGTCCGGATACCACCGGAATCATCAATCGTTTTTTCGGCAAATTGGCCTTGTCGATAATGGCACTTCCACCTATCAAGACCATAATCACCAGCCAAGTAATGTTCAGTGCTACGCTATTTAGCTCGAAAACAAACTGTAAGTAGAGACCCACCAAAGTAAGTTGAACGGCCATTCGCACCGTTGCAATCAATATCTCTCGATTCATTTGTAGCTGATAGTAACGACTTATTGCTAGCGGGATCACGAGTGTGATTGAGAATAAAGCCAGCTGAAGCCAAGTTATATCAATAGCAGACTGCATAGGTCATCTCATGTTTCTAAGTGGTTGTTATTTATCTTAACCCTAAATGCCTCGAACAGGCAGCATTTAAAACGGCATCAATGTCTTGAGTTCATAAACGACATTTGCAGCCAGAGAATCGATATTCCATATGTATGGGGGGGGAGCTCACATTTTACATTTTATTAACGTAAATATTGACTGTTTTTGAGTCAAATTAAAAACTTTTCGCGATGAATAATCGTACCAATATAGTGCAAAGATATACGTGTTAATAACAATTAATACATATTGATAACATTATTAATTTTACACATCTGTTCATGTTTTTTCACATTAAATCTTATTAAAACACATCTCCGTTCCATATCAAAAAACCAGTAAATAAGGGCTCTAAAGCAAGGTTCTTATATTGAACCACACAAATTATGTGGTCTAGAATTTCTGTAAAGAAAGGTAAAGTAATTCAGTGTTTTTCATGTTTAACCGGAATGAACTAATTACATAACAGGTAAATGTATGAGTAATGTTAATAAAAGTAGTGGGCAGGAAGAACGTTCTTTGGAATGGAAATCGTTCTTGCTAATTACTGTTGTTCTTTTTCCAATCTTAAGCGTTGCTTTTGTTGGAGGATACGGATTTCTGATTTGGATAATGCAAATTTTATTTATGGGCCCTCCTGGGACTCATGGTTAATTTTGTACCTATTTTGATTTTAATTTTTTAGAGAAGCGATCATGACATCCATTATCAAAAGTATCTGGACCACGATGACAAAGCCGGCAGTGCACATAAGTTTAGGTGTACTTACTTTAGGCGGCTTTATTGCGGGTGTAATTTTCTGGGGTGGTTTTAACACTGCTTTAGAAGCGACTAACACCGAAGAATTTTGCATTAGCTGCCACACCATGGAAGCCAATGTTTATAAAGAGCTGCAAGAGACTGTGCACTGGAAGAACAACTCTGGAGTACGTGCCACTTGTCCTGACTGCCATGTTCCTCATAACTGGACAGACAAAATAGCTCGTAAGATGCAAGCGTCGAAAGAGGTCTATGCACAAATTTTTGGCAACTACGATGAAGCTGGAAAATTTGAAGAGCGTCGTCTAGAGCTAGCACAACACGAATGGGACCGTTTCAGTGCTAACGGTTCACTAGAGTGTAAAAACTGCCACAACTATAGCTCCATGGATTTCGATACCATGTCCAAAGCGGCGCAAACCGCGATGATTCCTGCTGCAGAAAAAGACCAAAGTTGTGTTGATTGTCATAAAGGCATCGCTCACCAACTGCCGGAAGGTATGAATAGTGCCGGCGCAATGACGCAGAAATTAGCGGAAGAAGCCAAAAATACCGATTACTCAGTTGGTGAAACCATTGTCAGCACCAAATACTTGCCACTGTTTGAAGATGAAAAGATGGAGAAGCCAGCAGGTACTCTAGCACCAGCTTCAGCGGTAAAAGTGATTGCTAACGAAGGTGATATCGTTCAAATCGAAATCGCTGGCTGGCGTAAAGCACGTGGGTTTGCTCGAGTTATTCAAGAAGACTTTGGTATGAACATCCCTACTGCGACATTAGAGAAAAAGACCGCTAAGAACAAAGCCGTTGTCGAGAAGTTTGAGAAGAAAGTGGATGAACTAACGGGTCTTCCTTGGCAGCGTGTTACCGCCAAACTGTGGCTGAAAAAAGCCGATATGCTCAACTCTTTTGACCTAATTTGGGATGAATCAAAAGAAGCATATCAATCAAACTGTTCGACTTGTCATACACAGCCAGAAGAAGGTCACTTTGACACTAATACATGGCCTAGCATGTTTAACGGAATGCTAGCGTTTGTAAACTTTGATAAAGACAGTGAAACACTCATTTTAAAATATTTACAAAAACATTCTTCAGATTTTTCTGAAGGTCATCATTAAGTTAAAGGAGTAGTACCCTATGACTATTACAAGAAGAAGCTTTCTTAAAGGTGCGGCGGCAACAAGTGCTGCATCGGTAATTGGTCCAAGCTTACTTATGTCAGCAACTGCCAATGCAGCAGATGCAGGCGAGTGGAAAACATCTGGTTCACACTGGGGCGCGTTCCGTGCTCGCGTAGTGAATAATAAGGTTGAAGAAATTAAACCTTTAGAACTGGATAAGTATCCAACTGAAATGCTAAACGGTATTAAAGGGATTATCTACAGCCCATCTCGTGTACGTTACCCAATGGTACGTCTAGACTGGCTGAAAAAACACAAATACGCTGCGGATACACGCGGTAACAACCGTTTTGTTCGTGTCACTTGGGATGAAGCACTAGACTTCTTCTATAACGAACTAGAGCGTGTACAAAAAGATTACGGTCCATGGGCGCTTCATGCTGGTCAAACAGGATGGCGTACAACGGGTCAGTTCCACTCAGCTGGTAACCATATGCGTCGCGCTGTTGCAATGCATGGTAACTACATTAAGAAAGTGGGTGACTACTCAACAGGTGCTGGTCAAACAGTACTACCATACGTGTTAGGTTCAACAGAAGTATACGCGCAAGGAACTTCTTGGACTGAAATCTTAGCAAACAGTGACAACATTGTTATGTGGGCTAATGATCCAGTTAAAAACCTTCAAGTTGGTTGGGCATGTGAAACTCACGAATCTTATGAGTACCTAGATCAGCTAAAAGAGAAAGTGGCCAAAGGTGAGATCAATGTTATCTCTATTGACCCAGTTAAAAACAAAACTCAGCGTTTCCTTAACAACGAACACATGTATGTAAACCCGCAAACAGACGTTGCTCTGATGCTGGCACTTGCACACACATTGTATAAAGAAGAGCTTTATGACGAAGATTTCGTTGATACATACTGCCTAGGCTTTGAAGAGTTTATTGCTTATGTAAATGGCGAAACGAAAGATAAAGTAGAGAAGACTCCAGAGTGGGCTGCTGAAATTACAGGTATGAGCGCGGAAGATATTCGCAAACTTGCTCGTACTCTAGTTAAAGGTCGTACACAGCTTCTATTCGGTTGGTGTATCCAACGTCAAGAGCACGGTGAGCAACCATACTGGATGGGTGCTGTACTTGCAGCGATGATCGGTCAAATCGGTCTTCCTGGTGGCGGTGTATCTTATGGTCACCACTACAGCTCTATTGGTGTTCCATCAACTGGTTTTGCTATGCCTGGTGGCTTCCCAAGCAACCCAGACAAAGGCACTACGCCTAAGTGGGACAACAAAGACTTTAACGGCCACAGCTCAACTATCCCTGTAGCTCGCTGGGTCGACTGTTTAGTTGAACCAGGAAAAGAAATTAACTACAACGGTAACAAAGTTAACCTTCCTGGCTACAAAATGATGGTTATCTCTGGTTGTAACCCTTGGCATCACCACCAAGATCGCAACCGCATGAAGAAAGCATTCCAAACGCTACAAACTGTAGTGACTATCGAGTTTGCTTGGACAGCTAGCTGTCGCTTCTCTGATATCGTACTTCCTGCATGTACTCAGTTTGAACGTAATGATATTGATGGTTATGGTTCATACTCTAACCGTGGTGTTATCGCGATGAACAAACTGATTGAGCCTATGTTTGAATCTCGTAGCGACTTCGACATTATGACTGGCCTAACTAAGCGCTTTGGTCGTGATGCAGAATACACTCGCGGTATGAACGAGATGGAATGGGTTCGCAGCCTATACGATAACTGTGTTAAAGCGAACAAAGGCAAATTTGACCTTCCTAAGTTTGATCAGTTCTGGAGCGAAGGTTACTTTGACGCTGGTAAGGGTAAACCTTGGGTTCGTCATGCGGCATTCCGTGATGATCCAGAAACGAATGCACTTGGTACGCCATCTGGCTTTATTGAAATTTCAAGCCGTAAGATCAAAGGCTACGGCTATGATCACTGTCAAGAGCACCCAATGTGGTTTGAAAAATCAGAACGTTCACACGGCGGTCCTGGTTCTAAGAAACACCCATTCTGGTTGCAATCTTGTCACCCAGACAAGCGTCTACACTCACAAATGTGTGAGTCTGAAGAGATGCGTGCAACTTATGCAGTTCAAGGTCGTGAGCCAATCTACATCAACCCTGTAGATGCTAAGTCTAAAGGTATTAAAGACGGTGACCTAGTACGTGTATTCAATGACCGTGGTCAATTACTAGCAGGTGCAGTTGTCACTGATAGTTATGCTCAAGGTGTTGTACGTATTGAAGAAGGCGCATGGTACGGCCCTCTGAATGAGAAGATTGGTGCTATTGATACATATGGCGATCCAAACACATTGACTCAAGATATTCCATCTTCTGAGCTTGCTCAAGCGACATCAGCTAACACTTGTTTGGTTGACTTTGAGAAGTTCAAAGGTGAAGTACCACCAGTGACGGCATTTGGCGGTCCAATGATGGTAACTAAATAACAGTTAGCAGTTATCTGTTAAACAAAAATGCCAGTCTTGTGACTGGCATTTTTTTTGTCGTTTATGCTTTAGCAATATACTCAAGTATGTTTGAGTATAACGGTCAGCCTATCCACTCTGTTCTTGATAAAACAAAGATTGTTGTTTAATCAAAAGCATCTGCCTTGAGAAAGCGTTTGATGGTTAACGAAGCGCTCGTCTCACTAAAGTATACTCAAGTGACCTCAAGATGCAGGATTCAGAGCAACATCAACAAGTTCAGTTCAAGAAAGATAATTGAAGGAATGGCATTCCCTTTCAAGATTATCTGACG